>JBEBIT010000001.1:0-245941 GCA_040080215.1 Steroidobacteraceae bacterium
CATCCGGCCGCACTTCCTGTTCAACAGCATGAACACCATCGCGTCGCTGACGCGCTCGGACCCGAGCCGCGCCGAGGAAGCCGTCGAGGACCTGGCCGACCTCTTTCGCGCCAACCTGAGCGACGCCCGCACACGCATCCCGCTCAAGGAAGAACTGGAAGTGGCGCGCATCTACCAGCGCATCGAACAGCTGCGCCTCGGGGAGCGCTTGCAGGTCCGCTGGAACGTCGCGGATACGCCGATGCGCGCGCTGGTGCCGAGCCTGCTCGTGCAACCCCTGCTCGAGAACGCCGTGTACCACGGTATCGAGACACTGCCGCAAGGCGGCACCGTCACCATCACGAGCCGCTTCGACGGTTCGATGATCGAGCTGGAAGTCCGCAACCCGCTCTCGCTCGACGTGGCGCCGAAGGAGCGCCGTGGCAACCGGCTCGCACTCGACAACATCCGGCAACGGCTCGATCTCGCCTGGCCGGGACAGTCGCGCGTCGAAGTGACGCAGGAAGGCGGTGAGTATCGCGTGCTGCTCGCGTTTCCCTACGAAGGCCCCGCCGCATGAGCACGCGGGTGCTGATCGTCGACGACGAAGCGCCGGCGCGCGACCGGTTGAAGCGCCTGCTCGGGGAGATCGACGATTGCGAATGCGTGGGCGAGGCAGCAGACGGAAACGAGGCGCTCAAGGCGTGCGCGACGCTCGAGCCGGGCATCGTGTTGCTCGACGTCCGCATGCCGGGGCTGAACGGCATCGAGGTCGCCCGTCACCTGACCACGCTTGAACGTCCCCCCGCCGTGATCTTCACGACGGCGTACGACGAGTACGCGCTGGAGGCGTTCGAGACGCAGGCCATCGGTTACCTGCTCAAGCCGGTGCGCAAGGAGAAGCTCGCGCGAGCCTTGGCGCATGCCGCACGCATCAATCGTCCGAGCCTCGCGCGGGTGGCGGAGGCTGCCGGGCTCGAGCCCCGCCGCCAGCATATCTGCACCCGCCTCGGTGAGCAGCTGAAGCTGATCCCCGTCGGCGACGTCTACTACTTCCTCGCCGACCAGAAGTACGTCACCGTGCGGCACGCCGGCGGCGAAGACCTGATCGACGAACCGCTGAAGGCGCTGCACGACGAGTTCTCGCCGGACTTCGTGCGCATCCACCGCAACGCCCTGATCGCGGAAAAGCACATTGCTGCCGTGGAAAGGGTTGCGGAAGGACAGTACGCGGTGCGCATGCGTGACTGCGCCGAGCCGCTGCAGGTCAGCCGTCGCCATGCCGGCGAATTGCTGCGCAGGCTGAGACAAGGCGTCGCAGAGTAGACTTCAGGAAGGACGGACGAAGCGGAACAGGCGCCGCGCAGCTGCAACCACGAGCGCTGCCTGGCCCGCAAGACGCAGGGCCTTGCGCGGACCGACCAGCAACCCAAGCGCGGCCCCACCTGCCAGGACAGCAGGCCGTTGCAGGAACTTCCGGGCTGATCCTAGCCCGCCCTCGACACGCCGGATCCGCGAATCGATTTCCTCGACGGCCGAACCCAGCTGTTGCCGCTGCAAGTCCGCCTTCTGCTGCAACAGCTCACGACGCTCTTCCAGTGCACTCAGTTGCTTGCTCATGTCGGCCTCACCGACGCGGCCCCAGATGTTCACGGTCCTTTGCGAACTCGGCGAGCGTGGCTTCGAACAGACGGCCCCGGGACTTCACTTTCGCCCGGAGCATGAACACCGCGATCACGGCCAGCAGGAAGAAGAAGACCATCACCAGCGCGGCAGCAAGCAAGCGGTGGGTCTCCCAGAACGCGAAGATCAGCACCAGGCCACCGATGAACAGGCCCGTACCGGCGGCGAAGACGGCAACGAACGCCCACAACAGCATCTGCGCGGCTTGCGTCACTTCCTGCTGCAGTTCGGTGGACAGGATCTCGAGGCGCGTCTGCGCGATGCCAATCACGGTGGCGAACACCTTGGCCAGCGAACCCAGCAGGCTGCTCACGGGGCCGGGTGCGTCGTTGTCGTCGGTATCGCTCATGGGGCGCCTCGCAGGAACGGTCAGCGGCGACCGAGCAGCAGTCCCACGAGCACGCCGACGCCTGCAGCAATGCCGATGGCGCCCCAGGGATTCTCGCGGACGTACTCCTCGCCGCTGGTGACGAGTTCGCGTGCCTGCCGGAGGGCGTCGTCCTGGACGTCGCCAAGGCGTTCGCGGGCTGCGGCAAGCGACTCCTCCGCGCGGGCGCGGGCTTCCTGCACTTTCTCCCCGGCGTGGCCGGCGGTGGCCTTGAGCAACGCTTCGGCGTCTGCGACCACGGCCTGCAGGTCCGCGAGCAGCTTGTCGGTCGTTACTTCTTCCTGCTTCATGGTCTTCGGCATGGCCGTCTCCTGTGGAATCGCACGCACATCAGGGTGCCCGATCGATGTTAGTCGCGCCCGACAAGAATCGGCAAGCGAGTGATAGCATGGGGGTCACTTCTTACACCCGGGAACCAATCTCCAGTGACGGACCCGACACCCGACACTCGGCTGCGCGCGTCGCCGTTCTATACGCGCACCTTTGCAGTCGCTACGGTGCTCGTGCTCGGCACGGCGCTGTACCGGCTGCTGGAACCTTTCTACAGCGCACTGATCTGGGCGCTGTTCATCGCCTTCCTGCTGCACCCACTGCACGTCCGGCTGGCGAAGCGCTTCGGCAACCGCGTCCAGCTCTCGGCACTGGTGTTGACGCTGGCCACCTTCGTGGTCCTCGTCGGCCCGCTGACGGCGCTGACCGCAGCCATCGCCTCGCAGGCGGGCGACCTGCTGCAGCTCGCCCAAGGCAGAGTAACGGAACACAATTTCGGCAACATCAGGAGTATCACGGACATCCCCGCGATCGGTCCGGCGCTCCTGTGGGCCGAGAAGACTGCCGGCATCTCGACGTCGCAGGTACAAGGATGGCTGATCGAGGGGGCGCGCAGCGTGCTGCAGCAACTCGCGTCGATGGGCGGCCAGGTGTTCCTCGGCGCCATCGGTACCGTAGCCACCTTCACGATGACGCTGTTCCTGCTGTTCTTCTTCATCCGGGACGGCGAACGCATGATGGACACGGCGCGGGTCCTCATCCCCATGACGCCCGCGAATAAGTCGCACCTGTTCGCCCACCTAGGCGCGGTCATCAGGGCGGTTGTGTTCGGTACCGGCCTCACCGCGCTGCTGCAGGGTCTGCTGGTCGGCATTGCCTTCGCGGTGATCGGCCTGCCCTCGCCGCTGGTCTTCGGCGTGCTGGCCGCGTTGCTGGCGCTGCTGCCGTTCGGCGGTACCGCGCTCGTCTGGGGTCCCGCCGTGCTGGTGCTGGCCGGCCAGGACCGGTGGGGCGCCGCGACGTTCCTGCTGATCTGGGGCGCGTTGCTGGTCGGCACGATCGACAACCTGCTGAAGCCCATCCTGGTCTCGAGCCGGGCCCCGGTCGCGACGCTGACGGTGTTCATCGGCGTGCTGGGCGGCATTGCCACGTTCGGAACCGCAGGACTGTTCCTCGGACCGGTGCTGCTTGCGCTTATCATCGCGTTGGTGGAATTTGCTGCCGAGGTCCGCCGGGGAGCGGACTCCGTGAAAGCGAGAGAAGAATGAGTACTGAAGCCGGAACCCCTTTGAGGATCGCCACGCGGCAGAGCAAGCTGGCGCTGTGGCAGGCCGAACACGTAGCCGCCCGTTTGCGTGCCGCCCACCCGGACCTTGAAGTCGTGCTCGTCCCGATGACGACGCAGGGCGACCGGGTGCTGGACCGTGCGCTCGCGCAGGTGGGCGGCAAGGGCCTGTTCGTCAAGGAACTCGAAGTCGCGTTGGCGTCGAACCGCGCCGATATCGCCGTGCATTCGATGAAGGATGTCCCGGGCGAACTGCCTGACGGCATGATGCTCTGTGCCTTCCTGGATCGCGCCGACCCGCGCGACGCATTCGTGTCACGCCGCTATATCTCGTTCGACTCGCTGCCGCACGGCGCCCGTGTCGGCACGTCAAGCCCGAGGCGCCAGTGCCAACTCAAGGCACTGCGGCCCGATATCGAAACCCTGCTCTTGCGCGGCAATGTCGAAACGCGCCTGCGCAAGCTGGCCGAAGGCGAATTCGACGCCATCGTCCTTGCCAGCGCGGGGCTCAATCGCCTCGGCCTCGCCGAACACATCACCGAACTGCTCGATACAGAGCGCAGCATCCCCGCTGTCGGCCAGGGCATCGTCGGCATCGAATGCCGCTCGGCGGATACCCGCAGTCGCGAACTGACTGCAGTACTCAACGACCGCACGGCGGAACTGTGCATCACGGCGGAACGGGCCTTTGCCCGGAGGCTCGAAGGCAGTTGCCAGTCTCCCATCGCAGGCTTCGCGGAGCTGTCAGGCTCGTTGCTGACGCTGCGCGGGATGGTGGGCTCGATGGCGGGCGACCAGATGTTCCGCGGCCGTGTCGCCGGGCCGGCGGAGACGTCAGCGTCGCTCGGGCTGAACCTCGCCGAGCGTCTCCTCAACGACGGTGCCGAGAAGCTGCTGGAAGAGATGCGGGCAGAGGCGATCTCTTGATCCCGGCCCCGACCCCCGCGCTGACCGGCCTGACCGTGCTGGTCACGCGACCGGCGGACTCGGGAGCGTCGTTGTGCCGGAAGATCGCGTCCTTGGGCGGCGATGCCATTCCGTTGCCTGCCCTCGTCATCGAAGGCCTCACCGAACCGGTTACCGTCTCGACCGATCCGGAGCCCGGCCCGCACCCCTACGACGTCGTGGTCTTCGTCAGCCCGAACGCCGTGACTCACGGACTCAAGGCGATTGCCCGGACCCCGGACACCGTCATCGCGGCCATCGGCAAGTCCACGGCGGCAGCGCTGACGGCTGCCGGAGCCGCACCCGCCATCGTCCCTGAAGCCGGGTTCACGAGCGAAGCGCTGCTCGCCCACCCGGGGATGCAGGCGGACAGCCTTCATCGGGTGCTGATCGTGCGCGGGGGCGGCGGTCGCGAAGTACTCGAAGAGGCACTGGTCGCCCGTGGCATCGAAGTCGACTACCTCGAAGTCTATCGCCGCGTGCCTGCCGAACTGGACGATACTGCCCGGGGCAAGCTGCTTCAGCGCTGGCGCGACGGCGGCATCGAAGTGGTCACCGCGACAAGCGGCGAGATCCTGACCAACCTGCACCGGATGCTCGGGGTTGACGGCCAGGCACTCCTGGCCGCTGCCACGATCCTCGTAGTCAGTCCAAGGCTGGCCGACGCCGCGCGCGCCTTGGGCTGCCACGGTGAGATCCTTGTGGCGCCGGCGGCTGACGACGACTCGCTCGCCGGCATGCTCGCCCGCTGGCGCACCCGCGCCCGGACGCAGTAGGGGCATCCGCCGCTCAAGGATCCGGGGCAACCTGCTACGATTGGACGCCGCGACAGGCTTCCCAATCTCCGATGAATGACGACCCCTCCACCGCCCTGTTCGCCGACGACGATCCCCGTCCCGGCCGTCCCGGCCTGATCGCCTCCGTGCTGGCGGGCGCGGCGCTGGTCATTGCGCTGTTCGTCGCTTTCAGTGGCCGGTCGCTCGACACCCAGGTCGCCGAGCTCACAGCTCAGACCGCTTCGCTCGCAGCGGCGCAAGCCAGGCTCGGCACTGAACTCACCGCGCTTGCGGAACGCGAAGCGGCGGCGAACGACGCCACCAGCAAGCAGATGGAATCCCTGCTCAGCCTGTCACGCGATGTCGCTGCCCTCGAGAACACCACGTCCGAACTGCAGGACCGGATGACCCTGCCTCAGAGATCGTGGGCCCGGGCGGAGGCGCTCGCGCTGCTGGCCCTGGCGCAGCGCCAGCTCAAGATCGACCGCAACGTCGACGCCGCCCTCGACGCGATGACGACGGCGGACAGCCGCCTTGCGCAGCTGCGCGAACCCGCCCTCAGTACGGTCCGCAAGCAGGTCACCGCCGACCTCGAGTCGCTCCGGTCATTCGAGAGACCGGACCTTGACCGCATTACTGCGCAGCTCAGGCAGGCAGAGATCGATGCCGCTGCGTTGACGACGGCCGGGATCGCCGCCGAGACCGCGATGGAAACGTCTGTGGCCGGCAGCGACTCGCCCGGCCCGATCGCCAGGGCATGGCTGCTGGTCAAGCAGGCGCTCGGGTCGCTCGTGACCGTCCGCAGCACCACCGCCGGCTCGAGCGCCTTGCTGACCCGCGACCAGCAGACCCTGCAACGACAACAACTGCAAGTGCTGTTGCTGGAGGCGCGGCTTGCGATCGCGCGCGCCGACCAGAAGGCCTTCGCCTCCGCCATCGGTGAAGCCCGCTCCTGGCTGGATGACCATTTCGCACGCACGGATGCCACTGTCGCGACGCTCGCGTCCGAACTCACGCAGCTTGCAGCCACGGACATTGCACCTCCGCTGCCGGACGTGTCCGGTTCGTTGCGGCTGCTCGAACAGATGGTGCCCATCACGCGAGCAGGCCCGTGAAGCGGGCCTGGTACGCCGCCGCCGCGCTGGTGATCGGCGCGCTGCTGGCCGAGGTCCTGTTGCCCGATCCCGGCCACGTCGCGCTCTCCCTGCGCGGCGTCATCGTGGACATGTCGGTGCCGGTGTTCGTCGTCCTGCTCGTGGCCGCCTACGCGCTCATCCGCGTGAGCATTCGTTTGGTGCAGGCACGCAAGCTGCTGCAGGAAGCGCAAGCAGCGAGACGCCGCGACCGCGCACGCCGCTCGCTGTATCAGGGACTGCTCGAGTTGTCGCAGGGCGAATGGCGGACTGCGGAAGACACCGTCACCCGCTCGGCACGCGACAGCGAATCGCCGCTGGTGCATTACCTCGTGGCGGCGCGTGCCGCTGACCTGCAGGGCGAGCGAGTCCGCTGCGAGGAATGGCTGACCAAGGCGCTCGACTCGACGGCCGGCGACCGCGCTCCGGTGCTGATCACGCAAGCCGAGATCTTCCTGCGCCACAAGCAGTCGCAAGCCGCCCTCACGGTCCTGCAGCAGCTTGAAGCCAGCGGGGAACACAACACACGCGCGCTGGTGTTGCTCGCGAGGATCTACCGGCAGACGGGCGACTGGGAACGGCTGCAGCAGCTCGAGCCACGGCTCCGCCGTGCGCGCGGCATTTCCGAGGCGACCATCGACGAGATCGTCGTGCAGATCTACCTCGACCGGCTGAAGGCAGCCGGCGGCTCACTGCAGTTCAAGCAGGTCGAAGCAGCCTGGGACGCGGCGCCCGAGTCGGTGAGTCGCCGCACCGATGTGGTCATCGCGTATGCGCGCGCCGCAATGGCTTGCCGCGAGCAACGGCCTGCGACGAAGGCGCTGCGCGAGCTGCTCAATCGGCAGTGGGATGAACCGGCCGTGCTCGCGTTCGGCGAGCTGGAGCCCGACGATCCGCTGGAAGCACTCGACACTGCCGAGAAGTGGCTGCGCAAGCATCCCGAAGATCCCGCTCTGCTGCTGACGTGCGCACGGCTTTGTACTCGCGCCGAACTCTACGGCAAGGCGCGCAGCTACCTTGAGGCCAGCGCGCTGATCAGGCCCCGGCCTGAAACGTTGCATACGCTGGCCCAGCTGCTCGAGCAGCTGGGCGAACGCGACCGCGCTTTCAGGGCGATGAGCGAAGCGCTGGTGCTTGCTGTCGGCCGCAAGCCGAACCTGCCCAGGATGCGCGCACAGCGCTTGCTTGAGCGCAGGCAGAGCACGGATCGCAGACGCTCGTGACCAGCACCGTCACGCTCATCCCGGGCCAGCAGGTGCTGTCGGTCAACGACTCGGAGTCGATCCTGGATGCTGCGCTCCGTGCGGGGATCAACCTGCCGCACAGCTGCAAGGGAGGGCATTGCGCATCGTGCCGGGCACGGATCCTGTCGGGCAGCGTCCGCTATCTGTCCGACTTGCCGCCCGGCATCACGCCGCAAGAGCAGGCTGAAGGCTACGCGCTGTTGTGCCAGGCCCGTCCGGCGAGCGCGGAGCTCACGATCGAAACCAGGCAGACGCATACGCCCGCCGCCGACACGCAGGTGCGCAGCATTCCCTGCCGCATCGAGCACATGGAGCCACTCGCACCGGACGTCATGGAAGTCACGTTGCGGCTGCCGCAGGCGGAGCTCTTCACCTTCGTCGCAGGCCAGTACATCGACATCATGCTGCCCGGCAGCCGGCGCCGCAGCTTCTCGCTCGCCAATCCGCCCCATGATGCCGAGCGGCTCGTGCTGCACGTCCGGCGGGTCCGCGGCGGCGAATTCACGCAGCAGCTGTTCGACTCGATGAAGGAGAAGGCACTGCTGCGCATCGAAGGACCGCTTGGCCAGTTCGCGTTCCGGGAAGCCTCTTCGCGACCCGCGTTGTTCGTCGGGGGCGGCACCGGCTACGCACCCCTGCGAGCGATGCTGAGGTCGCTGCTGGAACGAGGCGATACGCGCCCGCTCGAGCTTTACTGGGGCGCCGCTGCCGAAGCGGACCTCTATGCCGAGCCTGAAATCCGGGCATGGCTCAAGGCGTATTCCAACCTGCGGTTCACGCCGGTACTGTCTGCTCCCTCAGCCGGGTGGAATGGCCCAACCGGATTCGTCCATGCGGCGGTGCTCGCAGACCATCCCCGACTCGCCGACTACGATGTCTACGCCGCGGGTCCGCCCGCAATGATCGAGGCCATCCGGCACGACTTCGTCGCCGCAGGCCTGCCGCCCGACCAGCTGTTCTTTGATTCGTTCGACTACGCGCCGGACGCGCTCGCCAAGCTCAAGGCAGCGGGAATGACGCCGTGAGCGCTGCGACCTCGCCGGCGCCGCGCGTGCTCATCGTCGGCTGTGGCTATGTCGGCAAGCGACTGGGAGTTGCACTCAAGTCGCGCTGTGACGTGCTCGGGATCGTGAGTCGCACAGCGAGCCTGGCTGAACTCAAGGCCCTCGGACTCGTTGGCGAAGTCGTGGATCTCGACGCCGGTGCCCCGCTGCCACGCGACTGGGCGCAGGACTCGACGCTCTTCTACCTCGTGCCGCCTGCCACCGACAGCGAGAGCGATGTCCGGCTCGCGCACCTGCTGAGCGGCATGCGCAGCCGTCCGCGAGTCTTCGTCTACATGAGCACCACCGGGGTCTACGGCGACGCCGAAGGCGGGGAAGTCTCGGAGCAGACGCCGGTGAATCCTCTTACGGCCCGGGCGCGTCGACGCGTGACCGCCGAGGAAATGGTGCGGGTGTGGTGCACGGAACAGGAGGTGCGGCGCGTGGTGCTGCGAGTCCCCGGCATCTACGGCCCCGGACGGCTACCCCTTGAACGACTGGCGAGTCGCGAGCCTGCAGTGCGGGTGGAAGAGGCCGGCATCGGCAACCGCATCCATGTCGATGACCTAGTGGCAGCCTGCATCGCCGTGCTCGACGTACCGGACGCGCGCGGGATCTATAACGTCACCGACGGGTCGCCACTGAACTCTACGGAGTTCCTGCTGCGTGTCGCCCGCGCGGCAGGGTTGCCGGAACCGCCGCAGATCTCGATGGACGAAGCGCAGCTGGTGCTGAGCTCTTCGCGACTATCCTTCCTCAATGAATCGCGGCAGGTCAGCAACCGCCGGATGCTGCACGATCTCAAGGTGCAGCTACGGTACGCCGACGTCGATGCCGGGATCCGGCAGTGCCTGGAGGAAGAGCGACGGGGGCAATGAATCCACGAGTCTCCGCTGCCCTGAATCGATCCGTCATCTCCAGTCCGGTCTTCACCGCGCGCGTACGCCGGAACGGGCGTAATTCAGCCGGGTAGGCTCTTCTTGCTGCCGAGCCACTTGGTGACCGGTTCCCACTGCTTCCAGTCCGGCCAGGCGAGGTATTCCGGCAGGTCGAACACGCTCATGCCGCGCTGGTAGGCACGCAGGTAGTTGGTCGATTGCCGCAGGGCCGTCAGGTACGGAACCTTGAGCTTGTTCAGGTACTTGTCGAGTTCCTCGAAGACCAGCGTGTTTTCACGCACGCGGTTGGCGACCACGGCAAGCCGGGCCTGCTCGCGCTGCACTCGGCCGAGTTCCAGCAGCTCGCCCATGAAATGCGCGGCGGCCTTCATGTCGATCGGCGAGGCGAGCACGGGGACGATGATCGTCTCGGCACGACGGACGAGTTCGTTCATCTCGGAACCGTGGGTGCGGGCGGGTGCGTCGATGACCAGCACTTCGGTGTCGCGGGGAACGCTGCGCAGGCCATCGTCGTAGGCAGCCAGCCCAACGATCTTCGGCAGATCTTCCGGACGGGCCTCGAGCCAGTCGAGCGCGGTACGCTGGGGGTCGTAATCGGCAAGGGCGACCTTCGCGCCCTCCTTGGCGAAATACCCGGCGATGTTCGTTGCCAAGGTGCTTTTTCCACAGCCGCCCTTGGCATTCATGACCATGACGTGGCGCATCGAGTCCCCTTTTCCTCTGCTCCCGTGTAGGTGTTAACTTAAGGGGGCGTTGGACAAATGTCTACGGATTCGGATCGCTCCCTGGAGGGGGATATCCCGCATGCCATTTCAAAACCCCCCTCCCGAAACCATTGCGGCACTGCTCAAGTCCGCCCGCACCATCGCGGTCCTCGGCCTGTCCGACAATCCGGCCAGGCCAAGCTGCGGCGTCGCGCTCTCCATGCAGCGGTACGGGTACCGGATCATCCCGGTGAACCCGGCCCTCAAGACCTGGCAGGGCATCCCCGCCATCCCGGACCTCAGCCTCCTGGGAACCGTCCTTCGTCCCGGGGACAAGGTGGATATCGTCAATGTGTTCCGTCAACCCAGGCATGTCGCTGCCATCGTCGATGAGTGCCTCGAGCTCAAGCTGCCGGCACTGTGGCTGCAGCTCGGCGTCGTGGACGAGACTGCGGCGGAACGCGCTCGCGCTGGTGGCATGACGGTCGTGATGGATCGGTGTATCTACATCGACCGGGCCGAGCTCGGGTGAGCCCGGTCCGCCTCTGTTATCCTTCTTCCATGTTGTTGTCCTTTACGAAGATGCAGGGTGTCGGGAACGACTTCATCGTGTTCGACGCGCCCGAAGGCGCCCAACTGCCCGATGCGGCCACGTTCCGCAAACTCGCCGATCGCCGCACCGGCATCGGCTTCGACCAGGCCCTCGTGCTGCAACCGCCGCGGCAGCCCGGCACGGATGTCTTCTACCGGATCTTCAACGCCGACGGTTCCGAGGTCGAACAGTGCGGCAACGGCGCGCGTTGCATCGCCCGCCTCGTCAGCCACCGTCGCGCGGACGCCGGGATCCTCAAGATGGACAGCCTGGGCGGCCTCGTGAATGCGCGGATCCGCGACGACGGGCTGGTGTCCGTCGACATGGGCATCCCGAATTTCGACCCGAAGTCGCTGCCGTTCATCTCCGATCGAGAGGCGGACCAATACCCGATCAGCGTGCTCGGCCAGCAGTTCGAGATCGGCGCGGTATCGATGGGCAATCCCCACGCGGTGCTGCGGGTGCCATCGGTCGCTGATGCGCCGGTAGACAGTGTGGGCCCCGCCATGGAGAATCATCCGCGCTTCCCGAAGCGCGCGAACATCGGTTTCATGGAAGTGGTGGACAGCGGTCATATCCGGCTGCGCGTGTTCGAGCGCGGGGTCGGCGAGACGCTGGCGTGCGGCACGGGTGCCTGTGGTGCAGTGGCCGTGGGCCGCCGACTCGGACTGCTGGGACCGTCGGTGCAAGTGGACCTGCCCGGTGGCCGCCTGACAGTCGAATGGGAGGGCATGGATAAGCCTTTATGGCTGACCGGCCCCGCCGAGAAGGTCTTCGAAGGCAAGATTGAAGTACCAGAGGTTTCTGAATGAACAAGCAGGGCATTCGTGGCGTCGACACGGTCGCCGCGTCGGAAGAATCGGTGGCGGACTACCTGCAGAACCACCCCGACTTTTTCGAGCGCAACGCGAATGTCCTCGCCCGCCTGCGCGTGCCGCATGAGCGCGGCGTGTCCACCGTCTCGCTGGTCGAACGCCAGGTGCTCGTCCTGCGCGACAAGAACCAGAAGCTCGAAGCCAAGGTCCGCGAGTTCGTCGATGTCGCCCGCGCGAACGACGCCCTGTCCGACAAGATCCATCACCTCGCCCGCCGGTTGATTCGTGCCCGCGGCGCCACGCAGCTGATCGATACGCTGGAAGCCTCGCTGCGCGAGGACTTCGGCGCGTCGCAGTGGCTGCTGGTCCTGAATCGCACCGACGTGCCCGAACTGAACGGTCTCACGAGCCGCCACATCCGCGTGGTGGACCGCTCGAATGCCGAGCTCAAGATGTTCGAGACGTTCTTCGAGTCGGCGCGGCCCCGCTGCGGCCAGATCCGCGACAGCCAGCGCGACTACCTGTTCGGCGAAGGCACGGTGGCCATCGGCTCGGCTGCCCTCGTGCCGCTGGGTCCGAATTCCTCGTACGGCCTGCTTGCCATCGGCAGCCCGGATGTCGACCGCTTCCACCCGACGATGAGCACGGATTTCCTTGCCCGCATCGGCGAGCTCGTCAGCGAGGCCGTCGGCGCCCTCTAGTCACCGCAGGGCCGGAGTCGTTCACGCCCATGCTCGACTCCGCGCTCGTCCAGATTCCCCGCTTCCTGACGCACCTCAAGAGCGAACGCCGGCTGTCTGCCCACACGTCGTCGGCATACGAACGCGATCTCGCCAAGTTCGTCGCATTCTGCGACCACGAGCGGATAGCCGACTGGCCCGAGCTCGACAACCACCGAGTCCGCGCCTTCGCCGCACGCGAGCATCGCCTCGGCATGTCTTCGGCGAGCATCCAGCGGCGCCTCGCGGCCGTCCGCTCGTTCTGCGAGTTCCTGCTGCGCGAGGGGGTCCTTCGCATCAACCCCGGCGTCGACATCAAGGCCCCGAAGGGCCGCAAACGCCTGCCGCAGACGCTCGATGCCGACCAGATGGCGCGACTGCTCGAGTTCCGCACGGATGACCGGCTGGGCACGCGCGACAAGGCCGTGATGGAGCTGTTGTATTCGTCGGGCTTGCGGCTGTCCGAACTCGTGCAGCTCGATCTGCAGGACCTGGACCTCAAGGACCGCACGGTGCGGGTCCTCGGCAAGGGCAGCAAGACGCGGATCGTGCCGGTCGGGGCGCACGCGGTCACTGCGCTTCACCACTGGCTCAAGGAAAGAGTGGCGCTGGCTGGGCCCGAGGAGATCGCCGTGTTCGTCGGCCGCAACGGAGCACGCCTCGGCGCCCGGGCGATCCAGCTGCGCGTGGCCAGATGGGCGCAGTTGCAGGGCATCGGCATTCCGATGCATCCCCACATGTTCCGGCATTCGTTCGCGACGCACCTGCTCGAGTCCAGCCACGACCTGCGCGGCGTGCAGGAACTGCTCGGCCACGCGAATATTTCGACGACGCAGATCTACACCCACCTTGATTTCCAGCATCTCGCCAAGACATACGACGCGGCGCATCCCCGCGCGAGACGCAAGTCGGGAAGCTAACGCGGTAAGATTCGCCCACCGCCTCCTGATGTCTTGAGCCCCATGACCACACCCTCCGCTGCAGACTTCCACGGCACCACCATCCTCTCCGTCCGGCGCAATGGCGTCGTCGTCATCGGCGGGGACGGGCAGGTCACGCTCGGCAACACGGTCATGAAGGGCAATGCCCGCAAGGTGCGCCCTCTGTACGACGGCAAGGTGCTCGCAGGGTTTGCCGGCGGCACCGCGGATGCGTTCACGCTGTTCGAACGCTTCGAAGGCAAGCTCCAGCAGTACGGCAACCTGACGCGTGCCGCGATCGAACTCGCGAAGGACTGGCGCTCCGACCGCAGCCTGCGCCGCCTCGAGGCCCTGCTGTGCGTTGCCGACGTGCGCAGCTCGTTCATCATCTCCGGCAACGGCGACGTCATCGAACCCGAGGAGGACCTGATGGCGATCGGCTCCGGCGGCACGTACGCGCAAGCCGCGGCCCGCGCGCTGCTGCAGAACACCGAGCTGGACGCGCGAACCATCGTCGAGAAGGCGCTCAACATCGCCGCCGACATCTGCATCTACACGAACCGCAACCTGACCATCGAGGAACTGCGCGGATAGCGTTTCGCCGAACGGCGTCGTCCCGGCCCAGCCCTCCACTGCCGACCTGCTTGCCACTATGTCCGACATGACCCCCCGTGAAATCGTCCAGGAACTCGACAAGCACATCGTCGGGCAAAGTGCGGCGAAACGTGCGGTGGCGATCGCCCTTCGCAACCGCTGGCGGCGCATGCAGGTGGCCGAGCCGCTGCGCGCCGAGATCACGCCGAAGAACATCCTGATGATCGGGCCGACCGGCGTCGGCAAGACCGAGATTGCCCGTCGCCTCGCCAAGCTCGCCCGCGCCCCTTTCATCAAGGTGGAGGCCACCAAGTTCACGGAGGTCGGCTACGTCGGCCGCGAAGTGGATTCGATCATCAAGGACCTGCTCGACGTCGCCGTGAAGATGACGCGCGAGATGGAAGTGGAGAAGGTCCGGCATCGTGCGATGGACGCAGCCGAGGATCGCGTACTGGATGCGCTGCTGCCCCGCCCACGGTCGATGGGATTTACCGCGGAGACCGACACTGCGGCGAAGGACGACGGCACGCGCCAGCGTTTCCGCAAGATGCTGCGCGAGGGCGCGCTCGACGACAAGGAAATCGAGATCGAGGTGCGTGCGCTGCCGGCCGGCGTCGAGATCATGGCGCCTCCCGGCATGGAAGACCTGTCGCAGCAGTTGCAGGGCATGTTCCAGAACCTCGGACAAAGCCGCACGAAGGCCCGCAAGCTCAAGGTTAAGGAAGCCTTCAAGCTCCTGACCGACGAGGAGGCCGGCAAGATGATCAACGAGGAAGAACTGAAGGCAAGGGCCTTGAAGAATGCCGAGCAGAACGGCATCGTCTTCATCGACGAGATCGACAAGATCGCGCGCCGTCAGGAAGCCGTGGGTGCCGATGTCTCGCGCGAAGGCGTGCAGCGCGACCTGTTACCGCTGGTCGAAGGCAGCACCGTCACCACGAAGTACGGCATCGTCAAGACGGACCACATGTTGTTCATCGCATCGGGCGCATTCCATATGTCGAAGCCGTCCGATCTGATCCCGGAATTGCAGGGCCGCTTTCCCATCCGCGTCGAACTCGAAGCGCTGGAGGTGGATGATTTCGTGCGCATCCTCACCGAGCCGGATGCGTCGTTGTGCGCTCAATACCAGGCCTTGCTGCGCACGGAAGGACTTGAACTGACGTACGCCGAAAGTGGCGTGCGCCGGATCGCGGAAGTGGCCTTTCAGGTGAACGAGCGCACCGAGAACATCGGCGCCCGCCGCCTGCACACGGTGATGGAACGGTTGCTGGAGCAGGTGTCGTTCGATGCCACCGAGGGCGGGACCCGCGAGGTGACGGTCGATGCCGCGTACGTGGATCGTTACCTCGGCGAACTGGTGAAGGACGAAGACCTGACGAGATACATCCTATAGATCTAGCGATTAGCGATTGGCGATTGGCGATTGGCGATTGGCAGGATTCAGTAGGAATCTATACTCTGCAACTCCGCCCTGATCGCTAGTCGCCAATCGCTGGTCCCGATGACCCACCCTACCGCCATCAAGCTCCGGACCAAGTCGCGCGTCCTCGACGTGACGTTCGACGATGGCAGCCGCTTCGAGCTGCCGTTCGAGTACCTGCGGGTCCATTCGCCGTCGGCGGAAGTGCGCGGGCACGGTGCGGGCCAGGAGACGCTGCAACTCGGCAAGCACGAGGTCCGCATTACGGCCGTGGAGCCCGTGGGCCACTACGCATTGAAGCTGGTGTTCGACGACGGCCACGACACCGGCCTGTACACGTGGTCCTACCTCAAGGAACTGGGCGCGACCCACGCCGCCAAGTGGCAGCAGTACCTCGATCGCCTGAAGGACCTCGGGATCCCCTACCCGACTCTCGGGGTGAAGCCCTCGTGAGTGCCGATCTCGCGGCCTTGCGCGACGCCCTGCGGCAGTTTGCCGCCGAGCGCGACTGGGATCAGTTCCATAGCCCGAAGAACCTGGCGGCTGCGCTGTCCGTCGAAGCCGCTGAACTGCTGGAGCAGTTCCAATGGTTATCCGAGGAACACAGCCGCGCACTCGGTCCTGACGAGCTCGAGGCCGTCCGCCAGGAACTGGCCGATGTCCTGCTGTACCTCATCCGGCTGGCCGACAAGGTGGACGTGGACCTGATTGCCGCCGCCAAGGCGAAGCTCGCGCTCAATGCCCTGAAGTACCCGGCCGACAAGGCCCGCGGCAGCAGCCGGAAATACACCGATCTGTAACGGCCAGCGTCGGTTGCACCCGCTTTTCGCAACCTCGTCCGCCGGGTGGCCCTGCTACAATGCAGGCCTCCATGAACGCGCCTAACGAATCCGGGAAATCCACCTCAGGCACTGTCGACTTCGGCTACACGGAAGTGCCCGTCGCCGACAAGGCGCGCCGCGTGCGCGAGGTGTTCGAATCGGTCGCCGGCAAGTACGACCTGATGAACGACCTCATGTCGGGCGGCATGCACCGGCTGTGGAAGCGCTTCACGCTCGGCCAGACCGGTTTGCGCCCGGGCCAGGCGGCGCTCGACGTCGCAGGCGGCACCGGCGATCTCGCTGCCGGCATGTGGAAGCAGGTCGGCCAGGACGGCAAGATCGTCCTCTCCGACATCAATGCCGCGATGCTCGCGCAGGGCCGCGACAGCCTCCTGAACCAGGGCATCGTTCGCGGCGTGGAATTCGCGCTCGCCAATGCCGAGTGCCTGCCCTTCGCCGACAACTCGTTCGATTGCGTGACCATCTGCTTCGGCCTGCGCAATGTCACTGACAAGCAAGCGGCGATCGCCTCGATGTACCGCGTGCTCAAGCCCGGTGGACGGCTCCTGATCCTCGAGTTCTCGCATCCGACGGCGCCCGGCCTCAAGCCCGTGTATGACGCGTACTCGTTCAGCGTACTGCCCTGGCTCGGCAAGGTCGTCGCCAATGACGAAGCGAGCTATCGCTACCTCGCCGAGTCCATCCGCCGCTTCCCGAAACAGGACGACCTCGCCGACATGATGCGCGCTGCTGGTTTCGACCAAGTCCGCTACAACAACCTGAGTGGCGGCATCGTGGCCTTGCATCGCGGGTTCAAATTCTGATGTTGTTGTCGCCGATTGAAGGCCTGCTGAACCGGACGATTGCGGAATCGACAACCGCGGCCGCGCTGTGCCGCAAGCTCTCGGGACGCGTGCTCGCCTTGCACGTCACCGGCATGGACGTGTCGATCTTCTGCCGCTCGGATGGCCAGAAGCTCGTGCTCTCGACTGCCCATGAAGGCGCAGCGGATGCCACGATTTCCGGCAGCCCGCTTGCGCTGTTCGGACTCGTGACCAAGCCACCCGAGTCGCAGATCCGCTCCGGCGTCGTGCGCATCGAAGGCGATGCCGAGGCGGCGCAGAGTTTCCAGAACCTGCTGAAGGCCGCACGGCCGGATGTTGAGGAAGAACTGTCACGCGTAGTCGGCGACGTGGCCGCGCACCAGATCGGCTCTTTCGCCCGCAGCGCACTCCGCTTCGGCCAGAAAGCCACGAGGACCTTAGGCCAGAACCTCACCGAGTACCTGCAGGAAGAAGGCCGCGACCTGCCGACCCGGATCGAGGTCAACGAATTCAGTTCCGGTGTCGATCGCATCCGTGACGATGTCGAACGCGCTGCCGCCCGGCTCGCGTTGCTCGAACGCCGCCTCAAGACCGTCACTACCTGACCCGCAATGCGTCTTCGCGTCCTGTCCCGGTTGCTCACCATCCAGCGCGTGCTCATCAAGCACGGCCTCGATGACATCATCCTGGCCACGCACCTGTTCCGGCCGCTGCGGTTCGCGTTCTACCTGTCGCCGGGCGCGTGGTTCCAGAGCGGCAAGGTCAAGGGGACGCGTGGCGAGCGCTTGCGAGGAGCGCTCGAGGAACTCGGCCCGATCTTCATGAAGTTCGGCCAGACGCTGTCGACGCGGCGCGATCTGCTGCCCACCGACATCGCCGATGAACTCGCCAAACTGCAGGACCGGGTGCCGCCCTTCCCCAGCGCCGTCGCGCGCAAGCTGGTGGAAGAGGCTTACGGCCAGCCGGTAGAAGAGGTTTTTGCGAGTTTCGATCAGAACCCGCTGGCTGCCGCCACCATCGCGCAGGTGCATGTCGCCAGGCTCAAGGAAGGCAGCGAAGTCATCGTGAAGATCGTCCGTCCGGGCATCCGCGCGCTGATCGACCGCGATATCGAGGTCATGCTGGCCCTGGCGGAACTTGCGCAGCAGTACTGGAGCGAGGGCCATCGGCTGCGCCCGGTCGAAGTCGTCCGCGAGTACGAAAAGACGATCCTCGACGAGCTCGACCTCATGCGCGAGGCAGCGAACGCCGCGCAGCTCAAGCGCAACTTCGCGACGTCGAAGCTGCTCTACGTGCCCGGCGTGTACTGGGACCTCTGCCGCAAGAACGTGATGGTGATGGAGCGCATCCACGGCACCATGATCAGCGACCTTGAGGAATTGCGCCGCCGCGGCACGAACTTCCAGCGGCTCGCCGAGAA
Organism: Steroidobacteraceae bacterium; assembly: GCA_040080215.1. GTDB lineage: Bacteria > Pseudomonadota > Gammaproteobacteria > Steroidobacterales > Steroidobacteraceae > CAIUGU01. The sequence goes on from JBEBIT010000001.1 coordinate 18,478, forward strand.
CGGCGTGGAGATCTTCTTCACGCAGGTGTTCCGCCATAATTTCTTTCATGCCGACATGCACCCCGGCAACGTGTTCGTGCAGATCGAGGATCCCGAGTTCCCGCGCTACGCTGCGGTCGACTTCGGCATCGTCGGCACGCTCGCCCCGCGCGACCAGCACTACCTCGCCGAGAACTTCATGGCGTTCTTCGACCGCGACTACCGGCGCGTGGCGCAGCTGCATGTCGACTCGGGCTGGGTGCCCGCCCACACGCGCGTCGATGAGCTGGAATCCGCTGTGCGCACCGTGTGCGAGCCGATCTTCAACAAGCCGCTGAAGGAGATTTCCTTTGGCCAGGTGCTGATCCGCCTGTTCGAGACGGCACAGCGCTTCGAGATGACCGTGCAGCCGCAGCTCATCCTGCTGCAGAAGACGCTGCTGCAGATCGAAGGCTTGGGCCGGCAGTTGTATCCTGAACTCGACCTGTGGAAGACGGCGCAGCCCGTACTCCGCGAGTGGATGAAGACACGGTATAGCGTGCGGGCCGTCGTGCAGAGCGTTCGCACCCAGCTGCCCGATCTGGTCGAGGCACTGAAGCTCACCCCGCAACTGGTGCAATCGACGATCCAGCGCGCCGCCGAAGGCCGCCTGCGCTTGCCGGTGCAAACCGACCATCTCGACGAGATGCGCCGCGAAGCCAAGGCCAGCGCCGACCGGCGCGATGCCACGATCCTGTCCGCGGCGGCCGGCCTCGGCGGCGTCCTGTGGTTCGCCCTCGTGCTCGAACCCAACTGGCCAGGGGTGGTGTTGTTCGCCGCGGCGATCGTGAACTACTGGTACTCGAGACGCCGCACTTGACCCGGTCCCGGGTGCATCGATGACCGTCTGGCCGTTGCTCGCGATCGGCGCCGCCGGCCTTCAGGTCGTGCGCAACGCCTCGCAGCGCTCGCTCACCGAGCGACTCGGCCTGTGGGGCGCCACGTACATCCGCTTTCTGTACGGCCTGCCGTTCGCGCTGATCTGGTCGGCCGTCATCCTGCACCTCTACGGCCCGAGCGGGTCACCTTCCTGGGCCTTCATGGGCTGGGTGTTCCTCGGCGCAACGACGCAGATCGCGGGAACGGCTGCGCTGATCATCGCGATGCGCACGCGGGCTTTCGCCGTCACCACCGCCCTGCTGAAGACGGAAGTCCTGGGCTCTGCCGTCATTGGGTTCTTCCTGATCGGTGACCGGCTGTCCGCCGGCGACTGGCTGGGCGCCTCCATCGGTACTGTCGGCGTGCTCTTGATGGCACACGTCAGCGTGGACCGCAGCGCGTTGTCCGCTGCCTTCGCCGGCGCAGGCTCCGGGATCCTGTTTGCGTTTACGGCAGTGGGCTATCGCGCTGCCGCGTTGGCATGGGGAGGAGAACCGTGGATCGGCGCGGCGGCAGCGCTCTCGTCGACGCTCACGCTGCAGACGCTCATGGGCGGCGTGTTCATGTTCTTCCACGATCGGGTGGCCTTGCGCGGGGTGATCACGGCATGGCGTCCCTCCCTGATTCCGGGCGGCGCGGGATCCATTTCCTCCGCGCTGTTGCTGACGGCCTTCGCCACCGGTCCTTCGGTCGCCGCAGTGAAGACCGTACAGCTCGTCGATGTACTGATCGCCTGGGCCGTGTCGCGACACATGTTCCGCGAGAAGGTCGCGCCTTGGGAAATTGCCGGCGCCGTTCTCGTCGTCATCGGGGCAACGGCTGTATTGCTCTAGGGTTTGAGCAACTCAATCCACGTCGCGTGGCCGAAGGCGCAGAGTTCACCGTCTTCGTCGAACAGCGCGGTGCCGGCGCGATACTTGCGGCCGTCGACGGAGATCTTCCACCCGGTGACGACGCAGGGTTCATCCACATGGACGAGGCGACTGACGTGCACGGCGAACTCGCCCAGCAGTGCGGGACGACCATAGGGAATGGCTGCGAAGGCACCGGGGCAATCGAGTGCGGCCCAGACGAACTCCGGTTTCACCTTGCCGTTCTCGTCACCTAGCGTCGCATCCGGCAACCAAGGTGCCGCGACGATGTCCCTGCCCGGAACCGCAGAGGCAAAGATCCGCAAGCCGTCGCCGCGATGCCGCTCGGGGCCGCAGACGAAGCAGGTGGGATACAGGTTGTTCTGGAAGCCCGCGTAGTGCTTCGATGCGGCCAGGGCATCGAGGTACGTCGGCGGATTGGGAACATCGACGACTACCTCGGTCTTGAAAACCGTCGCAATCACCTCTTCGCCATTCAGCACCTGCCACTGATCCTGCCAGGCCTCGCTTTGCAGGCGGCGGATGGCGAGCGGGACACCGAGTGGCAGCGGCTTGTGCAGACGGATCTTGACCTGCTCGCCGATGAGGCTCGCGATGACTCCGCAGACGTAGCCGCCGTTGCCGGAATCGCGCGGCCCGTTGAAGCGGGAATCGATGACGAACGAAGTATCCGGTGAGGCCATCATGATCTCAATCTCGTGGCGGGCTGCAGTGCCAGCAGTCCGAGAACTGCCCCTCAATGGTCTCGCCGCACGCGGGGCATGTCCAGTCGTCTGCCTTCTGGCCCGGACGCAGTTCGCCATCGATCAATCCTTTCGCGGCCAGGGCATCGCGTTCGTTCTCGAGCCAGAGCTCCGGCCAGCAATCGACGAACGGAATCTCCCCCAAGGCGCCCATCAGCCGGTCGTTGCGGATCTGGCAGGCGATCCCCGACGCCTGCAACACGTTGCGCAGGTGCGCGATCTCGATCAGGGACTCGGCAGTGTGGATCTTGCGCATCTGGGGCCGGTCCGCTTCATCAGGCGGAACGACGGGACTGCAGCAGTCCCCAAGCCAGCGGCAGCAGGGAGATCACGATGATGGCGATCGTCACGACGCCAAAATTATTCTTGATCAGCGGCACATTGCCGAACAGGAAGCCGCCCCAGATGAACAGCGACACCCAGGCAACGGCGCCGCCCAGATTGTAGGCCGAGAACGTCGACTGCTTCATGTGACCGATGCCGGCCACGAACGGCGCGAACGTGCGGATGATCGGCAGGAAACGGGACAGCACTATGGTCTTGCCTCCATGCTTGTCGTAGAACGCCTGCGTCTTGAACAGGTATTCGCGCTTCAACCCCGGGATCTTGCCGGTGAATGCGCGGGGTCCGATGTAGTGGCCGATCCGGTAGTTGAGTTCATTGCCCAGAATCGCCGCGATAATCAGCATCAGCCAGAGAAAGACCGGGTTCAGCGTGCCGCTCTGGTCAACGGCTGCCAGCGCGCCTACGGCAAACAGCAGCGAATCGCCCGGCAGGAACGGCGTGACGACGAAGCCCGTCTCCGCGAACACGATCAGGAACAGGATGCCGTACACCCAGTACTGATACATCGCCACCAGATCGGTGAGGTGCCGATCGAGGTGCAGGATGAAGTCGACGAACCAGGTGACGAGCGCCATGGTGGAGCGTTACTTCGAGGTCCACCAGGCGACGAACTCATCGAAACTGATCGAGCCGTTGCCGTTCTTGTCAATCTCGTAGAAGCCCATCAGCGCCTCGTCCGGCGCGACGTCGGAGTCGAGGTCCGTCAGGAATTCGCAGAACTCCTCGAATGTAATCCGGCCGTCTTCGTTTGCGTCGTTGAAGGCGAAGTCCTCTCGCAGTTCGTCGAGCTTTTCCTTGGAGAGTCTGGCCATGTCTTTATCCTCTGTGAATTCTTGCAAAGCGAACGGCGCCGAACGCCCGTTACGCGGACTTGAGGCCGCGCAGGAACGCGGCAGGGTCTTCACCCCGCTCCAGCACTTCCACGAGTGCGGAGCCCACGACGACGCCGTCGACCGACGGCCCCATGCGCTCAACCTGCTCGCGCGACCGGATGCCGAAGCCGGCGCATACGGGGATCGGGGAGACAGCCTTCACGCGCTGCATGTACTCGACGACTTCCTCGGGCACGGCGACGTTCTTGCCAGTGGTCCCGGTCATGGTGACAGCGTACACGAAGCCCTGGCTCGCCTTGCAGAGCATTGCGAGCCTTTCGGGTGGCGTTACCGGCGTCACGAGCTGTACGAGGGCAAGCCCCACGGGCTCAAGCGCCGCGCGCATGTCGGCACTTTCTTCAAAAGGCAGGTCCGGGATGATGAATCCGGACACACCGGCCTTGGCCGCCGCCTGCGGCAGCTCGTCGAGTCCGAACGCGAGCAGCGGGTTCAGGTAGCTCATCAGCAGGATCGGCGCCTTGGGCTTTGGCGTTTGCGCCGAGAGCTCGGCCAGGATCCACTTTAGCGTCGTACCCGCGGCCAGTGCTGCGCGGCTCGACCGCTGGATGGTCGTGCCGTCCGCCATCGGGTCGGTGAACGGAACACCAATCTCGACCACGTCTGCCGCATCGGCCACGGCATGCAGGTGCTTCGCGAACGAAGCGCGATCCGGAAAGCCGCCCGTCATGAAGGCCACGATGGCCGGCTGACCCTTGGCACGAGCCGCACTGATCGCGGCACTGATGGTATCGCGCGGCCGCATCACAGCATTCCCTTCAAGAGTGTACGTTGCAACGTAGGCATGTCTTTATCGCCTCGGCCCGACAACCCGATCAGCACCCGCTTGCCGGGATTCTGCTTCGCCCACCGCTTGGCGCCTGCGAAGGCGTGCGACGACTCAATGGCGGGAAGAATGCCTTCCGCGGCACACACCTCGGCGAGGGCATCAAGCGCTTCTTCGTCGGTGGCCGCTTCATAGCGCACACGACCGATGGTTTGCAGCAATGCGTGCTCTGGACCGACGCCCGGATAGTCGAGACCGGCGGACACGGAATGCGTTTCCTGGATCTGCCCGTCGTCATCCTGCAGCAGCAACGAGTAGCAACCCTGCAGGACGCCCGGCTTGCCGTACGCGAGTGACGCTGCGTTCTGGCCGAGCCCGGTGCCTAAGCCACCCGCTTCAAGACCCAGCAACTGCACCGAGCGGTCCTTGACGAACGGATGGAACAGGCCGATGGCGTTCGAGCCACCGCCGACGCAGGCAATTGCGATATCGGGCAACGCGCCAGTCGCCTTCAGCATCTGCTCGCGCGCTTCGCGGCCGATCACCGATTGCAGCTCGCGGACAATGTAGGGATACGGGTGCGGGCCGATGGCCGAGCCGAGGCAGTAATACGTGCCGTTCGGGTCGGAGACCCAGTCGCGGAGCGCCTCGTCGACGGCGGCACGCAATGTCTTGTCGCCGCTCGTCACTGGCATCACCGTGGCACCGAGCAGTTTCATGCGGCCGACGTTAGGGGCCTGCCGCTCCATGTCGACTGCGCCCATGTAGACGACGCAAGGCAGTCCTACGCGCGCACAGGCCGCAGCCGACGCGACGCCATGCTGGCCAGCGCCAGTTTCAGCAATCACGCGCTTGGCACCAAGGCGCTTTGCGAGCAGCACCTGGCCGATCGAGTTGTTGATCTTGTGCGCACCGGTGTGCGCGAGGTCTTCACGCTTGAGCCAGATCTCGGCGCCCCAACGACGCGACAGCTCGCGCGCATGCGTGAGGGCCGTCGGCCGGCCCACCCACGACGACAGTTCGGCATGGAATTCCTTCAGGAAATCCGGATCACGGAGGTACCGCTTCACGCCGGCTTCGAGTCGTTCGAGCGCCGGTACGAGCGTTTCGGGTACGTAACGTCCGCCGAACGGGCCGAAGCGGCCGTGCTCATCCGGGTACATGTCGTTCATCACGTTGGCCATCAGCGCCGCGGTGTCCAAACCCTTGAGGTCAGCTCTCATCTCGGCTCTCTCGCTAGTCGTATTCCGTTCATTGTTCAGCGCCGGGCCCGCGGCGTTGCTGCCGCGCTGCCCGGACAAATTCTGCAATCCGCGCGGGGTCTTTGATGCCGGGCGACTGCTCGACCCCACTGCTGACATCGACACCGAAAGGCGCGACGACACGGATCGCTTCGGCCACATTCGCAGGCGTCAGCCCTCCCGCCAGAATCACTTCGCATCGGCGAGCGAGGGTGAGCGCACTCGACCAGTCCGCCGTGGTGCCCGTGCCGCTGACCGGACCTTCGAACAGGACCCGCTTTGGCAGGGGATTCGGCAAGTGGCCGCCACTGCGGAGGACCGGCAGCACGGTCATACCCGGCGGAACAGTCAGTCCCGCAAAGTCCTCGTGGTCAGTCTGCACGATATCGGGCCGGAACATGCCCAATACCGCATCGAGCTCCGCCTGTGACGGATGCAGGAAGACAGCCACTTTGAGGATGGCCTTCGGCACCCTCGCCGCAAGTCGCGCAGCGTCCGCAGGGGTGACATAGCGCTTCGATCGGGGAAAGAAGACAAAGCCCACCGCATCCACGTCCGCTGCCACCGCCGCGTCGACCCCTTCGACGGTTGTCATGCCGCACACCTTCACCCACAACGGAGCGGGTGTGACGACATGCTGATGACTCCGGGGCGGCAGCGACATGGCGTCAGGGCTTCGCCGCTCGACGCGCGAGAGCGCGCTCGCGGCCGGCCACGAGCAGTTCGCTCGCGAGTTCACGCGGACGATCGGAATTCATCAGCGAACTGCCGACCAGCGCCATCGTGTAGCCCTGATCGACAACACGCCGCACATCATCGGCATTGGCGACGCCGCTTTCCGCGACTTTCGGATAGCCGTTCGGCAGCAGGTCGGCGACTTCACCCAATCGCGCGAGATCGACCGATAGCGTCTCAAGATCGCGGCAGTTCACGCCGACGAGCAGTTGCTCCTCGCGGCCCTGCCGGGTCTTGAGGATGTCCTTCGTCACCGCGAGATCAGCGGCGTCGAACGCCTCGATCAGCACGAACATCTTCAGTATCGCCGCGCAGTCTAGCATCTCGGTGATCCGGCCGGGATCCAGCATGCGCACGATGACGAGCACACCACCCGCACCCGCCGCGCGGCCCTCCATTACCTGATACGGATCGACCAGAAAATCCTTGCGCATGACTGGCACATTGAGCGGCGTCAACACGCGAACGGCTTGCGCGAGATGCGCAAGGCTGCCACCGAACCGCTTCGGCTCGGTGAGTACGGACACCGCAGCCGCGCCCCCCTGACCGTAAGCCGCTACGCGACTCTCCACGTCCGTCGTTTTCGAGGAGAGATCGCCCGCGGACGGTGAATGCAGCTTGCACTCGGCAATCAGGTCAAAGCCTTCGTGCGACAGCGTGAGGCGCGGAGCGGGCGCCATATCGATGACGCGGCTCCACAACGCCTGCTCGGTTTCATGGGCGCGCGCCGCCTCAAGCCTTGCGAGGCTGGTCTGCGTCATCTCTGTAAGTAGACCGGACATGGGGTAGCTCTTGGAGGCTTGTGGCTCTGCGTGGATCAGGCTTTGGCGTTTGCAGCGCTGAACGCGGCCAGGCGCTCGAGCAATTGCAGACCCTTGCCGGCGTCGATTGCTTCACCGGCCGCTCGCGCGGCATCGCGCGGGTTGGCAATCGTGCCGGTCAACTCGAGGACGAGGGCAGCGCCCAGGATGATGGCGTTGCGATGGGCGCCCCGCTCCCGGCCTGACAGCACCGTGCGCAGATGGGCAGCGTTGAATGCGGCATCGCCGCCTTTCAGCTCATCGGCCGTGCACTTCGGCAAGCCGAATACATCGGCATCGCGCACCGACACGCTGACCGAACCCGGGCGCACGTCAAACAACGTGAAAGGCCCCACTGGCGTCGCCTCGTCCCAGCCTGGCTCGCCGTGCACGACGAAGGCGCGCTCGAGGTTCATGCCGCTCAGCGTGTCGGCCATGAGCTTGGCCGTATCGAGATTGAATGCACCGATCAGGTGGTACTGCGGTTCGGCGGGATTCGTCAGTGGCCCGAGGATATTGAACACCGTGCGCACGCCGAGCGCCTGGCGAATCGGCGCCACGGCTTTCATTGCCGGGTGATAGTGAGGCGCAAACAGGAATGTGAAATTGGTGGCGTCGAGACACGCGCCGGCTGCGGCTTCATCGAGTGGCAGCTTGAGACCGAGTGCTTCCATGAGGTCCGCGCTGCCGGACTTGCTCGAGATGGAGCGGTTGCCGTGCTTGACGACGCGCAGACCCATTGCGGCAATCAGCAATGCGGTGCCGGTGGACAGATTGAAGCTGCCCGACGCGTCGCCGCCAGTGCCGACGATATCGACCATCGGCATGCCTCGGTCAATATGCGGTCGACGGGCAAGGCCCCGCATCGCACCGGCAAAGCCGCGCACTTCCGCGGGCGTCACGCCCTTGGCACGAAGGGCAATCAACAGGCCGCCGGCCATCGCGGGCGAGACGCTCGCCTCGGTCAGTGACAGCAACAGGTCCGCCGCTTCGGACTCGGCGAGGTCCTGCCGGGCCAGCAGCTTCTCAAGCGTGTCGCGCAACGCCATGGTCTGGGAACCTCTGAATGACCTATCCGCGCTCGCGACGGCGAGCCATTTCGTGCAGGGCGAGGCGCGACGACCGCTGTGTACTTGATGTACTCAAGGGAGGAGCAACGCTGCCATGCACCCAAGTCTGAAGGAAATGGGGATCCCGTTCCGAAATGAATGAATTCAACATTATATGGGTTGCGCCTCTAATCCTCTGCTGCGTCGTTACGGTCCTTGTCGCCACGTCCAATTGAACTTGGCCCGATATCGCCTGCGGACCGATGCCTCGCAGCAGAGGATTGGAGACGCAACGCGAGTGCGGATAGGTCAATCAGAGGTTCCCTAGCCCTCCGGTTCGCGCTGGCCAGACTGCATCTTCAGGAAGTTGCCCATCAATATGGGGCCTTCCGGGGTCAGGATGCTTTCCGGATGAAACTGTACGCCTTCCACCGCCAATGTCTTGTGGCGGACGCCCATGATCTCGCCTTCGGGTGTCTGCGCCGTCACTTCGAGCGTCGGTGGCAGCGACTCCGGCTTGGCGATGAGCGAGTGGTACCGCCCCGCCTGGAAAGGCTGGGACATGCCCCGGAAGAGCGACTTGCCGTCGTGCGTGACCATCGACGTCTTGCCATGCATCAGCCGGCCGGCGCGCACCACCTTGCCGCCGAACACTTCGACCAGCGACTGGTGGCCGAGGCACACGCCGAACACCGGGATCCTGCCGGCAAGCGCCTCGATCATCTTCATCGAGATGCCCGCATCGTATGGCGTGCCGGGTCCGGGCGAGATGCACAGGTGCGTGGGCTCGAGCGCGAAGGCCTGCTCGATCGTGATCTGGTCGTTGCGATGGACGCGTACGTCGGCGCCCAGGATCAGGAACGCCTGCACGAGGTTGTAGGTAAACGAGTCGTAGTTGTCGATCAACAACAGTCGGGGAGCGCTCACAGTCCCTCCTCGGCAAGCTTGAGTGCGCGACGCAGGATGGCGCTCTTGGCCAGCACTTCCTCGTACTCCATGTCGGGCTTGCTGTCGGCGACGATGCCAGCGCCTGCCTGGAAGCTGTACGTGTCGCCGCTGAAGACCAGCGTGCGGATGGTGATGGCCTGGTCCATGTCGCCGCCGTGGCCGAAATACCCGACGGTGCCGCCGTACAGACCGCGCCGCACCGGTTCGAGTTCATCGATGATTTCCATCGCACGCACCTTTGGCGCGCCCACCAGCGTGCCGGCCGGAAACGCCGCTGCGAACAGGTCGAAGGCATCGTAGCCCGCAGCGAGCTCGCCGGTGACGCCGCTCACCATGTGCATGACGTGGCTATACCGTTCGATGGACTTGTAGGGCTCGACCCTTACGGTGCCCGGCTTCGCGACTCTCCCCAAGTCGTTGCGCGCGAGATCGACGAGCATGACGTGCTCCGAGTTCTCCTTGGGGTCCGCGCGGAGTTCGGCTTCGAGGGCGCGATCCGTGGCGTCGTCCGCACCGCGGGGTCGTGTACCGGCAATCGGCCGCAGGTACGCACGTCCGCCGATCAGCTTCACCAGTGCTTCCGGCGACGACCCGACAATGACGTTGTCGCCCAGGTCGCAGTAGTACATGTAGGGCGAAGGATTGAGCAGCCGCAGCGCGCGATAGGTCTCGAACGGATCGAGCTCGCAGCGACCGGAGAAGCGCGCTGACAGCACGAGCTGGTAGACATCGCCCGCTGCAATGTATTCCTGCGTCTTGAGCACGCGCTCGATGTACTCATCGCGCGTCAGGCTCGCCACCGGCTCGGAGTACTTCGCCTTGCGCCCGTTGCTCGGCAAAGCACCCCGCATGGCGCGGATGACTTCCGTCCGCAGCGACTGCCGCTCGGCTTCGCTGCCTGCGTGCAGCAGGGCAATGTTGTGGGAGACATGGTCGAAGACCAGCATGGACTTCGGTGCAAGGTAGTGCGCGACCGGGGCCTGCGTATCCGCTTTGGCATGGGAAGGCAGCTTCTCGAAGTGCCTCACCAGGTCGTAGCCGGCCACGCCCACCAGTCCGCCGAGCAATGGCAGGCCGGGAATCGCGGGTTGGGGCAACGGCGCGAGGGCCAGCGCATCACGCAAGGCCGCCAGCAACTCAACTTGGCTTGTCGGCACGGGCAGCGATTTGCCGTCCACCTTGAGGCCGGTATGGTCGAGCCGGACTTCGAGGCAGTCGCCGAAGCCGATGAACGAGTACCGCGCAAACCGCTCGCCGCCTTCGACACTTTCGAGCAGGAAGCGGGGCTTGAACGGCTTGAGTTTCAGGAAGGCCGAGACTGGGGTGTCCAGGTCGGCAGCTATGTCAAATGGCGGTTTCATCGGCTCCTCGTCTCTTTAACTCTGTGATTCCCTGAAGGCCCGAGGAGCGGGCAACAAAAAACCCATCCCCGGAGCTCGGGAGATGGGTTTTTCGGGATTCTATTTTAAGTCGGCGCGCGCCTTAAAGCCTATCCGGGACCCACTCCCTTTAAGAGTTGGGCCACCACCAGCGGGCAATGCGGATGAGGGAGGCTTGGGGTTTCATGGGGAGGCAGTATTACCGGCCGTGGCGGGGAGCGTCAAGCGGGAAACCGCGCTGGGAGAGGCCTTTCCGTCAGCCGAACTCGCCTCAACGCCCCTCGTTGCAGGGACGGCAGAGAACCGTCGCGGCCACCGCTCCGTCCGGCAGGTGTGCGCCCCGTCGCCGCGTACAGGGGTTTAAGCCTTACAATGTCTGTAAATCAGTGCCCGACACGAGGAAGGGACAATGAAGATCCTGGTTCTGCACGGCATCAACCTGAACCTGTTCGGCAAGCGCGACCCGAAGCTGTACGGCACGGTCACGCTCGCCCAGATCGATTCGCAGCTGCAGACCCTGGCGAAGCAGCTGGGCACGGAAGTCGAGAGCTTCCAGACCAACCACGAAGGCGCGATGGTCGATCGCATCCATCGGGCCCATGCCGAGGGCGTCGATGGCGTGCTGCTCAATGCCGGGGCCTGGACGCATTACAGCTACGGCATCCGTGACGCGCTTGAAATCCTGACGGTGCCCGTCATCGAGGTGCACATGTCGAACATCTACGCGCGTGAAGCGTTTCGCCACCACTCGGTGTTCGCCCCGATCGTGAAGGGCCAGATCTGCGGCCTTGGCGTCGACAGCTACCTGATGGGTCTGCGCGCGGCTGTCTCGGCCGCCGGCGCCGCCAGCAAGAAATAATCAGTCGCGTAGCTGGCGGTACTCGCGCTCGCTGAACGGCACTGCATCCGGGTTGCCGAGGTCGGCAAGTCGCAGTCGGTACGTTTCGCGGGTGCTGAAGGCCGCGATGGCTGCGATGATCGTGACGCCAAACGTGATCGATCCCACCACCAGCGGAATGTTGGTCACGCCGGGCGCCGCCACCCACGCGAACAACGCAGGCAGCATCGCAGTAATGAACGTGCCCAGGTTCTGCGAGATCGCCATGGCCGACACGCGGGTGCGCGTCGGGAACAACTCGGGATAAAAGCTCGGGAAGACCGCGTTGTATCCCTGGTAGAGCACGCCCCACATCAGCAACGACAGGCCGATCGCGAGCGGCACACTCCCGATGCTGATCGCGTACAGATAGGCAAACGACAGCAGCCCCGCGCCGAGCGACCCCGCCATGATCAGGGGCCGGCGTCCCACCTTGTCCGACAGCCGCCCGACGAACGGGATCACGAGCACCGCCACCAGGTTGCCGAGCACGGGGATCCACAGGTAAACGTCCTTGGAGAAGCCGATGCCGTAGGCAGGCTGGACCGCATACGCCGCGCCGAAGATCGTGGCCACGACGGCGACGACGTTCATCAGCGCCATGCAGACGACGCGCAACATGTCCTTCCAGCTGTGCTTGAGCGCTTCCAGCACCGGCGCTTTCGCGACGGCACCCTGCGCGCGCTCGGCCTCGAACGCGGGCGTTTCCTCGACCTCGCGACGAATCACGTAACCTGCAACGATGACAAAGAAGCTGAGCAGGAATGGAATCCGCCAGCCCCAGGCATTGAACGATTCGTCCGGCAAATAGTGCGCGAGCGGCAGGAAGACGGCCGCGGCGAGGATCTGCCCGGCCTGCACACCCTGCAGCGTAAAGCTGGCGTAGTAGCCGCGGTGCCCTGGCGGGGCGTGTTCGAGGATCATCGAGCTCGCCCCGGACAACTCACCCGCAACGGCAAAGCCCTGGATGAGCCGCAGGGTGACCAGCAGGATCGGTGCAAGCACGCCGACTTGCGAGTAGGTCGGCAGCAAGCCCACCGCGAGCGTCGAAGCCCCCATGATGAAGAGGCACACGAGCAGCACGTTCTTGCGGCCGTGCGTGTCACCCCAGTGCCCGAGGAAGAAAGCACCAATCGGCCGGGCAATGTAGCCCACGCCATAGGTTGCGAGCGACGCGACGATAGCCACCTGCGGGTTGCCGGACGGGAAGAACAGCTGCGGAAAGATCAGCGACGCCGCGGTGGCGTAGATGAAGAAGTCGTAGTACTCAAGGACCGAACCGACCCAGCCGCTGGCTGTTGCGCGACGGGTCTGGGGCGACCGGTGGGGCGACCCGCGATTTGTTGTTGTCATGAAGCGCGTTCACTGCCTTGCACGAGGCCCGGTTCCGGTACCTAACCTGCGAACGGCTCCCTGCGTGATGCAGCAGTCACGATCCCCCGAGCCCGTGGCAGGCGGCTACTCTATTGCAAGAACGCGCTCGTTCCAATGGCTGCCGCCGATCCCATTGCCCTAGCCGCCGAAGCCTCCCCCGAATTTCCCGGACACAAAACTCAATACCGACAGCACCTGCACGATCGCCATCGACCGGAAGACCAGCGATAGCGGCAGCTGTGTCAGACGGGCTCCAAAAGGGGTAGCCAGCAGGTATAAAGGCAACACCCACAGGAAGGCGGTGCCCCAATGCGACTGCAGGTCGATTCCGACCATTGCGCAGAGGATCACCATCGCGATGAAGGGCCCCCAGAAGTGAATCGCGAAGAAGCGCCGCACTTCCGGATCGACGGTCGGCAGATGCACCTCGTGGCCGACGCGCGGCTGCCCGCGCATGCCCCACTTGATCAATCCAAGGAACAGCAGGATCGGTGCAAGGCGCAGCATCTGGTGCGTGACGAAGCGGAAAATATCATCGAGCCGATCAAGCATGCTGAGGTTCGCGGCCAGGCGCGTCGCTGCATACTCGAAGCTCGGAAAGTGGTTGTTGACCAGCCAGAGGGCATGCGGGATCAGGATCACCCCGGCGACCAGTCCGGCCACCAGGACACCGGCAATGATCGACTTGATGCGACCCTCACGCACGGTCCAGAAGAACGCGAGATTGCAGGCAATGGGCACGGCCATCTGGTACTTGGACAGGATGCCGAGGCCCCAGCAGACACCGAGGGCAATCCACCAGCGGATCTGCCATGTCGTCCTGACCTGCCAGCAACAGTACAAAGCGCCCGCATAGGCCACCATGAGCGCCGTATTGTGGTTGTAGAAGTGCATGCGGAACGTGTAATAGGAAATGCACGTGATCAGCAGCGGTGCGATCCACTTTGCGGGCCACGGCAAGGTTGCTCGTGCGACCAGCGTCGCACCCGTCGCCAGGAGTGCTACCTGGATGGCGCCGAGGAAGTACGTCAGGGGTACTCCGGTCGGGAACACGTGCTCGAAGAGCCACAGCACGATCGTCGGCCACGGCGGATGCTTGTCGTAGCCCCAGGCCGGTTCCGCAGCCCACCTGAGTTGCTCGTAGTTGTCGCCGGGCACTTCGGACCCGGCCAGCAACGGCAGCACGGTCCAGATGATCAGGTAACAAAGGATGAACGCGACGATCCACCGGACTTCGGTGCGCGCGAGGCTTCTCCGCAGCGCCGGAAGGCGCACGGTCGGCATGACTTCTGTTGCCGCCATGGCGGATTACCTGCCTTTGTGCCGCGGCAGCTGACGAACACACTCATGGTTCATCGGGGCAGAAATTCTCGAGTGACCTGTTCCGCGACTCGTCATGCCTATCTCCGGTCAGTCCGCCTTCACCACTTGCGCAACCGGACGCGGGTTTCCAGACCGCAACCCTGCGGCTGGCACTTGGTGGTGCCAGTTGGACTCCTTGTCACGTGGAATTCAGTCGGTTGTCGCAAGGCCTACTGGTCAGAGACAGGCCGGTAGGTGCCAATGGCAGCTCAGGGGGTTCACGCATTGCTGACCCGCTGCACTTATCACTGTCGCCAAGTACCGACTTTCGCCGGAACGTAAAGAACTGTCAAGACAATGTAACCAGCCTTTACATATGTCAGACGGGGCTTGGCGAGCCTGCTGCCAGCGCTATCGGCCGCTGCCGAGGTGCGAGGAGTCCCAATCGGGCAGTCCCAAACGGAATGTACCGAAACACTTCTCGCAAGAACTTTACGGGCATGACAAGCGGGAGCAGGATCGATGCCGCCAGATGGACCTAAGGACGAAGCCAGTGGAACACGGCACAGACCGCCTTGACGACGACAAGTCCTCCACCGCCCGTCAGCCTGATCGATCCTTGAGACGACTCATTGCCTTCGTCTTGCGTCTGGTATCCGGCTTCGTATTGGTATTGATCGCGCTGTATTTCGGCGACCAGGCCCTGGAGGTGACGCGGCTGCCTTTCTCGACACTGGCACTTCGCGACCTGCTGAACGCCCTCCTGATGGCAATGATGGGCTTGATCTTTGCCAGCTGGGCCGTGATCGCGGTCATCCCC
Source organism: Steroidobacteraceae bacterium (assembly GCA_040080215.1). GTDB lineage: Bacteria > Pseudomonadota > Gammaproteobacteria > Steroidobacterales > Steroidobacteraceae > CAIUGU01. The sequence continues at coordinate 33,516 of JBEBIT010000001.1, forward strand.
AGGCGCAAACGCGCTGCCAAAGAAAAAGGCGGAACCCCTTGAGACGAGAATTCCGCCCTGATGACCTTCCCGACCTGCGTTGCGCCGGCCGGCAGGGGGTCAGCGATTACTTCTTGGCGAGGCCCTGCACTGCCTGCAGCGCCTGCTCGACATTGGCCACCGGAGCAACATTGGCGATGGTCATTACCACCTTGCTGTCCGGCGTGACGATGAAGGTTGAACGCTCGGCGAAGCCGTGGTCGATGGCGCGGCCCTTGCTGTCCTTGGCGCCTTCACGAATGGCGACGTCGAGGTCGTAAGCCTTGGCAATCTTGCCGTCGGCATCGGACACGGTGGCGAACTTGCCCGCGCAGAATTCCGGATCGGCCGAAAACTCGTTGAGGCGCTCGATGTTGTCGAGCGACACGCCGACAACGGTGGCACCGGCGGCTGCGAACTTGTCGTAGTTGACGGCGAACGTATGCGCCTGCAGGTTGCAGCCGTTCGTGTAAGCGCCGGGATAGAAGTACACGACGACCGGACCTTTCTTGAGAGTTTCGCTCAGCGAGAACTGCAGCGTCTTGCCGTTGAAGGATGCAGGCGCCTTGAAATCAGGGGCGGCGGCACCGGGCTGCAGGTCAGCCAGCGCCGGGAGCGCAACGACCGTGGACAGCACGGCACCGATTAACAGCTTCTTCATGGAATTTGCCTCGACACGTAAGGGAAAGGAACCACGGCGCCGATTCTTGCCCACCTTGTCAAAGGCTGCAATGGCCGCGGCGGAGCGTGATTTTGCGGAATCAGACTGCAATGCACCATGTGGGCGGTCGCCCCTAGAACATGGTGTAGGACATCATCCGCCCGGCCAGGATCACGACGCCCCACATCACGAGCGAAGACAGCCCCGCGAATCGAACGGCGGGCGGCGGTTGCGGGGCTGCATCCCACTCGGGCCGGGTGCGCCCGGTGGTGAAGTGGAAATACAGGGCATTGAGCCCCGCGAGCACGATCACGGCGATCTTGATGCGGAAGAACAGGTTGCCGTACGCCGCCGTGGCGAAGCCGGCAAACAGCATCGCTCCGCTCACGAACATCATCGCGAAGCCGACCAGGAACCACGGCGCAAGGCTCCGGTTGAGCTCGGACACCCGGGCACCCCGCATCGTCAGCCCCATCAGCCGCAGATCGAGCCACATCAGCGCACCCACCGACAGGATGATGCCGAGCAGATGAATGCCGACCAGAATCTGGAAGCCATACGGCGATTCGCGGACCAGTACCGCGGGTCCCGTCTCGTACAGCCATTCGCAGAGTTCGAGGAGCGTCATGGTTTATTCAAACAGGATGTAGGCGGCAGCGGCTACTGCCAGGCCAAGCCACAACAGGAGGCCGACAGCGCCAGAGATCTTGAGCGCCGCCCCGTCAGCTCCGGCAGTGCGAGCCACGCGGACTTGCCACGTGAAGTGCAATAGCGCAGCCAACAGCAACAACAGCATCTTGATCTGGAAAATGTCATTGCCGAATGCAGCCACGGCTTTCCACGACACGAGCAGGATGCCCGTCACGATGCTGATGACGAGGCCGCAGGTGATACCGCGGCTCGCTGGGCCAACCACTGCGTTCACCGGTACCGACGGGACGATCAGCCCCAGCAACTTGAGATTGGCCACGAGCGCCCCGCCCATGACGAGCGCATAGCCGAGCACATGAACCGCACTCAGCGTTGCGACGGTCCACATCGACGAGCCGACCGCCTGGGCGACACGGGTCGCTTCGAGCCAGCTGCCAAGGGATTCAAGTGCTGCCATGCGAGGGATCTGTTGCGACGGGGCCGCGGTCATCGTAACAGACCCGATTGCTCGGGCTGCATGTGATTTTCGTGGCCTCTGTGGGCGCACAAAGGCGGTGCACGTCGATCAATGGATCGACCTATCCTGAGGCACCGCTTGAGGCTAGGCGGCTGCCGCTCGCGACAACAGCCGCCGGACGTTGGCGGCCGAGAGCAACCCGCGAAGCTTGCGCGATTCACCGAGGCCCGACTCCATCACCGGGATGTGCGTCAGGCGCGACTGCTCGAAGAGATGATGGACCGCGGCCACCGTGGTGCGCTCGAGTTGCTTCACGTCCAGAGTGCGCCAGTCGGAAACCCTCGTCATGATGTCGCGGACTTCGACGTCCTTGCGCTTGCCGTCGATCGACTGGATGAAGCGAGCCGGCTTCTCGCTCATGATGTCGTAGGCCGTGATGAGGCCGACGACGCGACGTGCTTCGCTCGTGACAAACGCGCACCGGACACCCGCATGCTTCATGTGCTCGAGCGCTTCGTCGATCGGCGATCCCTCCCCGACAACCACGGAGTGCCGCTCGCGGAAATCGGTCATGACCGAGATCGCGGGGTCGTCCGGATTGGCGAACCACGGATCGGCGCCGGGGATCGGCAGGTCGGATTCGGTGATCGAATTCAATGCTAGGGTAGCCATGGCGACCTCGATGGACGAGCGGGAACAGTGTGGCGCCGGAGGCCAACGAGCTGACTCCGACACGTCAAGTCTAGCGTGATCCTTGCTCCCTTAAGGCTTGCTTAACGGAAGCCGCCTGCGGTCCATCCCTTGAACACGAGCTTCTGCATGCCGGCACCGGTCTGCGCGATGTAGAGGTTGCCCTTCGAATCCACGGCGAGATGGTGGCCCGTGCCCAGCTGGCCCGGCACCTTGATCATGCCGAGCACCTCCATGCTCTTGCGCTCGACGACGAAGATCCCGTCGCCGCCACCCACGTACAGGAACTGTTGCGCCCGGTCGGTCGACAGCGCGAGGTCGCGCGCAAACGGCTCGTCCTTGCGGATCAGCTGCCGCAGGTACTTGCCGCCCGTCGTGAATACCTGCACGCGGCGGTTCTCCCGATCCGCGACATAGACGAGACCGTCATTCGACACGCGCAAGGCGTGCACGATGTTGAAGTGCTCCGGCCCCTGGCCGTCGACAAAGGATTTGGGCGGATTCTGCACGCAGTTGTCCGGCCCGGCAGGCGCCTTGCCGAACGCGCCCCAGTGTCTCTTGTACTTGCCGGTAGCGGCGTCGAAGACGATGACACGCGTGTTGCCATAGCCATCGGCAACGAACAGCTCGTTCGTCGGCCGGTGCACCCAGGCGTCAGCTGCCCGGTGGACATTGGCGGTATCGCCATTGCCCATGCTTCCTCCGCTGCGGCCGATCTGCAGCTGGAAGCGGCCTTCGCGCGTGAACTTGAGGATCGCGTCGTCGGCAACAGGCTTGAGGCCCGCGATGTTGAGGCCTGCGCAGTTGTTGCCGCCGATCCAGACATTGCCGCGGAAATCGACATGGATGCCGTGCTCGCGCTCCGGCCATTCGTAGCCCTGGCCCGGGCCACCCCAGGCACGGATGAACTTGCCATCACGATCGAATTCAAGGACGGCGGGTGCAGCGCTTGCCGCGTCTTCCGGTTTCAGCGTGCGCGGGCGATGCAGGATCCACGTGTTGTCGTCCTGGTCCACGGCCACGCTCGACACGTCACCCAGCTTCCAGTGCGCCGGAACCCGGGGCCACGAGGGATCGACCTCGAAACGGGGCATCGGGGCCGCCGCGGTGGCTATGGAGGTGGCAAGCAGCCCAGCCATCATGCACATGGACAGCAGGCCGCGTGGACGCGATCGAGTGCGCGACATGACTCCCCCTGTGAACGATTTCCCCGGTGGCTCCCACGTTACCCCGACACCGGGGAATGCGTCCAGAAGAGGCGCAGTGTAAGCTTGGACAATGAACAAGACAGCTTTCGTTCTCGTCCACGGGGCCTGGCATGGCGCTTGGTGCTATGAGCGGGTGATTCCACTCCTTGCCGCGAAGGGCTTCACTGCGGTGGCACGTGACCTGCCGGCACACGGACTCAACGCCCGCTTCCCCGCCTCGTACGGTGTGCGGCCCCTCGATCCGGCCGCCTTCGCGACCGAGGTCTCGCCCGTGGCGGGCACGAAGCTCGATGATTATTCGGACAGCATCATCGCGACGATCGACGCCGTCCGCGCCGGTGGACATGACAAAGTCATTCTCCTTGGCCACAGCATGGGTGGTGTTGCAATCACTGCGACGGCGCAGCGGGCACCCGAGAAGATCAGCCGTCTCGTCTACCTGACGGCGTTCCTGCCCCGCGCGGGCGTACCCGCGACGGACTACATTCATGCACCGGAGAACGAAGGCGAACTGGTGGCGCCGCTGCTGCGCTCAGACCCCGCTGTAACGGCCGCCCTGCGCATGGATCATCGCAGCCCCGATGCGGCTTACCGGGCCGCCGCGAAGCTGGCTTTCTACGCTGATGTCAGTGACGCAGAATTCGACGCTGCGCAGAACCTGATGATCCCGGATGTCCCGGTCGTTCCGTTTGCAACGCCGATTGCCACCACCGCGGATCGATGGGGATCAGTGCCCCGCCACTACATCAAGGCTATGCAGGACCGCGCCATCCTGCCGGCACTGCAACAGCGCTTCATCGACGAGGCGGATGCCGCAACGCCAGGTAACCGCACGCGCGTTCATTCGCTCGACACCAGCCACTCGCCGTTCATGTCGGCACCCGCTGCACTGGCGCAGATGCTGGCCGACATCGCGGTGGGTTGAGGTCGCGAGGGGTTACTCTTCGTTCCTGCATTCGAAGCTGGCGGCCTCATCCGTGCTGCCCGCGCCCTTGTACTTAGCGACCTTGGGATAGACGCAGAGCGGCCGCGTGCGGGTGGTCTTGCCGCCTTCGATCTTCGCCGCAACGATCTGTTCGGGCGCGACCCCCTTCTCTACCCAGTTCTCGAGTGCGCCCAAGCCATCGAACGTATCGGGCCCGGGGCCGCCGCGGCAGTGTTCCATGCCGGGCACCATGAACAGCCGATGGAATTTCTGCGCCTCGGGCAGCGCTACCGTTTCAGGATGACCGCCCTTCGTGTGGGCAACGACGCTCTCGAAGTAGTTGATGCTGTTGTACGGCGAGATGCCCCAGTCGGCCCAGCCGTGGTACTGGATCAGTTTGCCGCCCCGCTTCGCGAAGGGGCTCAAGTCCGCGTTGACGGAATTCAGGATCGGGCCGACGGTCTTGTCGGCAAACGCCACGTCCTTCACGAGATCGAGCGTCGCGTAGCTCCAGGTCGGGTTCTGGAACACGAAGTAGCGATAGAAGTTGGCTGCCCACGGCACCTGGATCGACGCCATGCGCTGCCAGCCGGGTTCGCTGCCGGGCGCAAAGCCGGGGAACACGCTCTTGCCATCTGCACCCTTCGCATCGGCGTAGATCTTCTCGACTGCCTTCACCTGCGGCGCTGTCAGGCACGAGGCGGAGTCGGCCCCTTTGCACAGCAACGTCGCGGGCTTGAAGTTGCACTTGAGCGGATTCTCGATGACACCGTCCCTGACGCCATCATTCGCGTCGCAGGCCTTGAGTGCGGCGTCATGAATGAGGGCAATCTTGTCCATGGGCTTTTCGAGATCCGTTGCGGGATCGACACGCGTGTGCAATCCGAACGCGATCTGGCCGGCCTGCAGGTGAGTCCAGTAGTTGGCGGGAGCGCCAGCGAGGATGCCGTTGTAGTCCTCGGGGTAACGCTGCGCTTCGGTCAGCGCCTGATGGCCGCCGCTCGAACAGCCGGTGAAGTAACTGAATCTCGCCGGATTGCCATAGAACGCATTGACGATCGCCTTCGACTTCACCGTCATCTCGTGGATGCCGCGATGCGCCCAGTCGTTCACGAGGCCCGCATTGAGCTTGCCGTCCGCGCCGATGGCCCAGGTCGCGTCGCCGCCACCGCTCTTGTGACCGGTATCGGTCGAGGCGACGGCATAGCCTTTCGCGACAGACTGCGCCATCGGCACGTACTGGATCGCGCCAAGCAATGCGCCGAGGCCCACTCCCTGGAAGCGGCCGTTCCAGTTCGCAAGCGGCATCCACACTTCGAAATTGATGGCGGGCTCGACCGTCCCCGCGACCCGGCAGAACGCCGCTTGCACCACGACCGGGTTGGCCTCGGTACCGGGCACGGTGAAGCCGGGCTGCTGGATGGCCTGGGCGATCGTGATTCGCGTATTCGTCAGGGCCTCGCTTGCAAGTGCGGCACACCGCGCGGCGACATCGGCTCCGGCGTCCGCAGCCATTGCTGTGTGCGGCATTGTCGCGACAGCCGCGATGACGGCAATCGATGTGCGCGTGACGAGATCCATTGTTCTTCTCCTACTTGCGCGGCAACGCACAGACGAAATTCGCGGCGTCATCAGTGTTGCCCTTGCCCTTGTACGTCGCGACTTGCGGATAGGGACACAGGGGACGCGAACGCACGGTCTTGCCATCCACCACCTTGGTCGCCGCGATCTGCTCGGGGGCAACCCCCCGCTCCACCCAGCTCTCGAGCGCCTTCAGGCCGTCGAAGGTATCGGTCGCATCGCCGCCGCGGCAATGCTGCATGCCCGGGACCATGAACAGGCGATGGTTCGTCTGCGTCTGCTTGAGCGCGGCGTCGTGGTTCTTCGCACCGCTCGCCCTTGCGACGACGGTCTCGTAGTAATCGATGCTGTTGTAAGGCGAGATCAGCTGGTCGCTCCAGCCGTGGTACTGGATCAGCTTGCCGCCGTGGGCGTGGAACCGCCGCAGATCAGGATCGGTCGAGTTCACGATATGCCCTATGCGGCGCTGCGCCTCCGCCACGTCGCGTTCCATGTCCATGGTGGCGAACGACCACTCGGGCTTCTGGAAGACCAGGTAACGATAGAAACTCTCGGCGAATGGAACCTGGCCTGCGCTCATGCCTGGCCACCCCATTTCGCCACCCGGCGCAAGGCCAGGGAAGATCTTCTTGCCCGCAGTCGTCTTTGCATCCGCGTAGATCTTCTCCAGAGCCGTGACCTGCGGAGGCGTCAGGCACGACGCCGCATCGGCGCCCTTGCAGGCCATCGACGCCGGCTTGAAATCACACTGCAGTGGATTCTCGAGTACTCCGTCGCTCACACCGTCCCTTGCATCGCACGCCGCGACGACGGCAGCATGGATCGCGGGCAGTTTGTTGAGCGGTGCCTCGAGATTGGTCGCGGGATCGACCCGCGTCGCCTGGCCGTAGGCGAGCTGCCCTGCCATCAGGTTCGTCCAGTAGTTCGCCGTGGCGCCCGCGAGGATTCCGTCATAGTTGTCGGGGTAGCGCTGGGCCTGCGTCAGCGCCTGGTGGCCGCCGCTCGAGCATCCAGTGAAGTAACTGTGGTGCGCGCCTTTGCCATAGAAGGCGGCGACCACCTGCTTCGACTTCACCGTCATTTCATTCATTGCACGATAGGCCCAGTCACCCACCGTTTGTTCATTGAAGGTGCCATCCGGTTTCAGGGCAAACCTCGGATCCGATCCCTGGTGACCATTGTCCGTGGAACCGACGGCGTAGCCACTCTGGACCATCTGGGCGAGCTGGTCGTAGGCGATGGCGCCGCTGAAGCCGCCGATACCGAGTCCGACAAACCGTCCGTTCCATGAACCCAGCGGCATCCACACTTCGAACTGCACTGCAGGTGCCACGGTGCCCGCCACTCGACAGAAAGGCGCATTGACGGTCACCGGTCCGCGCTGGCCGCGTTCAGTGCCGGGAACGGCATACACCGGATTCGGACGAACGGCTTGCGCCAGCGTAATGCGCGTATCAGGAAGGAACAGGTTCGAGAGCGTCGCGCACCGCGCATCGCCATCCGCATCGGCCTGCGCAAAGGCGGGATGCACGCCGGCACAAGCCGACATCAGGCTGATCGTGACGACTGCCCGCACGCGGGTCTTGGTGTTGTTATTCATTGTCTCCCCCCTGTCTTCTCTTCCCTGCCCGCGGTTTCCCCGTACTCTTAATACGGCGGAAGAACCGGAAGAGCAAGGTTCCTGCCTTCGAAACTCGCGGCCTTCAATTCAGCACGAGCCCGGCCGCCGCAAGCAAGGCCTTGAGCGGCTCGAGCTCACGCTCATACTTCCGCCACCTCTCCACTGCGGTGCGATAGATCGGCTGGCGCACCTGCACGGAACTCGCTGTCGCGACGGGCGCCGCGTTCTGCTCGAAGGCCAGGCACGCCGGATCCCAGTCGAGACCGCAGAATGCGACGAGCCTGCGCGCTTCCGATTCGGTATCCGCAACAACGGATTCGTAGTGCACTTCGCAATAGTTCCCGGGAATCGTCTGCAGCCAGTGCTTCGCGAGCACGTCGAACTCGATGAAGTACCGGCCCGCATCCAGCAGGTCGTAGGCGTAGTTGTAATAGGAGAAGCTGGTTGCGAACAGTTGCCGGTAGTTGCTCAACGCGGTGTCGAGCGGATTGCGTCGCAGGCAGATGATCTTCGCGTTGGGCAATGCGCGGTGGATCAGCCCCGCGTAGAAGAAATTGAGCGGCATCTTGTCGATGAAGTGCGGCGTGTGACCGGTTCTCGGGCGTGTGCTTGCAACGTATTCCGAACCCACGCGCGCAAGGTCGACGGTCTCCGCTGCCGCCAGCGTCTCCGGATCGAGTACCAGCCGTGAGGACGTACGGGCCTCGCGCTTCAATGCAAGCGCGAGATTCGTCAATTCGCCTGCCGCGAAGACGGCAGGGTGACTGGACAGGATGCGTTCCACCAGCGTCGTGCCGGTTCTCGGCATGCCGACGATGAAAATCGGTTCATGCGAATCGCAGCTGCCTGGCCGTGCATTCGCCCTGGTTGCGATCGGGCGCTTCGCGGCAGAAAAAAGCGCTCGATCAGACTCGAATGCGTAGTGGATTGCTTCCCGCTTGCGTCGCTTGCCCCGCTCGAGATACGCAAACGACTCGCCGTACCGTCCAACGTCCTCGCATTGCTTGGCAAGGGCATGGCACAGATGCAGCTCGGAGTCCGGGTCGAGGGATTGTTCGTCGAGCAGCGCATTGAGCTGCGCCACTTCCGCATCGGTGAACGGGATCCGGCTCACCTGCGCGAGCGAGGACCAGGCCCGGTAGTAGAAGGGATCAACGACCAGTGCCTTGCGATACGCGTCCGCTGCAGCGGTGAAATCACCGGTGAACTGCAACGACGCGCCAAGATTGTAGAAGTACGGCGCCTTCGTGGCATCGGCGGCTACCGCGCGGCGGAATGGATCGAGCGCCTCTGCATGCGCGCCCGCTCGTGTCATGACCACGCCGATCGTATCGAGGGTGAGTGCGCCGTGGGGATCGAGTGAGAGTGCGCGGACCGCCGCCTCGAAGGCTTCGCGAGGACGCTGCAGGGCAATCAGGCAACGGCCGAGCTGCGCGTGATACTCGGGATTGCCAGGATCGATACGCAGCGAGCGCTCGATCAGTTCCGCGGCCTTCAGGAAGTTGTCATGGGCCGCCGCAATCATCGCCAGCAAAAAAAACGCATCGGCCGAATCCGGCCGACGCGTCAGTATTTTCAGGCAGAGCTCGTGTGCGAGGCGGTACTCACGGGCGTTGAGCGCCCGCTCGGCCTCCCGCTGCCACTGCACCAGTTCGTTTCCTTCAGCTCTGTTCATTCCCTCCGGATGATAGCCGAAGCCGCCTGCGTCAGAGCTTGAAGTCGTAGCTGAAGCGCAGACCGATCTCGCGGGGACGGAGCACGTCTTCCATGTAGGAACGGACCTTCACGGGATCGCCGTTCTCGTCGGACACGGTCTGGATGAACTTCCGCGTGGAGCGCACGCCCGTCACGGCGTACTTGTTGAAAAGGTTCCGCGAGTACAGGCTCAGGCTCCATGCGTCGCCGCGCAGCGTGGCCGCGGCCTGGTGGACCGTGTAGCCGGGCAATGTCTCGCCGCCCTCACGCAGGCCGACCTTCGTGATGATGTTGCCGACCATGGCGAGGCCGTAGTCGAAGTCCAGCGTCCAGTCCGAACCGAGCGGCATCTGGTAGTTGGCCTGGAACGTCGCCTGGTTTTCCGGTGAACCAGGGAGACGGTCGCCCGACCGACCATTGGTGAAGCCGCCCGCGAAGAAGCCGGGAGGACCGAGCGACGGCAGCAGCGACGGGGCGTCCGCCGACAACTCGGCCTTCGTGTGCGCATAACTGCCGCTGACAGTGAAGCGGTCCGAAAGCTTCGCGTTGAAGGACAGTTCGATGCCCTTCGATTCCGCGCCCTTGCCGTTCTTGGTGATCGGGGACGAGCCGATGAGGGTCGCGCTCGACAGCTGCGGATCGACCCAGTCGATGAAGTACACGGAGCCGTTGATCGTCAGCGTGTTGTTCAGCCACTGGCTGCGCAGCCCAAGCTCGTAGTTGTTCGTCTTGTCGGGGAAATACTCGAATTCGGCGGGGCTCGCACACACGGACTGGCTGGATCCCGTTCCCTGGCAGAGGTCGAGGCCGTTGCTGCTGCCGATGCGATAACCCTGGCTGAACGTCACGTAGCCCATCAGGTCGTTGGTGAATTCGTAGCGGGTGTTGAGCTTGTAGAGCACGCCGCTGTCATTCTGCCCGCTCGGATTCAGGTCGACGTTGATTTCGTCGGGAGCAGAATTGCCGAGCAGGGTATTGAGCAACGGGAAGTCGGCACCGCTCGCCGCCGCGTAGTTGTACTTGTACAAGCGGGTACCGGCCGTGACCTGCCACTTGTCGGTAAATTCGTAGCTGACTTCGCCGTAGAGCGCTTTTTCCGTCAGGTCTTCCGAGGACGGAGCAATGTACTCGATCGCATCAGGCCGGCTGATGCCGAGGTAGGCATCGTAGTTCGGCGTGAACTCCATGCTGAGCAAGTCACCATGCAGCTTGTTGTAGAACAGGCCGCCGATCCAGTTGAACGGGCCATCCGACTTCGAGACCAGCCGCAGCTCCTGGTTGAAGGTATCTTCGCTCCTGAGGTCACGCGTGAAGGCCGAGAAGGAAGGGAAGGCCTCGTAGCTGTAGTCGAGCGTGATCAGGAGGTCCGTCTGGTCGCGACTGCCGATGTCCTTGTACCGCGACTTCGCGGTGGCGGAAGTCAGTTCCGCGAAGCCGAGGTCGGCCGTGATCTCGAGCGCGGTGAGGCGGTTGACGCGCTTGTTCGGTTCCAGATAGCGGTTTGCAGACTCGTAGCGGCCTGTGCCGAAGGCAGCGACCGAGTTGCCGTTGCGACCGCCAGAATCCATGGTCTGGAAGTAGTGCGTGAAATTGATGTCGAGGCCCGGCATCGGCTGGCCGCGCAGCGCCACGCGCCCGGACGTCGTCTCGGTGTAGTTCGTGTCGTTCTTGCGGACCAGGTTCGCCGCCACCGCCGACGCGCTCGCGAAATTGGGCTGCGGATTGGATACACCCGGGCGCCTCACGAGGAACGGCTGGTCGATGTAGCCGGGATCGTCCGTGTAATCAAGCGACGCACGGAAGGCGAGGATGTCGCTGAGCGGCATGTTGAAGGTGAAGCCACCCTTCTTTCCCCAGTCATCACTCTGCGACAGGCTGTAGCCTGCGCCGCGCAGCGTCAGCGTCGTGGCGTCGAGCTGCGGGCGGTTCGGGATGTAGCGGATCGCGCCACCCATGGTGCCAGACCCATAGAGCGTCCCCTGCGGCCCGAGAAGCACTTCGACTCGCTGCATGTCCTCGAGACTAAGGTCGATGTAGAGCGGAATCTCGCCGACATAGGTGGCTACGATATCGCCACTGCCGTTGCCGGCACTGTCCTGGGCACCGACGTTGCTGACGTTGAGACCGCGGACGATGATCTGGTTGGAGGTCCGCTTGCCCTGGTCGATGACGTACAGGCCGGGGACTGCACGTCCGAGGTTTGCGAGATCGGTGATGCCCTGCTGCTGAAGCTGCTCGCCGCTCAGGGCGGCGATGTTGAGTGGAACATCCTGGATGTCTTCGGCGCGACGCGTCGCCGTCACGATGATCTCGGCGATTTCGTCGGTGGGTTGCGCTGCCTGGACGGAACCGGCTGCGAGCACTGCTGAAATCGCGGCGGCCAGCCGGTTGGCGCCGGCGCGCTGGGACAGGGAATCCATAGAAGGCCTCACTCAATGTTGGTCGGATGGAGGAATGGCACTGCCAAACCGTTGACGCGGCGACCTGCCTCGCCCAAACCGGTGCAAGTGATATGCCATAACGCCAGTAGCCAGAGAATGCCAGTGTTTGCGTGCCTAGCAAAGGTGCATAGGTCTCTGTTCCTGCTCTAAATTGACCCGCGGGGCCGGGCAAACGCCTCCCCTGGGAGCATCAGGACAGACCTCGCTCAAGGGAGCGCAGCCAAAGACACCCTTAGCCGTACCTTCGCAGGAGGAGGGGTCCGTGGATTCGGAGGCCCGCCCGTGACCTGAATCCGGACGCTACTTTGCTATTCCCTGGGCGCTAAAGAGGGTCTCTGACGCTGGGCTCTGCAGATAGCGGAGAAAGGCCGCAGCCACGTCCGGGGTGGGCGCCTGCCGCATCTGGGCAATGGTGTACGTAGTGTAGTTCTGCAGCTCGGCGGGTAGCGGTCCGACAAGGACGACTCCCTCCTCCCGGGCCGAGGCGATCTCGGTCAGCGCGCCGAAGGCGAGGCCTTTCCCCGCCGTCGTTGCCAGGCGATGCATGGCCTCAGAGCCACGGTCCTCGCGAAAGAACCGCGACTCGATCTGCTCGAAAAGGCCCAGTTTCTTGATCAGCCCCTCCGCATATACGCCCGTGGACCCGCGACTGACGAAGACATGGTCCGCAGCCAGGACGGCGCGCTTCACGTCATCCACCGTGGCAATAGACGGTGGGCGGGTGCCCTGCCTCACCGCAATACCAACGCCGACCCGCCCGAGGGTAACGGCGCCACCGACCAGCACGCCGGACTCCGTCTGTTCCAGGATGGTGGCAGGGGTGGCGACCGCCAGATCCCAGACCTCGCGCGCCTCGAGACGCAGCTTGACCTCGGGTGCCGTCTGGAACGTGATCCGGATGTCGTGGCCCGTGTCCTTCCGGAACTGCTCCGCCGCGGCGCGAATGCCGGGTTCGACTGCACCGGTACTGAGTACCGTGAGGGTCGCTGCCGTTGCCATCTGGCCGGACAACAACAGGGCACCCGCCAGGAGAATTCTGCGATGGATCATGAACGCGCACCTCGACGACTGCCTGCATCCCATGTTGCTGCCCGTGGCTTTCTGCCCGCAACCCGATTACTTTACAGCCGTCCGCATCCATGGGGTTCCGTCATGACAAAGATTTCGCTGCGCTCGCGTGCCTTCCAGCTTGGGCGAGTCCTGCTGGCCTGCAGTATCGGACTCGGTTCAGCCGCTGCTGTACAAGCCGCCGCACCCGCCCCAATCCAGCCTGCCTTCAAGCTGGGAACGTTCGAAAACCAGGGCAAGACATTCGTCGGCCTCGTGCTCAAGGACTCGGTGGTCGTTGATTTCGCCGCGGCCCACGCCGCCATCCGCACGCCCGCCTCGTCGATCGTCGCGCCCACGGACATGAAGGATCTCATCGCCCGCTACGACGCAGGTGTCCGCGAACGCATCCTGCAGGTCGTTGCGCTGGTGAACTCGACACCCGCGACGCAGCGCTTGCCGTACGTGTATCAATTGAAGGACGTGCGCGTGCGTCCGCCCATCACGAATCCCGGCAAGCTGCTGAACGTGGCCGTGAACTACCGCGATCACGACACCGAAATGCGTGGCGTGCGCGACATGGGCGTGCCCTTGAACAACGGTCCCGGTGCTCCCCCTCCCGGCACGAAGAGCGCGACGGCCATCTGGGAACGCGCACCGGACGACAAGCGCTGGAATCCGTACATGTTCCTCAAGGCGCCCTCCGCCATCATCGCCGACGGCGAAACCATCCTGTTGCCGCCGGGCCGCAAGATGGTGGACTGGGAATGCGAGATGGGCGTTGTCATCGGCAAGACCGCGAGCCGTGTTCCGCTGGCCCAGGCCGCCAACCATATCTTCGGCTATACCCTCGAGAACGACGTGTCCGATCGCGAGGGGCGCGGCGACACGCGCTATGGGTCGGACTGGATGATGGGCAAGTCGCACGACACCTTTGCGCCGATGGGCCCGTTCATCGTGCCGAAGGAATTCGTGCCGAACCCGCAGAACCTCACCATCCGCTTCTCGCTGAACGGCCAGGTGATGCAGGAGGACAATTCCTCGCTGATGATCCACGACGTGTTCGAGCAGATCGTCTACGCGTCGAACATCATGACGCTGCAGATCGGGGACGTGATTGCCACCGGCACGCCTGGCGGCGTGGGCAACGCGCGCAAGCCGCCGATCTTCTTCAAGGACGGTGACGTATCCGTCTGCACCTATGAAGGCATCGGGACGCTGACGAATCCGGTGAAGGCGCTGTAGCAGTAGCGGGTAATCGCGGCCGGGCTACTCGGTCGCGATCACGATCGCCTGGGCGTTGGGCGCGTTCAGCGTAATCGCGTCCAGTATCGCGTCGATCATCGGTTCCCTGGTCGCGTGGCGCTTGCCGTCGTCCGTGGTCAGCGTGACGGTGAGGTCATGCAGCTGAACGACGGCCAGCACACGACCTGATCGCAGCAGCGCGATGGCCTGATTCCAGTCGATGCGCTCTGCCGCTGCCGACGGCGAAGCGACATCCGGTGGTGCGTAAGACACGGCCGCAGTGCACGCCGCCAACATCACGAGCCCCGCCGCCATGGCGAGCCGCTTTCGCCTCATGCAACGGCCCCGAAGAGACGTCCCACACCCGCAGTCACGGCCATCGCGACCAGTCCCCAGAACGTCACGCGCAGGATGCCCTTGCCCATCGGTGCTCCGCCGGTGCGCGCGGCGAGTCCACCCAGTATCGTGAGCAGGACGAGCACGATGATCGCGATGCCGGGCAGCAGATAGGCGACCGGCAACAGCATCACGGCGATCAGCGGCAGGATCGCACCCGTCGCGAACGTGGCGGCAGATGCAAGGGCGGCCTGCAACGGGCGCGCCATCGTGATGTCGGACATGCCGAGTTCATCGCGCGCATGCGCACCCAGGGCATCCTTCGCCATCATCTGCGTAGCCACCTGTTCGGCAAGCCCGGGTTCCACTCCCCGGCTCACGTAGATATTGGCGAGTTCCGCATGCTCGGACTCGGGATCCGTGGCGAGCTCGTTGCGCTCACGCGCCAGGTCCGCCTGTTCCGTGTCGGATTGCGAACTGACGGAAACGTACTCGCCTGCCGCCATGGACAGTGCGCCGGCAACCAGCCCCGCCACACCCGCTACCATCACCTCGGACCGCGTCGCCGCCGAGGCCGCAACGCCGACGACCAGGCTGGCTGTGGAGATCAACCCATCGTTCGCGCCCAATACGGCTGCGCGCAACCAGCCGATGCGCGAGGCGCGGTGCAGTTCTCGATGTCTCATGGGGATAGGGATCCGGGCTCAAGCCTTGAGGCAGGCAGTTTTGACTTTCCAGCGCCGGCTGTCCACAAGGAGTTGTCCTCGGGCGCATCGACCTGCCACGTAACCGACGACGTTGGCGTCAACGCAGGGAGAGCGCCTGCCTTGCCCAAGCGAGCAACGCTTCAAGCGCCATGGCACCGGACTGGCGCCCGATCTCGCGACCCCCGCGGAAGGCAATCAAGGTCGGGATACTGCGAATCGCATACCGGCCAGCGATGGCAGGTTCGGCTTCGGTATCCACCTTGGCGAGGCGCACGCGAGGCTCAAGTCGCTTCGCTGCCTCCGCAAAGGCCGGTGCCATCATGTGGCAGGGGCCGCACCATTCCGCCCAGAAATCGACGATCAGCGGAATCTCGCTGCGTGTCAGTTGCCTGTCAAACGTCGCGGACCCGAGCGCGACGGGCTTGCCCTGGAACAAGGGTTCCTTGCACTTGGCACAGCGGGGAGCGTCGGCGAGCCGGCTCTCCGGTACGCGGTTGACCGCACTGCAGGCGGGACAGACGATATGCAGGGATGGGGTAACTGATTCCATGAGGACAGTTTTGTCATCGCGGACCGCGATTTCAACCCCCGCCTGCTTACAACCTGCCGATCGTCCTGGCCAGGCGCAATTGGGCGACGCTCACGTCCAGCTGCGCGTTCTCGCGATTGCCGAGGCTTTGCACGCGCAGCGCTTCAGCTTCAAGGACGCGCGTGCTATTGACGAGTCCCGCCGCGTACTGCTGACCGGCAATGCGCAGGTTCTCCTCCGCCTGCTCCACGGCGCCTCGCGCAACTTCCGTGCGGGCCCGGGCCTCCTGCAGCGTGAACCACGACTGCCTCACTTCGAGCGCAATCAGCGAGCGCAGGTCATTCAAACGCTGCTCGGTTGCCCGCTGCGTCTGGCGCAGGCTGGCACTGCGGCTGCGCACCTGGCCGCCATCGAACAGCGCCCATTTGACTCCGACACCCGCCATCGCAAACGTATCCCGGTCGAGGGCCTGATTCTCGAGGTACTGATAGCCTCCGGTAAGGCTCACCTGCGGTGCCAACCGCGCCCGCTCGGCGTCGGAAGCATGGCCCAATGCTTCGCCCTGCGCAGTGAGTGCTGCGAGTTCATGGCGGTTCTGCAGCGCTTCCTGCTCGAGCGCCGCAACCTGCGCACTACCCACGTCGGCAATGACCGTCGAAGCGATCGGTGCCAGCGTGAACTCCCGATCGAGCGGCAACCCGATCCGGCGGTTGTAGGCCGCCTTCGCCAGTTCGAATGCATTCGCGGCCTGCAAGCGACCCTGTTCGGCATTGGCCCGCGCCACCTGGGCAGAGAGCAGGTCGTTGCGGGGCACGACTTCGCGCGTGAACATCGCCGCGACGTCCCCCACGTACTTCGTGAGGCTGTCGACACTGCTCTGCGCGATTGCCAGAGCGCGCTCCGCCCTCTGCACCGCGACGTAGCTTTCCGCAACTGCCAGCCGCAAGTCCGCCCGCGCGCGCTCGGCGTCGGCGGACCGCGCCGTGCCGCCCGCTTCGGCCGCGGCGATCTGGCTCGAAATTCGTCCGCCGGTATACAAGGGCACATCGACGCTGACCCCTGCCGTCACGAAGTTGTCGTGACTGAAGACCTCGGGTAGCTGGAACGGCAGCGCGGTGTTGCCAAAGCTGAAGGCAGGAGCATCCTGCATCTGAGTGAAGGTGCCGCTCGCCATCAGCGTGGGCCAACGCTCACCCTTGGCGGCCCGCACGTTGAGCCGTGCGGCCTCCGCATCGCTCTGCGCGGCCGCGAGCCCAAGGTCGTTGCCTTGTGCCAGCACCCAGGCTTCGTCGAGCGTCTCGGCTCTCGCAGCGAAGGAAGCCGGCATCACGCTTGCTGCGAGCGTCAACAGTGCAACGTGTCGCAACAAGTAGCGGCTGGTCATTTGAGCAGCTCGATGCCGAGGGCCTTGAGGACGTACTTCTCGTAGACCGGGATGGTTTCGCCGGTGCGGATCTTGTGCAGGAAGTACTTCTCGAAGGCGATCTTCGCCAGGTGCACCCATTTGCCCTCCTTCGCCCAGGTGACGTTGCGCGGTGGAATCTGCGGCAGCGCCACGAAGGCTGCGCCGGTGTCGCCGAAATCGGCCAGACAAATTGCGTTCCACGTGGCTCGTGAGTCCGCCGGCTTGCCTGCAATCTCGGCAGCGATGTTGTGGGCGAGCGCAGTCGCCATCGATTCGATCATGTAGCCCGTCTTAGGCGCGCCCGTCGGCACGGCAGTCGGCTCGACCGGCGGGATGGCGACGCACACGCCGGCGGAGAAGATGTTCTTGTACTTCGGACTGCGCTGGTGCGCGTCGATCAGCACGAAGCCGCGGGGATTGCAGAGGCCGGGGACGGCGGCGACCGGCTCCACACCTTTGAACGCGGGCAGGATCATGCTGTAGGCAAACGGCAGCTGATGCTCCTTTTTGACCGCGCCATCTTCACCGAGCTCGGTGACATTCACCTTTCCGGCTTCAACGGAAGTGACCTTGGCGTTCGTAATCCACTTGATGTGCCGCTGGCGCATCTCGCTTTCCATCAGGCCCTTGCTGTCACCGACGCCACCCAGGCCCAGATGCCCGATGTAGGGTTCGCTGGTGACGTAGGTCATCGGCACCCGATCACGCAGCTTCCGCTTGCGCAGGTCGGCATCGAGGATCATCGCGAACTCGTAGGCCGGTCCGAAGCAGCTCGCCATCGGGGCCGCACCGATCACGATCGGGCCGGGGTTCTTCAGGAATTCCTGGTAGCGATCCCATGCGGTTGCAGCGTGGTCATGGGTGCACACGGACTGCGTGAAGGCGTCGGGGCCGAGTCCCGGTACTTCCTCGAAGGCGAGTCTCGGGCCCGTCGCGATGACGAGGTAGTCGTAGTGGAGCACGGTGCCATCCGCAAGGGTGACCGAAGAGGCCTCGGCGTCGATGGCGGTGGCCTTCTGCGGATGCCAGGCGATGTCCTTCTTCGCGAGCGGGCCCGCGAGTTCCTGGCGTGTCTCCTCGCGGGTTCGCCAACCGACGGCCATCCAGGGGTTGGACGGCGTGAACTCGAAGTACGGGCTGGTACCTACGAGCGTGATCCGGTGTTCCTTGCCCAGCAGCTTGCGCAGTTCATAGGCACTGGGCACGCCGCCGACGCCGGCTCCGAGAATGACGATATGGGCCATGACTGACTCCTTGTGGCTGCCTTAAGCACTGACACTGCGGCGGCGCAGGTAGCTGTAGTACAGGATCGGGATGACGACTAGCGTGAGTGCGGTGGAAACGAGGATGCCGAAGATCAGCGACACCGCGAGGCCGTTGAAGATCGGGTCATCGATGATGAAGAAGGCGCCGATCATGGCGGCCAGCCCGGTAAGGATGATGGGCTTTGCGCGTACGGCCGCAGCACGGATCACGGCATCGACGAGATCGCGCCCGGCAGCCACTTCGAGATTGATGAAGTCGACGAGCAGGATGGAGTTGCGCACGATGATGCCGGCCAGCGCGATCATGCCGATCATCGAGGTCGCGGTGAACTGCGCACCGAGCAACGCGTGCCCGGGCATCACGCCGATGATCGTCAGCGGGATCGGTGCCATGATGATGAGCGGCACCGCGTACGACTTGAACTGTGCGACTACCAGCAGGTAGATCAGGATCAGCCCCACCGAGTACGCGAGCCCCATGTCGCGGAACGTCTCGTACGTGATCTGCGATTCCCCATCCCACTTGATGGAGAAGCCTTCAGGGTTTGCCGGCTGCGTGATGAAGCGCTGCTCGATGGCGGGATACTGGTCTCCGAGTTTGCCGATGATGCCGAACATGCCGTAGAGCGGACTGTCGATGTGGCCGGCCATGTCTCCCGTCACGTAAACCACCGGCAGCAGGTCCTTGTGGTATATCGCACCGTCCCAGGTTGTTTCGGTGACGGTGACGACTTCGGATAGCGGTATGCCTTTGCCGCCTGACGACGGCACTTCGAGGGCCAGCACGGCTTCGATCTCGCTCTTCTCGGCCACGGGGAGTTCCAGCCGGACGGGGACCGGATAGCGCTCGCGTCCGGCATGCAGATACGTCGCATCGTGTCCGGACAGCGCCACGGCGAGGGTTTGCGTAACCGCCTGCTGACTGACTCCCAGCAAGGCTGCCTTGCTGCGATCAACAGCCACGACATAGCGCGGCGCGGCCTTCTCGACGCTGGAATCGACATCGACGATGTCAGGCGTTGCCATGAATACGTCGCGCACCTGCAGCGCGGTCGAGCGCATCGCCGCATACAACGGCCCGTAGATCTCCGCCACGATCGGTGCCTGGACGGGAGGCCCCGGGGGTACTTCCACTACCTGCACCGTCGCACCGTACCGCGAACCGATCTCCGCGAGTGCGGGTCGCGCTGCGAGCGCAATCTCGTGGCTCTTGCGATCGCGCTGATGCTTGTCGGTCAGGTTGACCTGGATATCTCCGAGGTTGGGGCCGCTGCGCAGGTAGTACTGGCGCACCAGTCCGTTGAAGTTGATCGGCGCCGCTGTGCCGGCGTAGGTCTGGTAGTCCGTGACTTCGGGTATGACAGCGACGCTGGCAGCCAGCTCATCGAGCGCATGTACGGTGGTTTCGAGCGGCGTCCCTTCGGGCAGGTCGACGACGATCTGGAATTCGGACTTGTTGTCGAACGGGAGCATCTTCATGACGACCCACTGCAACCCGACCAGCGAGGTCGCGACCAGGATCGCGATGCCCGTGCCCGCATAGAGGCGGTGACGGCGCTTGCGAGCGTCGGGCCCTCTGAGGAAGCGCCCGAGAATGCCCTCGGCCAGCGCATCGATCTTCGACGGCGTGGCATCGTGCGCGGCATGCGAGGGCTGGAGCTTGCCCAGCAAGCGCCTCGACAACCACGGCGTGAAGACCAGGGCGATCGCGAGCGAGATCAGCATTCCCATGCTCGCGTTGATCGGGATGGGCGCCATGTACGGCCCCATCAGTCCGCTGACGAAGGCCATGGGCAGCAACGCCGCGATCACGGTGAACGTCGCGAGGATGGTCGGACCTCCGACTTCATCGACTGCCCTTGGCACGATCTGGTCGGGCGGGCCGCCCCCCTGCAGCAGGTGCCGGTGGATGTTTTCGACCACGACGATGGCGTCATCGACGAGGATGCCGATGGAGAAAATGAGCGCAAAAAGCGAGACCCGGTTGATCGTGAAGCCCCAGGCCCATGAGGCAAACAGCGTGGCGGCCAGCGTGACGATGACCGCGGCGCCGACGACGATGGCCTCTCGCCAGCCAACCGCGACGATGACGAGGATGATCACCGACACGGTAGCGAACATCAGCTTCTGGATCAGCTTTTGTGCCTTGTCGTTGGCGGTCTCGCCGTAGTTGCGGGTAACCGTCGTCTCGATGCCTTCCGGTATGAACGTCCCCTTGATGGCTTCCACCCGTTCGATGACCTGGTCGGTCACGTCGATCGCATTGCGACCGGGCTGCTTGGATACCGCGATGGTGACGGCCGGGGCGTCGCCTGACAGGGCGATGCCTCGTGCCAAAGCTGCAGGGCCTGCACCGAACTTCACGTATTGTTCTGGCTGGTCAGGTCCCGCCCGAACGTCAGCCACCTCTTCGAGATAGACCGGACGACCTTCCTGCATGCCGACGACAACCTCAGCGACGTCGTCACGGTGTGCGAGGAATTCGCCCGCTTGCACCGGGAGCACGCCGGTATCTCCGACCACATCGCCGGCTTGCAGCACGACATTCGCGGCCTTGAGCGACTCGATCAACCCGAGGGCTGTCAGGCCATGGCCAGCAAGCCGCTGCGGATCGAGGACGACATGCACGGTGTCATCGGGGCCACCGATGGTGTAGACATTGCGCGTGCCCGGTACCCGCTTGATTTCGGCCTCGATGGCGTGCGCGACCTGGCGCAATTCGTAGGCTCCTCGGTCCGCATCCTTCGTCCAGAGCGTGAGCGAGAGCACCGGCACATCGTCAATGCCCTTCGGCTTGATGATCGGCTCGAGGACGCCGAGGCCCGCGGGACGCCAGTCGCGGTTGGAGTACACCGCGTTGTAGAGGCGGACGATGGCTTCGTTGCGGGGCTCGCCGACGTCGAACTGGACCGTCAGGATGGCTGCACCGGGACGCGACACGGAGTAGACATGCTTCACGCCGTCGATTTCGCCCAGTACCTGTTCCATCGGCGAAGCCACCAGGCTCTCGACCTGCTCCGAACTGGCACCCGGGAACGGCACGATGATGTTGGCCATCGTGACGTCGATCTGCGGTTCTTCCTCTCGCGGGGTCACCAGAACGGCGAATACGCCGAGCAGCATGGCCGCCAGTGCGAGCAAGGGGGTCAGCTCGCTGCGCAGGAACAGCTTGGCGATGCGACCGCTCAGGCCAAGAGACTGGGAATCCATCGTCAATCCTTCTTCGCAGCGGCAGCACGCAGCTGCTCCAGCGCCACCAGGGGATCCGTGATCAGCACTTCGCCCGGCTCGAGTCCTGCGAGGACCTCCACCCGATCGTCGAATCGATGGCCGACGCGAACCTGCCGGAGGACGATGCGGCCCTCGGGGGAGTGCACGTAGACAGCGGTGACTTCGCTACGCTCGACGAGCGCCTTGACGGGAATGAGCATCCGCTCGGCTTCGCCGACGACGAACGCCACTTTCACGAACATGCCCGGATACAGGTCCGCAGCGTTTTCCGGCAAGTCCACTCGCACGCGAAAGGTATTGGTCTCGGGCGACGCCTGTGGCGCCAACGTCAGCTTTGTGGCGTCGATCCTGCGCCCGTTCACGTAAATTGCTGCCTTACGGATGACGCGCACTTTCTCGACGAGGCTCTGGGGGAGGTCGACATTGACGCGCAGGAACTGCAACGACAATCCGCTCATGAGTGGAGTACCGGGCTGAACCGATTCGCCCGCCTGCACCAGCCGACGCGTGACCACGCCGGCGTACGGCGCACGGACTTCGGTGTAACTGACACCTTCACGTGCAGCACTCAACCCTGCCCGGGCGGCCGCCAGTCGTGCCGTCGCGGCATCACGGTCCGCCAGCGCCTGATCATATTGCTGACGGGAAACGGCCCGATCCGCCAACAGACCGGCGATACGGTCGAAGCGGGTACGGGCTTCGGCCTCGCGCGCCGTGGCCTCGGTGAGCGCAGCCTGGGCCTGGTCGAGGCCGGCCCGTTGCTCGGTATTGCGCAGCTTGACGATCACGGCTCCTGCCGGCACGAAGTCATTCACGTCGTAGAGCACTTCGAGTACGCGCCCCGAAGTCTGTGCCGAGACCGTCCCCTGGTTCACTGCCTCGATGGTCCCGTCAACACGCCGTTCCTCCGGAGCCTGCTCGCGCTGGATCTTCAGGGTTGGCAACGCTTCAGCGGCGAGGACGGACGCACTGACTGAAAGACCCGAGAGGAGGATCGAGAGCGGTACCAGGATCCGGCGAGAGGTGACCATGGGATGCAGTTTCCTGTTCAGAATGCGGCGCCGGGCTGGATTCCGGCTTTCTTCAGGATGAGCGCGAGCGGACAGAATCCGGTGAACGAGGACTGCAGCAGGTTGGCGCCCACGAATGCCGTCAGCCAGAACCAGTTGGGGCTGACGTAGAGGCCAAGCGCCAGGCTCGCGAGAACGACGGTGCCCGCAAAGGCGAGGACGATGCGATCAATGCTCATGTGGGATCTCCGCAAAGAGTGAGGAAGGACGGGTGACAACCTGCATGGCAGGGGGTTGGCCTGGTCGACAGATCTGCGGGGACAAGCACCAGACCCGGCAGGATGCGCGTTGTCGCGCTGCGAATGAGTCCGGGAGTTCTACGTAAGCCTCTAGCGGCAATCAGGCGCTGTACCGGGGGAAAAAATGCCGCCCCCGTGAAGCGCTGAGCGCTACTGTCTGCGTTTCGTGTATGTAAGCGTGGCATCCGCAAAAAACCGCTTCCTTCTGCCGAGGCAGCGCCCCGATGAATGGCTTTATATTAGGCGTTGCTAATTTAGTCAATACTGATATCATGCGGCCATGAGCACTGGTACTCGCACGAAGCCGTCCCGTACAAGCGAAAAGGCCCGCGTCGTCCGCAAGCCTGCGCTTGCACCCGGTGAGATCCTGGCGCATGCCGCCGAAGCGTCTGCCTTCCTGAAGGCACTGGCCAACGAGCAGCGCCTGTGCATCCTGTGCACGTTGCTGGAGAAGCCGCTGTCGGTCAGCGAGCTGAACGAGGAAGTGGATCTCAGTCAGTCCGCGCTGTCGCAGCATCTGGCGGTGCTGCGCGAAGGTGGGCTCGTCGCCGCGGAGCGCCAGGCACAGACGATCACGTATTCGGTTCCGGAAGGAGATGTACGCCGGGTGCTCGGTGTGCTGCAGGATATTTTCTGTGGAAAGTAGAACGCTCCTCATGAGCGATGACGGGCTGGGCACATGATTGCCCTGCTCGCCCCGCTAGTCGGAGCGATGCTCGTGGGTGCCAGCCTCGGCCTGCTCGGCTCGGGCGGCTCCATCCTGACGGTGCCGATTCTGGTGTTCCTGCTTGGTCACCCGGAGAAGATTGCGATTGCGGAGTCGCTCGCGATCGTCGCCGCCATCGCCGCGGTAGGCGCCACTTCCAGCACTTTCCTGAAACAGGTGCACTGGCGCAGCGTGACCTGGTTCGGCTTGCCGTCGATGGCGGGCGCGTTCGTCGGTGCGTGGGCCTCGCAGTGGCTTTCCGGAACCGTGCAGATGCTCATCTTCGCTGCGCTGCTGCTGCCTGCCGCCTATCGCATGCTGAGTCCAAAGGAATTGCAGCCGCGCATGTGCCGTCCCTTCTGCCTGAGTGCCGCAGGCCTGGTCGTGGGCATCTTCAGTGGACTGGTCGGCGTCGGCGGCGGCTTTCTCGCCGTCCCGGCGTTGATGCTGCTGGGCGGCCTTGCAGTGCGCCTCGCAACCGGAACCAGCCTCGTCGTGATCGCACTCAGTTCAGTCATCGGATTCGCCAAGCACCTGCACTTGCTGGATCTGGCGGGTCAGACGGTCGACTGGCGGACCGTCGGTCTCTTCATCGCGATCGGCGTGGTTGCCAGCGCAGGAGGTCAGTGGCTCGCGACACGCATACCGGCAACCGGCCTGCGTCGTGGATTCGGAGTCTTCCTGCTCTGCATGACGGCCTTCATGGCCTTCGAAACGATTTGGCGTTAAGGACGCGGTTCCTGGGGTGCGCGCTTGCGCTCGATGTAGGTCTCGACCTCTCGGGTCAGCGCATTCAGCGGTACGGGTCCGTTGGCCAGCACCGCGTCGTGAAATTCACGGATGTCGAAGCGGTCGCCGAGTTCGCTTTGCGCGCGCTGGCGCAACTCCAGAATCCGCAGCAGTCCGATGGTGGCAGCGGGAGCGCGACCCGGAGTGACACTGATTCGCTCCACCGCTCGCGTCGCCGACGCGCGCGTCATTGGCGTCGTGTCGAGGAAGTACTTGATCGACTGTACCCGGGTCCACTTCTTCCCGTGGATGCCCGTATCGACGACCAGTTCCACTGCAGCGTCCAGTTCCGAGACAAGCCGGCCATACTCGGCCTCCGGCGTGGCGTAACCTCCGATCTCTTTGGCGAGCCGCTCCGCATAGAGCGCCCAGCCCTCGGTAAACGCCCTCGCGGGAAAGAACTGGCGGAACTCGGGTAGAGCCTTCAGCGAACGTGCCCTCGATCGCTCGAGATGATGGCCCGGCAACCCTTCGTGGTACGCACGGGACTCGAGGTCGTACTTCGGCATGTCCGTCATGCGCGAGAGGTCCACGAAGTAAGTAGCCGGCCGCGATCCGTCATCCGTGGCGCTCTGGTAGAACGCGTTGCCCGCAGACCGCGCCTGCAGCGACTCGACTCGCTTGACCACGAGGGCGTCGGCAGGAACCGCACTGAATAGGGTACCCAGACGTGCCTTGACTGCTTCGATGTGGTCGGTTGCGTCCTTGAGATAAGCAGCGCGTCCCGCGTCAGTGTCGGGATAGTACGAACCCGGACGACCGTTCATCGACTTGAACAGCTCGGGCAAGGCGCCCTTGACGCCGAGCGTCGGGCCCAGTGCTGCAATCTCGGCCTGCAGCCGCGTGACCTCGGACAAGCCTATGTCGTGCATCTCACCGGGCGACAGATCGGACGTCGTATGGAAGCGCAGCATCGAGCGGTAGTAGCCGTCGCCGCTCGGCAGCAGCGAAGCGGCCACGTTGTCTGTTGCCTTCTTCTCCAGCTTCCTGAGCTTCTGCGACAGCGAGTCGTACGCGGGCTTCACCGACTCAACGAGGGCCGCGGTGGCCGACTCGATCAGCGCGCGACGCCGCTCGTCGGGCAGATCGATGGCCGACACTTTGTCCTTGAAGTCCTTGAGCAGCAGGCTGTCGTTGCCTGAGCGATCGAAGGGGCGGCCCGAGAGCAACCCGCGGATGTCAGACGCGACTTGCGGGAAGACGAACTTCGGCGGAACGATGCCAGCGGCCTCGCTCGCGGCAAGCCGCGCCTCCACCTGCTGGAACAAGGGCTGGATCCCCCGCAGTCGGGCAATGTAGGCATCTGCATCCGCATCGCTCTTGATCGTGTGCACATTGATGAGGAACGCGGCGACTTCCAGATGGAGGCCGCCTTCCTGGTCGATCACGGGCGGATACAACCGCCAGCGATGCAGCTCGATGCGGCGCTCGGCCTCGTTCTCGAACAGCTCGTAACTCTCGCGCTGGTCGGCATCGAGCTTGGTGTAGTCGAGCATCAGCATGTTCGCGAGTTCGGTGCGGATGCGGAATTGACGCTTGTCGAGTGCCAGGGCCGAGCGGTCGTCCCACTTGCCGTAGTCGGTCCGCTGGCCCAGCCGGGACCTGAGCTCCGGACTTTCCGCCAGCCGGGCCTCCCACGCCTTGGCCAGGAACGCATTAAATGTGTCCGCTTCCTGCTGCCGGCCGGCCGCAACTGCGGCAGGGTCCGGGCCGGGCTTGTCGCAGCCGGACACCAGGGTGACGGCCAGGATCAGGGCTGATATCGAAATGGGCTTCATGGATGATGCGAAGTGATCTTTCGGTTATTGTACCGAGGGCCCCGTGATTGACCTATACGCGCACGCGACGACCCCGATATGAAACTCCAGCAACTCAGGTACCTGGCTGCCGTCGCCCAAAGCGGGTTGAATATCACGGCTGCGGCTGAAAAGCTGCACACATCGCAGCCGGCCGTCAGCAAGCAGCTGAAGCTCCTGGAGGATGAGCTCGGCTTCCGCATCTTTGTCCGCAGCGGCCGGACGCTGACGAAGATCACGCCGGCTGGCCAGCAGGTCATCGACCGCGCGATCAAGATCCTCCGCGAGGTGCAGAACATCAAGGGCATCTCGGACGACCTCAAGGACGAGCACCGCGGCACCCTCTCCATCGGTACGACCCACACGCAGGCGCGCTACGTGTTGCCATCGGTCATCCAGCAGTTCCGCGCCAAATACCCGGAAGTGCGCCTGCACCTGCACCAGGGCACGTCGGAACAGATTGCCGAGATGGCCGCGCTCGACCGCATCGACTTCGCCATTGCCACCGGTTCGCAGGATCTGTTCCCGAACCTCGTACTGCTGCCGTGCTACCAGTGGTACCGGCGCATTGTCGTTCCGGCGGACCATCCCCTCGCGACGGTCAAGAAGCCGACGCTGGCGCAGATCGCGGCCTATCCGATCGTGACTTACGTGTTCAGCTTCACCGGCTCGTCATCGCTGCCGCAGATTTTCGCGAAGGCCGGGCTGACCGCCAACGTCGCATTGACCGCGCGGGACGCCGACGTCATCAAGACCTACGTGCGACTCGGTTTCGGGGTAGGCATTCTCGCGGATGTCGCGGTCGACCCGGAAACCGACAAGGACCTCGTGTCCATCGATGCGTCGCACCTGTTCCCGCTGCACACGACGTGGATCGGCTTCTCGCGCGGCGGCCTGCTGCGCAAATACATGTACGAGTTCATGCAGCTGTTCGCGCCGCACCTGAAGCGCCGGTTGATCGATGATGCAGCCAACGCCGCCGACCAGCAGGAAGTCGAAGCGCTGTTTGCCGGCATCACGCTGCCGGTGCGCTGAGCGACCGACCACGGCGGCAACTCGCCACTCACCCCAAAGCAGAAGGGCCACCCCGCGGTGGTCCTTCTTTCGTTTCAGCGACGACTGATCGTCAGAACGACGCCTTGACCGACAGGCCGTAGGTGCGCGGTTCACCCGGCTGGCCGACGACAAGTCCCGTGCTGCCGGACTGCGTCGTCAGGTAGTCGAAGAACTCCCGGTCGAACGCGTTGTGCACCCAGCCGTACACATCCCACCCGCTGTCCGTCTTGAAGCCCAAGCGGAAGTTCGCGAGTCCGTAGCCTGCCACGTCGGTGTAGAGCGAGCGTGACGGGTTCGACGAGAACTTCGAACGGTAGCTCGCGTCTGCCCCGAAGTAGGCATCACCGGACTTGCCCAGGAGCAACGTCGGCCGCTCGTACTGGAAGCCGTACGAGAACGACAGCTTCGAGATGCCAGGCAACCATTGTCCCGAGATGTTGCAGAACGCCGGGCTGAATCCGCCTGCCGTGCCGGGTGCACTCGCCGGGTTCAGGGCCGTCGCGGTCGTGCCACCAGCCAGTTCCGGCGGGCACGGTGCATCGGGGAACTCGACGTACTCGTGGTCCGTGAGCGCACCGTTGACGTACAGGTTCAGGCCCTCAGCTGGCCGGGCCGCGAGATCCGCCTCAAGGCCGCGAACCCGGACCTTCCTGGCGTTCGCGAGATAGCCGCGAATCACGTTGGCCTGGCTGTTCGTCACCGTGGCCTGGTAATCCGAGATCTCCGTCCAGAAGCCGGCCAGGTTCAGCGTGACCGTGCGGTTGAAGAGCTGCGTCTTGAGGCCCACCTCGTAGTGGTTCTCGGACTCCGGCTTCACGGTTTCGACGGCGGTGATGGGCGCGTTGTTCGCATCGAGCGGCAGGCCCGAGAGGTTGATGCCGCCGGATTTGAACGAGCGCGCGTAGGTCGCATAGCCGAGGATATCCGGCGTGAAATCGTACGAGGCCGTGAAATCACCCGAGATGTTCATGTCGTCGAACCTGGGCTGGTAGCTCTGCGGGGCCAGCACGCCGAGCTGTGCCGCGGTCAGCGCCGTGTTGGTTGCATTGGTGACCGTGGCAATGTACTTGCCTTCCTTCCTGTCGTAGTTGAAGCGCAGACCCGGCTGCAGGCGGAACGAATCCGACACGTGCCACGTGAACTGCCCGAATGCCGCTGCGCTCGTGTTCTTGAGGCCGATGTCATTGTTCGCGCGCAGGCCGTTCAGGATGGAAGGCACGCTCTGGTTGGCGCCACTCAGCAGCCACCGGCTGGCCAGCGCGCCCTGTTCCTGGACCCCCTTCGTGTCGATCGTCTGGTAGAACCCGTACAGGCCCACGACGTAATCGATATTCGACCCGGAGGACGCGTAGCGTACTTCCTGCGACCACTGCCGCTGCTGGGACGGATTCTGCGAGATCGTCGTGATGGGCAGGCCCGTGAAGTCGCGGTCGTTCGCCGGACCCCAATCCCACTTGCGGTAGGCGGAGACGGACGTCAGCTGGCCCGGGCCGACTTTCCATTCCGCGAGGACGGAACCGCCGCCGAATTGCTGCTCCGCTGCCAGCGTCGCATCGATGTCGGTAAGCCGGTCGAACGGGTTCAAGCTGGGCGGAACGTAATTGTTGGACGCCGCTGCGAGCGAGGCATATTGACGATTGAGCGGGCGCTGCGTCGCGCCAGTCCGGACGTACACCGTACCGAATCCATACGGATTCTGGCGCGAATAGTCGGTGGAGAACGTGACGTCCAGCGAATCGGTGGCCTTCCACAGCAGCTGGCCCTTGAAGCCGAGGTTGTTCTGCTCGTTGATCCACTTGCCGGTCGAAACGTTGTAGATCGTGCCGCGGCGATCAGTGAACGACGTGCCAAGCCGGAACGCCAGCTTGTCATCGATCAACGGTGCGGAGATGGATCCCTTGGCCTGCACGTAGTCCAGGTTGCCGTAGTTGATCTCGGCACGGCCTTCGGTCGTGAAGCTGGGCTTGCGCGTCGTGACGTTGATGGCGCCGGCCGTCGTGTTCTTGCCGTAGAGCGTGCCCTGCGGGCCGCGCAGCACTTCCACCTGGTCCACATCGAGGAAGTCGAACGTGGCCGTCGCGCTGCGCGCGTAATAGACCTGGTCGATGTAGATGCCGACGCCCTGCTCGATGCCGTCGTTCGTGAGGCCGAATGGCGCACCGAGACCGCGGATCGTGGCCGCGGAGTTGCGGGGATTGCTGGAGTAGAACTGGATGGACGGCTGCAGCTGCGTCAGCTTGCCGACGTTGAACGTGCCCGTCGATTCGATGGTCGCGGAGTTGAGCACGGAGATCGCGAGCGGCACGTCCTGCGATTGCTCTTCACGGCGACGGGCCGTGACGACGACGTTGTCGAGGTTATCCGCCCTCGGGGCATCGGCCGCGTGGACCGTGGCCGGAACGGTCCCCACGAGCGCCGCGGCGACGGCTGCTGCGAGACTCAACGTGTAACCGGCATGTTGCTTGAGAGAGAATCGTGCGCTCACTGTGAATGATCCCTGCTGTATGGAGAACGGCGGCGCATGCAGCGCCTGATGAGTCAGCATGCTAGGGACCGAAGAGTGAGATTGCAGTCGCGTCACCGTAGCAAAGCGGTTACGTAGGCGATGGTGGGGTGAAGATTCGGGATGGACGTGATTCGCCGGCGTCTCGCCAGTTTTGTTACCGGTCTGTAACCGGCGGGCGACTGACGCGTAACCGCGGGTCGAATTACCATGCCCGCCTGTATCACCGGACCCGGAGTGCTTGGATCAATGAACAGGAATGACTGGCTGCGTGGCGCTGCCACGACGGTGGCCCTCGGCGCCCTGATGGGCGCATCCATGGCGGCCTACGCCAAGAACGTCACGCTGCTCAATGTGTCGTACGACCCGACGCGGGAGCTGTATGTCGACTACAACAAGGCGTTCGCCAAGTACTGGAAGGCGAAGACCGGCGACGACGTGCGGGTGAACCAGGCGCACGGCGGTTCTGGCGCCCAGGCGCGCGGCGTCATCGACGGGCTGCGAGCCGACGTCGTCACGCTCGCGCTGGCGGCTGACATCGACGGCATTGCCACCAACGGCAAGCTGCTGCCCGTGAACTGGCAGAGCCGGCTGCCGGACAACAGCTCTCCCTACACATCGACGATCGTGTTCCTGGTCCGCAAGGGCAACCCGAAGAACATCAAGGACTGGAGCGACGTCGTGAAGCCGGGCATCTCGGTCATTACGCCGAACCCGAAAACGTCGGGCGGCGCGCGCTGGAACTACCTCGCGTCGTACGGCTATGCGCTGAAGCAGCCCGGCGGCAATGATGCGACGGCAAAGGAATTCATCCGCAAGCTGTACAAGAACGTGCCCGTGCTCGACACGGGAGCGCGCGGCTCGACGACCACGTTCGTCCAGCGCGGCATCGGCGATGTGCTGCTCGCGTGGGAGAACGAAGCATTCCTCGCCATCAAGGAAGTCGGCGCCGACAAGCTGCAGATCATCGTGCCCTCGATCAGCGTACTGGCCGAACCGCCGGTGGCCGTCGTCGACCAGGTTGCGCTGAAGCGCGGAACAAAGGAGGTGGCGCAGGCTTACCTTGAGTACCTGTACACGCCTGAGGGGCAGGAGATCATCGCCCGCAACTACTATCGCCCGCGTGATGCGACGGTGGCTGCCAAGTACGCCGCCCAGTATCCGAAGATCCCGCTGACGACCATCGCGGACTTCGGTGGCTGGACGAAAGTCCAGAAGGAGCACTTCGGCGACGGTGGCGTCTTCGACCAGGTGTACACCCCGCAGTAGGGCGTACTCCACACGGTTCGATCCCCCGCTCGGTCCATGAGGGCCGGGCAAACCTTGACCGCTGCCCAGACCACTTTGCGCCGCGGCTTTAGAAGGGCTCGGCGATTCCGGCTTCAGCTAGAATTCGTGGTCCCACTCTCGTGACCCCAGCGTGCTGCGACCCATGACCCCATCGCCCCCGTTCGTTCGTGCGCTCTGTTGTCTGCCCGCGTTGTTCGGAGCCGTCAGCAGCGTCTCCGCAGCGGAGGCCGCGCCGAAACCGTGGAACCTGCACGATGCAGTGGGTGCCCCCGCGAACCTGCAGTTGTCGGGTTCCATCCGTACACGTCTGGAAACGCTGTCCGGTCAGTCGCGCGTCGGACTCGACCCCAGGTTCAATCTGGTCAGCCTTCGCTCGAACGTGTTTGCCGAGTACTACCAGGACTGGTTCCGGATCGGCGGCGAGCTGTGGGACAGCCGCGCCTATCCACAGGAACCGACCAGCGGGGTCGGCAGCAACGACGTCAACGCACTTGAATTCGTCCAGGCTTACGTGGGCGCGGACTTCGGCGCTCCCTTCGGCAAGGGCTCGTCTGCTACAGCACAACTCGGACGATTCGTGCTGAACCTCGGCTCTCGTCGGGTTGTGGCGGCAGATGACTATCGCAACACTACCAACGGCTACTCGGGGTTGCGGGTGGATCTGAAATCCGCTGGCGGTGCCTCGGCAACACTCATCTATACGGAGCCGCAAGTCCGGTTGCCCGACGCGTTGCCCGGTGTATTGCGCAACGACGTGAAGCTCGATCGCGAGAGCTCGGACCTCGTGCTCTGGGGCGGCATCGCTGCAGTGCCCAAACTCCTGCCGTTCGCGACGATCGAGGGATCGTGGTTTGGCGTCCGAGAGCGGGATCGACCCGACCTCGCCACGCGCGATCGCAACCTGCATACCGGCGGGCTCCGGTTGTTCCGGGATCCTAAGGCGGGGACCGTCGATTTCGAACTCGAAGGCATTCACCAGACGGGCACGGTGCGCGCAAGCACGGCCGCCAATGCGGCACTTCTCGATGTCTCGGCGTCGTTCTATCACGTGGAAGCCGGTTACCAGTGGGCTGCAGGCTCCAAGCCGCATCTCGCATTCGAGTATGACTATGCAAGCGGCGATGACGGCGATGCGAAGTTCGGTCGCTTCGACACGTTGTTCGGCATGCGTCGCGGCGACCTCGCGCCTTCCGGCCTGTACAACGCGATTGGTCGCACCAACCTGCAGGCGCTCGGACTTCGCCTTGAAGCCACGCCCACGGCACGGCTCGACTACATGGCAAGCTATCGCGCACTGTGGCTCGCCTCGCGCACGGACAGCTTCTCCACCACGGGCGTTCGCGATGCCACCGGCAGGTCGGGCGACTTCGGAGGCCATCAGTTCGACGGCCGCCTGCGTTACTGGGTGATCCCGCGCTCGCTGCGGTTTGAAGTCGACGCCGTGATCCTCGCCAAGGGCCGGTTTCTCGACCGCGCACCGAATGCCCCGCAGACCGGCGACACGCGCTTCCTGTCGGTAAACATCACCAGCCAGTTCTAGGAAAGGTCGTCGCCATACCTGATTCGGTTATCCTCCCAGGCGGGTAACAAGAGGCGGGGGACGACATGAAGTTCAAGGAACTGCTCGATTCGTGGCGCGAGACCTCACGTCCGGTCAAGACGGCGCGCGAGTACGCGATCCGCCTCAACATCGATGACGCTGCCCGCATTCATGCGCTGGCTGACCTGTTTCCCGGTCATTCCGAAGAGGACATCCTCTCGGACCTGTTGTCAGTCGCCCTGCAGGAAGTGGAAGGCGCCATGCCCTATAAGCCGGGCGCGAAGGTGATTTCGCACGACGAGCAAGGCGACCCGATCTACGAGGATGCAGGCCTCACGCCGCGCTTCGGCGAGCTGGTGAAGAAGTACAGAGCGGAGGTGGGGAAGAAGCTGCGTTAAGAGAGGGGCTACCGCCAAGCAGGGCGCTGCCATGACGGGCTCCGCCAAGTATCCCCTTCGAGGATAAAGGGCTGTCGCCAAGCCAGAATCGACGGCCAGCCCCGACTGAAGCGAATTCATAGAACAGCGTCTTTTCTCTTGCTCGTACTCCGCGTCTGGCTTGGCGGCAGCCCCTCGTGTCGGAGACCTACTTGGCGGAGCCCCAATTGGCGAAGCCCATCCAAAGTCAATTCGCGACCGCCTCGCGGCTTACTTCTTCTTGTCCTTCTCCGCCAACCCTTTCTTCATCTTGATCCACGCGTCCAGCTTGTGCAGGTCCGTGGGCGGCTTGCGTGGTTCGTCCGCAACCTTGGCTTTCGGTGTCGGGGCGCTGTTGTAGGGGTTGAAGCCTGTCTCGCGATTCGGCAACTGAGGCTCGTCGAGCGACAGTTCGAAGCCTTTCTTCTTCTGGGGTGCAGTGGGCGGCGTGTCGACGATGGCGAGCTCTTTCGCTTCGAGCTTCTTGAGCCGCTGCGTGCTGACCTCACGGCCAAACACGCCGGTGGAGGTCTGCCAT
This sequence comes from Steroidobacteraceae bacterium, assembly GCA_040080215.1. Lineage (GTDB taxonomy): Bacteria > Pseudomonadota > Gammaproteobacteria > Steroidobacterales > Steroidobacteraceae > CAIUGU01. The sequence continues at coordinate 67,172 of JBEBIT010000001.1, forward strand.
TCCCAGATCGGATTGCCGCGGGCATCGAACGCTACCCGACCCGAACTCTTCTCGGTCGTCGGTGTGGCAGGCGGGGCTCGGGGTGGGGCCTTCTTGTCCTGCGGAGGGTCCTTGGGATCGCTCATGTATGGGTGCCGGACCTGAAAGGCTGCTGGCCAACGCTTTTTGCCATTCTGTTCGTGAGTTCAGGCACTTGCAATAGGGTTCCACAGGAACCATTGTCCGATGTTGTAACAAAACGTAGCCTCAGGCGATTCCTGCACCATGGCCGAGCATCCCCGTCCCCTGACCCGTTCCGCCGACTCGACCGGGTCAAAGCGCGGCGTTTTCGGCGTCTTCAAATACAGCCGGCGCGCCCTCGATCTCGTGTGGACCACCAGCCGGCCGCTGACGATCGGGCTGGCACTGCTGACTCTGCTCGCCGGCGTGCTGCCCGCCGGTGTTGCGTACGTGGGCGCGTTGATCGTCGATGCCGTGGTGACGGCCATGCAGACCCACGCCGCGGGGTCGACGCGGCACGTCATCGAGCTCGTCACGCTCGAAGGCCTGCTCGTGGCCGTGACGGCGGGAGCGCAGCGGGGACTCTCGACGTGCCAGTCATTGCTGCGGGCGCAACTGGGGCAACGGGTCAATGTGATGATCCTCGAGAAGGCGCTGACGCTCGATCTCGCCCAGTTCGAGGACTCCGAGTTCTACGACAAGCTGACGCGCGCCCGTCGCGAGGCGTCGAGCCGGCCGCTGTCGCTTGTCATGCGCACGTTCGGCCTCGCACAGAATGCAGTGTCGTTGGTGAGCTTCGGCACGCTGCTCGTGCAGTTCTCTCCGTGGGCCGTGGCGGTGCTGCTCCTGGCCGGCCTCCCCGCTTTCCTTGCCGAGGCCAAGTTCTCCGGTGATGCCTTCCGGCTGTTCCGCTGGCGATCGCCCGAAACCCGCATGCAGCTGTATCTCGAAACCGTCATCGCCCGGGAGGACCACGCGAAGGAAGTGAAGCTGTTCGGCCTCGGGCCGCTGCTGCTCGAACGCTATCGCAACATCTTCCACAAGCTCTATGCAGAAGACCGCGATCTCACGATCCGGCGCGACAGCTGGGGTTTCGGCCTCGGCCTCATCGGCACGCTCGCCTTGTATGGCGCATACGGCTGGATCGCCGTGACGACGATTGCGGGTCGCATTACCCTCGGCCAGATGACGATGTACCTGATGCTGTTTCGCCAGGGACAAAGCGCCGTGTCGGCAAGCCTCTCGGCCGTCGGCGGAATGTATGAAGACAACCTGTATCTGTCCACGTTGTACGACTATCTCGAGACGCCGGTCCCGCCCCCCAGGGGAGCGGAAGTCCGGGGACCGCAGCCCGACGACGGCATTCGTTTCGAGAACGTGAGCTTCACGTACCCCGATGCGGACAAGCCGGCACTGGAAGACATCACGCTGCACATCCGCCCCGGCGAGTCGCTCGCACTCGTCGGCGAGAACGGCTCGGGCAAGACCACGCTGATCAAACTGTTGACGCGCCTCTACCATCCGACGACGGGCCGCATCCTGCTCGACGGACAGGATCTCGAAGCATGGGATGAGCCCGCGCTCCGGCAACGCATCGGCGTGATCTTCCAGGATTTCGCGCGTTACCAGCTGCGCGTCGGTGAGAACGTGGGCGCCGGTGACGTACGACATTTTGAAGACGAGGAGCGCTGGCGCGAAGCGGGTGACAAAGGCATGGCGACACCCTTCGTCGACACGCTGCCGCAAGGGTACGGCACGCAACTCGGCAAGTGGTTCAAGGAAGGTCGGGAATTGTCCGGCGGCCAGTGGCAGAAGATCGCGCTGGCGCGTGCGTTCATGCGCTCACAGGCGGACATCCTGGTACTCGACGAGCCGACTGCCGCGATGGATGCGGGCGCCGAGGCGCAGATCTTCGAACACTTCCGCAACCTGACGAGCAATCGCATCGCCATCCTGATCTCGCACCGCTTCTCGACGGTGCGCATGGCAGACCAGATCATCGTGATCCGCGACGGCCGCATCATCGAAAGGGGCAGCCACGACGAATTGATGCAGCTCGATGGGCACTACGCCCATCTGTTCAAGCTGCAGGCCAAGGGCTATCGCTAGACAGGAGCGGTCCGTCCGCCGGGACGGAGCAACCGCAAGGCGAGCGTGCCGACGACGACGCCCGCCATGAACGTGAGGGCTTCACGCGTACCCGTTGCGAGCAGCAGCAGCCCGGGGCCCGGGCAGATGCCGCTCAACCCCCAGCCGACGCCAAAGACGACACTGCCGGCGAGCAGAGGTGAATCGATGAGCGTGCGGCTGGGTAGCCTCACCTCAGCCGCCAGCAGGCTGAGGCGCGTGCGCCGTACCCGATAGAACGCGGGTGCAGCGACCAGAACGGCACCCGCCATTGTGAAGGCCAATGCGGGGTTCCAGTCGCCAGCGATATCGAGAAACGCGAGAACGGTGTCCGGGTTGGTCATGCCCGACAGCAAAAGGCCGCCGCCGAACAGCAGGCCGGCCACCAGTGCGCCCAGTACGATCACAGTGCACCTCCGTGCCTGACGACCCACACGGTCAACGCGGCCGTAGCCATGAAGATCAGCACCGCGACGAGCGAGCGCACGGAGAGATTCGCGAGACCGCAGACACCGTGGCCGCTCGTGCATCCGGAACCGAGTTGCGTTCCCGCACCGACCAAGATGCCGGCGAACGCGAGTCCAGGCAGGCCGAGCGAGTACGCCACGGGTCCGGGGCCGAGCAGGAAGACCGGCAAGACCATGCCGAGCAGGAAGACCGGAAAAGCGCGCCCGGGGCCGAAGTGGCCCCGCACGACGTTGCCGATGATGCCGCTGATGCCGGCCACCCGACCGACTATGAGAAGGAACACCGCAGCAGCGGCACCGATCAGCAAGCCGCCGGCAAACGCACGGGCATAGGGAAACGACAGGAACTCAGGCATGACGGAATCGGGTAGTGACGGAGGAAGCGGCAGTATGTCACATGCCCTTTCCTCAGCAATGCCCCGGCAAGCCCGCGGGCAGCGACAGGGAGATCAGGGCTTGGCTTGCTCGGCGTGCGTGGCCAACGCCCATTCCGCATCTTCCGACTCGGCAGCGTGGGGCTGCTCGTCACGCAACCAGAACATCGCGTCCTGTAATTGACGGGCATCCGCGCCGAGCTTCGTCGTTGCCTTGTCGAACAGGGCCACGGCCATTCTCTGCCAGCTGTATCTGTTTTCCATGGACGCTCCTCAGAAGTCCTGCACGAAAGCGCTGTTGACGGCGGCGAGCGGGGAACGACCCTCTTCATAGAGGTGCCGCCACGCGGACCAGTCGATGTCGGTGGGTTCGATGTCGGAGAACAGGTCGTGGTAGAGGTCGCGGATCGCCTCGACGACTTCCAGCTGCCAGTGGATCCAGGTCTGAATGGGCACGCGCTTCCTCCTTTGACGCGCCCATCTTAGCTAGCAGCAGGTTACAGTTCGGTAGCAATCCGGTGGCAATTTCGTAGCAATTGCGCGGGTTTGCGAGATCCTTATCACACTACGCCATGAAACCGTTCGTGCGGCCCGCCCTGCCAACGGTGAACCGCCGCAAATACAGCCGGAACGATACGGGCGCTTTTGCTCTGCAGCACCAGTCAGAAGCGATGCGAGAACGCGATGCCGAACGAGTCCTCCTGGAGGTGAATGTTGGCTTCACCCCCACCGAACGCGGCCGGAATCGACCCGAATCCGTTGACGTTCTCCTTGAACGCATGCAGGTAGCTGGCACTGAATTCGTTCTTCCCGTTGAGACTCCACGTGCCGCCAAGGGTCACGTGCTTGCGTACGACGCCGGGCGCCAGGATGTTGAAGAACGTCTCGCCGGACGGAATCGGCTGCGAGCTGAGGCTGAAGCCGGCACGCAACGTGAGGGCTTCGTTGAGAACATAATTGCCGCCGACTTTCCAGACCGACACGTTCTGCCATCCGAAGCCGGGCCCATTGGGGGCGCCCAGCGGCACGCCTGTGAACAGCGATGCAACGCTGTTGCCGACCGTCGGCACATCGTTGTACAGGATCCGCTGCCAGTCGAGCGCCAGCGTCAGCTTGTTGATCGGGCGAAGCGAAATTCCGAGCCCGTAGGTTTCCGGTGCGTCGAAGCCGCCCCGGTCAGCAAACAGGCCGCGATACTTGTCGAAGCGCCCCATCTCGGTCTTCGACTGCCAGGTCGCCCCCAGCGTGACCTTGTCACCGAAGTGCCCGGTCCAGCCGACACGCACGCCCCACCCTGTTGCTGTATCGCTGCCCCGATCGGAGACGTTGGCGGGCGACGAAGAAAATCCGGAGAACAAGCCGATGCCCTTGGCCTTGAAGACCTGGTAGCCAAGGTTGACGGCCAGCCCGAGCGACTGCGTTTCGCTGACCTTCACGGCAATCGCGGGCGAAATGAAAGCCTGAGAAAGATCGACGCCCGCACTGCCCTGTGCACCGAACCGGGCGAAGGGGTTGTTTTCATAGTCCGTCGCGAGGCCGCCGTTGCCAAACACAGCGATACCCACAGCAACACGCCGACCGATATGGCGGCTATACCCGATCTCGGGAATGAAGTAGCGGCTCGTCCCGTCGGCATCGAAGCTCGCAGTCGAGGGTCCTTGCCGCAGCTCGCTGCCGCGCGACGGCAGAAACACGTCGACGCCCAGCTGGTAACCGTCGGCGACGTCGACGAGCCCGGCGGGATTGCTGGCGATGACGAGGGCGTCTTCGGAGAGGGCAATGCCTACCCCACCTTGCGCCTTGGATTTCACGCCATAGCCGTGGGAATAGTAGCCATTGGTTGCGTAGGCCTGGCAAGAGGCCAGCAACAGGACCGGCAACACGAGACGTCGGGACATGAGCATTCCTTCGCATGACTGGACTGCCGCGGAAGGTATCAACTCTGCAGCGATAAATCAGTCGTCACGACATGGCCAAATGGCATGTCGTCATGCCGAACCGCAGCGGATCGTCAGCGTGCTGCGTCGCGTCGGCAAGAGCGGTGAACCGTGGTCCATTTCCGCACACGCCCCACTGGCTTGCGCCATGACGCCCGCGTACATTTGCGGTACGACTAACAGGAGTTTCCATGAACCTGCGACAACCGATCCTTTGCACGCTGCTGCTCGCACTGATCAGTCCGCTCGTGTCCTTCGCCGCGGAACCGGCCGCGACGCCGGCACCGGATGTCGCCTCGCTGCAGAGGGAAATCGAAGACCTGAAGCGGTTGCTACCGGGCCAGGCCCATGTGATGTCCGACGTCGACCACCAGTACGGCAACCTGTGGTTCGCCGCCCGCGCGAAGAACTGGCCGCTGGCCACCTTCTATATGAACGAAAGCCGCCTCCGCATTGCGTGGGCCGTGCGTATTCGCCCCGTGCGCCCTTTGCCCGGCGGCGGGGAGATCGACCTCCGCCCGCTGCAGACGCACATCGAGCAGTCTGCCTATGCCGACCTCAAGGCCGCCCTCGAAAAGCATGACGTGAAGGCTTTTGAAGTCGCCTACAAGAAGGGCCTCGGCGAATGCCTGGACTGCCACAAAGCCATAGACAAGGCATTCCTGAGGCCCGCAGTGCCGAAGTCGCCGGGGGCATCAGTGATTGCGGTCGAGCCAGAGTAGCGGAGCGGGCGGCGGAGCAGCGTGATAAGGACGGGCTTCGCCAAGTATCCCCTTCGAGGATAAAGGGCTCCGCCAAGTGGGCGACTGCGTCGCAAGTGGGCCTCCGGCAGGCCAGACCAAGATGGCGCACTTCTCTACTTGCTCGATTCTGACTTGCCGACAGGCCTACCCGCCGACAACGGCAGGCCTACTTGGCGGAGCCCTTTATCCTCGAAGGGGATACTTGGCGAAGCCCGTCCTCGAATCGGAACGGTTGCCAACGTCCCCGGCTAATCCACGATTAGCCGATACCCCGCCCCCGGCGCCGTCTGCAGCAGCTGCGGCAGGGCGGGATCGATTTCAATCTTGTGGCGCAGGCGATGGACGAGCTGCTTCAGGAGCTGGCGGTCGCCGGCGCCGCGATGACCCCAAACCTGCATCAGCAGCCGATCGGAACTCACCGTGTGGCCTGAGTTCGCGAGCAGCATCTGCAGCAGTCGCAGCTCGAGCTTCGTCAGGCGGATCGGTTCGCCCTCGCCTACCTGCACGGTGTGTTCATCCACATCGAGCTTGATGCGGCCGGCCGCGAGCGGCGTGGCCGTATCAACACCTGCACGACGCAACAGCGCCTTGACTCGGGCGAGCAACGTCCGGGGACTGAAGGGCTTTGTCAGGTAGTCGTCGGCGCCGAGTTCGAGCGCCCGGACCAGGTCTTCTTCCTCACCGCGCGCGGTCAGCATCATGATCGGCACGCGCGACTTCTGGCGCACGGCCTCGCACACCTGGAATCCGCTGGCGCCCGGCATGTTGATGTCGAGCACGATGATGTCGGGTTGCTCGGCCTCGAAGGCACGAATCGCCGTCGGCCCGTCGATGGCTTTCACGACCAGGTAACCGGCCTGCGTCAGCGTGAAGCCGATCAGCCCGAGCAGGTCGCTGTCGTCGTCGGCAATGAGGATCTTCATGGAATCAAGAGTACAGGCTGAGTACCGTCAACCAGAGCCCGGACGAAGCATGTCGATATTCCCGGCGTGGATGACGGGCCGCGCATGAGTCAGCCTGTTTCCACAGGCAACGTGATCACGAAGCGCGTGCGATTCTCGGGCGTCCGCGCCGCGATGATCTGGCCGCCATGCCGCTCGATGATCGACTTGACGATCCACAAGCCAAGTCCGAGGCCACCGGGCTCGGGCTCAGCCTGCGCGCCGCGATGGAACTGGTCGAAGATCGACCCCGATTCGACGTGGGGCAAGCCCGGCCCTTCGTCTTCCACCCACGCGGCGACGCGGTCACCCCGCGCCTCGGCGCCGATCCGGATCGTGCTGCCCTCGGGCGCGTACTTGATTGAGTTCGCGAGCAGGTTGACGAACACCTGGGTGAGGCGCGAACCGTCGCCGTCGATGTTCGGCAATTCGCCTGGAAGCTCGACGTCAAGCTGTTGCCGCCGCTGCACGAGCAACGAGCCGACGAGGGCCTGTGCATCTTCGACGACTTCGGCGAGGACAACGCTCTGATGGCGGATGCCGAGCTGCCCGGCTTCGATGCGAACGCTTTCGAGCAGGTTGTCGATCAGGCGCGTCAACCGCAGCGTGCCGCGCTCCAGGGACAGCACCAGCTCCTCGCGCTCGTTCGGCTGCATCGTGTTCAGGCCTTCGCGCAACAGCTCGATGGAAGCGAGCTGGGCCGCGAGCGGCGTGCGGAACTCGTGAGAGATGTTGGCGAGCGTGGAGTCGCGTGCGCGGCGTACCGCTTCGAGTTCGGTCTCGTCACGGATGACCTGCACCTGCAGGCCGTCGACGCTGGCTGCGCTCACGATGACGGCAGTGCGTGGTGCGCCCTTGCCGAGCTCCAGGCGCTCGATCGCCTGGGCACTGCCATCGCTGCGCGCCAGCAGGATCGGGCAATGCGTTTCGCAGGGGCGTTGGCCGTTCTCTGCGACGCAGGGCTTGAGGACATCGCCGCAGAAGCGGCCGATCGCCTGTTGCGGTTCAACCCCGAGCATCCGGGCCGCTTGCGGGTTCAGGTAGGTGATGACGCGGCTCTTGTCGACAGCGTAGACGCCCTCGACAACGCCCTTCAGCACGGCTTGGGCCTCGGCTTCACGTCGACGCAATGCGCCCGTCAGTTCGACGAGGTTGCGACGCATGTCTTCCATGGTCCGGGCGAGCACACCGACCTCGGCAGCACCCCCGGTTGGAATCGAGGCGGAGAAATCGCCCTCGCCCAACCGTAAGGCCGCCTGCGTCAGGTCGCTCACCGGACCCGCAACGCGCTGCCCGAGGATGTAACCCGCGAGCACCGCGAGCGCCGCGAGGATCAGCGCCGTCACCAGCAGTTGCTTGATCAACCTGCTGACGGAGCTGTCGATGTCGGCGGCGGACAGTCGCGCTTCGATGAGTGCCACTGCTTCGCCCGTTGTCGCGAACACCGGAAAGCTCGAAGCGTACAGGTCGAATGCGTCCACTCGCCGAACCGCGAAGCGCCCGTCCGACAGGCCCGCGGAGTGCAGCTGCGTGAAGTCGTCGACCGGGGCACTGGTGAAGTTGCGGTAGTTGAGCAGGCGCACAGGCAGGCCCACTCGTTCGGTGATGCGGTTCGCGAGGTCCGCGTCGAACAGACGAATGGCGAGCAAGCGCAGGGTCGGGTTGCCGTTCAGGGGTGCGGCGGAGCCGAGCAGCGCAGGTCCGCCGCCCGTAGGCGCCGCCATGAAGCGTTCACCCTGCTCGTCGCTTGCGAGCAGCACCTCTGCCCACGGCAGGGCGACACCGACCTGTGCTGCCAGCGTCGAACCATTGAAGACCGCGCACGACGACAACGCGTCGGCTTCGCAGGCGCGCTTGAGCACTTGTTCGACCGCTTCGGGCCGCTGCTCGTTCACGAGACGCTGCAGCGTTGGCAACGCTGCGAGACCGCGAGCCTGCTTCAGGGTGTCTTCACCATAGCGCCGCAGATCTTCGCGTGCCATGGCGCCGGCGAGCTGGACGCGCGCCTGCCCCTGGTCGTCCGCCAGCTTGCGCAGCATGCTGATCGCGGAAATCGAGATGCCGGCCAGCACCAGCACGACGATCACGACGTTGGTCAGCGCCAGCCACACACTCAAGGAGGCCTGCTGCGGATCGAAATTCAGCTTGAGTAGAAGCTGCTTCAGGCGGGCGGGCACGTCGTTACCTTCTGCGCCGGTAGCCCGTGCGCCATTCGACCAGGGTCTTGATGACCAGCGTGACGACGGCCAGCAGCGTCAGCAGAGAGGCCACGGCGAACGCGGAAACAAACGCATACTCGTTGTAGAGGATCTCGATATGCAACGGCATGGTGTTCGTGAGGCCGCGGATGTGGCCGGACACCACGGACACGGCACCGAACTCGCCCATGGCGCGCGCGTTGCACAGGATCACGCCATACACGAGGCCCCAGCGGATCTTCGGCAGTGTCACGCGGAAGAACGTCATCCAGCCACCCGCGCCGAGCGTGAGGGCCGCTTCTTCCTCGTCGTTGCCGAGCTGTTCCATCAGCGGGATCAGTTCGCGCGCCACATAGGGGAACGTCACGAAGAGGGTTGCGAGCACGATGCCCGGCAGCGCGAAGATGATGCTGATGTTGTGGTCCTGCAGCCACGCGCCGAACCAGCCCTGCAGGCCGAACAGCAGCACGTACACGAGGCCGGAGATCACGGGCGACACGGCAATGGGCAGGTCGATCAGCGTGATCAGGAAGCTCTTGCCCTTGAAGTCGAACTTGGCGATGGCCCACGAGGCAGCCAGGCCGAAGATCGTGTTGAGCGGGACGACGATCGCAGCCGTGGTCAGCGTGAGCTTGATTGCGGCGGCCGTGTCGGAGTCGGAGAAGCTCGCGAAGTACTGCCCAAGCCCCTTGCCGAACGCCGTGACGAACACCGTGGCTAGCGGCGCGAACAGCAGCGCTGCGAGGAAGGCGAGCGACACGCTGATGAAGGTCCAGCGGGCGAGCGCACTCATCAGGCCGTCGCGACCCGGACGGCTCGCGAGCTCGGCGGCGTGGATATTGCTGCCGTGGCCTGCCATCAGCGTCGGTCACCGACAAGTCGTCGGCGCCCCCAGGCTTGCAGCAGGTTGATGGTCAGCAGCATCACGAACGAGATCAGCAGCATCACGAAACCGAGTGCGGCCGCGCCGCCGTAGTCGAACTCTTCGAGGCGGATGACGATCAGGAGCGGTGTGATTTCGGTCTTGAGCGGCAGGTTGCCGGCAATGAAGATGACCGATCCGTACTCGCCGACGGCGCGCGCAAACGCCATCGTAAAGCCGGTCGCAAGCGCGGGCAGCACGGTCGGCAGGATGATGCGGCGAAAGACGTAGAAGCGCCCGGCCCCGAGCGTCTCGGCGGCGTCTTCCAGGTCACGCTGGACTTCAGCGAGGGCCGGCTGCACCGAGCGCACGACGAACGGCAGTCCGATGAGCGTCAGCGCGATCACGATGCCGATCCAGGTATACGCCACCTTGATGCCGAACGGCTCGAGGTACTGGCCGAACCAGCCGTTCTGCGCGAACACCGCCGTCAGCGCGATGCCGGACACGGCCGTCGGCAAGGCAAACGGCATGTCGATCAGCGCGTCGATGATCTTCCGTCCGGGAAAATCGTAGCGCACCAGCGTCCACGCGATGATGAAGCCGAACACGGCGTTGATGCTGGCAGCCAGCAGCGAGGCGCCGAATGACAGCCGGTACGAAGCGAGCGCCCGCGCCGAGAACACCACGTCAAACACATGGTGCCAGTCCGTCATGGCCGTGCGGACCACGAGCGCCGTCAGCGGCAACAGGACGACGGCGCCGAGGAAGAACGTCGTGAATCCGAACGTGAGTCCGAAGCCGGGAAGGATGCTGGGCTGGCGGAACGACATACGCTAGCGCCGGCCCTGCGACATGCGATCGAACGTGGCGCCGTCTGCGAAGTGAGTGGCCTGCGCTTTCTGCCAGCCGCCAAAAGCCTCATCGATCGTGAACATCTTGATGTCCGGGAACTGCGCGCGATAGGGTTCGAGTGCGGCTGCATCGCGCGGGCGATAGAAATGCTTCGCGGCGAGCTGCTGGCCTTCCGGCGTGAACAGGTGCTGCAGGTACGCCTCGGCTACCTTGCGCGTGCCCTTGCGATCCACGACCGTGTCGACGAGCGCAACCGGCGGCTCCGCGAGAATGCTGATGGACGGTATGACGACCTCGACGCTGTCCGAGCCCAGTTCCTTGAGCGCGAGCAGCGCTTCGTTCTCCCACGCGAGCAGCACGTCACCGATGCCCCGCTGCGCGAAGGTGTTGGTCGAGCCGCGCGCACCGCTGTCCAGCACCGGTATCTGGCTGTACAGCTGCCCGACGAACTTCTCCGTTGCGAGCTGGGCCTTCGCGACTTCGTCGGCGGCTGCAGGATCGTCGAGCTTCGCGAAACTGCCACCGAGATTGCGCTGCAGCTCGTAGCCCCACGCTGCCAGGTAGATCCAGCGCGCGCCGCCGCCGGTCTTCGGATTCGGCGCGATGCTTTCGACGCCGGGCTTCACGAGATCGTTCCAGTCGTGGATGCCCTTCGGGTTGCCCTTGCGCACGAGGAACACGATCGTCGAGGTGTAGGGTGAGCTGTTATTCGGCAGGCGCGTCTGCCAGTCGGCTCCGAGGCGCTTGCCTATCTGCTGGATCGAATCGATGTCATACGCGAGTGCTAGCGTGACGACATCGGCGTCGAGGCCGTCGATGACGGCACGGGCTTGCCGACCTGATCCGCCATGGGATTGCTTGACCGTAACCGTCTGCCCCGTCTTCGCCTTCCACACCTTCGCGAAGCTGTCATCGAACTCCCGGTAGAACTCGCGCGTCGGGTCGTAGCTGACATTGAGCAGTTCCACGGAGCCGGAGGCGGCGGTGCCGGTACCGGCGGGTTCGCCGCCACCGCACGCGGCCAGCAGCAGCGTCGACGCAGCGGCAAGCAGAAGCGCACGGGAAGGGAAGATCGCGGCGGTTGTGGAGGAAGGATTCACTCGGCGCCTCACGCGGTTCGATAGACAATGAGGATCGGCCAGCCCGGCGCGGCCGTGAGCAGGCGACCGAATCGCTCTGTCAGCACCTCGACATTCGAGATGCCGAGGATCAGCAGCTGGTCCGGCGATTCGGCGAGCTGTCCGGCGAGTTCTTCAACCGCATCTCCCACGCGCAGTTCCGTGCGCATCTCGAGGCCATGGACAGCCTGTGCCTCGGACCGCGCATCGAGCAGCGTACGCACGCCTTGCGGGCGGGCTGCGTCGCTCGTGCCCTCGGGCAGGATGCCGACATACACGGCTTCCGCCGGCACGTGCCGCAGCAAGCTGGCCGAAACGGCAAGCGTCGCGCGTCGCGGCGTTTCATCAACCCAGTGAATGAGGATGCGCTTGGGCGCGACGACAGCTTCCGGAAGGACGAGCACTTCGCCTGCGCCCCGTTGCAACAGGACCTGCACCTGGCGCGCGGACTCGGGCCCGGACGCGATCACGGCAACACCGGCGAGATCGGGCTTGGCGCCCGGCGCACGAACCACGTCCAGCGTGTCGTCCACGCGGACAGAAACTCGCGTCTTCATCCCGGAAGCGAGACCGGCCAGCAGCGGATGCTGCGACAGCTTCTTTGCATCCTCTTCTTCCGTGGCAAACGCCGAAAAGCTCGACAGCGGCGTGGGCAACACATGGATGCGACGGACACCGATGAACACAGGCTGGCCGGGGGCGAGCGGAAACGCGCGCTGCTCGGGCTGCGTGCGAGTCACTTCGATGAGCGCTGCGCCGGACTCGCCGGCCGGCCCCGCCAGCTGTGCTTCCTCGGCGCCGTTCTGCAGCCGCACGCGCATGCGCTCGATAGCGCCGGTGAAGACGATCTCCTCTACCAGTCCCTGGGCGAGATAGCCGGCCTGCAATTCCTCACGCGTCGGCGCGAGCTCGACTTCTTCGGGGCGCAACACGGCGACCACTTCATGTTCGCGACCGGAGTCCACCCGCTCCACCGCGCGGGCATTCACCGGCGTGGTGCCGAAGCGGATGCCTTCGCTGGTCTGGCGCGCCAGCAGCAGATTCGCCGCACCCAGGAACGTGGCCACGAAGCGCGTGGCCGGACGCGCATACAGTTCGTCGGGCTTGTCGCTTTCGAGCAGCCGACCAAGGTTCATTACGCCGATGCGATCGGCAAGCGCGAAGGCTTCTTCCTGGTCGTGTGTCACGAGTACCGTCGTGATGCCGAGTTCGCGTTGGACCTGGCGGATCGTCCGCCTAAGTTCCTCGCGGATCTTGGCGTCGAGCGCGCCGAACGGTTCGTCGAGCAACAGGACCTCGGGCTTGTGTGCCAGCGCCCGCGCGACTGCAACCCGTTGCTGCTGGCCGCCCGAGAGCTGCGTCGGCAGGCGGTCGTCCATGCCTTCAAGGGCGACGAGGCGCAGCAGTTCCTTGCGACGCTCGCGACGGTCCGCGGCCTTCATGCGCCGGACGCGCAAGGCGAATTCAATGTTGTCGGCCACGCTCATGTGGCGGAACAGCGCGTAGTTCTGGAACACGAGGCCGACGCCGCGGTCGCGTGCCGACACGTGCGTGACGTCGCGTCCGTGCAGGGAGATCCGTCCGTGGTCCACGCCCGTCAGTCCGGCGATGGAGCGCAGCAGCGTGCTCTTGCCGCTGCCGCTCGGGCCAAGCAGCACATAGAACTCGCCATCGCCGACGTTCAACGACACGTCGTTGACGACAGGGGAGCCCTGATACCGCTTGGTGACCTGGTCGAGCGTGATGGACATGAAGAGCCGGGATTCCGCTTGAAGATGGCGCGAAGGGTGGCCATCGTACCGGCTGGCCTTCCCGGAGTCAGTCGCCCGGCGGTAACAAAATGGTTATAACTGTTACCGTTTTGGCATGACGCCATGCCACCACGGATAATGGCGCGCGTCGTATCCCCTTCACCCGTCAGGTACCCGCTCCCATGGCTCTTCCCGCCTACGAAAAACTCGGGTCTTTCTACCTCGGCCGCACCTACGACGCCGCGACGTCGGCGGACACCAGGGACCCGCTGCTGTACGACTCGCGCGACCTGACCACCCATGCGGTCTGCGTCGGCATGACCGGCAGCGGCAAGACGGGTTTGTGCCTCGCCCTGCTTGAGGAGGCGGCCATTGATGGCATCCCGGCCATCGTGATCGACCCCAAGGGCGACCTCGGCAACTTGAAGCTCACCTTCCCGAACCTGACCCCCGGGGACTTCAGGCCGTGGGTCGATCCAGGCGAAGCTGCACGCAAAGGCCTCGATCCGGATGCCTACGCGGCGTCAACGTCCGAGATCTGGAAGAAGGGATTGGCGGATTGGGAGCAGGATGGAGACCGCATCCAGCGGTTCCGGGACGCCGTGGATGTCGAGATCTACACCCCTGGCAGCAACGCGGGCACGCCCCTGTCGGTATTGCGGTCGTTCGATGCGCCTCCCCCGGAGTTGCGCGACGACACCACGGCCCTGCGTGACCGCATCAGCGCCGCGGTGTCGGGCCTACTCGGCCTGCTCGGGATCGATGCCGATCCGCTGCGCAGCCGCGAACACATCCTGCTGGCCACGATTTTCGACCAGGCCTGGCGCGCCGGGACCAGCCTCGATATCGCGGCCCTGATCCAGTCGATCCAGAAGCCTTCCTTCACGAAGGTCGGCGTGTTCGACCTCGAAAGCTTCTTCCCGGCCAAGGAGCGCCTGGGGCTGGCCATGAGCATCAACAACCTGCTCGCAGCCCCCGGCTTTGCCACATGGATGGAAGGCGAGCCGATGGATGTGCAGCGCCTGCTGTACACGCCGGCCGGCAAGCCGCGCGTCGCCATCGTCTCGATCGCGCACCTGAACGATGCCGAACGCATGTTCGTCGTCACGCTGCTGCTGAACGAGGTGGTCGCGTGGATGCGCCGGCAATCGGGCACGTCGAGCCTGCGCGCGCTCCTCTATATGGACGAGATCTTCGGCTACTTCCCGCCGAGCGCGATGCCGCCCTCGAAGATCCCGCTGCTCACGCTGATGAAGCAGGCCCGTGCGTTCGGGCTTGGCGTGGTGCTGTCGACGCAGAATCCGGTGGACCTCGACTACAAAGGCCTGTCGAACGCCGGGACGTGGTTCATCGGTCGCCTGCAGACCGAGCGCGACAAGGCGCGGGTGATCGACGGCCTGCTGAGCGGTGGCGATGGCTCGCTCGACAAGGCAGAGCTGGAACCGCTCATTGCCAACCTCGGCAACCGCGTGTTCCTGATGCGCAACGTGCACGATGACGCGCCGGTGCTGTTCCGCACGCGCTGGGCACTGTCGTATCTCAAGGGACCGATGACGCTGCAGGAGATCGGTCGGCTGAAGCCCGTTGCGAGCGCGAGCGCCCAGTCTGCGGGTGCTTCCCCCTCGTCTGCTACCTCTGCGACGCGTGCGGCTCCCGCTGCCGCGCAGAAGCCGATGATTCCGGCCGGTGTCACCGAGTATCACCTTGCCGGTGCGGCAGGCGGAACCTGGCGGCCTCACGTTGTAGCCACGGTACGCACGCATTTCGTGGACGCCAAGTGGGGTCTCGATACGTGGGAAACACAGACCTATCTGGCGCCGCTGCTGGATGACGAATCGGGACCGGACTGGACCCAGTCGACCGTCAGCGCGGACCTGAAGGACCGCCTGCAGACCACCGGACCGGCAGGCGCAGCGTATGCAGAAGCACCGGCGTCCGTCCTGCGGCCGCAGAACTACGCGGCTTGGAGCAAGCAGCTCGGCGAGTATGTCTACCAGACAGCCAAGCTCGACGTGTTCAGCTGCCCGCTGCTCAAGATGACCTCGGCACCCGGCGGCTCGGAAGGCGATTTCCGCGCGCACATCGCGCTCGCATTGCGCGAGAAGCGGGATGCCGAGATCGAAAAGCTCCGGAAGAAGTACGCGCCGAGACTCACGGCGCTCACCGAACAGGTCCGTCGCAACGAGGAGCGGGTCGAGCGTGAGAAATCGCAGGTGACGGACCAGACCATGCAGACGGCTATTTCCATCGGCACCACGCTGCTCGGTGCGTTGCTCGGTCGCAAGGCGTTGAGCAGCACGAACATCGGTCGCGCAGGCACGGCCGTGCGCAGCGCAGGTCGAGTCGCCCGCGAAAAGGCGGACGTCGGTCGCGCGCAGGAAGGTGTCGAGGCCAAGTCGCAGCAGCTCACGGACCTGCAGAGCGAACTCGAACTCGAGATCGGCAAGCTGCAGGGCGAGCTGGATCCGTCGGTGATCGACGTCGAGACCATCAGCGTGAAAGTGAGGAAATCGGATACCAGCGTGACGCCGGCAGCGCTGGTGTGGGTAGCAGGCTAGGAGAGAGTCGGGTGCTGATTGTTGAGCGACGGTGGCCGGCATTGAAGTGGGCCGGGCTGATGGCAGTAGCGACGCTTGCCGCATGCAGTTTGTCCGGCAACGAGCCCGAACCCGGAATCTATCGCGCGGTGATCGAAGCCCCGGAAGGTGAAATCCCCTTTGGTCTCGAGTTGGCCGCGCCTGTAGGCAGCGGCGCCGCGGTGCCAACGCTGTTCCTGCTCGATGGCGACCAGCGCAGGGCGTTTGAGAACGTGGAGCGTGTCGAGAAGGCGATTGAAGCCCGGCTGCCTGGGGGCAAGGCCACGCTGAATTTCACGGCACGCCGCGCGAAGCTCTCTGGCTACCTTCGCCTTGCGAATGCCAGTGGCTCGATCGAAGATTTCGCCTTCACCGCCGAGGCCGGCCCGACCTGGCGCTTCTTTCGCGAATCCGCGACGGACAATGCCGATGTCGCGGGACGCTGGTCCGCGTCGATCAACAGCAAGGGCGGCTGGGTCATCGTGCTCACGCAGTCCCATGACCAGGTTGCCGGGACGTTCTACGGAGCGGGTGGCGTGGAATACACCGTGACGGGCCAGGTGCAAGGCGATGACGTCCGACTGTCGAGTTTCGATGGCCACATCGCACGGCTGTTCACGGCAACGGTCAACGACGACGGTGACCTGGCGGGCGATGCCTGGTCCAACATCACCGGCTCCGCTCATTGGACAGCCACGCGCAACCCGGACGCGGAGATTGAAGCCGCCGAGCGTGAAGAGACACCGACACCGCTCTGAGCGGTCCGCGCTGAACGAACAAGAAGAAGGCGAATGACCGAACCCGTGATCGCGAACCGGACCCCGATCAGTGTGGACATCGTTGCAGGACGCACTTACTGGTGGTGCACTTGCGGCCGCAGCAGCCGTCAACCCTTCTGCGACGGCACGCACAACCCCACGCAATTCAAACCGCTCAAGTACGTTGCCGGGCAGACCGGACAAGTGTGGTTCTGCGCGTGCAAACGCACGGCGACGGCGCCGATGTGTGATGGGAGCCATCGCGGGCTGGCGCCCGCCAAAAAGTGAGCCGGCCAACGTTGTTGGTTTACGGCCTGGCGGCAGGCTGCGAAGGGCCTACCGGCGAGCGGCCACGCAGTCGTGGCGAATGGCCTTTCGGCGGGTCAGAAGCAGGACCAAGCGTCTATTGTCTGCACTCTGGCCCGACGGTAGTCCATTCGCAGCCTGCCGCCAGGCCGTAAACCAACGGAGTTGGCTTTATCCTCGAAGGGGACATCCGCCGGTAGGCCCTTCGCCGATTCATGCCGTGGCTGGTTGGCTCCCGCGTCCCTCCTCCGTGTCAACGCCTCGCCGGGTTTACCGTTAGTATCAGACGGGCCAACCAGAAGAACGGCGCACTTGGCGAGGGAATCCATGACTCTCGTACTACCCACAGCCCAGGCGGGCACGCTTTTGCGGCAGGGCCTTTCATGCGGCATCGCGGCATTGCTTGCCCTGTTAGCGGCCTGCGGCGGCGGTGGTGATACCACTCCCACACCCGCCACGACACCGCCAGCCGTCTCTTTCGCCACCAAGCCCGAGGCCTACCGCTTTCTCAATCAGGCCACATTCGGCGCCACGGAGGCGGATGCGACGACCGTAGCCGCGCTGGGTTACAGCAGCTGGATCGACCAGCAACTCGGCCAGCCTGCCTCGATCCAGCTGCCCGTCGTCCAGGCTGCATACGCTCTCCTGGCAAACCCCACGCAGATGATCGGGTCGGTGAACAACGATCGCACGGATGCCTGGATGCGCAATGCGGTGCGGGGACCTGACCAGCTTCGGCAAAGAGTCGCCTTTGCGCTGTCGGAGATCATGGTCGTTTCGCAGGCAAGCACGCTGGTGAACATGCCGCACGCGCTGGCGGACTACCACGACATGCTGGCGCGCGATGCATTCGGCAGCTTCCGCAACCTGATCGCAGACGTCACGCTGCATCCGGCGATGGGCGTGTACCTGTCCATGCTCGGCAACCAGAAGCCCAATACCGCGCTCAATATCCGCCCGGACGAAAACTATGCCCGGGAGCTGATGCAGCTGCTCACCATCGGTCTGGTCGAGCTCAATATTGACGGCAGCACCCGGCGCGACGCGCAGGATCAACCGCTACCGACCTACAGCCAGGAGATCATCGAAGGGTTCGCCAACGTCTTTACGGGATGGAACTATGCGGGAGCCGCCAGTTTCGCTCAGGCGCGACGCACCCTGCAGAATCAGATCCTGCCCATGCAGGCCTATCCGGAGCAGCACTCGACAGGCACCAAGCGTCTGTTGCCGGCGAACGGCGTTCCGGTCACCCTGCCCGCAGGCCAGACTCCGGCGCAGGACCTGGCGGCAGCGCTCGACAACATCGTCAATCACCCGAATGTCGGCCCCTTCATCGGCAAGCAGCTCATTCAGAAGCTCGTCACCAGCAATCCGTCCCCCCAGTACGTCGAGCGTATTGCCCGCGTCTTCAACAACGATGGCACCGGCCAGCGGGGTAACCTGGGTGCCGTCGTAAAGGCAATCCTTCTCGATAGCGAAGCACGCAACGCCCCCGCCTCTACTACGGCGGGCAAGCTCAAGGAGCCGCTATTGAGACTGACGCAGGTGCTGCGCGCCTACAACGCCCAGGCCTCAAGCGGCCGCTACTTCATCACGCCCCAGCAGCTCGCGACGTCGTTCGGACAGGCGCCCCTCAACTCACCCTCCGTGTTCAACTTCTTCAGCCCGTTCTATGCACCGCCGGGAGAGATCAGCACCCAGGGGCTGGTTGCCCCGGAACTGCAGCTGGCCACCGAGTACCTGAACACCCAGGTCACCAACTATCTGTACACACAGTCCTTCTGCTACGTGCCCACTCCCGTTACCGGTTGCGCGGCGCTGGGGCCCGACACGATCGTGCTCGACACCTCGTCCGAGCTCGCGCTGGCAGCCAATTCCGATGCGCTCGTCACGCGCATCGCGGAACGCCTGCTGGCGGGCCAGATCTCGGCCACGTTGCGGACCCAGGCCCGGGGGATGGTCGATATCGTGCCCGCCAGCAGCGCGCAGCAGCGTGTGGCGGAAGCGTTGTATCTCATCTCCACGTCACCTGACTTCGCACTGCAGCGCTAGGGAACCTCTGATTAACCTATACGCGCTCGCGACGGTGAGCCATTTCGTGCAGGGCGAGGCGCGACGACCGCTGTGTACTTAATGTACTCAAGGGAGGAGCAACACTGCCCTGCACGAAATGGATCCCGTCCCGATCAAGGATTAAATAGTCATTCAAAGGGTTGCGCCTCTAATCGCCTGCTGCGTCGTTACGGACCTGGTCCATATTCCCGATATGGCCTGCGGCCCGATGCCTCGCAGCAGACGATTGGAGACGCAACGCGAGTGCGTATAGGTTAATCAGAGGTTCCCTAAAGCATCGAGGAGACATCGTGAACCACATCAATCGCCGTCGTTTCCTCCGGGCCGCTGCCGCCGGTGGCCTTGCCTATGCTTTCGGTCGCACGCCGCAGGCGGTGATGGCGCAGACGTTCGAAACCGGCGGCCCCTTCACGGACTACAAGGCACTGGTCTGCGTGTTCCTGTTTGGCGGCAACGATTCGTTCAACGTCGTCGTACCGCGCAGCACAGCGGAGTACGCTACCTATGCGGCTTCACGCCAGAACCTCGCCATCGCGCAAGATCAGCTGATCCCGATCAATCCCCTCGTGCCGGATGGCGCCGCTTATGGCTTCCATCCGTCGATGGGCGGCCTCGCCGATCTGTTCGAGCGGTCCCGTTGCGCGGTGGTCGCCAATGTCGGCCCCCTGCTCGCGCCGACGACCAAGACCCAGTATCTGGACAAGTCCGTGCCGTTGCCGCCGCAGCTGTTCTCGCACAACGACCAGCAGGACCAGTGGCAGTCGCTGAAGGGCCGCAGTGTCCTCAAGTCGGGCTGGGCGGGACGGATCGCGGATGTAATGACGCAACGAGTCACCGGCCAGCAGCTGGCACTCAATGCGTCGCTCGCAGGCCAAGTGCTGCTGCAGGCAGGCAACACGACCGTTCCCTACATCATGGGAGCGAGTGGTGCAGTCGCCTTCAGGGGGTTCGGCACGAGCGGGAGCACGCTCGCTCGGCGCCGCGCGTTCGAGAGCATCGCGGGAGCCAATTTCGACACGGTGTACGAGCGCGGCTTTGCCGAGGTCCATCGGCGTGCGGTGCAGTTCTCGGACAGGGTTAATCAGGCCCTGACGTCCGCTCCGCCCCTCGTGGCCCTGCCCGACAATCCGGTCACCGCTCTCTCGCCGCTCGCAACGCAATTGCGCACCGTCGCCAAGCTGATTGCCATGCGTAGCCAGCTTGGCATGTCTCGCCAGATCTTCCTGGTCTCAACGGGGGGCTTCGATACCCATGATGATCAACTGGCCGACCAGCCCGGGCTGCTCGGTAACGTGAGTACCTCGCTCAGGGCGTTCTACGATGCCACTGTCGAACTGGGGATCGCGAATGCGGTCACTACGTTCACGGAATCGGACTTCGGCCGCACACTCACCTCGAATGGCGACGGTACGGACCACGCGTGGGGCGGCATCCAGCTGGTGATGGGTGACGCCGTCAGGGGCCGCACCCTCTACGGCACCTACCCACGGCTCGAGATCAACGGGCCGGACGACGTTGGGGCGGGCCGCATGATACCCACCACTTCTGCCGATCAATATGCGGCAACCCTCGCCAGATGGTTCGGCGTGTCAGAACAGAACCTGAACTATGTCGCGCCCAGTCTTGCCAATTTCGCCAACCGGGATCTGGGGTTCCTGATCTGAACGGCACAGCCGACCGGACCGACCTTGCCAACCCGTCTTCCTGCAGGCGCTACTTCTTCACCGCACACGTATTCATCCCGATGATGCTGTACAGCGGGCAATAGCCCATTGCGGCCGTAAGCAGCGGAACGAGGCCGATGAGCCCGAAGTAGCGGGCGCTGCCTTCGCCGATGAACAGATAACTCAGGATGACGAGACCGATGATGACGCGGACGACACGGTCGGCACTTCCTACATTGGCATTCATGGGACACCCTCCTGGTGGGCATACGGATACATACTCGACACAGTGCGCCTGGTTCCGTTGCTTCGGTAGCGTTGGTTGCCGAAGTCGCTACGTGTTCTCCGCAACTGCCGCCGCAGCAGGGTTCGCGCACCTGCTACGCTTTCCGCCATGAGCGAGACAAAGAAGGTCCTGTTGATCACCGGCGGCACGCGGGGAGTGGGCGCCGCCACCGCCCGGCTTGCGGCGGCGCAAGGGTGGTCGGTATGCATCAACTACCTGCAGGATGAACCGGCTGCCTCTGCGCTGAGCCAGGAGATCCGGAACAGCGGCAACACTGTCCATGCATGCCGTGCAGATGTCGGCAAGGAAGCAGATGTCGTGCGGCTGTTTGCGGAGTGCGACGCCGCGCTGGGCGCTGTCAGCGCGCTGGTCTGCAACGCCACGTCGCCCGTTTCCCGATTGCCTGTCGATCATCTGGAGGGCAGTCTCGCCAAACGGCAGCTCGATACCGCGGTGCTTGGCAGCTTGCTGTGCGTGCGTGAGGCCGCGCATCGCATGTCGAGACGTCGAAGCGCGAGCGGGGGCTCGATCATCTTCGTCACGCCGCAGGTCCTGCGCTCCGTGGGGGCAGAACAGTCTGCTGAAGAAGCGGCGATCACGGCTGCGCGCGATGCGCTGACCACCACGCTTGCCAAAGACCTGCACGTCGATGGCATTCGCGTAAACACCGTGAGACCCGCCGCACCCAGGGTCACCAACTGGAGTGGTGGACTCACCAATCGCACCGATCGCGCCGTCGGCCCCATGGCCATGGACTTAGGCACCTATGCGGACGAGGCCGCGAAGCAGATCCTGTGGCTGATTTCGGATGAGGCAGACAGGACGACGGGAGCGAGGGTGGAGGTTCCGCACAAGGAGTAAACCGGCCACTTCTGGTGGCACCGGCAAGGGAGCAACCGGCCAACTCCGTTGGCAAATGGCCTCCGGCACATGGCCGACTTCGTCAGCAAATGGCCTGTCGGCAGGTCAGAGTCGGAGTAGAGAGTTCACGACTCCCCATCTGGCCTGACGGTAGTCCATTTGCCAACAGAGTTGGCTTTATCCTCGAAGAGGACTTCCGCCGTTAGGCCATTTGCCAACGGAGTTGGCCGGTCGCTCCTTCTTTCTACGCCGCCTTCGACACCACCGGCGAGCGGATCAGATGATCAAACGCGCCGAGCGACGCCTTGGCGCCTTCTCCCATGGCGATGATGATCTGCTTGAAGGGCACGGTGGTGCAGTCGCCGGCGGCGAAGACGCCAGGCACGGAAGTCTGGCCGCGGGAGTCGACTTCGATCTCGCCGCGCGGGGACAGCTTCACGACACCCTTCAGCCAATCGGTGTTCGGCACGAGACCGATCTGGATGAAGACGCCTGCGAGCTCCACGTTGTTGACGACGCCAGACTGCCGGTCCTTGTAGCGCAGGGCATTGACGCGCTGGCCGTCGCCCGTGATCTCGGTTGTCTGTGCGCTGGTGATGATGGTGACGTTGGGCAGGCTGTTGAGCTTGCGCGTGAGTACGGCGTCGGCGCGCAGCTGTGCGTCGTACTCGATCAACGTCACATGGCTGACGACGCCGGCGAGGTCGATCGCGGCTTCTACGCCCGAATTGCCGCCGCCGATCACGGCGACGTGCTTGCCCTTGAACAGCGGGCCGTCGCAGTGCGGGCAGTACGCCACGCCGCGGTTGCGGTACTCCTTCTCGCCGGGCACGTTGATCTCGCGCCACCTTGCACCCGTGGCCAGGATGACGGACTTCGATTTGACGGAGGCACCGCTCTCGAACCGGATTTCAATCAGGTCGCCAGGAACCAGCGCGACGGCGCGCTGCAAGTTCATGATGTCCACGTCGTATGACCGCACGTGCTGCTCGAGCGCCGTCGCAAGCTTGGGTCCTTCGGTCTCCTGCACGGAGATGAAGTTCTCGATGGCCATCGTGTCGAGCACCTGGCCGCCGAAGCGCTCCGAAGCGACGCCGGTGCGGATGCCTTTGCGTGCGGCGTAAATCGCGGCAGCCGCGCCAGCAGGCCCGCCGCCGACCACAAGCACATCGAAGGGTGCCTTGGCGCTGACCTTTTCCGCTTCGCGCTTCACCGCGCCGGTGTCGAGCTTGGCGACGATCTCCTCGAGGCCCATGCGGCCCTGGCCGAAGGCCACGCCATTCAGGAAGACAGTCGGCACCGCCATGATCTGGCGCTGGTTGACTTCGTCCTGGAACAACGCGCCGTCGATCATCGTGTGGCGGATGTTCGGGTTCAGCACTGCCATGAGGTTCAACGCCTGCACGACGTCGGGACAGTTCTGGCAGGTCAGCGAAATATAGGTTTCGAAGGCGAACTCGCCTTCGAGGGAACGAATCCGCTCGAGGACCTCTGCATCGGCCTTCGGCGGGTAGCCGCCCGTCTGCAGGAGTGCGAGCACCAGGGAAGTGAATTCATGTCCCATCGGCAGCCCCGCAAAGCGGATGCGCGACGCTGCACCGGGCGCGCCAACCGAGAACGACGGCTTTCTTTCCGCATCGTCGCGGCGCACTTGCACCGAGATCAGTCCGGACAAGCCGGCGATGTCATTGAGCAGCTCGAGCGTCTCGCGTGACGCATCACTGTCGTCGACCGATGCGATCAGCTCGATGGGCTGGGAGACCCGTTCGAGGTAACCCTTCAACTGTGTCTTCAGGTTGGCATCTAGCATGGTGGCATCCAGTGTTGCTGTGCGGGGTGGCCGCGCCGGCAGGATCTCCGGCAGGCGCGGCCACCAAGGGACTCAATCAACAAGCACGAACGATCAGATCTTGCCGACCAGGTCGAGCGACGGCGCGAGCGTGGCCGCACCGGGCGTCCACTTGGCCGGGCAGACTTCGCCCGGGTGCGAGGCGACGTACTGGGCAGCCTGCACCTTGCGCAGCAGCTCCTTCGCGTCACGGCCGATGCCGTTGTCGTGCACTTCGAGGATCTTGATCCTGCCTTCCGGGTTGATGACGAACGTGCCGCGCAGCGCGAGGCCTTCTTCCTCGATCATCACTTCGAAATTGCGGGACAGCAGTCCGGTCGGATCGGCGACCAGCGGGTACTGCACCTTCTTGATCGTGTCCGACGTGTCGTGCCATGCCTTGTGCGTGAAGTGTGTATCGGTCGAAACACCGTAGATTTCGACGCCCATCTTCTTGAACTCGGCGTAATGGTCGGCGAGGTCGCCCAGTTCAGTCGGGCACACGAACGTGAAGTCGGCCGGATAGAACACGAACACGGACCACTTGCCCTTCAGGTCCTCGTTCGTGACGGTCACGAACTTGCCGTTGTGGTAGGCATTGGCCTTGAACGGTTTGACTTCAGTATTGATCAGCGACATAGCGGGATTCCTCGAGGAGTATTTGGTACGGGGGTCATGTTAGGGGGGCACCGCACCATATAGGAAGTGAATGGTTGCGATGGGAGCGATAGGGAAGGACTATCGGTAAGAATTGCAAGACGGCGGTCTTCGGCCGCAGGTAGGCCTGCCGGCAGGATGGGCGAGCGCCAGGTAGGTCTGCCGACAAGCCAGAGGCAGACGGTCCATGAGTGGGCGCAGGCGCCAAGTCACACCCGAATTCAGCGGCTCCGCGACTGCTTTTTGTAGTCCGCGTCTGACTTGCCGGTAGGCCTACTTGGGGACATGTGCCCTGGCCCAAGGGCACGGAGTCACCCTACTTGCCGGCAGGCCTACTTGCGGACCTGTGCCGTGGCTGCAGGGCACACAGTCCGCCGTCCCCGTCGATCCGCTTACGCCTTCTCCGCATTCGCCTCTAAGTACTCATCGTACGTGCCGCGGAAGTCGACGACGCTGCCGCCGGCGCGGACTTCGAGGATGCGCGTGGCGAGGCCGCCGACGAACTCGCGGTCGTGGGACACGAAGATCAGCGTGCCGGGATATTTCTCGAGGCCGATCTGCAGGGCTTCGATGGTTTCCATGTCCATGTGGTTGGTGGGCTCGTCCATCAGCAGCACGTTCGGCTTCGTGAGCGTGAGCTTGCCGTACATCATGCGGCCCTTCTCGCCGCCCGAGAGCACCGTGACCATCTTCTTCATTTCATCGCCGGAGAACAGCATGCGGCCGAGCGTGGCGCGGACGATCTGGTCGTCGCTCGGTGTCTGCCAGTCGCTCATCCATGTGAACAGGTCCACCTTCTTGGCGAAGTCGGCCTGCGGATCCTGCGGCATGTAGCCGAGCATCGCGTTCTCGACCCACGAGACGGTGCCCTTGGTGGGCTTCAGGTCGCCCGCGAGGCAACGAATCAACGTGGTCTTGCCGATGCCGTTGGCGCCGATGATGGCAATGCGCTCGCCCGCCTCGACTTCGATGTTGACGTTCTTCAGCACTTGCGTATCCGAATCGGGGTACGTGAACCCCAAGCCTTCGACGGAGACGGCGTTGCGGTACAGCTTCTTCGCCTGCTCGAAGCGGATATAGGGGCTCACCCGCGAGGAGGGCTTCATTTCCTCGATCTTGATCTTCTCGATCTGCTTGCGGCGTGAGGTGGCCTGGCGCGCCTTGGACGCGTTCGCGGAGAAGCGACGCACGAACTCCTGCAGGTCGGAGATGCGGTCCTTGGCCTTGGCGTTCGCGGATTCCACGCGCTGCCGCGCCTGCACCGACGCGAGCATGAAGTCGTCGTAGTTGCCCGGATAGATCTTGAGCTGGCCGTAGTCGAGGTCCGCCATGTGCGTGCAGACCTGGTTAAGGAAGTGGCGGTCGTGGCTGATGATCACCATCGTCGCGTCGTAATTGTTGAGCTCGCCCTCGAGCCAGCGGATGGAATTGATGTCGAGGTTGTTGGTCGGCTCGTCGAGCAGCAGCACGTCGGGCTGCGAGAACAGCGCCTGGGCCAGCAGCACGCGCAGCTTCCAGCCGGGCGCCACTTCCCGCATCGGGCCGTTGTGGTACTTCTCTTCGATGCCGGCCGACGACAGGATGCTGGCCGCGCGCGCTTCTGCGTTGTAGCCGCCGTACTCGGCGAACTTCGCCTCGAGATCGGCCGCGCGGATGTAGTCGTCGTCGGTGGACTCCGGGTTCGCGTAGATCGCGTCCCGCTCCGTCATCGCCTTCCACATCTCGACGTGGCCCTGCATGACGACGTCGATGACGCGCTGGTCCTCGTAGCCGAACTGGTTCTGGCTCAGCTTGCCGAGCCGCATGCCCGTCTGGAGCATCACCTCGCCGGAACTCTGCTCCAGCTCACCGCCCAGGATCTTCATGAGCGTCGACTTGCCGCAGCCGTTCGCGCCGATGAGGCCATAGTGGTTGCCGTCCGAGAACTTGACGGTGACGTTCTCGAATAGCGGCTTCGCGCCGAACTGGATGGAAATATTGGAAGTGGAGAGCATCGTTTATCCGGTCAATAACAGGGGCCGGGCCGATATGGGGTCGGCCAGCGAAAATCAAACACTCGGTTCGGTCAATTCGTGGCGGAAGCAGGCGCCCTGAAGGGTGCCGTCAGTACGCGCTCCGCAAGAAGCGCGGACACTCCGCAAACCGCCATGACACAGGCCAGCGGCCACGCCGAGCCATCGTGCCAGGCGCTCATGATGACGCCCACGATGGTTGCGAACACGAACTGCACGGAACCCGAGAGTGCCGATGCCGTGCCGGCGCGATGGCCCTGCCTGGCGAGCGCCAGAGCCATCGAGTTCGGGTTGATGTACCCGAGGCTGCCGACGTACATGAAGAAGCCGGCCGACAGGAAAGCGAGGGGCAACCAGCCTGCGAAGGCCAGCGCAGCGAGGCCAAGGCCCGCCACTGCCGGCACGACCACCGACTTGTGCAGTACCCGGGTAGCGCCGAACTTGCCGACCAGACGCCCGTTGATCTGGCTGCCCAGGATGAAGCCGGCGGCATTCGCGCCGAAGAACCAGCCGAAATTCTGCGCCTGGACGCCGTAGATCTCGATCAGCACGAAAGGCGAACCGGCGATGTACGCGAACATGCCGGTGATGGCGGTGGCGCCGACCAGCGCATACCCGACGAACGAGCGGTCCTTCAGCAGCTGGCCGTAGCTCTTGAGCACGGACGGTACGCTCAAGGGAACCACGTGCGCGGGATTGCGGGTTTCATCAAGCAGGAAGTACACGCCGACCAAAGCCAGCGTGCTCGCCGCCGAGAGGAAGTAGAAGATCCACTGCCAGCCGAGCTGCGTCAGCACCCATCCGCCTGCCAGCGGCGCGACGATGGGCGCGATCCCCATCACGAGGATCAGACGCGAGAACAGTCGTGCCGCCGCGGCACCCGTGGCGCAATCCCGGATGATCGCCATCGTGACGACCATCGCAGCGCAGCCGCCCAGGCCCTGCAGGAGACGGAACGTCGCCAGCTGCGTGACATTCGTGCTCGATGCGCAGCCGAGCGCCGCCAGCGCAAACAGCGCGAGCCCGAAGTAGATCGGCGGCTTGCGGCCGAAGCGGTCGCTGATCGGTCCGTAGAAAGCCTGTCCGACGGCCAGGCCGATGAAATAGGTGGCCAGCGTCAGCTGCAGCGACCCGCTCGCGGCACCGAACTCCCGCTCGATGGTCGGGAAGGAGGGCAAATACATGTCGATGCTCAAGGGGCCAAGACCGATCATGGCGCCGAGCAGCAGCACAACCCTCGCAGGCAGGGGGGTAGAAGAAGTCTCTTGAGTCATGGCCTGGAGCAAATCGGCAGGTAGCCCGGAGCACCCGCTTGGGGCGCAAGGGGTGCGCATCATGCCACTCAAGCGTCCCGCCCGACAGGGGGACGTAGCGCCCCGGTTTCGCATGGCCGGCGGTTCGGCCAGAATAGGCGCCTGCCAGGAGCCCGGCATTGTCATATTATCCATTTTAATCAGATGCTTGTGATCCCTCTGTGGCACGAGCAATCCGCGCGAGGTTGGCCCGTCATGCCCTCTTTCGACATCGTTTCCGAACTCGACCTGCACGAGGTCACGAACGCGGTAGACCAGGCGACCCGCGAACTGGAAACGCGGTTCGACTTCCGGGGCACCAAGTGCCGGTTCGAGCAAGCCAAGGAAATCATCACGCTGGTCGCCGAGGCCGATTTCCAGCTCAAGCAGCTGCTCGACATCCTGAAGCTCAGGCTGACCAAGCGGGGCATCGACATCGCCTGCCTCAAGATCGACGATCCGGTCATCAACCTGGCCACCGCGAAGCAGGTGATCACGTTGCGGCAGGGTGTCGAAGCCGAGCTCGGCAAGAAGATCCAGAAGCTCATCAAGGAATCGAAGCTGAAGGTGCAGGCGGCGATCCAGGACAAGAAGGTGCGCGTGACGGGCAAGAACCGCGACGACCTGCAGGCCACCATCGCCCTGGTCCGCGGCGGCAAGCTCGACATGCCGGTGCAGTTCAACAACTTCCGCGACTGACCGGGGCACGGGCTTTCACCGGCCCCTATCCGCTAGACTTCGTCCATGAATCTCCGCGACTTCCGCTATCTCGTCGCACTCGCCGACACGCGCCACTTCGGGCAGGCCGCGACGCGCTGCCACGTCAGCCAGCCCACGCTCTCGGCGCAGATCAAGAAGCTCGAGAACTATCTCGGCGTCGATCTGATCGAGCGGCAGCCCCGCCGCATTGCGCTGACGGACATGGGCGTGAAGGTCGTCGAACGTGCGCGCCGCCTGCTGGCGGAAGCCGACGAGATCCAGGCGCTGACGCGCAAGGAAGGCGACCCGCTCGCCGGCAAGCTTAAAGTAGGCCTGATTCCGACCATCGGTCCTTATCTGCTGCCGCTCGTCGCGCGCAAGCTGCACAAGCAGCTGCCGAAGCTGCAGCTCATGCTGTACGAGTACCAGACCGCAGTGCTGCTGGAACGCCTGCACAAGGGTGAAATCGACGTTGGCATCCTGGCGTTGCCCGTCGACATGGACGGACTCGAATCGCAGAAGCTGTACGACGAGGACTTCCTGCTCGCCGTACCGTCCGACCATCCGCTCGCCAAGAAGGCCCGCGTCAAACCCGAGGATCTTCCCGGCGAGACGCTGCTGCTGCTCGAGGACGGCCACTGCCTGCGCGACCAGGCGCTGGCCGTGTGCAGCCGCGTGGATGTCCAGGAGAGCCTGGACTATCGCGCGACGAGCCTCGAAACGCTGCGCCAGATGGTGGCTGCCGGACTCGGGGTCACGCTGCTTCCTGCGCTGGCCGCGAGCGGTCCGTTCGCATCGAACCGCAGCCTTACGCTGAAGCCCTTCGCGAGTCCCGTGCCGACTCGCACCGTGGGTGCCGTCTGGCGCAAGAGCAGCACCCGCACCGCCGCCATCAAGGCAATCGGCCACCTCATTCACGCGACGATGACCGACAAGACATGAGCGATACTCCGCCCGCAAGCAGAGCCGGCCCCGTCATCCGCTTGGGCAGCCTGCATGACGAGCAGGTGATCGCGTGGCTGCGCAGCGGAGAACACGAAGCCGCTCTAACCGCCAATTTCGGTGAAGCGGAGTACCGCGAGCTGCGTCGCCTCGCGCAGAGCGCGGCCAGGCGGCGTGTCCGCGGCGGGCCGCGCGTGCTGATCCTGCCCGGCATCATGGGTTCGAAGATCGGCACCCCCGGCCGCGTGAACGACGATGTGCTGTGGCTTGACCCGATCGAAGTCATCGCCGGCAAGCTCACCGACCTCGCATTGCCGGGGGGCAGGAAGCTGCAGCCGCTCGGCGTGATGCTGTTTGCCTACCTGAAGTTGAAGCTGTCACTGCAGATAGCCGGCTTCGACGCGAGCTTCCATCCCTTCGACTGGCGACTCGGGCTCGACCAGCTCGGCAAGACGCTCGGCGAGCGCATTGCCGGCGAGCGCGCGGGCTCGGTGCGACTGGTGGCGCACAGCATGGGCGGACTGGTCGCGCGCGCTGCGCTGAACGGCCCGCATGGCAAGCGGATCGCGCAGCTCATCCAGCTCGGCACGCCGAACTACGGTTCATTCGCGCCCGTGCAGGCGCTCCGCGCCACCTATCCCACGGTTCGCAAGATCGCCGCGCTCGACCAGCATCACACCGCCGAACAGCTTGCTGCACAGGTGTTCAGTACGCTGCCCGGGCTGTACCAGATGCTGCCTGCGCCGGACCGGCATCCCTCGCTCGATTTCTTCGACCCGCGTTCGTGGCCGAACGATGACACGACGCCGGATGCCGGCATGCTCGAGGAAGCACGCCGCGTGCGCGACCAACTCGCCCCTGCCGACGAGCGCTGCTGCCTGATCGTGGGCGTGAATCAGGAGACGGTCGTCGGCGCACGCCGCGTGAAGGACTCGTTCGAGTACACGCTGAGTCGCGACGGCGACGGGACGGTGCCACGGGCGCTCGCCGAATGGCCGAACGCCCGCATGTGGTATGCCGAAGAAACGCACGGCGGCCTGCCGAACAGCACCCTGGTGGCATCCGCCGTCGTTGACCTGCTGAAGAAGAACGATACGAAGCGATTGCCGTCCAGCGTGTCACGCAAGCGGGGCGCGGTTGTCGGCAAGGTCAGGGACTCCGTGTTGCGACAGCGCGTCTCCCGCAAGATCCGCTGGACCGACCTGTCGCCGGAAGCACGCCGCCGTTTCCTGGAGCCTGTCATTTCTCCGGAATTCCTCGGACAGACGCCGGGCGACGCTGCAGCGATTGCCGTGGCTCAGCCGCGACTGGTCGACAGCCGGCAGCGCCGTCGCACGCTCGAGATTCGCCTGGCCTGCGGCAGCATCGCGGAAGTGCAGTCAGAGGCGATCGTGCTGGGCGTATTCAGCAGCGTCGAACCCGGCGGGGCTGCCGCTGCCATCGACAAGCAGCTGGACGGTGCGATCAAGGAGTTCACGCTGCGCCGCATGTTCTCCGGCAATCGCGGTGAGGTATTCGTGCTGCCGGCGTCGCGAAGCCGCCTCAGTGCGGAACTGGTCCTGCTCGCTGGACTCGGCGACTTCGACCGCTTCGATGCAGACGCGCAGCAGTTCGTGGCCGAGAATGTCGTCCGCACCTTTGCCCGCACCCATGTCGACGAGTTCGCAACCGTACTGCTGGGCGGCGGCTCGGGTGTCAATGTCGAGACAGCCCTTGCCAGCCAGCTGGCCGGGTACTTCCGCGCCCTGAAGGAAAGCGACCCTGACCGACGCCTGCGGCGGATCACGCTGGTGGAGTTCGACCGGACCAAGTGCGCCGCCATCCGGGAGGCGTTGTTCAAGTTGTCGGCCACGCCGTTGTTCGATGACATCGAAGTGTCGTTCGACGAGGTCGACCTGCCGGTGACGGCCACCGAGCCCCTAGTCCGCGCGACGGCGCGCGGCAAGAAGCAGCAACGTTTCGCCTACCTGATCGTGTCGCAGGACACGTCGCAGCCGAAGGTCCTTTCCTTGCGTGCCTCCGTGCTGACCTCGGGTTCGAAGGCTGCCGTGCTGACGGGTACCAAGCAGATCCCCAAGCGGCAGCTCGACGAGCACCTGCGTCGCATCGAAGGCAGCGACTTCACGGCGAAGCGATTGTCGGGTTATGGTGAAGTGCTGGGCGCGATGCTGCTGCATCGGGATGTATTGCAGGCACTCGACACCGTGAAGGCCCATCACCTGGTCGTCGTGCACGACAATGCCGCAGCGGCCTATCCGTGGGAGACGCTGTG
Organism: Steroidobacteraceae bacterium; assembly: GCA_040080215.1. GTDB lineage: Bacteria > Pseudomonadota > Gammaproteobacteria > Steroidobacterales > Steroidobacteraceae > CAIUGU01. The sequence goes on from JBEBIT010000001.1 coordinate 98,771, forward strand.
CGTGAACGGCCGGTTTCCCGCCGCCGATGCCGGCCTTAGCCGGCGCTATGCGGCCGAGAACCTCTCCGTCGCGCGCTGGCGGGATGCAAGGCGCCAGGACGCCACGCTCGATGTGCTGCTCGTGGTCAACCCGACGGGGGATCTCGAAGGCGCGGCTCGGGAAGGCGATCGGGTGCAAATGCTGCTCGAGAAGCGGCAGGACATCCGCATCGTCAGGATCGAAGGCAGCGACGCAACGCGCGAGCGTCTGCTCGAGGAGTTCCGCTCCGGGCGCTACGATGTCCTGCACTACGCCGGCCATGCCTTCTTCGACGCCGAGCAGCCCGGTCGCAGCGGCATCGTGTGTGCGGACCAGAAGGTGCTGTCCGGCCCGGACCTCGCCACTGTCTCCGAATTGCCGGCCCTTGCGTTTTTCAATGCCTGCGAAGTCGGGCGACTCCGGGCGGGCCAGCGTTTTGCCGGTCGTGCCGAGGAACGGTTGCGCCGCAATGCCAGCCTCGCCGAAGCCTTTCTGCGCGGCGGCGTGGCCAACTATGTCGGTACGTACTGGCCGGTGGGCGATGAAGAAGCAGGCACGTTCGCCGCCACGTTCTATCGGGCACTCGTTCGCGGCGACTCCGTGGGCAACGCCCTCAATGCATCGCGCGCCGCGGTACGCAAGCTGGGCTCGGTCGACTGGGCCGACTATCTGCACTACGGCAGCTATGACTTCACGCTCAAGCGATCCACCGGGACGACACGATGAACACCCGACTTCCCACGTTCTTCATTTCCCATGGCGGCGGCCCTTGGCCGTGGATCGACGAGATGCGGACGATGTTCGCGGGATCGGCTGGCTGGTTGGCCCACCTGCCGGAAACGCTGCCTGCAGTGCCCAAGGCCATCCTCTCGGTGACGGGACACTGGGAGGCACCCGAATTCACGGTCGGCACGTCGACCGCGCCGCCGATGGTGTACGACTACTCCGGCTTCCCGGAACACACGTATCACATCAAGTATCCCGCACCGGGATCGCCCGCGATCGCGGAGCGGGTTCGGCACTTGCTGTCTGCGGCAGGCATCCGTTGCGACACCGATGCCACGCGGGGCTTCGACCATGGCACCTTCGTGCCGCTCTACGTGATGTATCCGGAAGCGACCATTCCCGTCGTCCAGCTCTCGATCAAGCACTCGATGGATCCACGGGAACACCTGCATGCCGGCACCGCATTGCAGCCGCTGCGCGACGAGGGCGTGCTTGTAGTCGGCAGCGGGCTCAGCTATCACAACATGCGCGGCTTCCGTGGCGGCGGCGGACCCGCATCCGTGGCGTTCGAGCACTGGCTGACGAGCGCCGTTTCGGAACCCAACGTGGCGACCCGTACTTCACGCCTGCTCTCCTGGGAGCAGGCACCTGCGGCGCGCTTGTCGCATCCGCGCGAGGATCACCTGATCCCTTTGATGGTCGTTGCCGGCGCTGCGGGTGAAGACCAGGGTCGCAGGGACTTCCTCGACAACGCGATGGGCGTGGTGATGGCCTCATACCGGTTCGGCGCCTGATTCCATGCTGCAAGTGCGATAGGGCCGCTGCGGCTTTCCTCTCTTGCGTTTGGCGCGCTAACCCCGCTAGTCTGCGCTTGAGCTTGTTGCACACTCGTTGCGCAGCAGGCGTTCAGCCAGGGGGTTTTGCCTTTGCCGGTCTCTCCCATTGCCCAAGGTTGATTGCGGTGGGGATGATCGAGTGAGGGCCTTACAATAAGGCCACGCACACGTGGAACCGACCGATGTTCGCAACCCGGACCATTACCACCGGGTTGTTGATTGCCAATGGGCGTGCCCGGCGCATACGGATGTCCCCGAGTACATCCGCCTCATTGCGATGGGCCGCTTCACCGAAGCCTATCTCGTCAATCGCGAATCCAATGTCTTTCCCGGCATCCTGGGACGCGTCTGCGATCGCCCGTGCGAGCCCGCGTGCCGTCGCGGCCGAGTCGAGGCTGAACCGGTTGCCATCTGCCGGCTGAAACGCGTTGCCGCGGATCACCGCGACGCCGTGGAACACCTGCTGCCGCAGGCCCCGAAAGCAAAGAACGGCAAGCGCATTGCCTGCATCGGCGCCGGTCCCGCGTCGCTGACGGTGGCCAACGACCTGATGCCGCTCGGCTACCAGGTGACGATCTTCGAGAAGTGGGGCCAGGCAGGCGGCCTCATGCGCACCAACATCCCGTCCTTCCGTCTCCCTGCTGGCGTGCTCGATGACGAGATCCGCTACATCATCGACATGGGCGTGGACCTGAAGCTCGGCACGCCCGTGGCGAGCCTCGATGCCCTGCTCAAGTCCGGCGAGTTCGATGCCGTCTTCATCGGCAGCGGTGCGCCGAAGGGCAAGGATCTGAAGCTCCCCGGCCGGGATGGCACCGAGCGCATCCACATCGGCATCGACTGGCTCGAGTCGGTCGCGTTCGACCACATCAAGACCATCGGCGAGAAGGTCCTGATCATCGGCGTCGGCAATACCGCGATGGACTGTTGCCGCTCCTCGCTGCGCATGGGTGCGAAGTCGGTGAAGGTCATGGCCCGCAAGCCGCGGGGCTTCTTCAAGGCATCCGAATGGGAACTGGACGACGCCGAGGAGGAAAGCGTCGAGATCGTCGTGAATCACGCGCCGAAGGCCTTCGTCACGCAGGCCGGCAAGCTCACCGGCATGCTGTTCGACGAGATGGAATACGACCTCGTTGACGGCCGCATTACCGGCGAGCGCGTGAAGGGCGAAGTGCTCATTCCCTGCGATGACGTGATTCTCGCCATCGGCCAGGAAAATGCCTTCCCGTGGATAGAGCGTGACCTCGGCCTCGAGTTCGACAAGTGGAACGTCCCCAAGGTCGATCCCGTCACGCACCAGTCCACACTGCCCCAGGTGTTCTTCGGCGGCGATGCAGCGTTCGGCCCCAAGAACATCATCTGGGCCGTTGAACACGGGCACCAGGCCGCTATCTCGATTCATCAATACGTGCAGGGCCTGCCCGTGTCGGAGCGGCCGCCGCCGATGGTGACGCTCGCGAGTCGCAAGATGGGCATCCACGAGTGGTCGTACAAGAACGACTACAACCCGGTCGAGCGGCGCCTGATGCCGCACGTGAGCCTCAAGGAACGCTTCAAGAAGCTGAACATCGAGGTGGAACTGGGCTTCACCGCGGAACAGGCTGAAGCCGAGGTCCAGCGCTGCCTGAACTGCGACGTGCAGACCGTCTTCGACGCGAAGCTGTGCATCGAGTGCGATGCCTGCATCGACATCTGCCCGGTCGACTGCCTGACGATGACGCCGAACGGGACCGAGGAGGAACTCCGCCCCCGGCTCAAGGCGCCTGCCACCAACAAGACCCAGCCGCTCTACGTGTCGGCCGCACTCAAGATGACGGGCCGCGTCATGGTCAAGGACGAGGACCTGTGCGTGCACTGCGGGCTGTGCGCCGAGCGCTGCCCGACCGCGGCGTGGGACATGCAGAAATCAACAATCACCATTCCGCACGCGTCGGACGGGAAGCAAGCATGGTCGAAACCGCAGCGCAAGACGGCCTGAAGGAGGCCCGCAAGGCCGGCATCAACGACTTCGTCATCAAGCTGGCGAACGTCAACGGCACTGGCTCGGCCAGCGCGAACACGCTCTTGATGAAGTCGGTGTTCCGCATGGGCGTGCCCGTGATGGGCAAGAACTATTTCCCGTCGAACATCCAGGGCATGCCGACCTGGTACGAGATCCGCGTGAGTCGCGAGGGCTACGTGGCCCGCTCCGGCCGGGTCGACCTGATGGTCGCGATGAATGCAGAGACCTACTCGCGCGACATCAAGGAGCTGAGTGCGGGCGGGTATCTCCTGTATGACTCCACGTGGCCGCGCTCGACGCTGCTGAAGCGCGACGACATCACGGTGCTCGGCGTGCCGCTGGCGAAGCTCGCCAACGAGAACTTCAACGGCGTGCGCAACCGCATCCTGCTCAAGAACATCATGTATGCCGGCGTGCTGGCGGCCCTGCTCGACATCGACATGGACGTGGTCCGCACACTGCTCAAGGAGAGCTACGGCGCCAAGCCGGCGTTGCTCGACTCGAACAGCAAGGCGTTCGACCTGGGCTATAGTTTCGCGAAGGAGCATTTCGCCTGTCCCCTGCCGTTCCGCCTCGAGCGCATGGACAAGACAGCCGGCCACATCCTGATCGATGGCAACACGGCCGCGGGGCTCGGCTGCGTGTTCGCCGGTGCGACCGTCGGTGCGTGGTACCCGATCACCCCGTCCACGTCGCTGATGGATGCCTTCAAGAACTTCTGCGGCAAGCTCAGGGTCGACCCGGAAACCGGCAAGCACAACTACGTCATCATGCAGGCTGAAGACGAACTGTCGGCGATCGGCATGGTCGTGGGCGCCTCCTGGAATGGTGCCCGGGCGTTTACGCCGACGAGCGGCCCCGGCATTTCGCTGATGAACGAGTTCATCGGGCTCGCCTACTACACGGAGATTCCGGCACTGATCTTCGACGTGCAGCGGGTGGGGCCGTCCACAGGCATGCCGACCCGCACCCAGCAATGCGACCTGATGATGTGCGCCTATGCGTCGCACGGCGATACGCGGCACGTGATGCTGTTTCCGGCCAACCCGGAAGAAGCCTTCTACATGGCGGCGACGGGGTTCGATCTCGCCGAGCGCCTGCAAACCCCTGTGTTCGTCATGCTCGACCTGGATATCGGCATGAACGACTGGATGGTGCGCGACCTCAAGTGGGACGACACCTGGCAACCGGATCGCGGCAAGGTGCTGACGGCTGCCGAGATCGAGGCTTTACCCAAGTTCCACCGCTACGTCGACAAGGACGGCGACGCGATCGCCGCCCGCACGCTGCCCGGTACGCATCCGAAGGGCGCGTACTTCACCCGCGGCTCGGGACATAACCAGTTCGGCGGGTACACGGAAGACTCCACGGACTACCAGATCGTCGTCGACCGCCTCAAGAAGAAGTTCGAGACCGCGAAGGCGCTGGTCCCGAAAGCCGTGGCGAGCGGAACAATGAATCGGGAGATCGGCGTGTTGTCGCTGGGCAGCTGCGACGGCGCCGTCCGCGAAGCGCTCGACATTCTTGCCCGGCGGGGTATCCATGCAGATTACCTGCGCGTACGCGGCTTCCCGTTCGGGCAGGAGGTCGAGAATTTCCTGGCGTCCCATGCGACGGTCTACGTCGTCGAACAGAACCGCGATGCCCAGCTCAAGTCGCTGCTGATCCTCGAAACGGCAGTGGAGAAGTCCAAGCTGCAGTCGATCCTGCACTACAGCGGCCTGCCGATCTCGTCGGATTGCATCGTCGACGGCGTGCTGACGTCACTCGCGAATTCGGTCTCGCCCCGCGTCGCAACGGCCGGCAAGCCCTGAGGACCTGCCATGAGCTTCATCACCAAACCCAAGGTCGCCCATCCCAGCCTGCCGCGGAACGAGCTCGGGCTCACGCGACGTGACTACGAAGGCGGCATGTCGACGCTGTGCGCCGGCTGCGGCCACGATTCGATTACTGCTGCGTTGATCGAAGCCGTGTGGAGCCTGTCGCTGCGGCCCCAGGACATCGTCAAGCTGTCAGGCATCGGCTGCTCGTCGAAGACAACCGCCTACTTCGTCAGCGGCGCGCATGGCTTCAATGGCGTCCACGGCCGCATGCCGTCCATAGCAACCGGCGCGATTGCCGCGAACCGCGACCTGCACTACATCGGTGTCTCGGGCGATGGCGATTCCTTGTCCATCGGGTTCGGGCAGTTCGCGCATGCCATCCGCCGCAACATCAACATGCTGTACGTGTGCGAGAACAACGGCGTCTACGGGCTCACCAAGGGCCAGTTCTCGGCGTCCGCCGACATCGGCACCAAGGCGAAGAAGGGCGAGGTCAACCAGCAGCCCCCCATCGACCCCGCGCTCGCTGCACTCAGCCTCGGCTGCACGTTTATTGCCCGCAGCTTCTCCGGCGACAAGGAGCAGCTCGTGCCCCTGCTGCAGGCCGCGTTGAGTCACCCGGGCTTTGCGATGGTGGATGTGCTGTCGCCGTGCGTGACCTTCAACGATCACGAGGGCTCGACGAAGAGCTACCAGTTCGTGCGCGACCACTACGACGAGCTGGTGCACGCCGACTTCGTGCCGCTGCGAAGCGAGATCAAGGTGGATTACGCGCCCGGCGAGACCACGCCGGTCACCTTGCATGACGGCAGTCGCGTCGTGCTGCGCAAGATCGACCCGACGTACGATCCGACGGATCGCGGCAAGGCGTTCGAGTACATCCGCACGAAGCAGGCGCAGGGCGAGTATTTGACGGGACTGATCTATATCGACGAGCAGAGCCCGGACTTCCACGAAGTCCAGCGCAGCGTCGCGACGCCGATGAATCGCATGCCTTACGAGAAGCTGTCGCCCGGTAACGCGGGGCTGCAGAAGATCCTGCAGCGCTACCGATAGATCGAGGCTAGCCCGTCGTGTTGACCGTCGGTTCGCGATGGACGGGCACGAGCGCCTCGACATGCAGGTTGGGTCCGCCGAGCCTCAAGCTCACGCTGCGGCGCTGACAGGTACCGCTGTCCTTCACAACCCGTACCGCCAACTTGGCAAACACCTGCGCGCGCACCTGCTGCAGCAGGTCACAGTCGGACGCGTCCAGGTAACGCGTGCGGTCGGACAGCCGTACCTGCTTCCATTCTCCCGCGACGGCACTGGCATAGGACTGGTCCAGTGCACCTTCATGGCGCACCAGCGCCCTGAGCCCCGCCGTACCGCGATCGGCATTGAGCGCAGCGAGTGCGTCCGGCGTTTCGGGAACGAGGCTGCGAATCGTGATCGTGACGAGCGGGGTCGTTGCGCCGTCGAGCATGAAGTCGTCCCCTCTGCCACCGGACCGCATGTTCAATGCCGCCTTGCGGATGCCGTCCGTGCAGCTCTTCACATTGACGCTGAGCCCGTCGCCAGCACCAAGGTCAGTGAGCAGTGCGCGCAGCTTGGTCTGGATGGCATTGCAGGAGTAAGCGGAGCCCTGAGTCACGAAGTAGAAGCGGATCTGCTGCTCTTTCCACACGGCGGGCACGGGGCCGACATCGGCGACGCTGGCCGCGAGTGCCGAGTGGAATCCGCCGAGTGCGCTGCCGGTGACGAGCAGCGAGAGCGCAAGGCGTTGCAAGGCAGGCATCGACATGATGATCGACCTCATCTTGCTTCCCCTGGAACCGCAGGAGAAGCGGCAGGCGAGTCACACTGCTGTAGCGAAATAGCGAAGCGTTACCCTATTCCTGATTCACGCATTGAAATGCGAGACACTGCCGATTTCGATCTGTTGCTCGTCGAAATGATCAGTGCATTCCCCAAAACGGAGCTGAGTGTGGACTCTTGTTGCAGCAGACACAACTGCGGAAGAGCTGCGAAAACCCCTGCTTTACCCGTACGCAACGCGAGTGCGCACAGGTAAATTGTTTGCACCAAAATGCGCGCGGAGCGTGCGAGCGGGCGCACTCGGATCGAAGTAGTCGACGGACTTCACGTGCTCCAACTCATCGATGCGCACTGCAATGCATTAGCGATGAGCAGAAAATTTTGCAGTGCAAGCGAAGGCAGAGCGGAAGTTTGGGAGCGACCGGCCGGCTTCGCCGGCAAAAGTGCAGCGAGACTGCATAAAGCCTCCGGCAAATGGTCGCCGACGCGACAAATGGCTCGCGCCGCGAGCAGGCCAGATGGGATCGGGTTCTGGCTTGCCGACGGAAATCGGCCTTTTGCCAATGGCCATATGCCGGAGGCCGTTCGCAGCCTGCGGCCAGGCCGTAAACCAACCGAGTTGGCCGGTTGCAGTCCGAACGCGAGCGCCCTTGGCGCGAGACCCGGGAGCCGACTCGTCGGCTCCCTCCGTCTCTTAGCCCATATGCAAGCCGCCGTTGAGCGAGAAGTCCGCGCCGGTGGCGAAGCCGGCATCGTCGGAGGCGATCCACCTGACGATGGAGCCGATCTCCTCGGGCTCGCCGAGCCGCTTGACCGGGATCGTCGCGATGATCTTCTCGAGGACGTCGGGGCGGATGGCCTTCACCATGTCCGTGCCGATGTAGCCCGGAGAGACGGTGTTGACGGTGACGCCCTTGTTCGCCACTTCCTGCGCCAGCGCCATCGTGAAGCCATGGATGCCGGCCTTGGCTGTCGAATAGTTCGTCTGGCCAAACTGGCCCTTCTGGCCGTTGACCGACGAGATGCTGATGATGCGGCCCCAGTTGCGCTCCACCATGCCTTCGATCACCTGCTTCGTGACGTTGAAGAGGCTGTTCAAGTTGGTGTTGATGACGGCGTCCCAGTCGGCCTTGCTCATCTTGCGGAATACCCCATCGCGGGTAATGCCCGCGTTGTTGACCAGGATGTCGATGGGACCCACTTCCCTGGTGACCTTCTCGAAGGCGGCCACCGTCGAATCCCAGTCGGCAACGTTGCCTTCGGACGCGATGATGTTGAAGCCCTTGTCCTTCATCTCGCCGATCCAGCGATCCTTGCGGGGAGAGTTGGGGCCGCAGCCCGCAACCACCGTATGCCCGGCCTTGGCCAGCTGTGTGCAGATCGCGGTGCCGATGCCACCCATTCCGCCCGTTACGTAGGCAATCCGCTTCTGAGTCATACAAGTCCCCTGTTGCGTCGATTCATTGAAGTCGCCCGGTCCGTCATGGACTGCGGTTGCGATCGGTGCCGGCCGCACTGCAAGCGAGTGCCAGCCTTGCACCTATCATAGCCGTGAGACACCGCCTCTCGCCTGCAAGGCCACAGATTTTTTTGCTACCGCAGCGCAAGGAAACTTGTCTGTGTTTCCGCCTCGGCCTCGGCACTCGGCTTCAGGACGGTTCGCATCAGGCGAGTGCCTGCAGGATCTGCCGGAGCACCAGGTCCGGACTGTCCGCAATGTCCTTGCTCCAGAAGCGCAGCACGCGATAGCCGAAGCGTTCGAGCATCACCGCGCGATCGGTCGCGTCCTGCGACTGGAAGGCCCGATGCTCCTTCATCAGTTCGATGACCACCGCTTTCTCCGGGCAAAGGTAGTCCACTACGAAGGGACCGATGGGGGCGCGACGCAGGAAGCGGTGCGGCCGAACGCTGCGCCCCTGCAACAGGCGCTTCAACACCTGCTCGGGGGTGCGGGCCGGACCGAGCCGGGCCTGCGTGCGATCCTTGAATACTCCGGTGAACATGGGCCAGAGAGTAGGCAAGCGGACCGCCCATGGCACGCCGCATATCTCTGCGAATCGCACAGATATTCGTCATAATGCCGATCAACCCAGCTGCCGCTCTGTAGCCCACATGGATCGCGCCTACATCGAGTCACAAGAAGTCGTCGAGCGTTACCTGTCCGGTGACCTGCTCGTCCGGGAGGCCCGGGCCTTCGAGAAGTACTGCCTCGAACACCCCGAGTTCCTGGCGAGGCTGCCGATTCCGGTCAGGCTCAAGACCCGGCTCGCGAAACGGCCCTTCGACGACAGCGAGACGGGGATGTTCCCCGCCATCCCTTCCACCGCGACGCGCGAAGCGGTCGAGATGGGTGATGCGATCGATGACGACCTGTCCCCGGCCGATGCGGACCGGGCTGAAAGTCGCGGCAAGCAGCTCGCTGTCCTGATCGTGGCCGTGCTGGTCGCGGGCACGGCGATTGCCTATCACCTGATGGCGATGCAAAGGCTGGAGAACCGGCTCGCGACGGTGAATACCTCGGTGGAAACTGCGCGGCTGAAGCCGCCCTCGGGTGTGCAAAGTTTCAAGCTCACGCCCGGCACGCAGGGACCGCAATCGGCACCAAGCGTCACCGTGGCCTGGCCCGATCCGCCGCAGCTGCTGGAACTGCGTATCGACGTGACGGAAGTGCGCTTCAACAGCTTCTCGGTCACGATCGAGAAGGCCGGCGAAGCCCGCATCATGCAGATCCGGCGCATCTCCCCGGATTCCAATCGGGAGCTCCGGATCGCGCTCAATTCCTCCGCATTCGGCCCGGGGGAATATCACATCGACCTGCAGGGCTATACCTGGCGCGGCGAGCTGGTCGACGCCGGCTGGACGCGGCTACAGTTGAAGTAGCGGTTCGCAGAGCGGACGCGCGGGCTGTGAACGTCAGTCCGGACGCCCTGGGCGCCTGCCGAGTGCCGCTCGAAACGTCCTCGAGCCGAAGCGGCCGAGTGCGAGGAACAGCGCTCCCGCAAGCGCAACCGCCCGGACACGCTGCGGCGAACTGAAGCTCGCAAGCGAAGGCACCAGATCGAGCAGCATGGCGCCCGCTGTCAGGCCGCCCCCGACCACGTAGAGCAGTGCACGCCCCCGCCTGGCAGCCGCCTCTCGTCCGCGGTCGATGTCGCGCCGTCCCGTCATGGAGACAGCAACGCCGACGCCAACTCCGGATTGCTGGAACGCAACCTCGCCACCGCAGCGAGCAGCGTCGCCACGATCTCCTCAGCGCAGGCTTCGGCCCGCGTGATGCCGCACACCTGGACGAGTCCCGTGACCAGGTAGCCGTTGAGCGGCAACGTGTCTGCGTCATAGAGGACGTTGATGGCAGCTGCCGTCTGCTTGCCGGGATCCTCGACGCTACCGTCGACCGTCGTGACGATCAACACCACGCGCGGCGCCGCAGTATCACTGACCTGCCTGACTTCCGGTGTGGCGCCTAATCTTTGGCTGACCGCGGCTGCCAGCACGAACCCGACAGGATCCGTGCCCGCATGCCGCAGTACGACAGGAACAGGCGCCTCGCCCTCGGCAGCGTGCAACGGCAACCACGGCAGGACGGCGCCCAGAACGGCGAGAAGACAGCGCGAATGGAATCGCATGATGACGAACCCGACTTCATTATCGCCCGCGGCCATCGTGGGCTTGCCGGAAAGAGTTTACGTCACTCCGCGAGCAGGGCCCATCTTTCATGATCGCGCCAGCGACCGCAGACCTTCAGATAGCGCGGCGAATAGCCCTCCCGCTTGAAGCCGAGACCCTTCGCAAGCGCAAGCGAGCGCCGGTTGCCGGGCTGGATGTTGGCTTCGAGGCGGTGCAGCTTCAACTTGCCGAATGCTTGCGCGATCACGCGTGTCGTGCCTTCGCGCAGATAGCCTGACCCTGCGTGCGGTTCCAGCGCGTAGTAGCCAAGATAGGCCGACTGGAAAGAGCCGCGCACGATCTCGCTGATCGTGATCACGCCAGCCAGCGTGTCCGTCCGCTTGACGACCACGAAGAACCCCTCGCGGGTGTCGGCACGCAGGCCGTTCAGATAGGCACGGTACCGCCCTGCGGTGACAGGCGGCGCCACCAGTCCCTTGTGCAGCTTGCGACTGTGCCGGACTGCCTCCAGGAACTCCTGCTCGCGCAGCGGTGTCGGGCGTTCAAGCTCGATGCGCATTCAGGTTCCTCTTGTAGACACGTTGCGTCTTTACGGCGACGTAGCCCAGTCCGGGATAGAACCGATGTGCGGCATCGCGAGCCACATTCGAGCGGACGGTCATGGCATCGAGACCGTTGTCTTGAGCCCATTGTTCGACGGCCTGCACCAACCGCTTGCCGATGCCGGACCGCCGATGCCGGACCGCCGATGCCTTTAGTCCACCACGAGCCCCATCAGCTCCGCATTCTCACCGCTCTCGAGAATCAAGCGCCGTTCGACGTGGGCCCAGCCAGCAACCTGCCCGCCCAGTTCGACAACGAGGACGCAGTGATCCGGCTCCTGCACCAGCTGGCTCAACCGGGCCGCAGCCTGTACAGCGGTTGTTGGATACCCGAGCTGGGTCGACAGTGCTGCAATGGCCTCGGCATCATCGAGGCTGGCAGGACGTAGCAGCGGAGCGGAGTCGGGACTGCTCATGGTTGCGTCATTCTCCTGGCTGGTCCCAGTGGAACTTGTGGAGCAGCCGGTGCACCACGGGCGTGAAAACGAGGCCGACGATCAACAGGAACACGAGTCCGGCGTAGAGGGCATAGAGGCCGGCAAATACCTTGCCCGCGTCGGTACGAGGAGGATCCACCGGTCCCATGCCACCCAGCAGCATGGCAGAGTTCAGAAAGGCATCCCGCCACGGCAAGTGCTCCAGGTACTCGTAGCCCGACATGCCAAGGCCGAGTGACGCAAGCAGCAGGGCCGCGGCGATGACGCCATGGAGCAGGATCCTGTGCAGGAACCGGCTCCGGGGCAGCGGTGGATCGATCTTCTTTTCGTACACGCATCACCTCGCAATGGTGCGGAGTAGGCGGTCATGCAGCGGTGAGAGCAGCGCGTAAGCGGTGAGTGCGCCGAGAAACGCCATGAACATGTCGGACTGCGTATCCCAGACGTCGCCCTGCGTGCCGAGGAATTCATCGGCCCCCTGTCCCATCGCCAGCGCCGCGCCCCACTCGATCAGTTCGTACCACGCGCTGACGGCCATCGCGAAGCAGATCGCGAGGAAGCCGGCGATGCGCCTGCCGGTAACGTAGCCGTTGCGCAGCAACACTTCCCGCGCGAGCAGCATGGGCACGAGTCCCTGGGCGAAGTGGCCGATCTTGTCGTAGGGATTGCGGCCGAGGTCGAACAGATCCTGGAGCCAGAATCCAAGGGGAACCCGCGCATAGGTGTACGCGCCGCCTGCGATCAGGATCGTCGCATGGACGAAGATGAGCCCGTACAGCAGTGGCGTCAGTGGAAAGCGGTTGCGAGTGAATACCAGCAGCGGCAACGCGACCAGGACCGGCGCCACTTCCATCCACCAGGTTGCGCGATCGAAAGGCTGCCAACCCGAGACGATGAGCAGCACGACGAGCAGCGCGGCCAGCACAGCAAGTACAAGTTGGCGTGACATCGTTTACCCGCAATCCGCTACTGCCGGCTATTGTCGCCGATCAGCGCGGCGTCTGCGCTCCCGATCGCCAGGTCCCTCTCATCCTCGCGGCGACCAGCGGCGCCAGCAGCAGCACGACCATCCCGACCAGCATGAGGCCACCGCGGGTCACGTCGTAGTCAGCGAGGATTCGTTGCCAGTCGATGCCGAGCGCCCGGCCGAGGCTCACCTCGAAGATGAGCGTGAGGAAAAGCCACAGCAGCCCGATCCGGAGCAGGGTCCAGGTCCGGATCGCACCGATCCAGCGAATGAGGAGGTACGCGACAAGCAAGATGAGGGCGCTGCCCGTGAACACGCTGACCTGGCGCGCGCGGAAGTCGCCGATGACCGGTGCAAGGAACAGCTGCCGCAACGTTCCATGCACGGATTCCGTCAAGGCGATGAGCGCCCAGACCGCCAGCGCTCGTCCCCACACCCTCGCGCCAGGCGACAGGGCCACGGTGAATCCGGCTATCTCGCCTCGTTGACCATCAGGATCGTCTTGTCCTCAACCTCTTTCGCGACCGTTGCGAGGGCCGGGTCCTGGGACAGGGACGACAGCATCTGCACCGGCTTGATCAGTCCGATCTTTGTCTTGCCGTGTTCCGTGAAAACGGAGATCCGGCACGGCAACGCCATGTTGAGCCGCATGTCGGTCGACAGCACCTTGGCGGCCTGCGCGGGATTGCAGACCTCGAACACCTTGCACTCCTCGGTGAACGCCTGGCCCTTGCTGCGCAGCGTGGTCCCGAGGTCGTGGACATGCAGGACACCGAAGCCGTTGCGCTTCACGGCGGCATCGAGATCGGTAGAGGCCTGATCGAAAGTCTTGGACGATTCGACGATGTAGTACATGGACGGGTCTCCTTGAGTGGCGCGCGCACGACCGGCCATTGGGCCGCTGGCGCACATGGCGGTACGTGCACGCAGCATGGGGGCGGCAGCGCCGGATTCCCATACGGCGTTGCCCTTAAGGCACGCGGCTAGCCGATGCGGAAAGCAGGCCGCCAGTCGAGATCGAACTTCGCCTTCTGGGTGACGACGGTGCTGTTCTCTTCGGCAATGTTGTACGCACCGGCCTTGCCGCGGCTGACCGCACGACGGGCGGCATCCGCAGCCGCATCGACATGCACGGCCCCACCGGCGGACGGTGCATCAAGGCCCGTCTCGGGACCGTAGAACCGGCCGAATCGCAGCACGACACCGGTGAACGGCGCGCCCATCACCTGCCGCTCCAGAGCAATGATCCCCCGCGCGATCACCCCGTCACTGCCGGCGATGGAGCCGGCGTTGAGGGCGCGATCCTCCGGATACGGCGTCGGCCCCGGTGCATAAGCGAAGCACACGCTTTGGGCGACCATGCGCTGGGTGCCCGCTGCAACCGCGGCTGCGATGAGATTGCGGGTGCCGATATCACGGATGTGGGCATTGCGAACCCGGGCAGCCGCCATCGCGGCGGGCGCCAGGGCCGGCGGCAAGTCGGTCAGCATGTGCACGATGATCGTGGGCTTGGCGTCGACCACTGCGGCCCTGAGCTTGCCGGCATCGAAGACATCGACGACCATCGGCTTGACCCCCATCGCTGCGAGGGACTGGGCCTTTTCCTCCGAGCGGGTCATGCCGATGACGTTCCAGCCGTCGTCGACCAGCAGACGGCACAGCCTGCGTCCGATGACACCGCTCGCGCCCGCAACGAGAACCGTCCGATTCGGCCCACTGAGCATGGTCTTCTTCTCTTTGTCTCCACACCGGGTTAGCCCACCGATGCAGAGGAGATCGTCAGTCGTTCTTTTCGTACTCGTCGACCGCCAGCAGCAGGCTGGTTCGGTGCAATCGAGCAATCTGCTGCCAGGGTTCGCCGGTAAGGGCTGACTCCAGCCCCCACAGCAGATTGAGGCTTACTTTCGCATTAGCGCGCTTCGCTAGGCAATAGGCTGCCACCGAACCGGTCCGGCGCAGCTGCTCGACCGTCGTGATGCCGGCGTCGGCCAACATCTGCTGCGACCTGGGGCCCAGGCTCTTGAGCTCGCTGATGGACCCGGGAGTGGTCACTTCCAGGTCAGCGTCGCGTTGCAGGGGAGCCGCGACCCGAGGTCAGTGCGCCGGGTCCTTTTCGAGCGCGTGCTCGATGCGCGTATCCGGGATCAGCCAGATGACGGCCACGAGCACGTAAAAGGCCTGTGCCAGCCAGGGCTCCCAGAACGTGGCGCCAATACCTAGAAGGTACAACACGGGCGACAGCTTGCCTTTGCGGTCTCGTCCAATCGCCCGCTTGAGCACCGAATCCTGGCCCGAAGCGGCCACGATCGTGGACTGCAGGATGTAGAAAGCGATGGCTGCCATGAAGAGCACGATCCCGTATACCGCAGTGGGCACCGGAGCGAAGTGGTTCTCGCCCATCCAGCCTGTCGTGAACGGAAACAGCGAGAGCCAGAACAGCAGATGCAGGTTCGCCCACAGCATCGCCCCGGTGACGCGCGTGGCCGTATGCATCAGGTGATGGTGGTTATTCCAGTAGATGCCGACGTAGACGAAGCTCAGCACGTAGCTGAGAAACACGGGGATGAGGGGTTCGATCGCCTCGAGTGATTCGCCGTGCGGAACCTTGAGCTCCAGCACCATGATGGTGATGATGATGGCGAGCACGCCGTCGCTGAACGCCTCGAATCTTCCCTTGCCCATTCCGCCTCCGTTGCCGGTCGAACCGTATGCGGCCATTCTGTCAGGATCAGTTCTGCAGTGACAGCCTGTACAGCAGCAGCGCCGTTCGCTTGATCAGCAGGGGCAGGGACTCGAGGTCGGCGGTCTCGCCAGGCGCGTGCGAGCCTTCGCCCTTGATGCCGAGGCCATCGAGGCCGGCCACATGGGGTGCGACATACGAGATGTCCCCGGCGCCGCGCTCGGCAGCGTCGAGCGCCTTGATCGCCGTGCCGCCGAGGTCCTGGCTCGCGCGGCTCAGTTGCTCGAGCAGCTGTGCGTTTGCAGGAGTGGGAGACATCGCCGGGATGCCGTCTTCGAACGTGATCTTCGCGTCCGTCCGCGGCAGGTGATGCTTGACGATGTCGCGCATCCGGTTGCGCGCCGACTCCTTCTGCTCCTCGGAGATGAAGCGGAGGTCGCCGCGTACGATGACCTTGCCGGGCACGACATTCGCCTTGCCGGTCGCGGTGCCGTGGTCGAAATCGAACTGCACGTCGCTGCCGCCCACGATCACACCGGGATTGAACGTCAGGTAAGGCTCGCCGCGCAGCTGCTCGTAGAAGTCATTCAGGATGCGCGCGGCCTCGAAGATCGCGCCGGCACCGCGATCCGGACCGAACATGCCCATTGAATGGCCGGTAGAGCCCGTGACCTCCAGCGTGAAGTAACTTGCACCGCGGCGGGCGGTCGTCGCCGTATCGCGTACGGCACCTTCGAAGCTGAGCGCGACATCGCTGCGCTTCGCGAGCGCGACCATGTCACCTCGGCTGATCTCGTGCGGCTCGCCGGAGCTCTCCTCGTCGCCGGTCAGCATGACGGACACGCGGACCGGCTCGAGCAGGCCGGCATCGTTAAGCGCCTTGAGTGCGTGCAACAGGATCACGTCACCGCCCTTCATGTCGTTCGATCCCGTGCCGTGGACCGTCGCACCGTTCCTGCGATAGCGCTCGCCTTCAAGCACGGTGTCGAGGTGTCCGAGCAGCAGGATGCGCTTGCCCTGCTTGCCCGGGTGTTCGGCGACCAGGTGTCCGGCGCGCTTCATCTCCTTCGGCATGTCGACCCAACGGGTGGTGAAGCCGAGCGCCGCAAACTCCTGCTGGAAGACATCACCCACCTGTCGCACGCCCGTGAGGTTCTGCGTGGCGCTCGGCATGTTCACCACGCGTTCCAGCAGGGCCGTGGCTTCGGCGACCCGCGCGTCGACGCCGGCGACGATGCGCTGTTCCTCTGCCGAGAGGCCCTGCGCATGGACGGCCATCACCGACCCGGTCAACACCAGGCACAGCAGGATTCGGGTGGGCATGTTCCTCATCGTCGACACCTCGTCAGGGCTGGATCAACGCGGCTCGCCACGCATGGGACTTGTCCGCGACGGACATCGCAGCATGCGCCGGGCTGGTCGATGGCAATCGAGTGTAGTGCAGATCCCGGCGCGTGAGGATGGCCGGGACAAACCGCTGATACAGGCGTTCGGCCGTGCCCCCGTTGAAGCACACCCGCGTGACACCGGGATGTGCAGCGAAGAAGGTGCCGAAGTCGTTGAACTCGATGGAGTCCGGCTCGATGTCGCTGTCGAGGCTGCCGGTCCGTCGGCAAGCCTTGAGCACATCCCACACTGCAACCCTCCCTGCCCGGAGCGCGGCAACACGGTCGTGGTAGGGCGCCGCCGGGTCGAACCCGAGCACGGCTGCCATGATCGGCCAGAACGCATTGCGCGGATGCGCGTAGTACTCGTTGGCCTGCAGGGACGCTGTGCCCGGCATGCTGCCGAGGATCAGCACGCTGGCGTCTCGAGTCGCGACATACGGAAAGCTGACGATTGGCGCCGTTATCATGGCCCGGCAGTATAGCTTCCGCGACGACAGGTCGGCTCAGTCGCGATCGGGTGCGCGGAGCGGGAAAATCGAGCGGTAAGGACGGGCTTCTTCAACGGCCCGTGCAAACGAGGGCCGGGCGATCAGCCGACGCCGATACGCAATGACGTTGGCAAACGCAGCGTCAATGGGGTGCACCCAATCTGCGTAGAACATCGACGGTGCGGCCGCGCAATCCGCGAGCGAGAACGTGCCGCCTGCCACCCATTCCCGTTCCGACAGCGTTCCGTCGAGCCAGTGGTAGGCCTTGTCGAGCAGCTTCCGGGCATCGGCGACGCCGTACGGATCACGCTGGTCAGCTGGACGAATCGCATCGAACACGATCTTCTGCATCGGCGTCATGACGTAGTTATCGAAGAAGCGGTCGAGCAGCCGCACGTCGATGGCTTGCTTCGGGTCCTCGGGAACGAGTCGAACCGGTCCCGGGTAGTGGAGCCCGAGATATTCAATGATGATGGTGGCCTCCATGACCGTACGATCGCCATCCACCAGTACCGGAAACCGCATCAGCGGCCACAACGCCGCAAGCTCGGCGCCCACGTCCGGATGATCGGGCCCAAGCTCGCGGAACTGGAACGGCGTGCCGTTCTCGTACAGCGCCGTCAGCGCCTTCTGGCAATAGGACGAGAACGGATGAGCGTAGAGCTTGAGTGGCATGGCGGTCATCCGTCAGGGCTGGATTACTCTGGTCGTCTGGCACGACGGCGAATCGACAGGGCGGTCAGACTGATGCCACCTTCCGCGTGACGGCCAGTGCCGGCGGGTGCGCCAGTGTCTGGTATACGACGCAATAGCGTTCGGTCAGCTTGAGTAAGGTAGCGAGCTGGTCCTCGGAAGCATCCGTATCGAGCACGAACTCGAGGCGGATGTTCTGGAAGCCGACGGGGACTTCCTTCGACACGCCGAGCGTGCCGCGAAAGTCGAGATCGCCTTCCGCCAGCAGCGATGCATCACGCAGTTCGATATTGAGCGCCGTGGCCACGGCATTGAGTGTGACACCCGCGCAGGCCACCAGCGCTTCGAGCAGCATGTCGCCGGAGCATGCGGCCAGACCGGTCCCGCCGGTGGCAGGGTGCAGACCCGCGACGACCAGCGCCTTCCCTGTCTCGACGCGGCAACTGACGCCTTCGCCGATCCGCCCCTGGGCACGGAGCGTGACCATGGCAGCATCCGGTGCTTCCTTGTACCGGGCCTTGAGCGGCGCCTGGGTGGCGCGTAATTCTTCTGCGTTCACGGCGGATTCCTCTGTGCAGTCAGTGGGCTTCAACGAGATCGGGTGACGCCCTCGGGCAGGCGGGAATCGAATTCGCGACTCGCGGCGATGATCGAGAGGGCAATGTCGGCGTCCGGCTTAGCCTGCGACGCGGGGTCCATGAAGACGGAATAGACCTTTACGGCGAGGACGGCGATCCCGGTCGGCGCAGTAGGCGCACGGCCTCCCGGAAAGCTGTCGCGCCTGGTCGCGATGAATGTCGCGGCCGCTTTCACTGCTTCGTGTTCGGCGTGGTCGCCCTGTGACGGGTAGGAAAAGCGCCACGCGCGGACGCGCCTGTTGATGACATGTTTTTCGTCGCCACCCGCATCAATCCCCGCCGCAGCAAATACCCGGCAATCGTAGTCGCGGCATGTCTGCGGCCGCTGCCCATAGATCGTGCACTTGTTGTCGCTCAGCATCGGACAGGTGCCGTCTTCCCGATAACCCATCAGCCACTGGCCAAGCGGCTCGTTCGGTGCGTTGACCAGGTACCTGGCGGGAATCGCGTCCAGGGCATCCTTGTCTTCGGGACGCACGGGAATGAAGTACGACGAGACGCAGCACCCCACGCAGTCACCGCACGGCACGTTGGAGCCGCGATTGCCATGCAGCGATGCACGAGCCTCTGCGAGCCAGGCGCCGAAAGCGCCGGCGGCAATGGTTTCCTGGGTCAGCGGCTCGATCATGGGCGCCGATTCTGGCACAGCGGTGCTGAGGCAGTCCGCTCAATCGGCCCGGTAACACCAATGCCACGGCTCATAGTCGTAGCCGGCGGGATTGTCTCTTGGAAAGGACAGGCCAAAGCCGAACGTCGCTGCGTTGGCAGTGAGCCACGCGAAAGCTGGCGTGGACTCGAACTCGAGCTGCAACGCCTTGATCCCCTGCGTGGAGACATCGACGGCGCGGCCGGTGTGATGCTCGCTGTAGCCGGGCGGGGCCAGGATCTTGAGGACGTCTGCAATGACCATGCCCTCGTCGAGACGGACCTGGATCAGCTCGCCTTGCCTCGCGATGCTGCGGAAGCCGGAAAGGATATGGATGTCGATGCCATCGCTCTCCGCGGCGGCCTTCATGGCGCGCCACGCATCAGCGGCTTCCGGAAGCAGGAAATGCACGCGTCCGGTCGGCGCCTTCTCGGCAGCGATGAGTCCCTGCGCTTCCTCGTACTGCAGCAGGGTGCGGCCTTCCAGCAATGCGGGCGTTATCCCGAGCGCTGCATGAATACGGTCGATCAAGACAGCTCTCCGGACAGATGCACGGCACGCGTCATACGCACGAAACCCACGCCAGTGCCGTCGGGCAACGTATCGACGACGGACTCCACTTCCATGAACCCGAGCTTGGCGTAGAACGGCACGCCCGGCAACGTCGACATCAGTTCGAGACGCGAAAACCCCTTGGCGTTCGCCGCTTCGGCACAGGCATGAAGGAGCATCTCACCGATGCCGCGCCTCGCATGCGTGCCCGCGACAAAGAACGCGCGAATGCGGGCCGCATCCACGGCCGGATCTAGTAGATTGCCTGCACCCATGGGCCGCTGGTCGCCTCCGTACATCGTGCGCCGCCAGCTCCAGCCGCCGCAGGCGACGAGCTGCTCACCGTCGACCGCCACGAAGTACGTGCCGTCGCTGACGAGTTGCGTATCAACGCCGAACACGTACTTGATGGCCGACTCTGCTTCGGCTTCCGAATAGAACCCGTGCCTCAAGGCCCTGACCGACTCCGGAATCAGCCGCTTGAGGATCGGAATGTCGTCAGTTGTCGCGGGCCGGATGGAGAGGGTGTCGATGGAGTCGGGCATGCAGAGAGCAAGGTCATCAGTGCGATGGCGTACATCATGTTGCTCTGCACACAATATCGCAACGGCGGGTGCCGGGCACGAGCGTCGGCGAACTCGGTTACCATGGCTTCCCCTTTCCGGACCCCCACACAAGGAAGCTTCCCATGCGGACACTCAGCCACTCTTCCCTCGCAATATGCGCAACGCTTGCTGCAGCGTCAGCCATGGCCCAGGCGCCTGCGGCCGCCCCCGCCCCCGGCGCATTGCCTCCTGCTCCGCCTCGTGCCCGCGGTCCGGAAATGGCGCTTGCTGTCGAAGCCGCCCAGACCGCCATCGCGGTGTGCCTGGCGAACGGCTACAAGACCACGGCAACAGTGGTCGACTCGGCCGGCGTGCCGGTCGTGGTGCTGTCGGGTGACGGCGCAGCCGAGCGCACGCAGATGATCGGCCTGACGAAGACGACGGCAACGATCAAGTACAAAGTGCCGAGCGGTGACATCGCCGACCGCGTCAAGACCGACGCAGCGCTCGATGCCGAAGTGAAGGCTGATCCCAAGATCGGCACCGCGCGTCGCGGCGCACTGCCCATCAAGGTGGGCGGCGAGATCATCGGTGCGATGTCGGTGTCGGGTGCGCCCGGTGGCGACAAGGACGAAGTCTGCACGCAGGCCGGCCTCGACAAGATCGCGTCACGCCTCAAGTAGTCTCAAGCGAGGCCGGTGCGGCGCAAGCCCGCCGGCCTCGTGCTCACCTGAACTCGACCTGCGCTTCGATCTCCACCGGCAGATCGAATGGCAGTT
Source organism: Steroidobacteraceae bacterium (assembly GCA_040080215.1). Taxonomy (GTDB): domain Bacteria; phylum Pseudomonadota; class Gammaproteobacteria; order Steroidobacterales; family Steroidobacteraceae; genus CAIUGU01. The sequence goes on from JBEBIT010000001.1 coordinate 120,016, forward strand.
CAGCCATGCCGACCGCGCTTCTCGAGTGTGCGCCGATCTCTGCCCCGAACACGTCAAGAATCAGATCCGAGAAGCCGTTGATGACGGCCGGATGCCGGTTGAACCCGGGCGCCGAATTCACCATGCCGAACACGCGTGTCCACGCGACGATGCGGTCGAGATCGCCGAGCGATCGCTCGAGGCTGCCCAGCATCGCAAGCCCCGCGAGACGGGCGGCGTGGTAGCCCTGCTCCGTGGTCAGCTCGCGACCGACCTTGCCCAAGGGTTCCGCCAACGAGCCGTCCGCGTTGGTCGGGCCGTGACCGGAAACGAACGCACTGCTGCCCACCACGCGGACAAACTGGAACGGCAACACGACGCCGGGCGGCGTCTTGAGCGGCTCGGGCAATACCAGGCCCAGTGCGCGAATGCGGTCGTGTACTTTCAACATGCCGGGTGCACTCAGGAAGGAAGACCGCTCCCGATCTGCTTGTACCCCGTCAGCAGGAACACAGGATAGTCGCCTTGCGGCTTGGTCATCACGCTGGCGGTGGTGACGCTCACGTCCTGGAAGCCTGCGGCCCTGGCAACACCCGCAATCTGCTCGCGATCGAAGCCATGGTGATGCACGCCGGTGTCTTCCGTATGGAATCCGCCGTCTTCCGTGTCGAGATCCGAGATCGCAATGAAGCCGCCCGGCTTCACGAGCTGGTGGAATTTCCGGAACATCGCCGCGATGTCCTTCACGTGATGCATGGTCATCGATGAAATAATGCCGTCGAACTGCAGGTCAAGGTCGGCTGTCGTCAGATCGAGCTCCAGCATTTCGAGCTCACAGCCGAGTTTGCCGCGCTTCGCTGCAAGCTGCTGGTTCATCGCCTTCGAGACGTCGACGGCGGTGATCTTGCCCACGTGCGGCGCCACGCCTTCAAGCAACAGGCCGGTACCCGAGCCGAAGTCCATGAGGTGCATGCGCTTGTCGAGCTTCACCCGCTCGACGATCGCGGTCGCGATGTTGTTGACGTTGTCGACGCGGTGCTTGTCCTGCTCGTAGACCGCCGCCTTCTCCGCAAAGAAATCCCTGGACACGATGACCTCCTGCAGATGCGCGCCTGATCCAGTCAGTCTACACGCGGAACTCATCGTCGTGGCGGGGCGGAAGCACCGTCGATCCGGCTTGCGCCTCGGCGAGGCGCCGCAAGTTGGCCAGCGTCACAGGCAGCCCGGCGTTCAGCTGCCGGGTCAGCATGGGACCGAACACCGTCGAAAGCAGGCCGGCCATCGTGACTCGATGGATGACTTCGGTGTCGTTTCCCCGCGGGATCAGTTCGTGCTCGAAAAGCATGCGGAACAGCGGGAGCTTCGATTCGACCGTAAACGACCTGCCCGGCTTCGCGGCCGTGATGAGCATCGGAACCGTCTTGCCTTCGGTCGGAGTCAGCGAGCCCCGAGCGCCCACACCGAGTTTGCTGGTGAGCGACGCGCTCTTCGTATCCGGGTCCCAGGTGTGCCAGTGGTCGACATCCTCGTAGATCCGGAATATCCGCTCGGGCGATGCGGCGATGAGGATGCGATGTTCGATTTGCATGGGCGACGGCGGAATGGAACGGGATGCCGCATTGTATCGCCACGCCGCCAGCCAAGCCTGCGCCGTCGCGCTCAGGACGCTGCCTGGCGCCCCGCCTGCCGGCGGTGCCACAGCGCGAGCAGCATCACGGCGACGACTCCCGCATTGAGAAGCAGGATGCACGCATGCAGCCAGGTCGGGTCGCGTACCCATCCGTAGAGCTCGAATGGCATGTAGATCGCGCCACTCGCTGCTGCGAGCACCTCCGCCCAGGCCTTCTCCCGATACAGGCCATACGCCTCGAGAAGCCGGATAGTGGAGTAGGCAGCGGCGCCCAGCGCCAGCAGGATCAGTCTCGAGTCCTGCAGTTGGCCTGCCGCGTCGAGGAAGATCCGCGGATACTTCGACGCCGGATTGAGGTGTGCGTGCTCGATCAGGCGCGCTGCGAAGTCCTGGACATTCCGGTGGAGAAGGGTCAGCAGCCCGCTGGCGGCAACCAGCACGAGGATGCCCTTGAAGGCCTCGAAATAGGCTACCAGGCGGATTGCCTTGCGTTCGGTAAAGAGCATGGGAGGTGCAGGTGGCGGAGAGAGATGCCGTCAGGCCGATGCTTCGCGTCGAGCCTTGAGCTCGGCCAGGAATCCTTGACTGTCTTTCGGCGAGACCATGATCACAGCCAGCCAGCCGTCGATCTTCGAGGTGTAGGAACTTGCGTGGGTTGAGTTCATGAGGGTTCAACGTATTGGTTCTGCGTCAGCACAATCATGCTGATCGCCGCAATCGGGGGTCAGGTACCAGTGCTCCCTTGGCGACGAAGAACGACATGAGTCGCCTTCTCTGACGCGACCAATTGTACGCATTCGTAGCCCAGCGCGCGCGCATCGATCCCTTCGAACAGCCGCTCTCCTCCGCCCAGCAAGACCGGCGAGATCGCGAAATGCAGCTCGTCGATGAGGCCCGCGCGAAGGTATTGCTGGATGGTGTTGGCGCCACCGCCAATGCGCACATCCTTTCCGTTCGCGGCGTCGCGGGCCCGTTCGAGCGCCTCGTAAATGCCGCCCGTGACGAAGTGGAAAGTGGTTCCGCCTTCCATCTCAATGGACGGCCGGGCGTGATGAGTGAGGATGAAGGTGGGTACGTGATACGGCGGACTGTCCCCCCACCAGCCTTTCCAGTTCATGTCGAGCCAGGGCCCACGATACGGGCTGAACATGTTCCTGCCGAGAATCCAGGCGCCCACGTTCTGGAAGCCTCGCGCCGCGAAATCGTCATCGACGCCCGTCGTCCCATCCTCTGCGCCGAACAGCGTCCGCTGAAACGTGCGTGTCGGGAACAACCACTGGTGCAGATCCGTCCCGCCAAGCCCAAGCGGATTCTTGAGGTCCTGGTTCGGACCGGCTCCGTAGCCGTCAAGGGAGATGGTGAAGCTCTCGACGCGGACGCGGGTCATTTTCATGCCTTGCTTTCGATCGAGGCCAACGCGCCAACTGAGCCGCGGCGAATCCTCTCCCCCATGAGCCGTCGGCTCCATTTGCTGTTAGGCCGTCCGCCGCGCCACATGGAGTCGCGACTCTACAGCACCCGTGCTCTGCCCATGACCGCCTCGCACTTCTGGCGGACCTCCCGCGCTATCTCGTACGGGCTTCCATCACGGAATCTCGGGAGGAACAGCTCGACAGACAGTGGGCCCGAGTATCCCTTCTCGGCCAGCTTTTGCAGCATCGGAACAATCGGAGAGACCCCATCCCCCGGAATGAACCGGCTGTTGTTGTCAAGGAGCTCGCGCGGCATGTCCGGCACGTCCTGGAAATGCACGTGCTGGATCTCGCCTGGCCTGATCTGATCCATGTCCTCGAGCTTGTTGAGGCCCGACCAGAAGTGATAGAAGTCGAACATGACGCCGAAGTTCGGGTGGGCAGCCTCGCGCGTGACCTTCAACGCCGTCAACAAGGTCGACATATACGGCGACGAGCGCACAAACTCGACGCTACACACCATGTCGAACGCTTTGGCCGTGTCCCCCACGACGCGCATGTGGTCGGCCACGATGGTGTAATCGTCAGTCGTGAGCTTCTGGGTGCCTCCGCTCGTTGTGTAGACCTTCTTGACGCCGAGGAACGCGAACATCTCCAGGCGTTTCTTGAAGGTTTCAATGGCGTCCGCGTGATTCGGATTCGGTTCGAGGAGCCCGTTCACGCCGACCGCACCGTGCACCGCCGTGAGGCCGTTATCGGCCAGCACCTTGCGCGCACCCTCGAGGGTGTCCATCTTCAAGAAGTCGTCGACCAGCGCGGCGTTGAGTTCGACGTGCTTGATCCCCGCCCTCGCCCAGCCCTCGAGCGCTCCCCGATAGCCGGCCCCCGAAGACGTGTTCGTGTGCAGACACAGCGTCATCTTGCCGTCGATGGCAAAGCTGACCCGAGGCGCAACGAGCATCAATGGGGTCAGGAGTACCGATCGTCTGGACAGCATGGAAGGAGCCCCTCCAAATTTGGTAGATCAGAACAGTGCCGATAGTCGATCGCCTAGTCAGCCTGTCGTGGTTCAAGCGGCCTAACGTCGCCGTTCACCCGGCCGAGGGGAGGTGCGAAGTGCCGATCCCGAGGATCGGGTGCAACGACTGGTTGGGCCTAAATCTTCGATCATGGCGTATTTGATTATTCGCAGGCTTGACTAGTCAAGCCTCAGTCCATCGCCGCCTTTGCCAGCGCCACCGCCTGATTCTCAGTGACACCCGAATTGACATTCAATTCCAGCGCGTGACCTTTCCGATCCCTGAACCAGATGCTGTCAGCGCCAAATTTGTCTCTGCGGAGATGGCTCACCAGTACACCATCACGCTCAATGACTTTGCCTTTCGCGTCAGATTCTACAAATCTTCGCCAGCCAGATTCATTCAATCTGCTGCTGCCGAGCGAGAAATAGCGGACCTGTAGCTTTCCCTGCTCCTTGTTATCGCCGTACTTGCAGAACTGGTACATCTCTTCCTTATCTGGCTTACGCTCGAAATTCTTGCCCAAGATCGCTGTGACCTCGTCAAGCGTGAGCTGTGCGCATAACGCGTCGATCGACAAACGAACAGTATTCGATCCGCGCGCAACGTCCTTCGCGATTCCGGTTGCTGCGCTTTGCGCGTGCACGGATGTATGTGTGGCGATGATCGCAAGGGCAAGAAGTACGATGTGCGCAGTGAACTCCCTTGAGGTGAATATTCCACGGGGCCGAATAGGGTATGTCTTCGCGCACCCTGGGAGGCCGATCCCCTGGAAAGGACGTCTCGGTGTCAGGTGGTTCTTGAAGTACTGTGTCAATTGCATAACCACTCTCCCTAGCGAATTGAAACGCCTAACGTTCAAAATGAGCCGCGCGCCGCAGCGCCATGATCGCAAAGCCAGTCCAGCGAATCGGCTCCATTTTCCTGTTAGCCGGCACGCAGTGCCCTATCGCTTCTTCCACAGACGGACCGTGGCGATAGACATTTGCATGTAGCCCGATGGGTCTGTCTCCGCTCCCAGCATAGTGCGAGATACGAGCGTATTCGTGGTGAGCTGGCCTCCGACGTATGCGGAAGGTAGCCCCGTGAGGTCAAGTTGGCAGGTGAACAACGAGATTCCGATTTCAGGAAAGTCGCGCTTTGTTGTACGACACTGCCCGCGGCCGACGAGGGAAACCCCTCCGACCTCGCCCTCCGCGTAGAAACTCGCGATCAGTGGGTCCGATGTTGGGCTGAGACACGAATGGAGCGTGCCGACGCGGGCGCCACTGGCGTTCGTGATCTTGCCAGAGGCTGCGTCCGTGGCGACCGCCTTGAACTCGTGGCGATCCTCTGCGGTCGCCTCTGAGAAGCCGGTGCGCGATGGCGCGCAAAAGTCTGTCGGCGTGATGCGCGATAGCCGAAGCGAGCGCAGTATGACGATGTCCTCAACGGCCGCGTCGGAGCGCGAACTTTGCGCAGCGATGGGCGATGACAGCATTGCCATGGCAAGCGCAGTGACAGCGTAGGAGCGTCGCATTTTCGGGAGCCGATAAGGAATCATCATCATGATTGTCCGGCTAACGGTTCACATCGGCGCCCGCACGCCAACCTGTCAGCACGCGGGCGCGCGGCGCCAGACAGGGCACCAGGCTCGGCCGCCCGCGGCCGAGCACTTTATGCCTCCCGGCGCGCTGCATGTGTTTGTTAGGCGACAATGCGGTCCGTCCACCGAACGGTGAGTGGCAGATAGATCTCTCGATAGTCCTTCGCGTACTGGTTGCTCTCGGACGCAGGGACGCGTGTACGAAAGGTCCTATCACGCATAGATAGCACCGATACGAAAAGGTGCTGCAGCGACGCGGATTGATCAATGAAGTCACGCAAGAACGTGACGCATTCATGGCAGTCCTCGACCTTTCGGAAGTCCCAGGCTCCAAGCGTATGGAAGCAGTGAACTAGCTTGTTTCTGCTTTCCTGGAATCGCCGCAGCTCAATATCGAGCTTCTCCACTTCCCAGCCGTGAGTACCGAGGGCGGCTAGAACCTCACGAAGATGGGCGGATCTCTCAAGCCATGATCTAGCCAGGAAGAGATCAAGCGCCTCACTGTCCTTTTGCAGCGGTTCAGCTGAGAGGGCAAATCCGACGAAGCGCTCAACAACCTGGGCAGCCAGGAGAGCGTTACCGAGATGCGCGAGGACTTCTTCTTGGTTTGTCATGGCACGAGACATTGTCGCCTAACGACCAAGCTGAGCGCGCCGCGCGCTGACTACTGAGCGTGGCACTTTATCCATCTCGGCTGCGCTCCAGCGATTGGTTAGGCAGTGCTCTGGCATAGGTGAAAGCCCCTGAACCTCAGTTGAGTAGCTTTGCGGAAACGACGCGACCACCCTTTACTTCGTACGCGCACGGTGACGCCTCGTTACGCGGATCCTCAATTCGAGAAGCCATGCCGTCAGCGAGTGGTTCTCCATCCTTCTGAAGCAAGAGGGTAAGTTCATCCATCGAGACCCCTTTCGCGACTGCTTCACAGAATGTCATGGTCTCGACGTCTTGGCATCCGAGCATAGCGACGCACAATGTCAGCAATGCCATACCTTGAATTGGCTGACCGTTCACTCGGGTATCGAGGTTCATGAACTGCCTAACGTTAACGCTGTGCCGCCGCCGCGGCGCTGGCGACGCGGGGACACAAGGGTGACAACCCTTGTGCGGTCGGAACGAGCGTTTTGTTAGAGCGCATCTTGCTCTTCCGGTACCTGAAAAGAGTGCAGTGCATGCATGGCACTTACAGCGTGCCGGCCCCAATGTACTCCAAACATTAACGACCAAGAGAACACAGCTCCCTCAAAGTGCCCGCGATCGTACAACCAAAGCCCAGCCGAGAGATCACCGCAGATGTCTAGAAAGTCATCGAAGAGGTCACCACAAACCGGTTCCTTCTGGCTTTCCATGTCTGTCGGAGTGAACACCTCCCAATAATGCTGAAACGGCAACGAGCTCAGGCTCTGAGAAAGCTTAGTTCTTTCGTCAAGCGTTTGCGATGGGGCCTCCGGGGACGGCACAAAGTCAACGCCAGGTAGCTTCAACGCCGATGCGTAGGTCTCCGAAAGTTGCAGTAATGCCTCACGCTGCATCTGGCTTGGAGCTTTACCCACGTGAGATGTCGCGCACCACGTCAAGAATGCTCTAGCTCGTTCTGCAAAGTCATCGACCTCTACGGGGTGAGGGCTCATGCGTTCTAACTATTAATTATGGGACGGCGGGGAATTCGAATATCTGGACAAACGCGTTCCATATGCGGGTTCCCTCCACTGTATCTTGCTGATTAGCCTACACTAGGTGGAATCATTGTGGACAGGCTCCAGTTGGGGAGTTATGCGACATGGAATCGTCGCCAGGGCTATTGCGCGTTGCACGCGACCGGATGCGGGTACGGCATCTCAGCTATCAGACAGAGAAGGCGTATCTGGGCTGGATGCGCCGCTTTATTTCGTTCCACCAGAGGAGGCACCCCCGCGACATGGGGGCGGCAGAGGTTCAGGCGTACCTGACCCACCTGGCTGTAGACCGCAAGGTCTCGGCATCCACGCAGAATCAGGCGCTGCAAGCGCTTCTCTTCCTCTACAAACAGGTTCTCGAGATCGAGCTGCCCTGGCTGAATGATGTGGTGCGCGCCCAGACCGCGCGGCGGCTGCCGGTGGTCCTGACGCAGGAGGAGGTTCGATCCATTCTGTCGAAGCTGGACGGGGTCTATCTGCTGATCGCCAACTTGCTGTACGGGTCGGGTCTGCGCTTGCTCGAAGCATTGCGCTTGCGGATCAAGGATCTGAACCTCGATCAGGGCGCGCTGATCGTGCGTGACGGCAAGGGCGGCAAGGACCGCATTACCGTGCTTCCGCAATCGCTGCTGCCCGAACTTCGTCAGCACCTTGCTGCGCTACATGACTGGTACGAGGAGGAACGCCGAAGGAATGCACCCGGTGTGTCACTTCCAACTGCGCTGGATCGGAAGTACCCGAATGCAGCGGTCAGCTGGGGCTGGCAGTACCTGTTTCCGTCATCGGTTCTCTGCGAGGACCCGTACGGCAGCGGCACATTGCGGCACCACTTGCATCCCAAGACAGTGCAGCGCGCCGTCACGCTGGCAGTCCGCTGCGCCGGCATCACGAAGCCCGCGAGCTGCCACACCTTCCGCCACAGCTTCGCGACCCATCTGCTCGAATCCGGCTACGACATCCGCACCGTGCAGGAACTGCTCGGGCATTCGGATGTGAAGACGACGATGATCTACACCCACGTGCTGAATCGTGGCGGGCGCGGGGTGAGGAGTCCGTTGGACACTGCGTGAACCGGCTTGCTGCGCAATCGAATGGCCGGACGGCGAAGGGTCGGCGTCGCCGACGAAGGGCCGCGGTGCGGCGGGCCAGCTGCAGAACCTCGATCGCTGCCTTGAAGCTCTTGGTTCTTGCCCGCTGATTTGTACCCTGTGCACAGTCCACAAATCAGCCATTTCGAGGCGCAGCCTCCATTTCGCCGTCAGGCCGTTCGGTGGAAGGGCCACCCGGTTCGCTTCGTAACTACATCGTCAGCAGCGCCGCCATCAGCTCGATGCCGTCCCAGAGGTTCTGGATGCGCAAGTTCTCGTCGTACCCGTGCTGGTTGTTGTCGTGGTTGCCGATGGGAATGATCACGGTACGAGTACCGAGTGGGCGTTCGACGCTTTCAAGGGGTAGGCCGCCGCCCATCGTCGGCAGCTTGATCACGGGGCCACGGGCACTTTCAACGACGCGGATGAGTTCCTGCGAAATCGGCAGGTCCATCGACGTGCGGGCTGCGCCGTAGCCACCGGGACGTACGACGACCTTGGCTACCTTGGCATGACCGAGACGCACGGCGGCATCCGGCTCGGAGTCGACGACGAAGTAGCCCTGTTTGCGGATGTGGTCGATCACGCGCTTGACGGCCGTGTCGCGATCGAGTCCTTTGACGAGGCGGATGTCGAGCGTCGCCGTGGCGGTTGCAGGGATGACGTTCGACGCCTGGTTGCCGATGCGTGAACTCGCCATGCCGCGGATGTTGAGCGACGGCAGCGTCACGAGCTCGACGAGCTTCTTCGGTGCGTTCTCGGTGGACCCGAGCAGCATCTCCTGCATGATCTGCGCATCGACGTCCGGTGCGTCTTTCAGCGCCTGCTTTTCGAGCGCACTCAAGGGTTCGATGCCTTTGTAGAAATCCTTCACGAGCACACGTCCGGCGTCGTCCTTCATCGACGTCAGCAGCCGGGCCAGCGAAAAGGCAGGATTCGGCGCCCAGTTGCCGTAGTGGCCGCTGTGCGTTTCGCTGCGGGGGCCGTACGTGGTGATATCGATCGCCGTGAGCCCGCGCGCACCGAAGATCAAGGACTGGCGCCGAGTCTGGTGCAGCGGCGCATCGCACATCAGCCATACATCGGCTGAAAACAGGTCCTTGTTGGCGGCGAGCGTCGCTTCTAGGTTCGGCGAACCCGCCTCCTCCTCGCCCTCGAACGCGAACTTGATGTTGGACTTCGTCTTGAGCCCGGCGGCACGAATCGCATCGAGCGCGGTGACGATGGCGATGATCGGCGCCTTGTCGTCGGCGGTGGCTCGCCCGTATAGCCGCGATTCGGGATCGAACGGCGTGCCGGCAGGCGGTAACGGAATGACGGTGCCTCGGTCATTGAGCGAGCGGGTAAGCAGCGTCGGCTCGAACGGCGGCGTCGCCCACTCCTTGGGATCGAGCGGCTGCCCGTCGTAGTGCGCATACAGGACGATCGTGCGCGTGGCGCCCGGCGTCTTGATCTCTCCGTACACCACAGGGTTACCGCCGGGGACCGACACGAGTCGCGCCGGTACGCCGCGCTTTTCGAGCATCGCTGCAATCAGCTCGGCGTTGCGCTGGATGTTGGCCTTGTCAGCCGCAATGTTCGGGATCTTGAGCAGCTCGACGAACTCGTCGACGATCGCGCGCTCATGCTGCTGGCGCCATTCGCGGGCGGCCTTTGCGGCCGGGTTGTCCTGGGCAAAGCAAAGGAGCGGCACAAGCGCAGCCAGCACCACCATAGAGAAGCGCGTCATTCTTTTCCCCCTGCCCCTTCGAAGTGTCAGCCTTGTCGCAGCGTTGTCACCGGTGGCGTGCTGACCACGGAGCGCGTTGCCAACGTTCCGCTCAAACCGACGAGCAACACACCCCCTGCGAGGCCGTACAGCCAAACGCCGGATGGGAAGTGATACTGGAGGTCGAGCACCTGCGTGGCAAGCAGGTACCCCGCGACGGTGGCACCCGTGGCCGCAAGGATGCCCGACAGCAAGCCGAGGGCCGAGAACTCTGCCGCGACACCCAGCAGCACGATCCGTCGGCTGGCGCCCAACGTGCGGAGCATCGCGCTCTCATAGCGGCGCTCATCGCGTGTGGTCTGGATGGCGGCGAGCAGCACCGCAACGCCCGCGAGCACGGTGAACAGGAATACATACTGCACGGCGAGCGACGCCCGATCCATGACGGAACGCACCTGGTTCAGGATGGCCTCGATGTCGATGGCCGTGACCTCCGGATACTGCCGCACGAGATCGACGAGCGAACGCTTCTGCTGCGCATCGAGATGCACGCTGGTGATGTAGCTGCCCGCAGAATCGTCGAACGTGCCGGGCGAGAACACCATGAAGAAGTTCGGCTGGAACGAATCCCACTGCACCTCGCGAATGCTGGTCACCGTGGCCGTCACTGGCTCGCCAGCGACGTCATAGGTAACGGTGTCGGCGAGCTTCAGCTCCAGTTCCTCGGCCATCCGGGATTCCACGGACACGCGCGGCCCCCCGCCGTCCCCGTCCTCCCACCACTTACCCTGCAGCAGCTTGTTGTCGCCCTTCAGGTCCTTCGCCCACGTGAGGTTCGACTCGCCATCGAAGCGGTCTTCGGCCTGCTCGCGATTGCGGAAGCTGAGCTCCTGTACCGGCGTGCCGTTGATCTGCGTGAGCCGGGCGCGGACCATCGGCACCATGTCGGGCCGCTCGGTGCCGAGGCCCTGGAAGAAGTCGGCGATGCCCTGCGCTTCGTCCGGCCGGATGTTGATGAGGAAATGGTTGGGCGCGCCTTCCTTCAACGTCGCCTGCCATTCGGACATGAGGTCGTTGCGGACGACGGCCAGCAGCAGCAACACCATCAGCCCGAGACCGAACGCCATGATCTGGACGATGCTCTCGGAACCGCGACGCGAGATGTTCGCGAGGCCATAGCGCCACGACACGCCCACGCCGCCGCGGAACTTCGACAACGCCTTGACCAGCAGCCATCCCGCGCCGAACAGCACGACGATGGTGGCGACAGCACCGCCCACGACATACGTCACCAGCTTCACGTCCCGCGCGAGCCACAGCAACATCGCGAAGATGGACCCGCCGGCGAGGCCATACACCACCGAATACTTGAGTGCCGGGGGCTCCGCGTTCTTGCGCAGCACACGCGCCGGAGGCGTATTGCGCAGCTGGAGCAACGGCGGCAGCGCGAACCCTGTCAGCACGGCAATCGATACGACCAGACCGAGCCACGCGGAGTCGAACGACGGCGGCGGCAGCTCACCGCGCACGAGGTCCTTGAGCAGCAGGTAGATGCCTTCCTGGGCGATGTACCCCAGGCCCGTGCCGACAACGGCGGCAAGGATCGCGAGGAACAGCAGTTCGAACACACTGATTTGCAGCACGAGGTTCTGCGACGCGCCCATGCTCTTCAGCAAGGCGACAGAATCGAGATGCCGCGTTGCGTAGCGGCGCGCCGCCATCGCGACAGCCACGGCCGCGAGTAGCACGCTGACCAGCGATGCGAGATTGAGGAAACGACCGGCGCGGTCAATGGCAGAGCGGATCTGCGGGCTGGCTTCGTTGATGTCGACGAGCCGTTCGGCGGGCTGCTTGATGGCTTCGAGCGCGGCTTTGGCAGCAGCCACGTTGTTCGGATCGCCGGCAAACAGGATGACGAAATTGACGCGGCTGCCCGGCTGCACGAGCGACGTCGCAGGCAGGTCTTCGAGGTTGAGAATGACCGACGGCGCGAGGTCGATGAACTGCGAGCCCTGGTCCGGCCGGTAGTCGAGCACCTGCGTGACCTTGAGCGGCAAGCCACCGATGGTGAGGTCCGTGCCGATACCCGCGCCGAGGCGTGCGAGCAGGCGCGATTCCACCCACACTTCCCCGCGCGCAGGGACCTGGTCCGTTTCTCTGGCCGTACCGAAGGGCTCGTCGGCGATCTTCATCTTGCCGCGCAGCGGATACGCCGCGGACACCGCCCGGATGGTCGACAAGGCATTCGCGTCGCCGTGGAAGATCACGCTGGGCAGGGACTGGATCTCTGCGGTACGCAGGCCATTTTCCTTGCCGATCTCGAAGTAGCGCGGATCGATGGGACGACCCGAGCGCAGGCGCAGGTCCGCGGCCAGCACTTCGCCGGCCTGCTGATTGACCGTGGCGCTGACACGGCTCGTGAAGAACCCGACGGCCGTCAGTGACGTGACGGCCACCAGCAACGCGAACGCCATGACTGCGAGCTCTCCGGACTTCCAGTCCCGGATCAGCGTCATGAAGGCGAAGCGCAGTGCTTTGGTCATACCACCCGACCTGCATCCAGCCGGATGATGCGGCCACAGCGCCCGGCAATGGCCTGGTCGTGGGTGACGAGGACCAGCGTGGTCTGGCTGCCGCGGTTGAGTTCAAAGAGCAACTCGATGATCTTCGCACCGGTAGCGGCATCGAGGTTGCCGGTGGGCTCGTCGGCAAACAGCACGGCCGGGTGGGTAACGAAGGCGCGGGCAATGGCAACGCGCTGCTGCTCGCCCCCGGAGAGCTGCCGGGGATAGTGGCCCGACCGGGGACCGAGCCCCACCCTGCCGAGCACTTCGAGAGCGAGCGCTTTGGCGTTGGCGGTGCCGGCGAGCTCAAGCGGCAACATCACGTTTTCGAGCGCCGTGAGCGAGGGCAACAGGTGGAAGCTTTGGAACACGAACCCGACGTGCCTGGCGCGTACGGCAGCCCGACCGTCCTCATCGAGGGTCGTGAGGTCCGACCCGCTGAGCCAGGTGTGGCCTGAGGTGGGCTCGTCCAGGCCGGCCAGCAAGGCCAGCAAAGTGGACTTGCCCGCGCCGGAGGCCCCGATGATCGCGACGGTTTCGCCGGCGGCGACCTCGAAACTTACCCCGTCGAGAATGGTCAGCGTTCCATCAGGGCTGCTAACCTGCTTGCTTAAGGCTTCGGTCTTGAGGACGATGGCTCTGGCGGTTGCGGCTGTCACGGAAACCCTGTTCGCAGATGCATTCATGATTGATTCAAAAATCAGACGCTGTGCCTGGGTGCTGGTTGCGCTACTGGCCACGGGCGCCCAAGCGGCGGCCCCTGTTCCCGCAAGCCCGGCCGCGCCCACGATCCTGGTGTTCGGGGACAGCCTGAGCGCCGGTTACGGGATCAACGTGACCAAGGGCTGGGTGGCCCTGCTTGCCAAGCGACTTGAAGCGCAAGGGTACGGTTACCGCGTGGTCAATGCCAGCGTCAGCGGCGAAACCACCGGCGGCGGCCGCACCCGGTTGCCCCGGGCGCTCGACCTCCACAAACCGGATATCGCGATCCTGGAGCTCGGTTCCAATGATGGCCTCCGCGGGCTGCCCCTGGAGCAGATGCGCGGCAACCTGGAAGCCATGATCCAGTTGGCCAAAGGACGTGGCGCCCGCGTACTCGTCGCAGGCATGCAAATGCCGCCCAACTACGGGGCTACCTACACGACGGGCTTCCGCAATTCCTTCAGCGAACTTGCCAAACGCCATCAGGTCTCCCTGGTCCCGTTCTTCATGGAAGGCATCGCCCTGAAGGAGGAACTGATGCAGGCTGATGACCTGCATCCCAACGAGGCGGGCCAGCCCTTGCTGCTCGACAATGTATGGCCTTTCCTCGAGCCGCTGCTGAAAAGAAATGTCAATGCGCAACGCGGTGCGCAGGCCTCGGGAAGCGTCCCGGCCGCGCGATGAAAGGGCCGATGAAAAGCACGCCGCAAAGAGGTCAAATAGCCTCGTCAGAACAAGAAGAGGCAGGGGGGGGAATGACGGTGGAGAGAGTCTGGCTCAAGAATTATCCCTCCGGGGTGCCTACCGACATCAACCCGGACGAATACCCGTCGCTGGTCGCCATGTTTGCGGAAAGCTGCGAGCGCTTCGCGGGCTCGCCGGCCTACAGCAACATGGGCCGCACGATTACCTATGCGGACCTCGACCGGCTCTCGCTCGATTTCGCAAGCTGGCTACAGCAGGTGGCGGGCCTGCGCAAGGGCGACCGGATCGCGCTGATGATGCCGAACCTGCTGCAGTACCCGATCGCGGTTTTCGGGGCGCTGCGGGCGGGTCTCGCCATCGTCAACACCAATCCCCTGTACACGCATCGCGAGCTGGCGCACCAGCTCAACGACTCCGGTGCCACGGCCATTGTCATTCTCGAGAACTTCGCGCACGTGCTCGCGGAAGTGATGCACGAGACGCCCATCAAGACGGTGATCATTGCGAGCGTCGGCGACCAACTCGCGTTCCCGAAGTCGATCGTGGCCAACCTCGTCGTGCGTCACGTGCGCAAGCAGGTTCCACCCTGGAACATCCCAGGCGCAATCCGCTTCAACCGTGTGCTGAACGAAGGCAAGTTCCAGACGTTGATGCCGGTTGCCGTCAGTCACGCGGACACCGCTTTCCTGCAATACACGGGAGGAACCACCGGCGTTGCGAAGGGAGCAGTGCTCACCCATCGCAACATGGTTTCGAACCTGCTGCAGGCGTGCGCGTGGCTCGGTACGAAGATTTCGATCGGCGGCGGAGACATCGCGATTGCCTCGCTGCCGCTGTACCACATCTTTTCACTGACGGCGAACTGCCTCGCGTTCATGCGGCTCGGCGCGTGCAATGTACTGATCACGAATCCGCGGGATTTCCCGGGATTCGTGGAGGAATTGGGGCGGCATCGCTTCACGTTCTTCAGCGGCGTCAACACGCTCTTCAACGCTTTGATGCACACGCCAGGCTTTGCGGAGCTCGACTTCAAGAGCCTCAAGATCACGCTGGGGGGCGGCATGGCGGTGCAGGAGGCTGTCGCAACCCAGTGGAAGAAGGTGACGGGCAACGTGCTCACGCAAGCTTGGGGACTGACGGAGACGTCTCCCGCCGCGTGCATCAACCCCTTTGAACTCGAGGAATTCAACGGCTCGATCGGGTTGCCGATTTCCTCGACCGAGGTCTCCATCAGGAACGAAGCCGGCGACGACCTCGGCTTGAATGCGAGTGGCGAGATCTGCGTTCGCGGCCCGCAGGTGATGGCGGGTTACTGGAACCGTCCTGACGAGACGGCCAAGGTGATGCTGCCGGGTGGCTGGTTCCGGACGGGCGATCTCGGCTACATGAACGACGCGGGCTTCGTGTTCATCCAGGACCGCAAGAAGGACATGATCAACGTGTCCGGCTTCAATGTGTATCCGAATGAAGTCGAGGACGTGATCGCCAAGCATCCCGGCGTGCGGGAAGTGGCCGCCGTTTCACAGCCGGACGAAAGATCAGGCGAAGTGGTGGCCGTGTTCATCGTCGCCAAGGATCCCGTGCTCACGGCCGAGGACATCGTGGCGTTCTGCCATGGGGAACTGACGGGCTACAAGATCCCGAAGCACGTCTATTTCCGCAAGGAACTGCCAAAGACGAACGTCGGCAAGATCATGCGTCGGACCTTGCGCGACGAAGTGGCCGGCGCCGGCAACTAACGCCTAGACGTGATAGGCCGGGCTCAGCTCGTGTACCGCCGCGATCATCGCACCGGCGTGTTCCGGGTTCACGTCGGGATGGATACCGTGACCGAGGTTGAATACGTGCCCGGGGCCGTTGCCATAGCTCGCGAGCACCCGCCCGACCTCTGAGCGGATCGTTTCGGGGGACGCATACAGC
The DNA here is from genome assembly GCA_040080215.1 of Steroidobacteraceae bacterium. Lineage (GTDB taxonomy): Bacteria > Pseudomonadota > Gammaproteobacteria > Steroidobacterales > Steroidobacteraceae > CAIUGU01. Next base: position 136,004 of record JBEBIT010000001.1, read on the forward strand.
ACGGAAGGATCGAGGTTTCCCTGCAGAGCCTTGGCATCGCCGACCAGATTGCGCGCTTCTGCCAGATCCGTCGTCCAGTCCACGCCCAACGCATCGCAGTCCGTTGCGGCGAGATCGACAAGACGCGCGCCTGCACCCTTGGTGAACAGCACGACCGGAATGCGGTGACCGTCGTGTTCGCGCTTCAGCCCTTCGATGATGCGAACCATGTAGGCGAGTGAGAACTCACGATACTTCTGCGGTGCCAGGATGCCGCCCCAGGTATCAAAGATCATGACGGCCTGAGCACCGGCTTCAATCTGCGCGTTGAGGTACAGGCGGGTCGCCTCCGCCAGTACACCGAGCACGTGGTGCAGCGTGGCCGGCTCTTCATACATCATCGCCTTGATGACATCGAACTGCTTGCTGCTGCCGCCCTCGACAACGTAGGTCGCTACGGTCCAGGGGCTGCCGGCAAAGCCGATCAGCGGCACCTTTCCGCCAAGCTCGCGCCGGATCAGGCTCACTGCATCCACAACGTAGCGCAGATCCGTTGCCGGATCCGGTACACCGAGCGCCTTGGCATCCGCGGCTGACCGCACGGGCTTGCGGATTCGCGGACCCTCGCCCGTCTCGAACTCAAGACCGAGGCCCATGGCGTGCGGGATGGTAAGGATGTCGGAGAACAGGATGGCGGCATCGAGCGGATAGCGACGCAGGGGTTGCAACGTCACTTCACAAGCAAGGTCGGGCGTCATGCAAAGTTTCAGGAAGCTGCCAGCCTCGGCACGCGTTGCGCGGTATTCGGGAAGATAGCGGCCCGCCTGGCGCATCATCCAGACGGGCGTGCGATCGACGGGCTGCCGCAGCAGTGCACGCAGGAAAACATCGTTCTTGAGTTCGGTCGGCATATCCTGATCAGCCTGCAAAGACGCCGGCGATCGTGGCCTGGATTGCTTCTGCAGCGGCCTTGGGATCGGCTGCATCGCGAATCGGGCGCCCGACTACGATGTAGTCTGCACCGCTCCTGAAGGCCTGCTCGACGCTGACCACGCGCTTCTGGTCGTCGCTCGGTCGGTTCTCGACCGGGCGTATTCCCGGGGTAATGATGAGCAGCCGTTGGTCGATGTATTGCCTGAGCTTTTCCGCCTCGAGACCCGAAGAAATAACGCCATCGCAACCGGCTTCCAGCGCCCGACGTGCGCGCGAGAGCACCAGTTCTTCGACGTCACATTTGAAGCCGAGATCGTCGAGGTCGCCGCGGTCCAGGCTCGTGAGCACCGTCACGGCGAGGATCTTGACGTCGCCCTTGACCTCGGCGGCCGCCTGCATGATCGACTGGTTGCCATGCACGGTGGCGAAGGTGACGCCGCGATTGCGCAGGCGCTTGACAGCGGACGCCACGGTGGCCGGTACGTCGAAGAACTTCAGGTCGACGAAGATCTTCTTGTTCTGGCTGACCATCCAGTCGAGCAGCTCGAAGTACCCGCCAGCCATGAAGAGTTCGAGACCGAGCTTGTAGAACTGGACGGAGTCGCCCAGGTCGGTCACGAGTCGCCGTGCGCTGTCCGTGTCGGGAACGTCCATTGCAAAGATCAGACGGTCGCGTACCGGGATGTTCTTAGGTGAAGTCATGTGCGTTCGCTGGGATCAAAGAGTCGGTCGTATTCGAGGATTGCAAATCGGTCCGTCATGCCGGCGATATAGTCTGCCACGGCGCGCGCCCGGCCTGCATCGCCTTCGTCGCCTTGCAGCTTCTGGGCGTGGTCCCAGTGTTCAGGCGGCATGAGCTCCGGCTTTCCCATGAACGCGGCGAAAAGCGCCTCAACGACCTTGTTCGCCTTGGTGGTCATGCGCAGCACGCGGTAGTGACGATAGAGGTTCTTGCGCAGGAACTGCTTGAGCTCAAGGTGATCGTCGGCAACCGCGCTGCCGAATCCAACCAGCATCGCGGGCAACTTGCGTACGGCGTCGATGTCAGCGGGTGCAGCCTTGGCAATGGCTGCGGAGGTGGTATCGATCAGATCGGTTACGACCTCATTGATCATCCGCCGTACGACTTCATGGATCAGTCGTCTGCCCGCGAGGCCAGGGTAGCGCTTGAGCACGGCGCCGTAGTGCCGCCGGAAGATCGTGACTTCTGCGAGCTCATCAAGGGAGAGCAGACCAGCGCGCAGGCCGTCGTCAAGGTCGTGGTTGTTGTACGCGATCTCGTCGGCCACGTTCGCAATCTGGGCTTCGAGTGAGGGTTGCTCGCGATTGATGAAACGCAGTCCGAGCTCGCCGAGCTTCGCGGCATTCTTGAGTGAGCAATGCTTCAGGATGCCTTCGCGCACCTCGAACGTCAGGTTCAAGCCCGGGAACTCGGCATAGCGTTCCTCGAGCTCTTCCACCACTCGAAGGGATTGCAGGTTGTGCTCGAAGCCACCGTAGTCGCGCATGCAGTCATTGAGCGCGTCCTGGCCCGCATGGCCAAACGGAGTGTGTCCCAGGTCATGCGCGAGACAGATCGCTTCCGTAAGGGTTTCATTGAGGCGCATGGCGCGGGCAATCGTCCGCGCAATCTGGGCGACCTCGACGGAGTGCGTCAGTCGGGTGCGGTAGAGATCGCCTTCGTGATTGACGAACACCTGGGTTTTGTAGACGAGGCGCCGGAACGCCGTGGAATGCACGATGCGGTCGCGATCCCGCTGGTACTCGCTGCGATACCCGGGAGACGGCTCCGGGTAGTGGCGCCCCCGGGTGCGGTCGTCATGGGCGGCATAGGCCGCAAGCGGGGCGGTCGCCTGGTTCATTGCGCTGCAGGTTGGCACATCACGAAAATCCCTGCTCGAGCGTCTCGGTGAGGGCGGAAAGGGGGAATTCGCTCGTCACGACGGCGTCCCCCAGTGATTTCAGCAGAACCAGGCGCAGCTTGCCAGCCAGGACCTTCTTGTCCATTCCCATCAGCTCGAGTGCCCGGCTGGCACCGATCTTCGGTGCTGAAACCGGCAAATCGAGCCGCTTCAACAGCGCGACCGTTCGCTCGTAGTCCTTGGCCAACATCCAGCCGAGCCGCACTGAAAGGTCGGCGGCGAGGACCATGCCCGCCGCAACGGCTTCCCCATGCAGCCACGTGCCATAGCCCGTTGCGGTTTCGATGGCGTGCCCAAACGTGTGACCGAGATTGAGGATGGCGCGCAATCCATGTTCACGCTCGTCAATACCGACGATCTCGGCCTTGAGCCCGCAAGAGCGCCTGATTGCGTGGGACAGCGCGCCGGAATCACGGGACAGCAGCTCGTCCGGATGAGCTTCGAGCCATGCGAAAAACGCCGGATCACGGATCAGGCCGTATTTCACGACCTCGGCCAGACCGGAACGGTATTCGCGCTCAGGCAGCGTCTTCAGCACTTCCGGATCCGCAATGACACATCGCGGCTGGTGGAAGGCGCCGATCAGGTTCTTTCCTGCGGGATGATTGACGCCGGTCTTGCCTCCCACCGAGGAATCCACCTGTGCCAGCAGCGTCGTGGGCACCTGGATGTAGTCGATTCCACGCTGGTAGCAAGCGGCGGCAAATCCTGCGATGTCGCCCACGACACCACCGCCGAGGGCGACGATCGCGGCATCCCGATTCATGCGTTCGGCCGTCAGGGCATCGAAGACCTTGCTTACCGTTTCAAGCGTCTTGTGCGACTCGCCGTCGGGCAGGATGACGACTGCCGTTCGCTTGCCCTTGAGGGAAGACCGCAATCTTTCGAGATAGAGCGGGGCGATCCGATCGTTGGTCACGATCAATACGTCCCTGGCCTTGATGTGCGCACTCACGACGTCGGGAGCTGAAAGCAGACCCGCCCCGATCAGGATGGGGTAGCTGCGTTCGCCCAGGGAGATGTGCAGTTGTTCCATTCGATTCTCAGGACGACGCAGTCTTGGACGCAGCCAGCAATTGGGCTATTTCCTCGGCAACCGCCTGGACGCGTCTGCCATCCGTGCTCACGATCAGGTCGGCGGTGCTCTCATACAGCGGCAACCGCTCGACCAGGAGCTCGCGCAGCCTGGTCTTGGGGTCGCTCGTATACAGCAGCGGCCGCTGCCGTCCATGCCGCGTTCGCTCCATCTGCTGTTCCACGGAGGTCTGGAGATAGACCACGCAACCTCTTTGCGAGAGGTTTTCGCGGTTGGCGGGCTTGAGTACGGCACCTCCGCCGGTAGCGAGGACGATTCCTTCGCGCGTGGTCAGCGCGTCTATAGCCTCACGCTCCCGCTCGCGAAAGCCGACCTCTCCCTCCTTCTCGAAGATCAGCGGAATATCGACTCCCGTACGGGCCTCGATTTCCACATCGCTGTCGACGAACTCGAGGTCGAGCATCCGGGCCAGCTGCCTGCCGACCGCGGTCTTGCCCGAACCCATGGGACCAATGAGGAAGATGCTGTTTTTTCCGATCATAAAAATGAACACGGCCGCATCGCTGCGGCCGTGTATTGTCACATCAAATTCCGGTCCTGTCAGGACCCCGAGCCTACGCGGTCAGAACATGTTCGAGCCTTCGCGGAGGATCTTCGGGGTAACGAAGATCAGCAGCTCGTCCTTGTTGTTGGTGGTCGTGGTCGTCTTGAACAGTCGGCCGAGAACCGGAACATCGCCCAGTAACGGAATCTTGCGATCGGCATCGCGACGCTCGGTTTCCAGGATGCCGCCGAGTACCACCGTCTGACCGTCGTTCACCATGACTCGGGTGGTGATTTCGCGCTTGTCGATACTCGGCACAAAGCCGCCCGTGGCGCTCGAAACCAGTTGACCCACGCTGTCCTTGCTGACAATCAGGTCGAGGATGACGCGGTTGTCCGGAGTGATCAGCGGCGTCACCTTCAGGCTCAGCACCGCCTTCTTGAACTGCGTGGTCGTGGCGCCACTCGAGGAAGACTGCTGGTAGGGGATTTCCGTGCCCTGTTCGATGCTCGCTTCCTTCTGGTTGGCCGTGATGACCCGCGGCGACGAGATGATCTCGCCCCGGCCTTCAGCTTGGGCTGCCGACAACTCGAGATCGAGGAGATAGTCGGAGTCGAGCAACGTGAGTGCCAGCCGACCTGCTGGATTGGCAACAGGCAGGTTCACCATGTAGCGGTCGGTAGGGTCGCCCTGGACAAAGCCGGGCGTTCCGCGATTATCCGGGGTAGCGCGTGACAGGATGAAATCATCGCTTTCCTTGACGAAGTTGTTCCCGCCGACGATACCGCCACCATCACTTCCTCCATGGTCGAACGCAACGGTGCTGCCGAACCGCACACCGAGCTGGCGGCTGAAGTCGTCACTGACGATCACGATGCGGGCTTCGATGAGCACTTGCCGGACAGGAATGTCCAGCGTCGACACCAGGCGGCGGATGTCCGCAAGGCGCTCAGCGGTATCCTGCAGCAAAAGCGTATTGGTACGGTCATCGATCGCGACGCTGCCACGCTCGGAGAGCAACGAGTTCTCCGCACCCTTCTTGATGAGGGCAGCGAGGTCCGTGGCCTTCGCATAATTGACCTGGAGGTACTCGGTGCGCAGTGGAGAGAGCTCCTGCACTTCCTTGCGGGCAGCAAGCAGCTCCTTTTCGCGGGCAGAAATCTCGGCAGCCGGAGCAACCAGGATGACGTTTCCTTCCTGCCGCATGTCGAGGCCCTTGGTCCGCATCACGATATCAAGCGCCTGGTCCCACGGAACGTTCTGCAGCCGCAGGGTGACGTTGCCGCGAACGGTATCGCTGATGACCATGTTCTGTCCGCTGGTGTCAGCAAGAAGCTGGAGCACCGCACGCGTTTCGATGTCCTGGAAGTTGAGCGTCAACCGCTCGCCCTTGTATTCCTTGGTCAGCTCGAGGCCAGCGGGCAACTTGACGACCGGCTTGACTTCGATGGTGTAGAAATTGTCGGTCTGGTAGGCAATCTGCTCGTAGTCGCCGGTGGCAGCGATAACCAGCCTTGTACCGTCACCGACACGAAGCGTGTCGATCGAACTGACCGGCGTCGCGAAATCAACCACGTCCAGGCGGCGCAGCAGCGAGTCGGCGATGGCAGCACCATTGAAGTTGACGACGATGCGCCCGCCTTCCTGCCGAAGGTCGACGTTTGCGCGAGGATCGGTCAACTCGACGACTACGCGACCGGAACCATCCGTGCCGCGGCGGAAATCGACCTTGGTGACGCTGCGGCTTGCAGCGCCAGTCGACGATCTTGCGGCAGTCTGTGACAGCACAGGCGAAGACGAGGCCTCAAGCCGTGTGGCGGAGGCCGCCGCCAGAGTTACAACAATCGTGTTTCCTTCGACGCGGGTTTCATAGGGCACCAGACGGTCGACGTTCATCACGACCCGGGTGCGCCCATTCGCTTCGGCCGTATTGATCGTATCGAGCACGCCCTTCTTGACGTCCACGCGACGCGAAGCCATTGCGATCGAGGTGCCGGGCAGGTCGAACGAGATGCGGGCGGGATTGTCGACGGTAAATGCCAGAGGTTGGGCTGCCGGATCGCTCAGCTGGAGGCGCACCTCAACCTGGTCTCCGGGCAGGCTGTTTGCCTCCACTTTTTCAAGTCGATTTGCCTGTGCGGCAGCCTGACCCGAGATCGCCAGACTGGCCGTCCAGATGAGTGCGGAAGCAGCCAGGAGCCGGAGCGCGGACTGCTTGCCGCGGCGGTTCGGTGATTCCACGCGAACAGATGGGACGAGCGTGGAGTTGGATGAGGAAGACATTCTGGTTACTCCCTGGGAAGGCATCATTCGCTGAGCGCAAGCGCCGCAGGACGCTCGATGTAGCCGCCGAGACCGTCCGGAACGATCTCGATCAGCGATATTTTCGAATCATTGACGGACAGGACGCGGCCTTCGTTCTGGCCAAGATAGTTGCCCGGCAGGATGCGATGGACAAGACCGTCCTTGCCTTGCACGAGCCCGAAGTTCCGGCCCTGTTGCCGGAGCGTGCCAACCATGCGCAACGTGTCGAGCGGAAACTGCTCGAGGAACTCGCGTGAACGCTTGGAGTCCGGACGAATCGAATTCGGCAGATCCGCCTGCACCGGCGCGCTCGGGGTGAAGGGCGAACGCAGCGTTGACGCCGAATACACGAAAGCTTCGTAAGGCTTGATCTCAGGCAGCGGTTCAATGCGCTCGCCGGGCTTGGCTTTGATCTCGGCGATCTTCTGGTTCAGCTCCGACATGTCATCGGAACAACCCGTCAAGACCAGAGCAACAACAGTCATCAGGACTGCCATACCCGAGCTGCGCAAGCTTGCGCACTGAGGGCGCCTTGCCGCGCCAGAGACATTCTGTTGGGGAGTCATCCATCAGCTCCTTGCAGCGCCAGCTCTCTTCTTCTGAGCCGGCTGCTTTTCAGCAGGCGCCTGCTCTTCGTCGTCGAGGTAGCGGTAGGTCTTGGCAGTGACATCGATCTGCAGCTGATCGCCCGACGATTTCGCAACGGGCTGGATCTGGATGTCGTGCAAGGTGACGATACGCGGCAGCGCTGCGATGCCGCTGACGAAGCTGCCCACAGCGTGGAAATCACCCGTCAGTCGGATCTTGATCGGCAATTCGGCGTAGAAATCGCGTTTGACCTCGGTGGATGGCTGGAAGAGTTTCTCCTCCAGGCCGGCCGACAGGCCAGTCTGCGAGATATCGACAAGCAGGTTCGGAACCTCGGTCCGATTGGGCAACTGGCGGAGCATGGCGCCGAATGACCTTTCCATCTCTGCAAGCTGAGCCTTGTACGCCTCGAGGTTTGCGGCCTTGCGGGCCTTGCCCTCAAGTGTGGTGAAGAGAGTGACTTCTTCAGCTTGTGCCTGCTGAAGCAGGGGCTTCTGCGGCTTCCATGCAAACATGTAGACGCCGAAGGCAGTGGCAACGATCAATATGGCTGCAACGGCGCCTACTCGGAAGATCAGCGGCCACCGACCGGGATCGTTTGGATCAAGGCTGCGCAGCTGCTCGAGAAGGTTGTTCATTTGCTTGCTCCCTTGCGGGCAGCAGCACGCTTTTCAGTGGCCTTGGATGCAGGCGCCGGCTCTTCCTGGACGATGCCCTCCTGATTGGCGTAAAGCGTGAACTGGGCTCCGGAATTGGCGGAACCCTTTGTTTCAACCACTTCAAGCGCCGGATCGGCCATCCACTCGGAAGCGTCGATATTGCGCATGTAAGAAGAAACGCGCGTGCTGGACTGCGCTACGCCGTTCAGTTGCACGCGCTTGCCTGTCTGCTTGACGCCCGTGAGATAGACCCCATCGGGCACGGTGCGCACGAGCTGATCAAACAAGTGTACGACCTCCGGCCGGCTCCGCTGGAGCTGCTCGATGACCTGCATACGCGCCAGAAGCCTCTGCTTCTGCTGTTCCAGACCGAGGATCTCCGTGATTTCCTTGTCCAGGTTTGCGATCTCGTTCTTGAGAACCTGGTTGCGCTCGTTCTGGCTGCTGATTGCAGAATCAAACTGCCAATTCACGACCAGCGTCAGCACTCCGGCTGCCAGCAATGCCCCGACTGATGCGAAGATGAACTCCTGGCGCCGGCGCTTGCGCTCAGCCTCTCGCCAGGGGAGTAGGTTGATTCTCGGCATGTCAGTCGAAGCTCCTTAGTGCCAGACCGCAGGCAGTCAATAAAGCAGTGGCGTCCTTCTTCACGGCCTGGGACTTCGCCTTGGACGAAATCTTCATCTGCCCGAGAGGATCGCCCTTTTCAGCCGGAATTCCCACGCGGCTGGTCACAACATCGGCTGCACCGGGGATATTTGCACATCCGCCGCAAATGATGATCTGCTCCGGCTGCTCCCTGCCGGCGCCAGACGCGAGGAAGAACTGCAGTGAACGGCTGACCTGCTGGCACATGTCGTCAATGAAGGGGTCAAGTACTTCCATCTGGTAGTTGCTTGGTAGGCCGCCTTCCTTCTTGGCGCGGCCCGCCTCCTCCATGCTGAGGCCGTAGGTACGCATGATTTCTTCGGTGAGCTGCTGCCCTCCGAACGCGAAATCGCGGGTATAGATGACCTTGAGGTCGCGCAGGACACTGAAGGTTGTGCTGCTCGCACCGAAATCCACGACGGCAATCACGCGGTCGAGGCCGCCATCGGGCATCTGGTGTGTCAGCAATTTGCACGCGTTCTCAAGCGCAAATGCTTCGACATCGACGATTCGAGGAGTCAATCCGGCAGCGGTACAAGCCGAAATGCGCTGTTCGACATTCTCGGTCCGGGTAGCGACCAGGAGTACATCGAGCATGTCCGGGTCCTTCTCGGACGGACCAATGACCTCGAAGTCGAAACTGACTTCCTCCATGGGGAACGGGATGTACTGGTCAGCCTGCATCTCGACCTGGCCTTCGAGTTCGGCCTCGCTCAAGGTCTTCGGCATCTGGATGACCTTGGTGATGGCGGCATCGCCGCTGATGGCCACGGCGACTTCCTTGGCGCGTGCGCCGGATCGCTTGACGGCTCGCTTGATCGCGTCCCCGACAGCTGTGGCGTCAACGATGGCCTTCTCGTTGATTGAATTCGGCGGCGTGGCTTCCGCAGCGTACGATTCGACCCGGTATTGACCGCCGCTGATGCTGAGCTCGATCAGCTTCACCGAGGAGGTGGTTATGTCTAGTCCGATCAAGGGTCTGGCAGTGGATTTAAATAGCACGCGAGTTTCCTATACAGCTCAACCACTTACGTGATGATCGGCGACCGGGCACGAAACACCGGGCGCAAATTTATAACAGCCCGGTGTTAAGTTGAATGTGAGGGCGCTCACGGAATACCGTCGGGACGAATTCGAAATGCCGATTTCCATACCTAACCCGCAGTCCGGAACCGCGGCCTTGGTCCGGTTGCAGGTTTCGTCGAAGATGTAGCGGCCTTAGGATCAGGCAGGCGGGACTCATGGACGGCCCACGCATGGACTTGTCAGAGATACCAACCCCGTTGCCCAACATTCCAGACTCCCCACGAGACGAAATCAAGAATGCTTGGCTTCGCAACGTCCGCAAAATTCTGGAACGATTACGTCTGACGATCGCCAAAGTACTATGCATAATCGATTATTCTAAAGCAAGGACTTAGGGGTTCTTGTTGTGACACGAAGTTATAAGTTTTCGGTATCGCGGCTGTTGCTCGCTTGCCTGTTGGTTGGCTTGGGCGCAGGCACCTTGGCGTGCTTCGGGGCCCTGCAATACCTCCGCCCCGACCTGCCTGACGTAGCCACCCTCCGTGACGTCGATCTTCAGGTTCCGTTGCGGATCTACAGCCGTGATGGACTATTGATTGCCCAATTCGGCGAACAGCGCCGTATTCCATTGAATTTGGAGCAGATTCCAGAGCGCCTGATTGCCGCCATCCTGGCTGCCGAGGATGACCGCTTCTTTGAGCACAATGGCGTCGACTATCAGGGGCTGGTTAGGGCCATCGGCCGGAACCTGATGTCGGGCGACATGGGAGAAGGTGGTAGCACCATCACCATGCAATTGACCCGCGGGATCTTCTTGACCCCCGAGAAAACATACAGGCGGAAACTGGTCGAAATCTTCCTGACACTGCGAATCGAGCAGCTTTTCAGCAAGCAGGAAATCCTCACCCTGTACCTGAACAGGATTTTTCTGGGGCAACGCGCCTACGGTGTAGGCGCCGCGGCGGAAGTGTATTTCGGCAAGACGATAGATCAGCTCAGCCTGGCTGAAATGGCATTGATAGCGGGTCTGCCCCAGCGACCCTCCCGCGACAATCCCGTTGCCAACCCGGAATACGCAAAGCAACGGCGCACCTATGTGCTAAGGCGTTTGCTGGAAAAGGGCACGATTACGCAGGCCGAACACGACGTTGCCGCCTTGACTCCAGTGCTGTCACAACTGCATGGGCCGAGCATGGGGCTCGATGCGCCATTTGTGGCCGAGATGGTCCGTACCGACCTGCTTGCGCGGATGGGTCCTTCGATCTATACGGCAGGGTATAAGGTAGTAACGACCGTCGATAGTCGCTTGCAGGGTGCCGCAGTTCGCGCTTTGAGACTGGCTTTGCTGGAATACGACCTGCGACACGGCTATCGAGGACCCGCCGGACACGTGGAACTGCCAACGGCCGCCTCGGACCCGGAATGGGCGGCCGCCATTTCCGCTTATCCGGATCGCGGGACGTTGATTCCAGCGGTAGTCACCGGTGTTGAAGCCCGTGCGGCCAGGGTGTTCGCGCGCAAACAAGGAAGCATTTCGATCCCGTGGGGCGGGCTGGAATGGGCGAGACCAGCCACCGCTGACGGCGGTCTCGGCAAGGCACCGGAAGATGCCGGCAAGATTCTCGCCATCGGCGATATCGTGTATGTCGCGCAGGAGGTCGCTGGTCCGTGGCGCCTCATGCAGGTACCGGATGCGGAGGGCGCCTTCGTTGCCATCGATCCGCAAGATGGTGCAGTAACCGCTCTGACAGGTGGCTTCGACTACTACTCGAGCAACTACAACCGCGCGGTGCAGGCGAAGCGCCAGCCGGGGTCGTCGTTCAAGCCGTTCCTCTATTCATCAGCGCTCGAGAAGGGCTTCACGGCAGCCACTTTGATCAACGACGCGCCGTTGGTTTTCAACGATGCCTCCCTGGAAGCTACATGGCGACCCCAGAACTCCAGCCGCGAGTTCTATGGGCCAACCCGTCTGCGCGAGGCTCTGGTTCGCTCGCGCAATCTCGTGTCGATCCGCATCCTCAATGACCTGGGGCCCGCTTACGCCACCGATTACATTCAGCGCTTCGGATTTGCGAAAGACTCCTTGCCGCAGAACCTGACTCTGGCGTTGGGCACCGCACTCGTGTCTCCGCTTGAAATGGCTTCCGCGTACGCCATCTTCGCGAATGGCGGCTATCGCGTAGCACCCTACTTCATTGAACGCGTCGAAGACGCGGACGGCAAGGTCGTGTTCGCGGCAGAGCCAAAATACGCCTGTTCGGATTGCAACGATCCCGCTCCGTCAGGGGTAGTGGATACGGAAACGGCAACGTTGCGAGTGACCGCACCGCCCTCCAGCGACAGCGATCCCGCGCTGCCTCCACTGGATGCCCGCAGCGCGCAATCCACGCCGCCGCGGGATGACATCGCCCCCCAGGCTATCTCCCCTCAGAATGCATACCTCATGACCGACATGATGATGGACGTCATCCGACGCGGTACGGCAACCCGGGCTCGCTCCCTGCAGCGCGACGATATCGCTGGCAAGACGGGTACCACCAACGACAGGCGGGATGCGTGGTTTCTGGGCTTCAATGCCGACCTGGTTGGCGCCGCGTGGGTCGGCTTTGACCAAGAGCGGTCCCTTGGTCCTCGCGAAGAAGGCGCTCGCACCGCGCTCCCGATGTGGATCTATTTCATGGGCGAGGCATTGAGGGGCACTCCGCAGCACCGCCAACCTACGCCTGCTGGTCTGGTGACAATGCGCATATCGACAGAAACCGGGGGCCCCGCGCGACCGGGTGAGTCAGGAACCATCTTCGAGACGTTCCTTGCTGGCCATACACCCACGAGCGACCCCAATGGCCTGGAGACGGACCCCGACGAATCCCCGCGCGAAGGCGGTGACGGGAAGCCCCTTTTCTAGGTGGGGATCCCGCCACTCGGGTTGCAGGCATAGCCGATGAGCAAGAGAAGCAACCCCCGCGCTGATCATCTGCGACTAGCCCTGGCGCAGGAGGCGGCCCGCGTCATGGCAGAGCAAGGCATAGACGATTTCCTGGTGGCGAAGCGCAAAGCAGCTGAGCGTTTGGGTGCAACAGACATTTCCGTGCTACCCCGGAACACGGAGATCGAATCAGCACTTGCGGAGTACTACCGCCTATTCAGAAGCCAAACACACGGCTCGACGATAAGGGAACTGCGGCAAACGGCGCTCAATACCATGGAAATGTTCGAGCGCTTTCAACCCAGGCTCGTTGGGACGGTTCTGAGCGGGACCGCCTCGGAACATTCGGAAATCAGCTTGCACTTGTTTGCCGACAGGGCGGAGAGCGTCGCGCTTCTGCTGCTGGAGCGAGATATTCCCCATCAATCGGCGGAACGGCGGCTGCGGTACGAGGCCGACCGGATCGTCGGATACCCAGCTTTCAGGTTCGTCGCAGGTGATCAACCCATAGACGTAGTGGTATTCCCGGTAGACGGCATTCGCCAGGCACCGAGCAGCCCCGTAGATGGCAAGCCCATGCGAAGAGGTGACGCGGCGGACGTACGGAACCTGCTCTTGGCCGCTGCAGATGCAGATATGCCCCGCATGCCCTGGAGAACATAATCCCGCCGTCAGCGAGGCCGAGCGTGCCGTCGAGACGGCGGCCGGGATGCGCGAAACCAATCAGCCGCGCTTGGACATCTCCGTATAATCCCTGCGCGCAGGCCCCGCGTACAACTGGCGCGGCCTTCCGATCTTCATCCCAGGATCGGAAATCATCTCCTGCCAATGCGCAACCCAGCCCACGGTGCGGGCAATCGCGAACATTACGGTGAACATCGACTGCGGAATCTTGATGGCGCTGTAGATGATGCCCGAATAGAAATCGACATTCGGGTAAAGCTTCCGCTCGACGAAATACTCGTCCTTGAGCGCGACTTCCTCGAGGCGCAGGGCCAGTTCGAAGAGGGGATTGTCAGACTTCCCGAGCTTGGCAAGCACCTTGTGGCACATCGCACGAATGATGGTGGCCCGTGGATCGCGGTTCTTGTACACACGATGACCGAAGCCCATCAACTTGAAGTTGTCGTTCTTGTCCTTGGCCTTGGCAACATACTTCGGAATGTTCTCCGCAGTGCCGATCTGCTCGAGCATGGCCAGAACTGCCTCGTTGGCGCCGCCATGAGCGGGCCCCCAGAGCGCGGAAATGCCGGCTGAAACTGCGGCATAGGGATTGGTGCCCGTGCTGCCAGCCAGGCGGACCGTAGAGGTACTCGCATTCTGCTCGTGATCGGCGTGGAGGATGAACAGCAGGTCGAGTGCCTGCGCGGCCACCGGGTCAACCTGATAGTTCTCGCAAGGCACCGAGAAGAACATGTTCAGGAGGTTCGCGCAGTAGTCGTGATCATTGCGCGGGTACATGAACGGCTGACCTGTCGAGTGCTTGTACGCTGCAGCGGCGATCGTCGGGATCTTCGCGATGATCCGGTGCGCAAAGATTTCGCGGTGGCGCGGATTATTGATGTCCATGGAGTCGTGATAGAAGGCCGCCATGGACGCGACGACACCGGACAACATCGCCATCGGGTGCGCGTTGTACTGGAATCCGTTGAAGAAACGCAACAGCGATTCGTTGATCATCGTGTGGTACTGGATCGCGTGCACGAACTCGGCGAGCTGCGTAGCGGATGGCAGCTGCCCGTTGATCAACAGGTAGGCCACTTCCAGGAAGTTGCTCTTTTCCGCAAGCTGCTCCACCGGATAGCCGCGGTAGAGGAGTACGCCTTCGTCGCCATCGATGTAGGTGATCTTGCTCTCGCAGGCGGCTGTTGCCATGAACCCGGGATCGAAAGTGAACACCCCGTGGTCCCGAGTGACGTTCGCGATGTTGATGACATCGGGTCCGAGCGTTCCGCTCCGGGCCTCGAGAATGGACTTCTTGCCACTGGAGAGGTTGGTCAGCTCGTACTGCTTGTCGGTCATGACATCTTCCTGAGGATCGACTCCCGGTGCCGGGAGAGACGAAAAAATGTGGCGCGCAGCCTTACATGGGGCCGCAGCTAAATCAAGCGTTCGCGGCGACTCAAGGCTGCCACTGAGAACCGGGACGACGTTGGCGATTCGGCCGCCCTACTGTACTACCTTGACCAACTGGCCGGGACGCGGCTCTTTGTTCGGATAGAGGTCGTTATAGAGCCTCAAGGACTCCACGGGGTACTTCTCGATGGGCGAACCCTTGGCCAGGTCCGTAACGCGGGTCGCTTCCGTCGCCTTGACGAGCTTGATTCTGTACGGCTCCGCGAGGGCGAACTCGTTTTCCTTGAGGCGGCGGAAGGTCTTGATGCTGGAGACGATCACGGGGTCTGCCGTAGGCACGGACGTACTGGCCTTGCTGGCGCCGGCAAAGACATAAGCGAGGTTGTTGTAGTAGAGGACAACATAGCGCACGGGGCCCTGCCCGAAGGGAGTCTTTGCGGACCGGACCACCGCCGAGTACGCGCGCAATCCATTGATCTCGAGCTCCTCGCCCTGACCAGACCCCGCGTTGGCCAGCAGGCGCGACAGGAATTCGCGTGGCCCGGTATTTGGGGGCGGTGCCTCGGTTGTCATCTGGATCATGCTGTCCCGCTGGGGAGACAGCGCAGTCAGTTTTTCCGCCTGATTCTGGACAGTCCATCCGGAGGGAAACGCCAGGGTGAACCCGAGGTTGGCGTGATAGAAGCGGGTACCTCGCACCACGCCCTGCGCGCGACTTGAGCCCACGGCGAGACCCTCGACGTTCTTGAGGTAGGGCTGCGCCAAGTCATCGCTCTCCTCGCTGGATGCGTACTTCTGCGCGGATTGCACGACTTCACGGAGCCGGGTGTCGTTGTCCGGATGTGTTGCGAACACGCCGTGGTAGATCTTGGGCTGCCGGCCTTCGCGCCGGGCCCTGTCCACTTCGAACATTTCCTGATTCTTGAGCAGCCGCACTACGTCGACCATGTTTTCCGAACTGAAGCCGATCGCGGTGATGTTCTCGGCCCCGAGGCGGTCGGCTTCGAGCTCCATGTCCCGGCCATAGCCGCGCACCAGAGCCGTAGCTGCTTCGCCCGTGAGATTGGCTAGGTCGCCACTGCCCGTGAGAATGCCAACGGCAATGGCGCCGACACCTGCAATTGACGATTGGCTTTGCTGCCGCACCGCGTGACGTGCCGCCACGTGGCCAATCTCGTGCCCGACAACGGCCGCGAGCTCCGCCTCGGAATTGAGATAGGCCATGATGCCGCGCGTGATGTAGATGTAGCCACCGGGGGTGGCGAACGCATTCACCTCGTCGCTGTCGAGAACAGTGAAGGTGTATTTCAGGTTGCTGCGGTGACTCTTCGCGACAAGTCGCTGGCCGACCTCGTTGACGTAGGCCTGGACCTTCGGATCATCATAGGCGCCGTATTGTTGCAGGATCTGCGGATGCATCTGCTGGCCGATGCGGATCTCATCGGCTTCGGACATGAAGGCAAGGTTGGGGCGGCCCGTCACGGGGTTGGTGGCGCAACCTGCAAGTGACAGCAGTACGAGCGCGAGGAGGGGCGCGGCGGCGAAAGCACGCTGGAAGGGCATCGATCGCTCCGTGTGAATGAGCCAGTGGCCTGCTTTGAGGGTACCGGGGAATGAATTAGTTCCGTTATAACCCTGTGCCCGACAGTGCGACAAGGTACGGCGACCTGATCCCGCAGCGGGCCCAAAAGCAGAAGGGGTGCACTTTGGCACCCCTTCTTCAAACATTCGCCGGGTCTCCCGCGCCGGAGCCCTGAACGCGACCTCAGCCGCGCGCGTACTTCTTGCGGAACTTGTCGACGCGACCGCCCGTGTCTACGATCTTCTGCTTGCCCGTGTAGAACGGGTGGCAGTTCGAGCAGACTTCGATCTGCAGGTCCTCAGTGAGGGTAGACCTCGTCTGGAACGTGTTCCCGCAGCTGCACTGCACGGTGATCTCTTTGTACTCGGGATGTATGCCGGCCTTCATGGCTTTTACTGGGCGCCGCTCATGGGCGCCCCCTTGGGAAATGGGGCGCGCAGTGTAGCCACGAAGGCGGGTCATGACAAGCTGATAATTACCCGCCGCAGTCCGCGTTGGCCGACCGCTCATCCAGAAACGGTAGCGCCAATCCGGTGCAAATGGCGGTTATCCACAAAACCTGTGGATAAGTCTGTGGAAGAAAGTCCTCAACAGGGGCGGCAATGCCGCTGCGGATGCGACAATGTCATGTTGCTCAAATTTTAGCCATGCATTTTCTTATTGCTAAATCAATAACCTACTGGAACTACATGACAATCCCGATGTAATGTCGTCATCAAGGCCGGGTTTTTTGAAAGGGTGCCAGTTGATGTGCATAACCTTCGCCTCAACCCGGCCGAACAGGGGCCAAGCAAGGCAATTTTGCAAACCGTTTCACAAGCTTGCACGCGCCTTGAGAAGAGGAGATCAGGGTGAGGCCTCAAGGAACAGCGCCTGCAAATCGTTCAGGAATCGCCAACCAAGATCGCTGGGACGCCAGCGCCCCGATGGATTCGCCTCGATCAGCCCCTGCGCCTTGGCCCGGTCAAGCGGACGCTCGATGACCTTTCCTGGAAGGCCCGTCGTCGCTTCAAAATCCGTTACGTCGAACCCTTCGCGCAACCGCAAGGCGTTCAACATGAATTCGAAGGGTAGGTCGGCATCATGCACCTGTCGGCTCTCCAGAAGCCTGCCAGCGGCTGTATCGGCCTCAAGGTAGGTCCGTGGCTGCTTGTGCCGCGTCGTTCGCAATACGCGGCCACCCGCAACGTCAGTCAACTTCCCATGTGCTCCGGCTCCGATGCCGATGTAGTCGCCGAATTGCCAGTAGTTGAGATTGTGGCGACAACGGTGTTCATGGCTCGCGTAGGCCGATACTTCGTACTGCGTGAACCCGTTCTCTGCGATCAGGCCCTGGCAAGCCTGTTGCATCTCCCACGCGGCATCGGGATCTGGCAACCCCCCAGGAGGCCTGTGGTGGAACACGGTGCCCGGCTCCAGTGTCAGCTGGTAGTGCGAAAGGTGACTGGGCTGCAGATCGATCGCCGTCACCACATCGAGCTCGGCCTGCGCAAGCGTCTGTTCCGGCAGGGCGTACATCAGGTCAAGATTGAAGTTGTGGAGTCCTGCCTGCTTGAGCTCACCCACTGCCCGGAAGACATCGCCAGGCGAATGAATCCGACCGAGTCGCTTGAGGTGCCCGGCGTCGAAACTCTGCACACCGAGCGAAACGCGCGTGATGCCGGCATCCCGATAGCCCGCGAAACGGCCGTGCTCGATCGTTCCGGGATTCGCCTCCAGCGTTACCTCCATGTCATGCGCACAAGGCAGGCGCGCTGCGATCGCTTTCAGCAACCGGGTGAAGATCGCCGGAGAGAACAGGCTGGGAGTGCCTCCTCCAATAAAGATGGATTGGAGTTCCCGCTCGCCAACGAATTCAAGATCGTGCTCAAGGTCACCAAGCAGCGCAGCCACGTAGCGGTCTTCAGGAATATCGCCCACGGGGGCCTGGTGCGAATTGAAATCGCAGTAAGGACACTTGCGAACGCACCAGGGCACGTGCACATACAGCGAGAGGGGCGGCGCAGATTTCATCACGGGAACATCAGGCCCGCCTCGGCAGGACCCCAGTGGCTTCAAGCTCGGCAACGAGAAAGCGCAGCGCCTTGCCGCGGTGGCTCAGTTGATTCTTGGCTTCTGCAGACAGCTCCGCAGCCGTAACGCCGAGGCCGGCCACCTGGAAAATCGGGTCGTAGCCGAATCCACCGTCGCCCCGAGATTCGACCATGATCGTCCCTTCCCAACTTGCCTGGCAGATGATCGGCGCCGGATCCAGCTCGTAACGCATGTAGACCAGCGCGCACCGGTAGCGGGCTGTTCGCTTTTCCAGCGGCACGCCGGCCAGCTCGACAAGCAGTCGCTGCAGGTTGTCGGTGTCGCTGGCCCCTTGTCCGGCGTAACGCGCCGAATAGATGCCCGGGCGCCCCCGTAGCGCGTCCACTTCGATACCGGAATCATCGGCGACGGCGGGGAGCCCGGATTTCTCCGCAGCGTAACGAGCCTTGAGGATGGCGTTCTCGACGAATGTCAGCCCTGTCTCGGCGACGCTGTCACGGGTGAACCGCGACTGGGCCAGCACCTCGACTTGCCAGGGTGCCAGCAGGTCTTCGAGTTCCCGCAGCTTTGCCGGGTTCGTGGTAGCGAGGACAATGCGCGGTTTCATTGGAAGATTCGGCGTCTAGATACCCATGATGGCCACCGCGACGCGACGGCAACCCGACTCACCAAGGCGTGAAACGGTGAGTCAGTCCTCGTGCAGGGTCTCGAGCTGCAGTGCCAACAGGCGGCCGATGCCCCCGGCGGCGAGGTTCAGCAACTCATCAAGCTCGTGGCGGCGGAACGCGTGGCCCTCCGCCGTTCCCTGTATCTCGATGAAGCCGCCGCCGTTGTTCATGACGACGTTCATGTCAGTCTCGGCTTCCGAGTCCTCGCGGTAATCGAGGTCGAGCACCGGAATGCCTCCCGAGATGCCGACCGAGACGGCAGCGACCTGACCGTGAATGGGACTTTCCTTCAGCTGCCCCTTCTTGATCATGGCAGCCGCGGCATCAACGAGCGCGACGTAGCTCCCGGTGATCGCCGCAGTGCGGGTGCCACCGTCGGCCTGCAGGACGTCGCAGTCGAGCGTGACGGTCCGCTCTCCGAGTGCCTTGAGGTCTACGACCGCGCGCAGCGCGCGACCGATCAAGCGCTGTATTTCGAGCGTCCGCCCGCCCTGCTTGCCTTTGGCGGCCTCTCGCGCGGAACGGGTGTGCGTAGCGCGCGGCAACATGCCGTACTCCGCAGTTACCCAGCCCTGCCCCGAATTGCGCAGAAACGACGGCACGCTGTTCTCGACAGTGGCCGTGCACAAAACCTTGGTGTCGCCGAACTCGACCAGCACCGACCCCTCGGCATGGCGCGTATAGCGACGGGTGAATTTCACCGTCCGCAACTGGTCCGGAGCGCGGCCGCTGGGGCGCAGATGGGCTGTCATGTTTCCTCCGAGGGGCGGCTGCCCGGGCGCCGAATCGCCTTCACTCGCCCTTCCAGCGCAGGATGGCGGCGGTGGAGTTGTCGCTGAAGGGAGCGGAAGCGGCAACTGCACGATGACCCAGCACTTCAAGCGCAGAGCGAAGGTCCTGGCTCTCGTCAGTGCAATAGCCAGCGATCGTGGAGTCGCTCAGGTTGGACCAGATACCGTCCGTGCATAACATGAGCACATCGCCGGGGATCAGGGACTTGCGCCCGCTGATGGTCATTTCCGGCACTGCGGGATCGCCCCCAAGGCAGCTTTCGACGAAGTTGCGCATCGGGTGATGGGCCACTTCTTCCTGCGTGATCTTCTTTTCGCGCAGCAGCAGTTCCACGTGGCTGTGGTCCCGGGTGCGATCGGCTACCTGGCCGCGCCTCATCAGATAGATGCGGCTGTCACCGACGTGGCCCCAGTAGGCCGAGCCATCCTGGACAAGGCAGATTGCCGTGGTAGCGCGAGGCCTGGAATCGACCGTGAGGCCGTTGCCGAGCCGGCAGACTTCATCGTGAGCACGACCCAGCGCAAGATGGACGAATCCGAGCGGATCGAAGATGGGCAGCGCGGACTGCCAGAACGAGTCAAGCATGCTCTTCAGCGCCGTATCGGCCGCCTTGGCGCCATCGGCATGCCCGCCCATGCCGTCGATCACGACGAGCAAGGCCGCGTGCTCGGACACGGCGATGGCCACGCGATCCTGGTTGTCTTCGCGTGCGCCAATCAGGCTCAGGTCTGCATACTCGATCAGCAAGGACAACTCCGTGGCGCGTGCTTCAGCTGCTACACTTCGCGGCGCTTTATATCACCCCCAACGTATCCGAGTAAAAGAGATGATCCGCAGCATGACCGGGTTCGCCAGGCGCGAACGCCAGGGCACCTGGGGCACACTTTCATGTGAGCTCCGGACCGTCAATCATCGCTACCTCGAGGTGGCGCTGCGCCTGCCCGACGAGCTGAGGTCCGTCGAGAGCGAGGTGCGCCAGCTGATCGGGGCAAGCCTCCGCCGGGGCAAGGTGGATGCGAACCTTTACCTCAAGTCGACTGCGGGTAGTACGCCCGTCATAGAGCTCAATGCCGAGCTGGTCGCGCAACTGGTCAGGCAGGTCGCCGAGCTGCATCACCAGATGGCCTCCCCCGCCCCGGTCAGCCCACTCGAAGTCATGCGTTGGCCTGGCGTGATCCGCGAGGCGGAAAAGGACTTGAGTCCGGCGCTGGCAGCGACCCTGGACCTCGTTCGCGAAGCACTTCAGGAACTCAACGACACCCGCGCCCGCGAAGGTGCCCGGATGCGCGAAGTGATGCTGCAGCGATGCACGGCACTGCAATCACAGGTCGAACTGGTGAAGAAGCGCCTGCCTGAGCTGGCGGCCAAACTGCGGGCACGCATCATCGAGAAAGTAGCGCAGCTGGGCCAGACCATCGACCCGAGCCGTCTTGAACAGGAAATCGTCCTGTATACGCACAAG
The DNA here is from genome assembly GCA_040080215.1 of Steroidobacteraceae bacterium. Classification (GTDB taxonomy): domain Bacteria; phylum Pseudomonadota; class Gammaproteobacteria; order Steroidobacterales; family Steroidobacteraceae; genus CAIUGU01. Next base: position 157,183 of record JBEBIT010000001.1, read on the forward strand.
ATGGACGTGGATGAGGAACTCGACAGGCTGGAAAGTCACCTCACCGAAATCGTCACCTCGCTCGACTCGTCGGAACCGGCGGGACGCAGGCTCGATTTCCTGATGCAGGAACTGAATCGCGAGGCGAACACGCTGTCCTCGAAGTCCCAGGATGTCGAAACCACCCGGGCGGCTGTCGACATGAAGGTGATCATCGAGCAGATCCGCGAGCAGGTACAGAACATCGAGTAGCGCTGCCTGCGGGCGCGCACAAAACTCGCTTCGCGATCTCGGATCAAGGCACGAGGGCCTTGGGGCACCTCGCGCCGGATGCTCCAGCAGAGGCGGTCTCAGGTCTTGGAAGCCTCGTAGATCGCCTGGATTGCCGCGTCGAGCGCAACGTTGAATTCCGCTTCGCTCTGCTGCGCCGTCAGCCCTTCTGTCAGCGCACGCGAGAAGCTCGCGACCATACCGTGCTGCCGGGCAAGCTTCTTGTTGGCGTCAGCCCGGCTGTATCCACCCGACAACGCCACCACCTTGAGAACGCGGGGATGCTTCACGAAATCGGCGTAGGCGTCGTCGACTTCGGGCAGGGTCAGCTTGAGCATGACAAGCTGGCCGGCTGGCAACGTATCGAGTCCCTTGAGCAGCGATGCCTTGAGCAGCGACTCTGCTCCGGCCTTGTCAGGGCAATGAATATCGACTTCCGGCTCGATGATCGGCACGAGTCCGCCCGCAATGATCTGCTTCGCCACCGCAATCTGCTGGTCGACGACCGCCTGGATACCTGCGGCATCGGCTTGCTTGATGACCGAACGCATCTTCGTGCCGTAGATGCCCTTCGCCTTGGCCTTGGCCAGCAGTGCATCGAGTTCGGGCATCGCCTTCATGAGCTGCACGCCGTTCACTTCATCGGCAAGGCCCTTGTCAACCTTCAGGATCGGAACCACGCGCTTGACGTTCCACAGGTAATGGGCGGTCGGCACACCCTGGATGTCGCGGTCCATAGTAGCCTCGAAGAGGATCGCAGCGAGCACCCGGTCGCCGTTAAAGGCGGGGCTCGTGATGATGCGCGAGCGCATGGCATGGATCAGGTCCATCATCTGCACATCGCCCGAGTACGACGACTCGGCAATTCCATAGAGCTTGAGCGCCTTCGGGGTGCTTCCGCCGCTCTGGTCGAGCGCGGCAATGAAGCCCGACTGGGTGCGGAACTTCGTGGTCTGCTGATCGAATGTGCTCATGGATCGGCCTCGCGGAATGGACAGATATAAAGTAAATATTGTTTAAGGTTGCTGACCGGATCATGCCGTCATGCACGAGCTCTTGTTGTGTTCGGTCGCACGATTCCGCGCACAGGTCGTCCCCCGGAATCGCGCAGGGACATCTCTCAGGTCCTGATCGGCAATCCCACCAGTCGTTCAAGCTCCGCCAGCTCGAGTCCATCAACCTTGTCGATGAGCTTGAGCCCCTGGGGCGAACACTCGAACGTGGCGAGGTCCGAATACACGCGCGAGACGCAGCCGATTCCCGTCAGCGGATAGGTGCACTCGCGGACCAGCTTGCTCTCGCCTTTCTTGGTCAGCAGATCCATCATCACCCACGTCTGCTTCGCTCCGATTGCGAGATCCATGGCGCCGCCGACCGCCGGAATCGAGCCGGGTTCGCCCGTACTCCAGTTGGCGAGATCGCCGGTCGCAGACACCTGGAACGCGCCCAGCACGCAGATATCAAGATGCCCGCCGCGCATCATCGCGAAGCTGTCCGAGTGATGGAAAAAGGCACCGCCCGCCAGCAGGGTAACCGGCTGCTTGCCGGCGTTGATCAGGTCGTAATCCTCTTCTCCGGCCTTGGGAGCGGGACCCATGCCGAGAATGCCGTTCTCGCTATGAAGGATGATCTCGCGCCCGTTGCCGATGTGGTTGGCCACCAGGGTGGGCATGCCGATACCGAGGTTCACATAGGCGCCGTCGGGCATGTCCTCCGCGACTCGGACCGCAAGCTGGTCCTTGCTTCTACGCTGGTAGGTCATCTTCACGCTTCCTTCTTGAAACCGCCGGCGCCCGTGGCGACCCGCGGCACGAGGACCACCCGGCTGACGAAGATGCCGGGAGTCACGATGTTTTCAGGATCGAGCTGGCCGAGCTCGACGAACTCATGGACGGTGGCGATCGTGCATTTCGCCCCTGTCGCCATGACAGGACCGAAGTTCCGCGCCGCCTTGCGGTAGGTCAGGTTGCCCCAGACGTCCCCGCGCTCTGCGCGGATCAGGGCCACGTCGGCATAGATCGGGTACTCGAGGACGTACATGCGCCCGTTGATCTCGCGAGTTTCCTTCGCGCTGCCGTCCGGATTCTTCGCGAGTTCGGTGCCGTAGCCGGTGGGGGTAAAGAAGGCGCCGATGCCTGCGCCCGCCGCCCGTATGCGCTCCGCGAGGTTGCCCTGGGGCACCAGCTCGAGTTCGAGCTTGCCGGCACGATACAGCTCATCGAAAACGTAACTGTCTGCCTGGCGGGGGAAGCTGCAGATGATCTTGCGCACGCGCCCGGTCTTCAGCAGTGCCGCGAGGCCCGTATCGCCGTTGCCTGCGTTGTTGTTCACGATGACCAGGTCCCGGGCACCCTGCTCAATCAGGCCCTCGATCAGCTCATTGGGAATGCCGGCCGTGCCGAAGCCGCCAACCATGACGGTAGCGCCGTCCTTGACGTCCGCGACGGCCTCCGCAACCGAGCGTACTCGCTTGTTCAGCACTCTCGAAACCTCCTCCAGCAAGATTGACCCGCCGGCTCGATCTGGCCGGCAGGATGGGCTGACCCGGGCCCGCCGGGGCACGAATCACATGCCCGCATCTTACCGTCCGTGCCGCATCGCCGGCCACTTCCAAATAGAGGAGCGGGACGACACGCACGATTCTTTGTTGTTACCATGCCCGTCAACGCCAGCCCGCGCGCCGGCGAACCCCAAAAAACGCCTTTTCATGGTTCAATCCAAGTGACTGCACGGCGCGGACGACTTTATGTAATCGCGGCTCCGTCCGGAGCGGGCAAGACCTCGCTGGTGCGCGCGATCCTCGAACGCCGTCCGCAGCTGCGTTTTTCCATCTCCTGCACCACCCGGCCACGCCGCCCTGCAGAGCAGGAGGGTCGGGACTACTTTTTCGTCGATCGCGCCGAATTCGAGCGCCGCATCGCGGGTGGCGCCTTCCTTGAATATGCGCAGGTGTTCGACAACTACTACGGAACCCTGAAAGCCCAGGTAGAGGGGCTGCTGGGCGAGGGCCATGACGTGATCCTTGAGATCGACTGGCAAGGCGCGCAGCAGGTGCGGGCGGCGATGCCGGAGTGCCTGTCGATCTTCATCCTGCCGCCGTCCCTGACCGAGCTGGAACGACGCTTGCGGGGGCGGGCGACGGATTCCGACGCAGTCATCGCGCGACGCCTGAGGGATGCCCGCAGCGACATGTCCCATTGGGACGAATTCGACTACGTGGTCATCAACGAAGACTTTGCCCAGGCGCTCTGCGACCTGGAGGCCGTCATCACAGGGCAGGGCGAGCATCTGCGGCTCCCCCGCCCCGAACTCGAATGGTTGATGCCCTCCCTGACAGGCACGGACCAGGCCCGCTGACGGCGCTGCGGTTCCCCCGTGCACCGCGTGAAGGGGATACCAGTTCGCCCCGGCCGAATGCGGTTGGCGGCCCGCTCGGCTATACTGTCGCCAAATCGCCTGTTCAGGCAGTCTCCCCTAAAGGTTCCCGGCGAACCGACTATCTTCGAGGTCTTGATCCAGATGGCACGTATTACAGTTGAAGATTGCCTGCAGAACGTTCCCAACCTGTTCCAGCTGGTGCTGGTCGCCGCCAAGCGGGCGCGTCGGGTGGCGAACGGCGCGGAATCGACGGTTGACCCCGAGAATGACAAGCCGACCGTCATCGCGCTCCGGGAGATCGCAGCTGGCCATGTGGGTCCGGAAATCCTTGAAGAGGCTGATCGTCCCGCCCCAGAACTCCTGATGCCGGAGCCCGAGATGTCGGGCGAACTGCGCGCACCCCACCTCGGTCTCGGAGATTGAACCGCTCCTGCACCTGACCCCATCCAGCTCCCATGGACTATGCGTCTTCCATACGGAACCTCTGGCCGTCCGGAAGACGCTCGATAGGCGTTACCCAGCTCCTCAACAAGCTTGAAACGTACCTGCCGCCCGAGCAGGTCGACCAGGTCCGCGAAGCCTACGAATTCGGCGCACAGGCCCACGAGGGCCAGAAGCGTCTTTCCGGCGAACCCTACATTGCCCATCCGGTCGCTGTCGCCGACTTGCTGGCAGACCTGCACCTCGATGCCCAGACCATCGTCGCGGCCATCCTGCACGACGTCATCGAAGACACCCCGACCGCCAAGGCGGAGATCGCCGAGAAGTTCGGTACGCAGGTCGCGGAACTCGTGGACGGCGTGTCGAAACTGGACCAGATCCAGTTCCGCAGCCGCGCGGAGGCGCAGGCCGAAAGCTTTCGCAAGATGCTGCTCGCGATGGTCCGCGACATCCGGGTCATCATGGTCAAGCTGGCGGACCGCACGCACAACATGCGGACGCTGGGTGCAATGCCGCCGGCCAGAAGACGCGCCATCGCCCGTGAGACGCTCGAGATCTTCGCGCCCATCGCCAACCGGCTCGGCATCAATTCCATCAAGAGCGAACTCGAAGAGCTGGGTTTCAAGTCGCTGTATCCAGGTCGCTACCGGATCATCGAGAAGGCGCTGAAGAAGGCGCGCGGCAACCAGAAACAGTTCATCGGCAAGATCCTGGAGAACATCCAGACGTCGCTCAAGAAGGCCAACATCGCAGGCCGGGTCGAAGGCCGCGAGAAACACCTCTACAGCGTGTACCAGAAGATGCGGCGCAAGAGCGCGTCGCTCGCCGAGATCGTCGACGTGTTCGGCTTCCGCATCGTGTGCGACAGCATCGACACGTGTTACCGCGTGTTGGGGCTGGTGCACGGCTTGTACCGGCCCATGCCGGGTCGCTTCAAGGACTACATCGCGATTCCGCGCATCAACGGCTATCAGTCGCTGCACACGACGCTGTTCGGCCCGAACGGCATGCCGATCGAAGTGCAGATCCGGACCGAAGACATGCATCGCGTGGCCGAATCGGGCATCGCGGCTCACTGGCAGTACAAGGCCGGCGAGGGCCAGGGTCGCGCCTACAGTGACCACGCGCATGAGTGGCTCAAGCAGCTCATGGAAATGCAGCAAGGCGGCAACTCCGAGGAGTTCATGGAGAGCGTCAAGCTCGACCTGTTCCCCGACAAGGTCTACGTGTTCACGCCCAAGGGCGACATCCGGCGCTTGCCGCGCAACTCGACGGCGGTGGATTTCGCCTATGACGTGCACACCGTCGTCGGCAACCACTGCGTGGCCGCCAAGATCGATCGCCGCCTCGTGCCCCTCAGGACGCCGCTGCGCAACGGGCAGACGGTCGAGATCATCACGGCAAAGGGAGCAACACCGAACCCGGCCTGGGTCAATTTCGTTGTAACCGCCAAGGCGCGCGCCGCCATCCGTCACTACCTCAAGGGTTTGAAGCACAGCGAGGCCATCGAGCTCGGCAAGCGGCTGCTCAACCAGGCGTTGTCCGAACTGTCGCTGTCACTGAAGAAGATTGACGACGACCAGCTGCAGACCGTCGTGTCGGATCTCGGCCTGGAGAAGCCCGACGAACTGTTCGAACAGATCGGTCTCGGCGAGCGGCTGGCGCCCCTCGTGGCCCGGAGACTCCTGCCAACGGATTCGGCAGCGCCGGAGCCGCTTACCAAGAAGGATCCACTCGCGATCGCGGGCACGGAAGGCCTCGTCGTGAGTTATGCGCGCTGCTGCTTCCCGATCCCGAACGATCCGATCATGGCTTACCTCTCGAGCGGTCGCGGCGTGGTGATCCATCGCGAGGCCTGCGGCAACCTGCGCAGCTATCGCAAACAGCCGGACAAGTGGTTGTCAGTCAGCTGGCAGGCAGGCGTCGACCGTCTCTATGCGGTCGAGGTGCGCGTCGAGGTGGCGAACCGGGTCGGCGTGCTGGCGGCGCTCGCGTCGGACATCGCCGGAACGCAGACCAATATCGACCACGTCTCCATGCTCGAAAGCGACTCCGATGCGTCGACGATCATCTTCGAATTGCAGGTTCGCGACCGCAAGCACCTCGCCAAGGTGATCAAGAGCGTGCGCAAGATGCCCGACGTCCTCCGGGTCATCCGTACCTGCGCCTGATCCGAAGCGCGACCTGCGATGGCAGCAAAGGCACCGGCGCGACCGTCACTCGCACATCGAACTGCCTGCCCTTAGAATTCGGCGCGCCCCCATTGCTTGCCCGCAGGAAGCGCAGGCATCGCGCTGCTTCATCAACGACCCCGAGGCCCCGTCATGACACGTACGATCATTTCAACCCCGCATGCTCCCGGCGCGATCGGCACCTACTCGCAGGCCGTCAAGTGCGGCAACACGGTTTACGTGTCCGGACAGATTCCGCTGGACCCGGCCACCGGCCAGCTCGTAACGGGTGACATGGATCAGCAGATCCGCCGCGTGCTCGAAAACCTGAAGGCCATCATCACGGCCGCAGGCGGCGATTTCAGCCACGTTGCCAAGCTGAATGTATTTCTCACGGACCTGCAGCACTTCTCAGCCGTCAACCGCATCATGACGGAGTACTTCAAGGAGCCCTATCCCGCACGTGCTGCGATTGGCGTAGTTGCACTGCCCCGGGACGCGGCTGTCGAGATGGACTGCGTCCTCGAACTGTAATCCGCGACAGATACGCACCGGCGCACTGGACCACTGCAAGGGGAGGGCCGATGGCAACGCCACTTAAGCCCGCGGTGCTTCCCGAACTGCGGCCGGTGACGGCGCTTTCTGGCGTCGGGCCGGCCCTTGCGGAAAAGCTCGCAAAGCTCGGGGTTTTCACGGTCCAGGATGCCCTGTTCCTGCTGCCGCTCCGCTACGAGGACCGCACGCGTGTCGTCGCGATCGGTTCGCTGCAGGCGGGGGACCGTGCGGTAGTAGAAGGAGAAGTGCAACTCGCGGAGATCGTCTTTCGGGGCAGGCGACAGCTCATCTGCAGGATCGCGGACGGCTCCGGGTTTCTCACGCTGCGCTTCTTCCACTTCTCCGGTGCACAGCAGGTTGCGCTGGCGCGCGGGGTGCGCATTCGCTGCTTCGGCGAGGCCAGGCGAGGGCCGCTCGGTCTCGAGATCGTCCATCCCGAGTATCACCGCGTCGAAGCGGATGCGGCTCGAGGAACAGAAGACGCGCTGACGCCCGTCTACCCTGCGACCGAAGGCGTGGCGCAAGCCCGCCTGCGTCGCTTGACGACGTTGGCCCTGAAGGAGCTCAAAGGCGAAGGGGTGTGTGACTGGCTGCCTTCGGGACTTTTGCAGGGACTCGACATGCCGACCTTGGCGTCGGCTCTGCAGTACGTGCATCGACCGCCCCCGGATGCCAGCGTCGAGTTGCTCGCAGCCGGACTTCATCCCGCACAACGCCGGCTGGCCTTCGAGGAATTGCTGGCGCAGCAGCTGAGCCTGCGGTTGCTCCGCAAGAACATCCAGAGCGATCCCGGGTGGGCGATGCCTGCGGGCAGGCAACTGCTCGATCGGTTCCTCTCCAATCTGCCGTTCGCATTGACGGGTGCGCAAGCACGCGTCTGGAAGGAAATCGAGGCCGATCTCGCGGCAGCGAAACCCATGCTGCGCCTTGTCCAAGGAGACGTCGGGTGCGGCAAGACCGTCGTGGCGGCACTTGCGGCCCTGCACGCTGTCGATGCTGGCTTCCAGGTGGTGCTGATGGCGCCGACGGAACTGCTGGCCGAACAGCACGCCCGCAATTTCGCAAACTGGCTCGAACCGTTGAATGTATCGCTGGCGCTGCTGACCGGGCGGCTGGGCGTGCGCAAGCGGTCGGAAATACAGGCGGGGCTCGCGTCCGGCGAGATCAGCGTTGCAGTTGGCACTCACGCGCTCTTCCAGGAACAGGTGGCGTTCTCGCGACTCGGGCTCGCCATCATCGACGAGCAACATCGTTTTGGCGTGCATCAGCGCTTGTTGCTCAGGGAGAAGGGCCAGGCAAGCGGCCGGTATCCGCATCAGCTCATCATGACGGCGACGCCGATCCCGAGGACGCTCGCCATGACGGCCTACGCCGACCTCGACGTGTCGATCATCGATGAGCTGCCGCCCGGCCGCACGCCGGTAAAAACGGTTGTGCTGCCCGAGTCGCGGAGAGTGGACGTGATCCAGCGAATCCTGGAGGCATGCCAGGGCAAGCGCCAGGCCTATTGGGTCTGTCCGCTTATCGAGGAGTCGGACCTGCTGGAGGCACAGGCAGCGGAAGAAACCGCCGCCACGCTCGCCGAGGCGCTGCCGGGTCTTGCGGTCGGGTTGATTCACGGCCGCCTGACCGGCCAGCAGAAGGATGCGGTCATGGCGAGCTTCAAGGCCGGGGACATCCAGCTTCTTGTCGCGACGACCGTCATTGAAGTGGGCGTGGACGTGCCGAACGCAAGCCTGATGGTGATCGAGAATGCCGAGCGCATGGGACTCGCGCAGCTGCACCAGCTTCGTGGCCGGGTCGGCCGCGGCAGCCAGGAAAGCACGTGCGTGCTGCTCTACAAGCCGCCGTTGACCGAGATTGCCCGCGAACGACTCGGGGTCATGCGCGATACCAACGATGGCTTCGAGGTGGCACGGCGTGACCTCGAACTGCGTGGGCCCGGCGAACTGCTCGGTACACGCCAGACAGGGCTCGCCCGGATGCGGGTGGCTGACCTGCTTCGCGACGCAGACCTGCTGCCACGCGTCCAGCTGGCGGCAACGGCGCTGCTCGAGGGCAACGAGACAGTCATAGCACCGCTACTGAGCCGATGGATCGGCACAGGTGAACGCTTCAGCCGGGTTTGAACGCGCGAGGGCGTCATGCCCGGCAGCCAACGGGACACGAGCAGAAATCCTTGTTGACCGGAGACGGCGATCAACGGCAAAGTCACTCCGCTCAAGTTCCAGGTCACGGGGACCCATGACGACTCCCGCAGGCAACCGCCCACGCAGTTGGGGCGAACGCTTCAACGAAACCGCCTTCGCCACCGAAGTGTTGCCGCAACTCGCAGCGACGCTCGGCGACTACGGTCGCCTCATGCGCGTGGACCGCCCCATCGGCACGTTCCTGCTGTTGTGGCCGGCGCTGTGGGCACTGTGGCTCGCATCGGACGGGCATCCTCACCCGCGCGTCTTCATCGTGTTCACGTTGGGCGTGTTCCTGATGCGCTCGGCCGGCTGCGTCATCAACGATTTTGCGGATCGCAAGATCGACCCCCACGTGCGCAGGACCCGCGAACGCCCGATGGCGCAGGGCCGAGTGGAGCCGAAGGAAGCCATCATGCTGTTCGTCGCGCTGTCGCTCATCGCGCTCGGACTCGTCATGACGCTCGACCGGTTCACGCAGCAGCTCGCCCTGATCGGCGCCGTGCTGACGGTGACCTATCCGTTCTTCAAGCGCTTCTTCCCGATCCCTCAGATGTACCTCGGCATCGCGTTCTCGTGGTCGGTGCCCATGGCGTATGCGGCAGAGGCGGGCACGATCTCGCGGATCGGCTGGCTGCTCTTCATGGCTTCGCTGCTGTGGACGACCGCCTACGACACCATGTACGCGATGGTCGACCGCGAGGACGACTTGAAGATCGGCGTGCGCTCCAGTGCCATCCTGTTCGGCGATGCGGATCGGGTTGTCATCGGGATCATGCAGCTCATGACACTGCTGGCGCTATGGCTGATCGGGCGCGACCTCGAGCTTGGCGCGTGGTACTACGGCGGGCTTGCATCCGCTGCATGCTTTTCGCTCTACGAGCAGTGGCTGCTTCGTGACCGCATTCCAGACAAGTGCTTTCGCGCGTTCCTCAACAACAACTACTTCGGCATGGCCGTCTTCATCGGCATTGCCCTTGAGTATCTGTTCCGCACCTGAAAGCAGCGGACTCCCTCAGTCGCCATTTGCCGGCAAGGCCGCTCTCAGGAAGAAATAGCCGGCGACCGCGGAAACGAGTGAACCCACAAGGATCCCGAGCCTGTCGTTCACTGGTGCACCGGCCGCCGACTGCTCGAACGCCAGGGACCCGATGAACAGACTCATCGTGAAGCCGATCCCGCAGAGGATCGCTGCGCCGTAGAGCTGCCTCCAGGTCACTCCCTCCGGCAATCGCGCCAACCCCAAGGCCACGGCGACCCACGCGAAAACGAAGACACCGACCTGCTTTCCGACGAACAGTCCGAGTGCAATGCCAAGCGGAATCGGCTCCAGCAGGTTCCAGAGCGTGAGCCCGGCAAGACTCACGCCCGCGTTCGCAAAGGCGAAGAGCGGCAGGATGCCGAAGGCGACCCACGGATGCAGCGCATGTTCCACCTCCCTTAGCGGGGACCGGCTTGCCCTTGACGCATCCCGCATGGGGATCGCCAGTGCCGTGGCTACCCCTGCCAGAGTCGCGTGCACGCCGGACTTGAGCACGCAGACCCACAGGATGAGCCCGACAACGAGGTACACAGCAACTCTGGTGACACGCCCGACGTTGATCGCGACGAGCGTCGTGACAGCGACTGCGGCAAGCAGTAGCGACACGATCGACAGCTCGCTCGTATAGAACAACGCGATGATCACGATGGCCCCGAGGTCGTCCATGATGGCCAGCGTAAGCAGGAATACCTTCAGGCCCAGGGGAACTCTGTTCCCGAGGAGCTGCAGGACGCCGAGCGCAAATGCGATATCCGTCGCGGAAGGAATCGCCCATCCTCGCAGACCGCCCGGATCGCCCCAGTTGAAACCGACGTAGATCAACGCGGGCACCAGCATTCCACCCACCGCGCCGAAGGCAGGTAGCGCGATGCGCGCCCTGTCTGCCAGCTCCCCTTCCAGGACTTCCCGCTTAACCTCAAGGCCGATCAGCAGGAAGAAAACGGCCATCAGCCCGTCGTTTATCCACAAGATCAGGGGCTTCGCGAGCGCGAGGCTGCCCAGATGGACTGCCAACGGGAAGTCGAGCAACCTGCTGTAGAGGCCGGCTGCAGGCGAGTTGGCGAAGATCATCGCGAGCACGCCTGCAACTACCAGCAGGATTCCGCTCGAAGACTCGAGCTTGAGGAAGGCGCGGAGTGGATTGAGCGGCATGGGTGTCATTGTGCCGGCTCTGACACACAACTGTCGCCGTCGTTCAGCCCCGGGGCGCGCGTTCGAGGACTATCAGCGCGTCGCATGCGCCACGGCCCACAACTCGACCCGCCTTGCCCCTGCCCTGACCAGCACTTTCGCCAGTTCGTTTGCGGTGCTGCCGGTTGTCACGACGTCGTCGAGGATGGCGATGGACGCCTTGTCCAGTCTTCCCTTGATCGCAAAGGCGCCTCGGACATTCTTCTTCCTCTCCTTGCGGGACAACGCGGCTTGCTCGCGGGTGTGCCGTTGCCGTACTGCCAGATCCGTTCGCAGCGGTATCGTGAGGATTCGGGAAACGGACAGACCGAGTTCGACGGCCTGGTTGTAGCCCCGCTCCCGGAATCGCTCATCGGACAACGGCATCGGCACGATGATCCCGGGCATCTCGTGCGCCGTCCTGCCGAGCAACCGCCGCCCGAGCAGCGTCCCGAGGACGCGACCATGGGTTACCGCACCGTGGAACTTGAGCGCGAGCACCAAGTGATCGAGCGGATAGGTATAGCGGAATGCACAGAAGGTGCCATGGAAGTGCGGCTTGTCCCTGATGCATGCGCCGCAGACAGCAGCGCCACGGAGATTGCCGGCAAGGGGATCGCCGCAGCGCTCGCAGGCGGGCGAGTTGGCCCCGAGTTCCGACTCGCAAGCGGCGCACAGGTCGAGGTCGGGCGGCTGGCCCGGCCCACCGCACAGGACGCAGGAGGTCGGCAGCAGGGACTGAGCAAAAGTTGACCATCCGTTGACCACGATAGTGCGCTCGGGTTGACAGCGGATTGGCCCGCCTGAATACTGCCCGCGCAACAAGTCTGGCGACCGCCGCAGTCGCTTGGGAAGCACGAATGCCTGCGCGTTCCTGCAGAAACACTGCTTGATTGGACCGGCCAGCTCGGCCGGACCCCGTAACCCGGAAGGATCTTCATGATCGGCCTTGGACTCGAACGACTCGGACAGGTACGCACCGACTGGACACTGAACGAGGTCCGGACCTTGCTGGAGATGCCATTCGCGGATCTCGTCTTCCACGCTCAGCGCGTGCATCGCGAGCAGTTCGACCCGAATGAAGTGCAGGTGAGCACGCTGCTGTCGATCAAGACGGGCGCCTGCCCGGAGGATTGCGCGTACTGCCCGCAAAGCGTCCGCTACGACACCGGCGTCGAGCGCGAAGCCCTTCTCGATGTCGACACGGTGCTGGAGAACGCCCGGGCAGCGCGTGCGAGCGGAGCAACCCGATTCTGCATGGGGGCCGCCTACCGCAATCCGAAGAAGCATCAGCTGGCTGCGGTGGCCGACATGATTCGCGGCGTCCGCGCACTGGGCCTCGAAACCTGCGCAACCCTCGGGATGCTGGAGCCGGAACAGGCCGAGGAGCTGAAGGCAGCAGGGCTCGATTACTACAACCACAACCTCGACACGTCGGCCGGCTACTACGACAAGATCATCACCACGCGCACATACCAGGACCGCCTCGATACGCTGCAAGCGGTTCGCGATGCGGGTATCAAGGTGTGCTGCGGCGGCATTCTCGGCATGGGCGAGTCGAAGTCCGATCGTGCGGAGCTGCTGCATACGCTCGCCACGTTGCCCCAGCATCCTGACAGCGTGCCGATCAACCAGCTGGTGCAGGTGGCCGGCACACCCCTTTTCGGCTCGGCGCCGCTTGATCCACTCGATTTCGTGCGTACGATCGCGGTCGCGCGCATCCTCATGCCCAAGGCCCATGTGCGTCTGTCTGCAGGGCGCAGCGAGATGTCGGATGAATTGCAGGCGCTGTGCTTCCTGGCCGGTGCGAACTCCATCTTCTACGGCGACAAGTTGCTGACGACCGGCAACCCCGAGGAAGACGCAGACCGCAAGCTGTTCTCGCGCCTCGGCATCCGTCCGGAGGCTGCCTCTCCTGCCACGGACGCCGCCCTGCCCCCGCTACCCCACCCGCATGGCGGACAGGCCGCACACCATGTCGACCATCGCGAACGGGGATAGCAGAGGCTCGCTGCTGGAACCGGTCCTTTGCGCGCGCCTCGCAGAATTCAGCACAGCGCGCTATCGCAGGCGGCGCCGCATCGAAATTGCGGATATCGCCCATCCGGTGCGGGTAGTGGTCGAGGGTCGCTCGTGTGTTTCATTCTGCAGCAATGACTATCTCGGGCTTGCGGCCCATCCCGCGGTCATTGCAGCATGCAGCGAGGCCGCACATCGTTACGGAGTTGGCAGCGGCGCTTCACACCTCGTCACCGGTCATGGTCCCGAGCACGACGCGCTGGAGGAAGAGCTTGCCCGATTCACGGGCCGGGAACGCGCGCTCGTCTTCTCGACCGGCTACATGGCCAACCTTGGCATTGCCAGCGCATTGTTCTCATCGCGTGATCGCGTCCTCGAGGACCGGCTGAACCACGCCTCGCTGCTGGATGCGGGGCTCGGCAGCGGTGCTCGCGTGAGTCGCTATGCCCATGCAGATGCGACAGCACTCGAACGGCGGCTTGCCCGGGCGGCCGACAAGGGAGCGACGGGCTGCACGTGGGTGCTGACGGACGGTGTTTTCAGCATGGATGGCGATGTCGCACCTCTCGCCGCGCTGGCGCGGGCGGCAACGCAGCATGGCGCACATCTCGTCGTGGACGACGCACACGGAATGGGCGTCCTTGGCAGGAACGGCAGGGGCAGCGTTGATGCAGCGGGACTCGACGGGGTATCGGTTCCCATCCTGATGGGAACGCTCGGCAAGGCCTTCGGCACGTTCGGTGCTTTCGTAGCGGGCTCAGGCAGCCTGATCGAGCTGTTGATCCAGAAGTCGCGCACGTACATCTACACGACGGCGCTCCCTCCTCCGATCGCGGCGGCCACCCGGGCCTCGCTGCGCATCTCGCAGGAGGAAGAGTGGCGGCGCGAGAGGCTGCACAGGCACATCGCGCGATTCCGCGAGCATGCGACAGCGAAGGGATGGCCGCTGCTTGCGTCTGCAACACCGATCCAGCCCTTGATTCTCGGCAGCGAGGAAGCAGCCCTTGGCGCGAGTGCAGAACTGCTCGAAGCAGGCGTTCTCGCAAGTGCCATTCGTCCGCCAACCGTTCCCGAAGGCAGCTCGAGGTTGCGTATCACGCTCTCCGCAGCGCACGAGGACAGCGACCTTGATTGCCTGCTGGCGGCACTGACAAGGCTCAAGGCCCTGCAGAACCTCGCATGAAGCTGCATGTCGAAATCGAGGGCACGGGCCCGGACCTCGTACTGCTGCACGGGTGGGGCTTGAACGCCGGAATCTGGGACGGTGTTGCCGCGGAGATGTCGGCCTCGCACCGCCTGCATCGCATCGACTTGCCGGGGCATGGCCACAGCGAGTGGTCGCCGCAGTGCGCGACCCTCGACGACTTCACGCGCGCGGTTGCACCGTATGTGCCAAGGCAGGCCACGGTCCTCGGATGGTCGCTCGGAGGAATGATCGGCCTGCGCCTTGCGGCACTTGCGCCTGAGCGTATTGCGGGACTGGCGCTGATCTCGACCACGCCGCGATTCGTGACGGCCTCCGACTGGAAGCCGGCGATGACCCCGCAGGTGCTCGCCAGCTTCGGCGCCCGCTTGCGCGACGACTATCGCGCGACCATCCAGGATTTCCTGGCGTTGCAGGTGCGTGGCGATGAGCGGGAGCTTTCCAGCCTGCGCGAACTGCGACACAAACTGATGTCGGGGGGCTTGCCGGTGCAGGCCGCGCTCGAGGCCGGACTCGGCGTGCTCGCCGTTGCGGACTTGCGCTCCACGCTACCGAAGATCGGCGTCCGCTGCCTCGTGATCGCGGGAGAGTACGACCGGGTTACCCCGCCGGATGCAGGTCGCTTTCTGGCCGAGCAGATCCCTGGCGCGCTGCTCCATGTGGTGCGCCGCGCGGGTCATGCTCCTTTCATATCTCACGCAGAGGACTTCCTTGCCGCCCTCCGCGCGTTCCTTGGCTTGGCGCCGCCGTCATTGGCCGCCGGCGGCACGACACTATGACGATTCGTCGGAATAGCGGCCAGGGTGGTGTTGCGCTCAGCAGCAAGGCGGTGCGCCGGTCGTTCGATGCAGCAAGCGCCGACTATGACGCGGCTGCCGTGTTGCAGAAGGAGGTCCGGGGCCGGCTGCTCGAGCGTCTGGACTTCGTCAAGCTGGAACCCGCGGTCATCCTCGACCTGGGGGCAGGTACTGGCCATGCCAGCCGGTCATTGAAGGATCGCTATCCGGGAGCGCGAGTGATTGCGCTCGACCTGGCGCAAGGCATGCTGGTCGAGGCCAAGCGCCGGGTCGGCTGGTTCCGCCGCTTCGAGAGGGTGTGTGCGGATGCAGGCAGGCTGCCGCTGAAGGACCGGTCCGTTGACCTCGTTGTCAGCAACCTGATGCTGCAGTGGTGCGACCCGCCTGATGCCGTGCTGAATGAGGTCAAGCGCATCCTCAAGCCCGGCGGACTGTTTACGTTCACATCGCTCGGTCCGGATACCCTTCGCGAGCTCCGGGTCTCCTGGTCGAAGGTGGACGACCACCCGCACGTGCATCGCTTC
This sequence comes from Steroidobacteraceae bacterium, assembly GCA_040080215.1. Classification (GTDB taxonomy): domain Bacteria; phylum Pseudomonadota; class Gammaproteobacteria; order Steroidobacterales; family Steroidobacteraceae; genus CAIUGU01. The sequence continues at coordinate 172,922 of JBEBIT010000001.1, forward strand.
ATCGACATGCACGATCTGGGCGATGCCTTGGTGCGTGCGGGACTGGCCGAGCCCGTCCTCGACGTCGAGAACTTCACGCTCACTTATCAGGATGCCCGCTCCTTGATGCGAGAACTGAAGACGATCGGCGCGAGGAATGCCGCCCAGGAACGCAGCCCGGGGCTAACGGGCCGGGGTGCGCTACGCCTGCTCGAGAACGCATACGAGCAATTCCGGCAGGACGGGGTGCTCCCGGCAACCTACGAGGTCGTGTACGGACAGGCATGGGGTCGACTGACCGAGCCCCGCGCGGTGTCCGGGGGGTCCGAGGTCCGGATACCCGTGGATTCGCTGCGCAGACGTTAGCCATTCATCAAGAGCGGGCGAGTCCCGCAAGGCGAGGATGGCCAGCGGGTCAATTCGTGAAGTTAGTATTTCTTATTGAATTCGGCGAATATTGTTGTCGATTTTAGTCCATCCATTAACTAAGTGCGGGTTATGGCGACAGGCTACTTTGTGACTGGCACTGACACGGGGGTGGGCAAGACCCTGATTGCGGCTGCGCTCATGAAGCAGCAGGCAGCGCTCGGTCTGCGAGTGGTCGGCATGAAGCCGGTTGCGAGCGGTTGCTGCCCAACCGCCGCAGGGCTGCGCAACGACGACGCCGAGCAGCTGGCGCGGCAGGCGACCGTGCAGCACCCTTACTCGCGGATAAATCCTTACGCTTTCGCTCCAGCCATCGCACCCCATCTGGCTGCGCGCGCGGCGGGAGTGTCGATCGAGTTGGCGCTGTTAGTTTCGTCTTATCAAGAGCTTGCGCTTGATGCGGACATTGTGGTCGTCGAGGGTGCCGGCGGCTGGCGGGTCCCCATCGGACCAACCGGGTTGCTGAGTGATTTTCCGGAAGCGCTCCGCCTCGACGTCATCCTGGTCGTCGGACTCCGGCTCGGCTGCCTGAACCACGCGCTACTGACTTGCGAGGCCATCGCGGGCGGCGGCAAGTCGCGTCTGGTCGGCTGGGTCGGTAACGGCATCGACCCGACATTCTCGCCATGGCAGGACAACATCGAGACGCTGCGCCAGCGAATTCCGGCGCCCTGCTTGGGAGTCGTTCCACCGCTCGCTACACCCACGCTGGACGCGGTCTGCGCGAGGCTGCAACCGCTCGGCGCGAGCGCAAATCAGTAGAGAAAAATCCCTTTTCCATCCGGGCTTTGTGCATTGCACCGAGCGCCCTTTCTCCAGTAGCATACCCGTCCAGAACACAGTGAGTGGGTGACGGACAGCAACAGCATGACGAGCGGGAGCACAGTCGCAACTTCAGGCGCGCCCGCGCGGGATTCATCTCCGCATCAGATCGTCATTTCCCCCAACTGCTCATTGACCCCGAGGACCGCCACGCTGTTCCTGTGCGCAACCGGCGGGGCCACCTTCCTGATTGCAGGGTTCATGGCGAGCAAGGGGCTTTGGCCGATCCTTCCGTTTGCGGGCCTCGAAGTGGGGCTGCTCGTATGGGCGACATTGCGCTCCATCCGGCGGGGGCGGGATCGCGAAATAGTGGAAATCGACGGTAATACCGTGAGCGTCGAACTCCTCAAGGGTTCACATAGGCAAATTACGGTATTTCCACGCCACTGGACCAAGGTTAAACTCCGCGCCCCGTTACACGGACTGCATCCGAGCCGCCTCACACTGGAATGCCAGGGGCGCACCTGCGAGGTCGGCACCTTCCTGACGGAAGACGAGCGCGGCGGATTGGCCAAGCGCCTGAAGCAGCTGGTCGGAAACGTGTGAGTGGCGGCTGCGCCCACGGTGCGTGGCGGTAGGTGGATTGCGGACTTGGGGATCGCGCCCGCGGGGGCGCAGGAGCCCTTCGTGGTTCTGCAGAGCGTGCAAGACGACTGCCCGGACCTGTACGGAACTCGTTGAAAGTCAAAGAGATCATGGGAGCATTGGCGCGAATGTCGAAGACCCTGAAATACTCCGCCGTCGCGGCAGCGGTAAGCACCCTGCAGGCGGCCCCGGCGCACGCAGCGTGGGAAACGAACCTGCGCATGGGCGTCACCGAGCTCAGCCGGGAAATCTACGGGCTGCACATGTTGATCCTGTGGATCTGCGTTGCCATCGCCGCGGCGGTGTTTGGCGTCATGATCTACTCGATCGTCAAGTTCCGGCGTTCGAACCACCCGGAGCCCGCAACCTTCACGCACAGCACCAAGGCGGAGATCATCTGGACCATCATCCCGGTGGTCATCCTCGTCGCGATGGCGATTCCGGCGGCCGAGACCCTGGTCAAGATCGAGGACACCCGGAATTCCGAACTCACCATCAAGGTGACGGGATACCAGTGGAAGTGGCACTACGACTATGTGGGCCAGGGCGTGAACTTCTTCTCGACGCTCGACAAGGCCAGCAATGCGGCCCGCCAGCCGAATTCAGGCGTGAACCCGAAGGACATCGAGAATTACCTGCTCGCCGTGGATAACCCGCTCGTGGTTCCGGTCGACACCAAGGTGCGGGTCCTGCTGACTGCCGGCGACGTGCTGCATGCATGGTGGGTCCCTGACTTCGGCATGAAGAAGGACGCCATCCCGGGTTTCGTCAATGAAATCTGGTTCAAGGCGGATGTGCCAGGCACGTATCGCGGCCAGTGCGCCGAGCTGTGCGGACGCGACCATGGCTTCATGCCGGTCGTTGTCGAAGTGCGCTCCAAGGAAGACTACGCAGCCTGGCTCGCCGAGAAGCAGGCCGCTGCTGCTCCGGCTGCAGCGCCCGCGGCAGCGGCGGCTGCAAACGTCCCCGCAAACAACCTGACTATTGATGGCGCGATCGCAAGCGTCGCGAAGGCGGAGTAACTCCATGAGTTCTGTTCATTCTGTTTCTGCGGCAGCAGCCGATCACGCCCACGACCACGCGCATGAAGATCACGGTGCTCCAACCGGGTGGCGCCGCTGGGTATTCGCGACAAACCACAAGGACATCGGGACGCTGTACCTGCTGTTCAGCCTCCTGATGTTCTTCATCGGCGGCGCGATGGCGATGGTCATCCGGGCCGAACTGTTCCAGCCGGGCCTGCAGCTCGTGGATCCCGGCTTCTTCAACATGATGACGACCGTGCATGCGCTGGTCATGGTGTTCGGTGCGGTCATGCCCGCAACGGTCGGCCTCGCCAACTGGATGCTGCCCCTTCAGGTCGGCGCGCCGGACATGGCTTTGCCCCGCATGAACAACTTCAGCTTCTGGCTGCTGGTCGCGGCGTTCACGTTGCTGATCCTGTCGCTGTTCGTGCCGGGCGGTGGTCCTGCCGCCGGCTGGACGCTCTACCCGCCGCTGGTGATCCAGACGGGCAACTCGTTGCCGATGGCGATCTTCGCGATCCACCTCGCCGGCGCATCTTCGATCATGGGTTCGATCAACATCATCGTCACGATCATGAACCTGCGCGCTCCCGGCATGTCGCTCCTCAAGATGCCGTTGTTCACGTGGACGTGGCTCATCACCGCCTACCTGCTGATCGCCGTGATGCCCGTGTTCGCGGGCGCCGTGACGATGGTCCTCACGGATCACTTCTTCGGCACGACGTTCTTCTCTGCAACGGGCGGTGGCGACCCGGTGCTTTACCAGCACGTGTTCTGGTTCTTCGGGCACCCCGAGGTCTACATCATGATCCTGCCGGCGTTCGGCATCGTGTCGGAGATCATCCCGACCTTCTCGCGCAAGCCGCTCTTCGGCTATGACGCGATGGTGTATGCGACGGCTTCCATCGCCTTCCTGTCGTTCATCGTGTGGGCGCACCACATGTTCACCACGGGCATGCCGCTGGCAGGCGAAATGTTCTTCATGCTGTCCACGATGCTGATCGCCGTACCCACGGGCGTGAAGGTGTTCAACTGGACGGCGACGATGTGGCGCGGATCCCTGAGCTTCGAGCCACCGATGCTGTTCTCGCTGTCGTTCCTGTTCCTGTTCACGATCGGTGGCTTCTCGGGACTGATGATGTCCATCGCCCCGGTCGACTTCCAGTACCACGACACGTACTTCATCGTCGCGCACTTCCACTACGTGCTGGTCCCCGGTGCCGTGTTCGCCATCATGGCGGGCGTGTACTACTGGCTGCCGAAGTGGACGGGGCACATGTACAACATGACGCTCGCCAAGACGCACTTCTGGCTGTCGACGATCTTCGTGAACGTGTTGTTCTTCCCGCAGCACTTCCTCGGTCTCGCCGGCATGCCGCGGCGTATTCCCGATTACGCCACCCAGTTCGCGGAGTTCAACATGATCTCCTCGATCGGTGCGTTCGGCTTCGGGCTGTCGCAGTTGCTGTTCGCGTACATCATCTGGGCTTGCGTCCGGGGTGGCGAAAAGGCATCGGACAAGGTCTGGGACAGCGCGGACCCGCAGGGACTCGAATGGACCGTGCCTTCGCCGGCACCGCACCACACGTTCGATGTTCCTCCGGTCGTAAAGTAATTCCGGCAACGGAAGGCGCGCAAGAGTGGAGCAGGACACCGTAGAGACCGACCAGGCCCGGCAGAGCCGCATTCGCAGGAATGTACTGCTGCTGGCGGCTGTTGCCCTGGCGTTCTATTTCGGCTTCATCTACATGGTCTACTCGCGCTCGCCGTGAACGACAAGCTGCGCGTCGAGAACCGGAAGCTGACCGGCCAGTTGTGGCTGATGGCGATCGGTGCTTTCGGTTTCGGTTTCGCGCTGATTCCGCTCTACAACGTGATGTGCGACGTTACCGGGTACGGCAACCGTGCTGCGCTTCGGTCCGCGTCGGCAGCCGTGGAGTCCGCAGCCACCGACCGGCGCGTGACTGTGGAAATGATCTCGGCGACGCCGACGTTCGGCTCGTGGGACTTCCACCCGGTCGCAGCCAGCATCGTGGTGGAGCCGGGCAAGCTCTACGAGACCAAGTTCTACGCGAAGAACCTGCAGGACCAGGCTGTGACGGCCCAGGCGATCCCGAGCATCGCACCCAGCCTGGCCACGCGGTTCTTCCACAAGACCGAATGCTTCTGCTTCACGCCGCAGCATTTCGAGGGACTCGAGGGACGCGAGATGAGCGTGCGCTTCATCGTCGATCCGGGCCTTCCGGGCAACGTCGATCGCGTGACGCTGGCGTATTCGATGTACACCGTGCCGCAGACGGCTGCCGCGCAGTGACTGTTTTCGGAAGCGAGGCCGCTCTGCCCCGTTTCCATGTCGATAGATTGATGAGAGCGTGGCTGCCTGCCTCGGCAGGACATCCACTGGTGCAACAGAAAGTCAGACGACGATAATCAGGACATTCAGATAATGGCTCACGCACATTCGGATCAACCCGGCGGCAAGTATTACATCCCGCACGGCAGCCCCTGGCCCATCATCGGTTCGATCGCGCTGTTCATCACGGTGGGCGGCGCAGCGATGTGGCTCAACCACGCCAACATCGGGCCCATGGTCATGGCAGCCGGCCTGATCATCGTCGCCACGATGTTCGCCGGCTGGTTCGGCACGGTCATCAACGAAAGCGAAGACCACTACTACAACGCGCAGGTCGACAAGTCGTTCCGCATGGGGATGATGTGGTTCATCTTCTCGGAGATCATGTTCTTCGCCGCGTTCTTCGGCGCCCTGTTCTACACGCGGCATTTCTCCGTGCCGTGGCTGGGCGGCGAAGGCGTCAAGATCTTCACCAACCTGCTGCTGTGGAAGGACTACGAGACGGCATGGCCGACGAACGGTCCCGCTGCCGTCGGCGGCGACTTCGAAGTCATCCCGGCGTTCGGGCTGCCTGCAATCAATACCGCGATCCTCCTGACCTCCGGTGTGACGATCACGATCGCCCACCATGCGCTCAGGGCCGGGAACCGCACCGTCCTCAATATCTTCCAGGCCGTAACTTTCCTGCTGGGCTTCACGTTCGTCTACCTGCAGTCCACGGAATACATGGAGGCCTATCACGAGCTGAACCTGAAGCTGTCTTCAGGCATCTACGGCTCCACGTTCTTCATGCTGACGGGCTTCCACGGCCTGCATGTGACGATCGGCGCGATCATGTTGATGGTGATCTGGTTCCGCTGCCTGAAGGGTCACTTCACGCCGCAGCAGCACTTCGCGTTCGAAGCCGTCGCCTGGTACTGGCACTTCGTCGACGTGGTGTGGCTCGGCCTGTTCATTTTCGTTTACTGGCTGTAGCACGCCGCCCGCGAAGGGCAGTATCGAAACCCGGGCCAGACAGAACGTGGATTCGTCTGGCCCGCTTGCTTGAGTGGACTACCTGCCAAGCCCGTGTGGCTGGATCATGCCCTGCGACCACGCAAGCAGGAGCAGCAGGAACAGCGCAACGGACAGGACGATTCGGATCGTCAGCGCACGGACGGTGCCGGATGAGGCGCCCTTGCTGCTGACGAGATGGAACAACCCCGTGCCCAGGCTTATGACGATGCCGATCAGGCAGGCGACGATCAGCAGCTTGATCACGGTGCACCTAAGGCTCTTGGTGACGAGACGCCGGACTGGCGAGTAACGATTATATGCCCGTCCGGTTCCGCAATCGTGTCTTTGCACCCAGCCTTACAGGCACTGCGCTGACTGTGCTGGTGCTGGCAGGGCTCACGAATCTGGGCCTTTGGCAACTGCGAAGGGCTGAGGAGAAGCGGGAGTTGTTGGCGGCCTATGAGGCGGGCCAGGGAACAATCATTCCTCTGGCTGCAGGCAGTGCAGGAGATCTGCCGAGATACCAGCAGGTCACGGCCTCGGGAAAGTATGAATCGGACAGGCAGCTCCTGCTCGACAACATGCCTTCGAAATCCGGTGCCCCCGGTTTTCGCGTGATGACTCCTTTCCGCCTCGACGGTGGGAGCGGTCTCGTGCTGGTGGATCGGGGCTGGATTCCCGTTGGGCCTGATCGCTCGGTACTGCCCGGCATCGACGTTGACGAGGCCCATCGCGAGATCCGGGCCATGCTGGATGAACTGCCGCGACCCGGTGTCCGCCTGGGTGCGGCCGACGACGCGGCGGGGACGTGGCCGAGAGTGGTCAACTTCCCGGAGCACGAGGAGCTCGTGGCGATGTACGGCGAGCCGCTGCTGCAACCCGTGATGTTGCTGGATCCGGCGGAGGACGCCGGATACGAGCGGGCCTGGGAAGCTCGCTTCGGCTTTGGGCCGGAGCGCCACGTTGGCTATGCGGTCCAGTGGTTCTCGCTCTCGGCGGCGTTGCTCGTGCTTTACTTCGTGGCGAGCCTGAGACCTGCGAATCGCGAACTCAATTGAACCGGATGACCGAATGACGACCGCGGACCTGCAGACAAACGTACCCAAGGCTTCTCGCCGCCAGCTGTGGCTGGTCGTCGCCCTGTTCTTCGTACCGCTGGGCGTTGCCTTCCTGATGTACTACGGCAATGTCGGGTGGCGCCCCGTGGGAAGTACCAACAAAGGCGAGTTGATTGATCCCGCAAGGCCGTTGCCGGAAGTGGCCCTGATGACGCCAGCGGGCACCGCAACTGCCACCGATTTCCTGCGCGGTAAATGGAGCATCGTTTTCGTGGGGGCAGGGGCCTGTGACGAAGCGTGTCGCAAGGCGCTGGCCGAAATTCGCCAGGTCCGCCTCGCGTTGAACCAGAACAGCTCCCGCGTCCAGAGGGTTTTCCTGTACTCCGGGTCGTGCTGTGACCAGGCCTACTTTGAGGCTGAGCAGGCCGGGCTGATCGCGGCGAGCGTGGAAGGTCCGGCCGGCAAGTCGATGCTCGAAGTCTTCCCTGTTGCCAACGGCGTCGACGCGCTTGCCGCCGGCAGGCTCTATCTCGTCGACCCGCTCGGCAATCTGATGATGAGCTATGAGCGCGGCGCGCCCGTGAAAGGCCTGCTCGACGACCTCAAGAAGCTCCTGAACCTGTCCCACATCGGCTAGCCCCGTTCATGCGCCAACAGCGAACCTCCACTTTCCGGCGCATCGCCCTCGCTGGCGCGATGCTGGCGTTCGTCGTGGTCGTCCTGGGAGCGTGGGTGCGCTTGAGCGCTGCGGGCCTCGGTTGCCCCGACTGGCCGGGTTGCTACGGCCATCTCACGGCGGGGCAAGCTGCGCAGAATCTTGATGTCATCTCGAATGCATATCCCGAGCGCCCGTTCGAAGAACACAAGGCGAGCAAGGAAATGCTGCATCGCTACTTCGCAGGAACCCTCGTGCTGGTGATCGTGACGCTGGCTGGCTTTGCAATATGGAATCGCCGTGATCCCGCCCAGCCCGTCAAATTGCCTGTGCTGCTCGTCGGGATCGTGGGCATACAGGCCTTGCTCGGCATGTGGACCGTGACGCTGCTGCTCAAGCCACTGATCGTGGTGCTGCACCTGGTCGGTGGCCTGACGACGTTGTCCTTGCTTGCCTGGCTTGCCGTTGGCAGCGCGCGAACAACCCGGCCCCGGCAGGAAAGCGGGCTGCGGACGCTGGCGCGGATCGGGCTCGGCGTTCTGACCTTCCAGATTCTGCTCGGCGGCTGGACCAGCTCGAACTACGCGGCGCTTGCCTGCCCCGATTTCCCGACCTGCCAGAATTCGTACTGGCCAACCATGAATGCGAACGACGCCTTCGTGCTCTGGCGCGGCCTCGGGATCGACTACGAAGGCGGGGTCCTCGATCATCCCGCGCGGATAGCCATTCACTTCGTCCACCGCCTGGGCGCCGTGGTTGCGGCGCTGGTGCTCGGATGGCTCAGCATCGCGGCGTGGCGCAAGGCCCAGACCCGGGCAGTCCAGCTTGCCGGCGCGGCCGTGGGCGTGGTGCTAGTCGCCCAGCTCGTCCTGGGACCGTTGATGGTGCTGGAAGGCCTCCCGCTGGTCCTTGCCACGGCGCACAACGGCGTCGCCGCGCTCCTGCTGGTCACGGTCGTGCGCCTCAATCGTCTGCTTTGGCCGCCCCCCGGGTCGCTGTAGACTCGCCGCTCCATCTCCTCATGACGACCGAGACAGAATTGCCGCTTGCCAGTCCCCTCCAGCCTGCAACGGGTACTGCGACCTGGCGGGATTACTACGAGCTGGGGAAGCCGCGGGTGGTGTTCCTGATCGTATTCACGGCTGTCGTCGGCATGTTGCTGGCAACACCAGGCTTGCCTCCCGTCAGCGCGCTTGTCTTCGGCACGCTGGGCATTGGCCTGGCGGCGTCTGCGGCCGCTGCCATCAACCACGTGCTGGATCGCCGTTTCGACCTGCAGATGTCGCGCACTCGTTACCGGCCGATTCCCATGGGACATGTTTCGGAAGGACGCGCGCTTGCCTACGCTTGCATGCTCGCGGCGCTTTCTGTTGTCGTGCTGGTCAGCCTGGTCAACTGGCTGACGGCCATCCTGACCTTCTTCTCGCTGATCGGCTACGCGATCGTCTATACCTTGTGGCTGAAGCATGCGACGCCGCAGAACATCGTCATTGGTGGCGCCGCGGGCGCGGCTCCTCCGGTCCTCGGCTGGGTCGCCGTGACCAACAGCATCGACCCCTATTCCCTGCTGCTGTTCCTGATCATCTTCATGTGGACGCCGCCGCACTTCTGGGCACTCGCCATTGCCCGACGCGACGAATACGCCAAGGCAGGGATTCCGATGCTGCCGGTGGTCTACAGCGTGGAGTTCACCCGCCTGCACATCCTGCTGTACACGATCCTGCTCGTCCTCGTCACGATGCTGCCTTACCTGACTGGCATGAGCGGCCTCATCTACCTGGCCGGTGCATTGCTGCTGGGCGGCGCCTTCATGTACTACGCCCTTGCCTTGCTGACACGGCCGACCGAGCTCCTGCCGATGAAGACGTTCGGGTTTTCCATCACTTATCTCGCCGTCCTGTTCACTGTCCTGCTCGTCGACCACTACGTGATGATCCGCATCTGAAGCAGCCGCCTCTAATTGAGGTATCTTCGGCGGAATGACGCCTGCGCGCTCCAAGACCCTGATTCCGTGGCTGCTGCTGATCGTCGTGGCGCTGATTGCCTACGGCTCGCTGTATCCGTTCAATTTCAAGCCGGATGCCTTCGATGGAGGATTCGTCGCGGCGTTACGCGAGTTGTCCTGGGCGCGGGCGGGACGGGGCGACCGCATCTCCAACGTACTCCTCTATATTCCGCTCGGCTTCTGCCTGTTCCTGTGGTTTGAAACAGGCCAGCGACGGCTGCTCGTTGCGCTGCTGGTGGTGTCCCTCGGTGCATCGCTGTCGCTCCTCATAGAGACCGCGCAGATATTCATTTCGCCACGCGTGCCCAGCCTTACGGACCTCAGCCTCAATGCGCTTGGAACGCTCGCAGGGACAGCTGCGGGGTTCGCCTGGCGCTCGATCAGCGGGCTCATTCCCATGCCTACGGTGGGAGGGAATCGCAGCGATCGGTCGGCGTTCGTCGTGATGCTGCTCTGGATGGGATGGCGCTTTGCGCCATTCGCGCCTCAGGTCTCCCTCGCGAAGATCAAGCTGGCGCTTGCCCCCTTGTTCGCGCCGCACTTCGAGGTAGCGACCACGTTGGGGTACCTCGCGTGCTGGCTCGTCGTGGCGCAAGCCGGGCTGACGTTGGCATCGCGCCAGGGGGGAATCGAGATGTTGCTCGGCCTGATTGCGGCCGCGCTCGTTGGCAGGCTGCTGCTTGCCGGCCAGGTATTCGTGCCGTCGGAGTTGCTGGCGCTGCTGCTGCTGTTGCCGGCGCTGGTCGTCATCAACCGCTTGTCTGCCCGTCCGCGTCGCCTCGTGATGTTCGGTGCGATCGGTGCCGTCTTCCTCTTCGAGCGGCTCGCCCCCTTCACGTTCAGCGGATCGCCGGGCGAGTTCGACCTGTGGCCCTTCCTCGGCTGGATGGATGCCGGCATGCCCGTGGACTCGCGCGGCCTGCTCGCGTTCCTGTTTTTCTGCTGTGCGTTGATATGGCTGCTCAGGGAAGCAGCGATGCCGATGGACTATGCCGTCGCTGCAGTGGTGGGCGGCGTGCTCGCGATCGAGCTGCTGCAGATGTGGCAACCCCACCAGTCTGCATCCATCACGGATCCGCTGCTTGCGCTGGGCGCCGGCCTCGTCCTCAGGCTGATCGATCCCGCCGCACGCGGACGTCGCTTGTCGTACAGGTAGCGACGCTATTCGCCGACCCGCACGCAACCACGAAGCGTGCGCCCATCCAGCACGAGGTCAGCCGTGTAGGCAAAGTACTCGCCCGACATCGAGTCGCTGCAAGGGCTGTTGGTGACCGTGATCCCAAGGGTCTTGTCGCCGCTCGCCCCGCGATAGGTCACCGACCCTTCCGCATCCTGGGTTTCCTGGACAGAGTACTTCGAAGGAGCGGGCTCGCCGGGCTTGCGCAGCAACAACTGGTCGCTGTCGATTTCGACCGACCAGAATGGTTCGTTGCCGCGGGCGAGCACCCGATACGCAGGTATTGCCGCAGCACAACCGCCTCCTTCGGTCGGAACTCCTGCATACAGAAGTTCCTCGATCACAAACGCCTGCTTGAACGAAGGCGGAATGGTGGTGCCAGGGGGGGAGGCGATTCGCTCGCCGCGCAATTCAACGAAAAGTGGCGCCTGCGGTTCGCCCGCGAGCTTTGCATAAGTCTCATCCAGCAGCTGGTCATCCTGCTGGACGAGCCAGAGATCTTCGGTCTGCCCGCACAACCGCAATACCCGGGTGTCCGCAGTCAACGCGACGGTGCCACGCTTGATTGCCAGACTGGATTCCGCGTCTGCTGGAGTCGGTGTGGCAACAGGAGCCGGTGCGACTGCGGGCGTTGTTGATGCTGCCTCGGGTGGAGTGGCCTGCCGCTGGCACCCTGCGGCTGCAGCCATCGAAGCCAGTACGAGCAACGCACCTGCATGGCGGAAACGTGTGTTCAAGTCCCGATCCTCGACCCGCTTGTACGTAAAGCGTACCAGAGGACGACCCGTCCATCTGCGCTACAATCGCGCCCCCACACTGGACTAACTCATGGACCTATCGCCACTGCTTGATTCCCTGAATGACGCACAGCGCCAGGCAGTCGCGGCACCGCTCAAGCCCACGCTCGTGCTGGCGGGCGCCGGCAGCGGCAAGACGCGGGTCCTGACGCATCGCGTCGCGTGGCTCGTACAGGTCGAGAACGTCTCGCCGCACAGCATCCTTGCGGTGACTTTCACCAACAAGGCGGCGGGAGAAATGCGCGGTCGCATCGAAGCCATGCTCGGTCTCCCGGCTGCGCCTCTGTGGGTGGGGACGTTCCATGGCATTGCGCACCGGCTGCTGCGGATGCATTGGCGGGAGGCAGGTTTGCCGCAGGCGTTCCAGATCCTCGACGCTGAAGACCAGCAGCGGTCCGTCCGCAAGCTGATCAAGGGGCTGAACCTGGATGAGGCGCGCTGGGTTCCCAAGGAAGTGACCTGGTTCATCAATGCGCAGAAGGACGAGGGATTGCGGCCCAAGCACCTCAAGGCCGAGGGCGATCCGACGCGCGAACAGCTGATCCGTCTGTACGCTGCCTATCAGGAATCCTCAGATCGCGCCGGCACCATCGACTTTGCAGAACTGCTCCTGCGCGTCTACGAACTGTGGCGGGACAACCCGGATCTCGCGGCTCACTACCGCGCGCGCTTTCGCCATGTCCTCGTCGACGAATTCCAGGACACCAATACGGTCCAGTACAAGTGGCTCAAGGAAGTCACTGGCACCACGGGCGTGCCGTTCGTCGTGGGCGACGACGACCAGTCGATCTACGGCTGGCGTGGCGCCAAGATCGAGAACCTGCACCAGTTCCGCCGCGATTATCCGGAAGTGCAGATGTTCCGGCTGGAGCAGAACTACCGCTCGACGGGCAATATCCTTGCCGCGGCCAACGGGCTGATCTCCCAGAACAGCGGGCGCCTCGGCAAGAACCTGTGGACGAGCGGTGACAAGGGCGAACCCGTTCGTCTGTACTCCGCATACAACGAGCGGGACGAAGCCAACTTCGTCGTGGAGCGTATTCGCGAGTGGACCTCAAAGGGCGGCAACCGGCGCGAGTGCGCGATTCTCTATCGCTCGAACGCCCAGTCGCGTGCCTTCGAAGAGGCGATGCTGGCGGCGCGCATGCCCTATCGCGTCTATGGTGGATTGCGGTACTTCGAACGGGCGGAAATCAAGGACGCGCTCGCGTACCTGCGCCTGATCTTCAATCGTGCGGACGATGCGTCTTTCGAGCGGGTGGTCAATTTGCCGACACGCGGCATCGGCAACAAGACGCTCGACATGATCCGCGACTATGCCCGCGCCAATGCATGTCCGCTCTGGCAAGCGGCCGGCGCCACGATACCGGAGCTCGGAGCAAAGGCGGGCACCAGCCTGCATGCGTTCCTTGCGTTGATAGAACGGCTGGACAGGGAAACGCAGGGCATGGCCCTGCATGACCAGGTCGATCGCGTCATCGAGCAGAGCGGTGTCATCGCCCATCACCAGAAGGAGAAAGGCGAGCGCGGCGAGGCGCGGGTGGAGAACCTCGAGGAACTGGTTTCTGCGGCGCGTGGCTTCGATACGGATGAGACGGGTGACATGTCCCCGCTCGCGGCTTTCCTGTCGCATGCGGTGCTCGAATCCGGCGAGGGCCAGGCGGATCAGTGGGAAGACAGCGTGCAGATGATGACGCTGCATTCGGCCAAAGGGCTCGAGTTTCCGATCGTGTTTCTCTGCGGGCTCGAAGAGGGCTTGTTTCCGCACCAGCGCTCGGCAACGGACCCGGCTCGTCTCGAAGAGGAGCGCCGTCTTTGCTACGTGGGACTCACCCGCGCGATGCAGAAGCTGTACCTGACGTACGCCGAGCAGCGCAGGCTCCATGGCGTGGACAGCTATGGGTCGCCGTCGCGCTTCATTCGCGAGCTACCCGCGGAGACGCTGGAAGAAGTCCGGCCGCGGATACAGGTGTCGCGCCCTGTCTTTGTTCCGCGCAAGCCCATGATGGAGGAGGAGCCGGTCGCCGGGGTCAGGCTGGGACAGCGCGTTCGCCATGGCAAGTTCGGCGATGGCATCGTCCTGGAACTGGAGGGACAGGGTAGTCACGCCCGGGTCCACGTGAACTTCGAGCGGCAGGGGGCCAAGTGGCTGATGCTTGCGTACGCCAACCTGGAAACGCTCTGAGAGCGGGAGCGCGGGTCGCTCCGGATCATGCCGGCGGCGCGTTCTTCGGGACTTCGGTTACAATGCGTTGCAACAAGGCCGTTCGCTCGACAAGCGACGAATAGAGCGCCGGCGGGGCCCTACAGGCAGGCAGCAGTGAAAATCATCATTCTCGGCGCGGGTCAGGTCGGCAAGACGGCAGCGCATCATCTGGCGCGCGAGGAAGCGAACGAGGTCACTGTCGTTGACCAGAATGACGAACTCCTGCGCGACCTGCAGGACCGTCTCGATATCCGCACCGTGGTGGGCAATGCCGCCTATCCGGGAACGCTTGGTGCGGCCGGTGCCGAGGATGCAGACGTCATCATCGCGCTGACGAACAGCGACGAAGTGAACATGGTCGCCTGCCAGGTTGTCTGGAAGCTGTTCAACAAGGACGCGACCCGCATCGCCCGCATCCGGTCGGGGGATTACATCCAGCACTCAGGCCTCTTCACGGACGAGGATCGCGCCTTCGCCGTCGACGTCACCATCAGTCCCGAACAGCTTGTGACTGAGCATGTCGCGCGGCTGATCCGCTACCCCGGCGCGCTGCAGGTACTCGACTTCGCGGACGGCAAGGTCCGCCTGGTGGGTGTGCGCGCGCTGAAGGGAGGCCTGCTGGTCGGGCAGAAGCTGTCGACGCTTCGGGAGCACATTCCCGGAACCGATGCACGCGTCGCCGCGATCTATCGCGGCGGGCAGAGCATCAAGCCGGAAGGCAAGACCGTCATTGAGCACGGCGACGAGGTGTTCTTCCTGGCGGCGCGCAAGGATATCCGGCTCGTCATGAATGAAATGCAGCGGCTCGAAGATCCAGTGCGACGCATCGTCATCGCAGGCGGCGGCAATATCGGCTTCAGGCTCGCACAGCTGCTCGAGAAGGAGAACCAGGTCAAGCTGATCGAGCGCGATTTCAAGCGCGCGCGGCGCATTTCGGAGCAGCTGGCCAATACGATCGTGCTGAACGGCGATGCCGCAGACGAGGAATTGCTGCTCGAGGAAAACATCGACTCGTCGGACGTGTTCGTCGGCCTGACGAATTCCGAGGAAGCGAACATCCTGTCGGCCATGCTGGCCAAGCGGCTCGGCTGCCACAAGGTCATGGCGCTCATCAACCGTCCGGCCTATGCGGAACTGATGGAGAACGGGCCGCTCGACGTGGCGCTGTCCCCGCAGATGGTCACGATCGGATCGCTCCTGGCGCACGTTCGCAGGGGCGATGTCGTCAGGGTGCATTCGCTGCGCCGGGGCGCGGCGGAAGCCATCGAGGCGATTGCCCACGGCATCCAGGGGGAGAGCCGCGTCATCGGCCGCCGCATCGAGGACATCGCAATGCCGGATGGCGCCACCATCGGCGCCGTGGTCAGAGGTGACGAGGTCATCATTGCCCATCACGACACCGTGATCGAGCGCGACGATCACGTCATCATGTTCCTGACTGATCGACGACACGTGGAAGCCGTCGAGCGCCTCTTCGAGGTGCCAAAGCGGTGGCGGGGCTGATGCTCAAGCGGGTTGTCGCATGAATCTCGCCGTCGTCCAGCGAATTCTCGGGCTGTTGCTGATGATATTCAGCGTGACAATGCTGCCCCCCGTGGCGGTCTCCCTCTATTTCCAGGACGGCAACTGGGATCCTTTCCTGAACTCGTTCATGGCGTTGCTCGCGGTGGGCGCCTTGATCTGGTGGCCGGTGCGGGATCGTCACCGCGACTTGCGGCTACGCGACGGATTTCTGGTGGTTGCACTGTTCTGGGTAGTGCTTGGCATTGCCGGCGCCGCGCCGCTGGTGCTGTCGGATCGTCCGGACATGACGTTGACGGATGCGGTCTTTGAAGCCGTATCGGGGTTCACGACGACTGGCGCGACGGTGCTGACCGGTCTCGATACGCTGCCGCAATCGGTGCTGTACTACCGCCAGCAGATCTGCTGGTTCGGCGGCATCGGCATGGTCGTGCTCGCGGTCGCACTGCTGCCTATGCTTGGCGTCGGCGGCATGCAATTGCTCAAGGCCGAAACGCCGGGTCCGGTAAAGGACGCCAAGCTCACGCCGCGAATCACTGAAACGGCAAAGGCACTCTGGCTCATCTATGTCGCGATTACCGTGGCATGCGCGCTGGCTTACTGGGCGGCGGGGATGACGTTGTTCGATGCCATCGGACACAGCTTCGCGACGCTGTCGACGGCAGGGTATTCGACGCACGATGCGAGCCTCGCCTACTTCAACAGCACCACCATCGAGATGATCGCGGTTTTCTTCATGTTCCTGGGCGGGATGAACTTCTCGCTGCACTTCACGGCATGGCGACACAAGCGGTTAAGCGATTACTGGCGTGATCCTGAATGGCGTGTCTATGCGGGCATCCTCGCGACCAGCGTCTTTCTGTGCACGATCACGCTGTGGCTGTCCGGCTACAAGTCGGGGCCCGGCGAGGCGCTCCGCGTATCGCTGGTACATGCGGTTTCTGTACAGACGAGCACCGGCTTCACCACTGACAATTTTGCACTGTGGCCGGGTGCTCTGCCCCTCATCCTGGTACTCACGATGTTCATCGGGGGTTGTGCAGGATCGACCGGCGGCGGCATGAAGGTGGTCCGGTGGTTGATGATCTGGAAGCAAGGCAGCCGGGAGGTCTTCAAGCTTGTACACCCGAGCGCCGAAATGCCCGTGAAGCTCGGCAATAAGGCCCTCGAGTGGCGCGTGATCGACGGCATCTGGGGCTTCTTTGCCGTGTATGTCGTCAGCTTCGGGGTCCTGATGGTGCTGTTCATGGCAACGGGCGAAGATCAGGTAACCGCGTTTTCCGCAATTGCAACGTGCATGAACAACGTCGGTCCCGGACTCGGTGACGTGGCCTCCAACTTCACGTCGATCAGCGCGCCTGGAAAGTGGATCGCCATCCTCGCGATGCTGCTCGGGCGCCTGGAAGTGTTCCCATTGCTGGTACTGATAACACCGACGTTCTGGCGCAAATAGCAGACAGGCGCTGACAGGCGGTCAGCGCCCTTTTACCTTGCCAGCACGCGATGGGGTGACCCACAATTGCACGATGACTAGCGGCCCGCTCCTTGTTGCGCGCCACCTTCGTGCCCGCCCCTGCGACCGCTCCAACCGGACAGGACAGCTTGAGTGAAACGTGCCAGGAAAATGCTGCTGCTGCGGATCGGACTGGCGTCTGTCGCCATTCTCGCGGCATTTTTCGCAATCTACGTTGCCTACCTCGATCGTGTCGTCACGCAGCAATTCGAGGGTCGGCGCTGGACGCTGCCGGCACAGGTGTTCGCGCAGCCGATCGATCTCTACGTCGGGCAGTCCATCAGCGGGGCGGTGTTCGAGCAGGAGCTGAAGCGGCTCGGGTACCAGCAGGCGGCCCAAGCCGACCGCCCTGGTACCTATCGCAGGCGCGGCAATCGCTTCGATTTCATGAGCCGCCGCGTCCAGTTCTGGGACGAGACGCGTGATCCCCAGTTGATCGCGGTGACGTTGGAGGCGGGAACAGTCTCCGCACTTGAGGACGGCGCCGGTGCCGAAGTCCCCATCTTCCGGCTCGATCCACTTCTGATCGGGAGCATCTTTCCGATCCACGGCGAGGACCGCGTGGTCCTGACGCCAGAGGAGATACCGCCGATGCTGCCGGCGGCACTGAAGATCGTAGAGGACCGCAAGTTCGATTCGCATTTCGGCATCGACCCGATTGCGATTCTGCGGGCGATGTTCGCCAACCTGCGTGCGGGACGAATCGTGCAGGGCGGCTCCACGCTGACTCAGCAGCTGGTGAAGAGCTACTTCCTCGACAGCAGGCAGACGCTGGGGCGCAAGGTTGAAGAAGCGCTGATGGCGGTCATCCTCGATGCGCGCTTCGAGAAGACGGATCTCATGACGGCCTACATCAACGAAATCCATCTGGGCCAGGATGGCCAGCGGGCCATTCACGGCTTCGGCCTGGCCAGCCAGTACTATTTCGGCAAGCCGTTGTCCGAGCTGCAGCTGCATGAAGTCGCGCTACTGGTCGCGGTTGCACGCGGCCCGTCGTACTACAACCCGCGGCGCTCAGCCACGCGCGCGCTCGAACGACGCAACCTGGTGCTGCAGTTGCTGGCTGAGTACGAGGTGATCACACCGAAGGAGGCCGAGGTTGCGATCAAGCGTCCGCTCGGGCTGGCGGGGGACGGGCGGATCGCCGCTGGCTACTACCCTGCGTTTCTCGACTTTGTCCGGCGAACACTGCGTCGCGACTATCGCGAAGAAGACCTGACGGAAGGCGGCCTCAAGATTTTCACGACCCTGGATCCGCTCGTGCAGGCGGGTGCGGAATCGGCCCTGACTGCAGAGCTCGAACGCCTCGACAAGGCGCGCAAGAAGCAGCGCAAGGAGTCTCTCGAGGGCGTGGTGGTCGTCACCGCGCCACAGAGCGGTGATGTGAGCGCCATGGTAGGCGGTCGGCGAGTGGGATTCGATGGCTTCAATCGCGCCCTGGATGCGAAGCGCTCGATCGGTTCATTGGTCAAGCCCGTCATCTACCTCGCAGCTGTAGAGACGGGTCGCTATAACGCAGCCAGCATTGTCGACGACAGCCCGATCGAGGTGAAGCTCGCCAACGGCCAGAAGTGGCGTCCCCAGAACATCACTCAGGAAACGTTTGGGCCGGTCCCGGTGGTGCGAGCCCTTTCGCAATCCATGAACCTGGCAACGGTGCACCTGGGTATGGATGTCGGATTGCCGCTGGTCGCGCAGGAGTTCACCAAGATGGGCCTCGAGAAGGAGCCGGCCAGGCTACCCGCGTTGCTGCTCGGCGCGCTGGACGTGTCGCCGCTCGAAGTAGCCCAGATATACAACGGACTCGCGAACGGTGGTTTCCGCACGCCTCTCCGTGCGGTGCGCGCCGTGGTCGATGCCCAAGGGAAACCACTGCAGGCATTTCCGCTCGAGATTGCCCAACTGGCGGATCCGGCTGCGGTCTATCAGGTCAACCGGATGCTGGTTGAGGTGATGAACCGCGGTACCGGTCGCGCAGCACGAGCCCGTCTGCCACCCGGATTGGTCGTCGCAGGGAAGACGGGGACGTCTTCGGACTATCGCGACAGCTGGTTTGCTGGCTTTTCGGGGTCGCACCTTGCCGTCGTCTGGGTTGGTTACGATGACAACAGCCCCACTGGCCTGACTGGCAGCTCGGGCGCGCTCGCGGTGTGGTCGCAGCTGATGGGCAGCATGAACACCTCCTCACTGGACCTGTTCCTGCCTGAGACGCTCGAAGAGGCGACGATTGAATACAAGAGCGGGCTTCGCGCCAACTCGGAATGCGCGGCGGATGTCCTGAACGTCGCCGTGCCGCACGGCGCAACGATCGAACAGAAGCCGGGCTGCGAAGGCAATGTGCTTGAAAACCTGGGTCAGCGGATCGGCGGGTTCCTTGAGGGTATGATCCGGCCATGAGGCAGTACGCTCGCACCCCTCTTCTCCTGTCGCTCCTCACCGCCATCGCTTTGCTGGCAGGCTGCGTCTTGCCTGCGCCCTATTCGCCGCCAGCCCCACCGCCTGCGCCGGTGCCCGTGCCACCTCCCGCGGAGACCATCCCGCCTGTTCAAGCGCCTCCGCCCGCGCCGGTTGTGCAGCCCACGCCGGCGCCTCCTGCTGCTCCGCCGCCTGTGCGCGCGCGCGCTTTGAACCCCGCAGCGCGGACGTTGGTAGCCCAGGCGCAGACACAGGTTGCCGCGGGCAACTATGCGGTTGCGGCAGCGAATCTGGAACGAGCGCTTCGCATTGAGCCTGACAGCGCCCAGCTCTGGATCGAGATGGGCAAGGTGAGGCAGGCTGAGGGCAACTTCGCGCAGGCTGAAAACATGGGGCGCAAGGCCTTGTCCCTCGCGACGGGTGATCCTCGTAGCCAGTCCGCCGCCTGGCGCCTGATCGCGGAGTCGTATCGCTCGCGCAAGCGAGTGCAGGAAGCCCGGGATGCGGACGTTCGCGCCGAGGCGCTCTTGCCAAACTAGTTGGCGAGCTTCTCGTACAGGAACTCCAGAATAGAGAATAGTGCATCATCCCCCGCCATAGCTCCCACAATTGCCTAATTTCTTTCCCATATTGGGATAAGTTTTCCACTAATTTCACAAAATAGGGCTTTTAGCTCATCAGAGCTCTCGTGATTACGAGAGATTTCGACAAAGTGGAATTTATGTTGCGAAGTTTGCCTGCTATTTGCCATATTCTTGGCAGTCTGCAGTCAATCTTTGCCGCGCAAGGCACTCCTTTGAACCCTCAGAAGGCATTTCGGTACAAGAAACAATGATCGGACTACTGCAGCGGGTCACAGAGGCCGAGGTACGCGTCTCGGGCGAGGCGGTGGGTGCTATTGGGCCGGGATTGCTCGTGCTGGTGGGGGTAGAGAAGGGGGACACGGCGGCGACGGCAGAGCGATTACTTGAACGAATCGTGACGTACCGGGTCTTCTCCGATGACTCGGGACGGATGAATCTTGATCTGCTTGAGCACCGTGGAGACCTGCTGCTGGTTCCCCAGTTCACGTTGGCTGCGGAGACGGGGAAAGGTCGGCGCCCGGGCTTCAGCACGGCGGCCACGCCTGAGCAGGGGAAGCTGTTGTTCGAGCAGCTCGTCGCGCACGCCCGGCACCGGCTTGGGAGCGTCGAGACCGGGGTGTTCGGTGCAAATATGCAGGTGCGTCTGACGAACGACGGGCCTGTGACGTTCTGGCTGCAAGCCCATCCCTGACCCAGGGTCGGGAAGGCGGAGCCCGGACCTGGAAGGCAGCCGGGAGTGGGAAGTGCCGCACACCCCCCTAGACGTTCTGCCCGATTATTTGGCGTATGATTCCGCCTCTACTTAAATCCTGTTTGGAGAGAACTAATGGGCATCGGTTTTCGAGAGCTCCTGGTCATCCTGGCAATTGCCCTGCTGATCTTTGGCGCCAAGCGCCTTAAAACCATCGGGTCGGATCTGGGTGCTGCGGTCAAGGGCTTCAAGAAGGCAGTTGACGAAGGCGACACCGAGGAATCGAGCAAGCAGTTGAAGGCGCCAGCAACGCCGGACGCAGACTTCGACTCGACTCCCGCGTCCAAGTCCGGCAGCAAGTCAGCCAACAGCTGAACTGCGAGTTCAAAGGGCTGCCATGTTTGAGGTCGGCTTTACCGAGATCATCCTGATCCTGGGTCTGGCACTGCTCGTGCTTGGCCCGGAGAAGCTGCCGAAGCTTGCTGCCCAGATTGGACGTTGGACGGGCCGCGCCAAGTCCATGGCCCGCCAGCTAAGGGCCCAGCTCGACCAGGAAGTGAACTTCCAGGAGCAGCGCACGGCCCACGGCAAAGGCGAGTCAGCCGCCAAGACAGAGCCTGCAGGATCACCACCCGTCTGGCCGCCGCCCGAACCCACGGCTCCCGCGCCTGAGCCAACCGCATCGGCTCCGGTGGAGGCAGTCAGCCCGGCACCGGCCGCAACAGCTGCCGACCCTGCCCTGAAGTCGAGCAATGAGTGAACCAGGCGATGCGCGGGAGAATCTGGCCGAAGGCTCCCTGATCTCCCACCTCCTTGAGTTGCGCGACAGGCTGCTGCGCGCGGTGATCGCGATCGGCGTGGTCTTTGTGCCGCTGGCCTTCTTCTCCAACGAACTGTTCACACTGGTTGCCCAGCCGCTCATCTCGAAGCTGCCGGCCGACACGTCCATTATCGCAACCAGCCTCATCTCGCCCTTCATGGCACCCTTGAAGCTGGCGCTGGTGACCAGCCTGTTCATCGCGATGCCCTACGTGCTTTACCAGATCTGGGCTTTTGTCTCGCCCGGCCTCTATCGCCACGAAAAGCGTTTTGCGGTTCCGCTGCTGGTCTCTAGCATCGTGCTGTTCTACCTCGGCGTGGCATTCGCCTACTTCGTCGTGTTCCCGTTGATGTTCACGTTCCTGACCACCACGGGTCCCGTCGGCGTCCGCATGATGACCGACATGTCCAATTACCTGGATTTCGTCCTGCTGCTGTTCATGGCTTTCGGCATCGCGTTCGAGATTCCCGTCGCCACCGTGCTGCTCGCATGGACGGGCCTCGTCAAGCTCGAGACGATGAGCAGCAACCGCGGCTACGTCCTTCTCGGCATCTTCATCATCGCCGCGTTCCTGACGCCGCCGGACGCGATTTCGCAGAGCTTCATGGCGGTCCCGATGTATCTGCTCTACGAACTCGGCATCATCGCCTCGAAGATCCTGCTCAAGGAAAAGCTGGCCGAGCGCAGGAAGGAAGAACAGGAAAGCGCCGGCACCTGAAGATCGCTGGCGTGGAAAAGCCCGTCGTCGCAACCGTACAACTGCACCATGCCGCGCGGGCCCCGCTGCGCAACAAGGATCGGCCGAGCAATGAATAGCGCCAGCGACGAACTGTTCGGTCACCCCAAAGGCCTGTACATCTGCTTTGCGACCGAACTGTGGGAGCGGTTCTCGTTCTACGGCATGCGCTTCCTGCTGCTGCTGTACCTCACCAAGTACCACCTCTTCAAGGACGTCGACGGGCTGAACGTCCTCGGGGCCTATGCGGGGCTGGCTTACGCACTGCCGGTGATCGGCGGCTTGCTGGCCGACCGCTACCTCGGCATGCGCAAGGCCGTGATGTTCGGCGGCAGCTTGCTGATCCTGGGTCACTTCGGCATGGCGTTCGAAGGGGAAGCGGCACGAGTGGTCGATGGCGTCGTGGTCAGGGACACGGCTGCCCTGCAAGTGTTCTACCTGTCGCTCTCCCTGATTGCGGTGGGAGTCGGTTTCCTGAAGCCCAATATCTCGACCATTGTCGGCCAGCTCTACGCCGAAAAAGATCCGCGTCGCGATTCAGCGTTCACGATCTTCTACATGGGCATCAACATCGGCGCTTTCGTTGCGACGTTGCTCTGCGGCTGGCTGGGCGAGACGTTCGGCTGGAGTTACGGCTTCGGCGCAGCCGGCATCGGCATGGTGGTCGGTCTGATCACGTTTTCGTGGGGACAGAAATTCCTCCGCGGCATCGCTGAACCGCATGATCCGGATTTGCTCAAGGTACGGCTGCTTCCTGGCGTCTCACGGGAAACCATCATCTACGCGGGCGCAATCGCGAGCCTCGCTGCCGTCTGGTGGTTACTGCAACGCAGCCCGGTCGTGCATACGATGCTGGTTTCCCTGTCCGTCATCCTGCTGCTCGGGATCGTGTGGTTCCTGAAGGACTGCACGAAAGTGGAACGCCAGCGCATGGTGGTGCTCATCGTCCTGATCTTTTCGACGGTGGTGTTCTGGGCACTGTTCGAACAAGCTTCCGCTTCGATGACGTTGTTCGCCGATCGCGTCGTGGATCGGACGGTCCTTGGCATGGAGCTCAACGCATCGCAGCTCGGGGCTTTCAATTCGCTGTTCATCATGCTGCTGGCCCCGGGATTTGCGTGGCTCTGGATCAGACTCGCGGCGCGTGGCCTGGAACCCTCCACCCCCGTGAAGTTCGGACTCGGAATCATGCAGGCCGGCCTCGGATTCGGTGCGCTCGTGTTTGGCAGCCAGTTTCCCGATGCGAGCGGCCACGTCGCGCTGGTCTGGCTCGTACTGGCCTACCTGCTCCACACGACGGGCGAGCTGTGCCTGTCGCCTGTAGGCCTGTCGGCGGTCACCAAGCTTTCAGTGCCGCGGGTAGTCGGGCTGATGATGGGGGCGTGGTTCCTTGCAACCGCGTACTCAGAGAACCTCGCCGCGCAGATATCCAAGATCGCCGCCATTGAAAACGTTCCCGGCGAAAGCGTCAGCATCGCTGCTCAGCTCGCGACGTACTCAGGCCTCTTCGGGTTCCTGTTCTGGGTCGGGCTAGGCGTGGGTGTGACGATGCTCGTCATTTCGCCGCTGCTGCGACGGGGAATGCATGGCGTGAATTGATCGCGAGGAGCGCCTTCGCTACTTCCGGATCACCATCACTTCGAATCTGCCGTTGTTGCCGATCAGTCCCGACGCCACCCAGGAGGTCAGGCTCACGACCACGGAAGCGCCGATCGCCGTCCAGAATCCGGCAATGGCGAAGCCATCCAGCAGCAGCGCCACCAGGCCCAGCATTGCGGCGTTGACGACCAACAGGAAGAGTCCGAGCGTCACGAGCGTCAGCGGGAACGTCAGGATGATCGCGATGGGGCGGATGACCGCATTCACGAGGCCGAGCAGCAGGGCGGCAGCAATCAGTACGCCGGGTGAATCAAACTGCAAACCCGGGAAGAGCTTGGCTGCGAGCCAGAGGCCGACGGCGACGATGGCAGCGCGGACCAGGAATCCCATCATCATCTTGCTCCTGACATGCTCGAGGGGAGATCTGCCGCGAGCCTGAAACCGACATAGTCGAACCGTTCGGTGCGATCAAACCAGTTCCGGGTCGATGCCCGCAGCCACACCGGCGTGTCGCTCCAGCTTCCTCCACGCAGCACTCGACCGCAAGCGTCATCGCCCTTCCGGGCCGATCCGTCCGGCGTGGCGCCGTCGTAGTCCGGAAAATAGCAGTCGGCAGTCCACTCCCAGACATTGCCGAGGACGTGATAAAGACCGTACGCATTGGCTGCGAGCGTGTCTACCGGCGCGGTCTCCGCCCAGACATCGGCACCGCCCAGGCCTGAACCGTTGACCCTGCCTTGCTGGTACGAATCGCCCCACCAGTAAGCAGTTGCCAACCCTCCGCGCGCGGCGTATTCCCATTCGGCCTCGCTCGGCAGTCGATACCGAGTGCCACCAAGTGCATTGAGCCACTTGATGAACGCAACAGCATCGTCCCAGCTGATGTTGGCCGCCGGACGTCGCTCGCCCGACGATCCATCGCCGACGGGCGTTCGCCCGGTCGCCTTTTCAAAGATCGCGAATTGGGAAGCGCTGACTTCGTACCTCGACATCATGAACGACGCTACCGTAACGGCATGGACCGGCTGTTCGTCCTCTCCCTGCCCCGGGAGACTTCCCATCTCGAAACGTCCCGGCGGAATGACGACCATTTGCGCCTGCAGTTCGGCTAGCAGCATCGCGTCTTGTGCCGTGGGCCGCGAAGACCCTGCCGCGGAGGTTTGAAGGCTGGTAGCGCGGCAGGCGACAAGCGCCAGTGCGACAGCGAGAAGAATGCCTTGCGACAGTTGTGTTCGCATAACTGACGCGCTGTTGTTCAATCGATCAGCGCCCGGTCGGTCGCCGCAAGGCCTTGTCCTGCTCCATGCGCTGGTCGGCCTGGATCATCAACGCCTTTGATGTCTGCTCGTCCTTCGGGTAAGTGGCGACGCCGATGCTGACTGTGGCACGCACCATTCTGTTCTCGACCTGCAGCGTACCGTTGTAGACATTGTTGCGAATTCTCTGGGCAATGCCGTTCGCCGTCGCCTGGTCGGCGCCGCCGAGCAGTACGACGAAGACATCGCCTCCCATCCGCGCCGCCCGATCGGTTGCACGAATCGAACGGCCGATGGCCTTGGCGACGGCGACGATGATCTGGCTGCCCGCCTCGTGTCCCAGCGATTCGTTCATTTGCCGCAGTCCATCTACGCCAAGGACGAGCAAGCTGTACGCGTGCCCCGATCGCTCGGACTCGCGGTGATGCTGCTCCATGAGCTGCTCGAACGCCTGCAGGTTGAGCAGCCCTGTCAGTCCATCCGTTGCAGCCAGTTCGGCAATCCGCAGCTCGGTCGCGCCCATTCTTCCCCGGAACCCGGCGAGGATCAGTGCGGCGGCGAATGCCGGCGCAAGAACATTCAGCGCCACTGCTGCCGTCGTCAGGAAGTACATGTCGTTCATCGCGTCGAGAAGCCCGCTCTGCACCAGCGTCACCAGCACAACGGCAACCGCGAGAAGCAGGACATGCCATGGTTTCCACAGAAGTGCGCTGGCCACGATTGGCAAGGCATAAAACGACAGGAAGGGACTGCTCGTTGCACCCGTCGAGGCGGTCATCAGAACCGCGAAGACGAAGAGAGCAACGATCTCGAAGAGGTGGACGATGGCCTGCTTTGTCCGGAACGAAGGAACGATCCTGACGATCAGCGCGGCACAAATCATCCAGAACAACCCCGCAACGGCGAGCCAGGGACGGATGAAGTTCAGGGGATCGATGGCGAAGGTGGCCGCACCGAGCACGATGCCGAGCAGTTCAAGGGATAAGAGAGTTCGGCCGGTCAGGGGGTCGCCTACCGGAGCGCGGGACATCGGATCCATCGTGTGCTTGCTGTCGCCTTGCCCAAGACAGGGAGATGGTACACGGAGAGGCGCCAGCATGCGCGGCGCCATGCTGCGCCGGATCGTGTCGGCAATGCGCGCGATGACTTCGCCACCGACATGCATTCCGTGATTTTCGTTCAGGACATGCAGCCGATCGATATCGACATAGATTACGCAATGCCCGGCTTGCGGCTCCGCTCCGGCCATTGCTGCAATTACGCGCTTTTCGAACGCGGGTCGTGTCAGCAATCCGGTAGCGGCGTCATAGGAATTCTGCAGCACCGCTGCCTGTTGCGCGGGCGAGCGCTTTACGACCGTTAAGGCTTCGTCAGCCAGAGCAGCGGATCCTGCGGCTGGCCGCCCTTGCGGATCTCCATGTATAAGCCGGCGTTCGAGTTTCCGCCGCTGTCGCCAGCCGCAGCCATGACGTCCCCCGGGGCAACCCGGTCTCCCACGGCCTTGAACAACTGCTCGTTATGGCCGTAGAGGCTCATGTAGCCATTGCCGTGGTCCAGCACCAGCAGCAGGCCCATTCCCGGGAGCCAGTCCGCATAGACAACGCGACCATGAAACGGTGCACGGATCTGCGCGCCCCGCTGCGTATCGATCAGCAGGCCTTGCCACTTGAGCGGGCCGCCGGCGCGAAGTTGGCCAAATCGGGCCAGCACCTTGCCCTTGGCCGGCCAGGGCAATTTGCCCCTCACCCGCTCGAAGGGCTGCTGCGCGAGGACGGGGAAATCCTCCATGGCACGGCGCAGCTGTTCCACCAGCCTTTCCAGCGTCTTCGCATCGCGCTCGAGCCGGGCCAGCTCGTCGCCCCGTGACTTGATCTGGGTTTGCAGGCTGGCGAGCGTCCGGCTGCGACGATTCCGGGCCTGCGCCAGGCGCTCGACCTCTGCCGCCCGGGCTGCTTCTATGCTGTCTAGCCGCCTGGCTTCGTCGGCAATGCGCACTTCCAGCAGTTCGAGATGGGCGACATGGTCACGAATCGCGTTGATGCGTTCGGCGCGCGCCTGGCCGAAGTACCCGTAGTACGCGAGCATCCTCCCCAACATCGCTGGATCCTGCTGGTTCAAGAGCAGCTTCAGGCGCTCGTCCCTGCCATTCAGGTAGGCGACCTTGAGTTCCCCTGCAAGCGCCTCTCGCTCTTCTTCCACCTGCTTCTTCGTGGCTTCCTGTTCGGCGCGGAGCTCCCTCAACCTGATTTCAGTTGCCTGTCGTTCGGCACGGGTGGCGGCGAGTTTTTGTTGCGCGGTCTGGATGCCGAGCTCGGTATCCTTGAGCTGCACGGTGACGGCATCACGTCGTTGCACGTCCTCGTTGATCGCCTTGCGGATGGAATCGATCCGGCCGCGAACCTGGCGCAGCTCGGCCTGTGTGGATTCCTGGGAAGGTGCCGCGCCTTGCGCCATCCCGATCCACAGGGGCAGGACCAGGCAGCAGCCGAAGACCCAGCGGCTCAAGCGCCCTGGGCCGTGGGCCTCGTCAGCTAGTGTTGGTTTCGTGAAACGGACCATGCAGACACAGATACCCTGCGTAACGATTGCAGGCGGCTTGAGGTTCGCCGCAGACCCCAGCAGTCTACAGGCTGGAGGGGACTGCTATACTGCCCGTCCTTGCCGCCCGCGACCGCAGCGGACTGGCTATGACTCGCCAAAGACCGACGTTGTGACTACATGAACCGTTTATTTGAGTTCGCCACAGCGCATCCGCTGTTGATTGCAGCCATTGTCGTGGTGGCGCTGGTCGCCATCGTCCTCGAAGTTCGCCACCGTGCCAACGGGTCCGGGGCCGTGGGTCCGAGCGATGCCGTCCTGCTGGCGAACCAGGGAGCGCTCATGCTCGATGTCCGCAACGACGAGCAATATGCCGACGGGCACATCATCGACGCCCGCCACGTGCGCGGCAGCGACCTAGAGTCGAGCGTGGATTCGCTCAAGAAGTACAAAGACAAGGCTGTCGTGGTGTATTGCGACACCGGAGCCACGTCGGGGGCCGCGGCGCGGGTGCTGAAGTCCAAGGGCTTCACGAAGGTGGTCAATCTGCGGGGGGGTCTGCAGGCCTGGAAACAGGAGAACCTGCCCCTTGTCCGCGAAGCTGGCAAGACTCCCGCCCGGATACCCAAGACCGACAAAGGAGCCAAGAGCGCATGAGTGGCCAACCGTCCATCCGGATGTATTCCACGACGATTTGTCCGTATTGCGACCGCGCACGTGCGCTGCTGACGCGCAAGGGCGCGACGATCACCGAGATCAAGATCGACGAAGATGTGGGTCGCCGTGACGAAATGCTGCGGCTGAGCGGTGGCCGTCGCACGGTTCCCCAGATTTTCATCGGCGACCTGCATGTAGGCGGGTTCGATGATCTGTATGCGCTCGACCGGAAGGGCGAGCTGGATCCGCTCCTGGCCGCGCCGGGTACCTGACAACCACCAGACCATTGCCTGGCCAGCGGTCCGGACCGCAGCGGACCTTGGCCCGGGCGCGATGATTTTCCGGCACAATGTGCCCACACTCCCTGCCATCAACGACGAAGGAAGCTCCTAATCATGGCCGAAGCAGCCCCGCCCCAGAATGGCGAAGTCGATCCGAATGCCCCGCTGTTCGCTCCGCAGGCGGTTTATGTGAAGGATTTGTCCTTCGAGGCGCCGAACGGTCCGCGCATGCAAAGCGGTGCGGCGAATCCCGCGATCAACCTCAGCATGAACACGACGGTGAACGACCTGTCGCCGGAACTCAAAGAGGTTGTCCTCAAGCTGCAACTCGAAGCAAAGGTCGGCGACACGACCCTTTGGCTGGCCGAGCTGCAACAGGCCGGTGCATTTGCGTACCGGAACGTCCCGCCTGAAGACCTGCAGCGCCTGATCGGCATCTTCTGCCCGCAGTACATGCTGCCCTACGCCCGCCAGACGATTTCGGACCTGCTGCTGAAGGGGGGATTTCCGCCTTTCCTGCTGCCGCCCGTCAATTTCGAAGGGTTGTTCGATCGGGCCGTGGCAGAGTCGCGTCAGCAGGGGCAGACGCAGGATCCGCCTGCCACCGTCAACTGACCTTGCCCACGGGTAATCGCAGTGGCGTCAGCCGCCTCTTCGAAAGCCACTAGCGCCATCGCCGTCCTCGGGGCTGGTTCCTGGGGCACGGCGCTCGCTATCCAGCTCGCGCGCAAGGGCAACCCTACGATCCTTTGGGGTCGGGATTCCCGTCACCTCGCCGAACTGGTCCGCGACCGGCGCAATCGCCGGTATCTCCCCGACGCTGCGTTTCCCCCTGGGCTCAAGATCGAGCCCGATCTCGCACGCGCGCTGGACGACTGTCGGACGCTTCTGCTGGCCGTACCAAGCCACGGACTGCGCAGCACGCTCACCAGTATCGCCGGCTTGTTGCGTCCGGACACGCGGGTCGCATGGGCTACGAAAGGCATTGAGTTGGGTACCGGACTGCTACCTCATCAGGTGGCGGCAGAAGTGTTAGGGACGCACCTGCCGATGGCCGTGCTTTCGGGCCCCACCTTCGCGAAGGAAGTGGGCGCCGGGATGCCGACGGCCATGACGGTCGCATCAGCCGACCCGGATTTCGCACTGGAAATGGCACGCAGCCTGTCCGACCTGCATTTTCGTGCGTATACCTCATCGGATCTCGTTGGCGTCGAGGTCGGTGGCGCGGTCAAGAATGTCCTGGCGATCGGCGCCGGCATTTCGGATGGATTGGGTTTCGGTGCCAATTCCCGCGTTGCGCTCATCACGCGCGGCCTTGTCGAGATGACCCGACTCGGCATTGCATTGGGGGCACGGCAGGAGACCTTCGTCGGACTGGCGGGGCTTGGCGACCTTGTCCTCACTTGCACCGACAACGCATCGCGCAATCGTCGGTTTGGCTTGGCGCTGGCGGCGGGTGCCTCCATCGCAGAGGCGGAACGGTCAATCGGTCAGGTCGTGGAGGGTCTGCCCGCTGCACTTGCGGTCCGGCAGGTAGCCGAACGTGTGGCCGTCGAAATGCCCATTTGCGAACAAGTCTATCGGGTGGTGCACACCGGGCTTTCGCCCACGGAATGCGTCCGCGAGCTGATGAGCCGCGACATCAAGGCCGAGAACGGCTAGCGGGAGCAGCGCACCCTTGCCCGCTCCTGTCCCGGCGCGACAGCTCAGCGCGGCGCGGCACCTGCAAACCCCAGCTGGCGCCAGGCCTCGAAAGTCAGCACCGCGACCGCATTCGAAAGATTGAGGCTGCGGTTCTCCGGATACATGGGCAGGAACAGGCGGCGTTCGGGCGGACACAGCTCCAGCGTCTCGGCAGGTAACCCGCGCGTTTCGGGACCGAAGACAAACGCATCCCCCTCTGCAAAGGCAGGCTGGTCATAGCGTGTCCGGCCCCTCGTCGATACGGCGAACCAGCGAGCGATCCTGAGGCTGCCGAGGCACTCCTCCAGGGAATCCCATGTCCTGACCCTGGTCATCTCGTGATAGTCGAGGCCGGCGCGCCGTACACGGCTCTCATCGAGCTCGAAACCGAGCGGACGGATCAGCTGCAGCTGCGCACCCGCGTTGGCACAGAGCCGGATCACATTGCCGGTATTGGGCGGAATTTCCGGCTGGAACAGGATGATATGGAACACGGGTTGAAGGGTCGTCTGGAGTGGGAGGAAGCATCAGCAGGATACCGCGAGCCCGACGGTCGTAAAGCAGGCGCCAGCAGGTCCGGTGTTCCGCTAAACTAGGTCCCTTGCCGGAGCTTCCATGAATAGCACCCCTGCCCCGATGCTGCCTCCTTCGCTGAACAGTACGTTCTGCGGGCTTGAGTTCGATTCTCCGATCGTGCTGTTGTCGGGGTGCGTAGGGTTCGGCGAGGAGTACACGCGGGTCGAGGGCTTCACCAACCGCGACGTGGGTGGAATCGTGCTCAAGGGAACAACACCCGAACCACGGCTCGGCAATCCTCCACATCGAGTCTATGAGACGCCGATGGGCATGCTGAACGCCATCGGACTGCAGAATCCCGGCGTCGACGCCGTGGTCAGGCACATCCTGCCCACGCTGGATTTCAGCGAAACGCGCTTCATCGCGAACGTCTGCGGATCCACGATAGAGGACTACGTCGAGGTCACGCGGCGCTTCGACGATTCACCCGTCGATGCCATCGAGATCAACATCTCGTGCCCCAACGTGAAGGAAGGAGGCGTGCAATTCGGCAACTATCCCGAAATGTCCGCCCGCGTCGTCGCTGCCTGCCGGGCTGTGACGCGCAAGCCGATCATCACCAAGCTCTCACCGAACCAGACCGACATCCGCGAGAACGCCCGTCGTTGCATCGAAGCGGGGAGCGATGCTTTGTCGGTGATCAACACCGTGATGGGCATGGCCATCGACACCAAGACCCGGCGACCGATCATCGGCAATATCCAGGGCGGCTTGTCGGGACCCGCCATCAAGCCGATCGCCTTGTTGAAGGTGCACCAGGTCTATGAGGTAGCGCACAAGCACGGGGTGCCGATCATTGGTCAGGGCGGCATCCATACCGCCGAGGATGCGCTTGAGTTCATCATCGCGGGCGCGAGCGCCGTGGGAATCGGAACGGCCCTGTTCTACGACCCGCATGTCTGCAAGAAGATCAACGCGGGCATCAGCAAGTACCTCGAGGAAGCCGGCATGACCTCCATTGGTGAGCTGGTCGGTAGCCTGGTCACGCACAAGCCCACGGCCGCTGCGCCTCGCCAGATCGCAGCTTCCTGCT
The DNA here is from genome assembly GCA_040080215.1 of Steroidobacteraceae bacterium. Taxonomy (GTDB): domain Bacteria; phylum Pseudomonadota; class Gammaproteobacteria; order Steroidobacterales; family Steroidobacteraceae; genus CAIUGU01. Next base: position 204,909 of record JBEBIT010000001.1, read on the forward strand.
AGCTCGCAAGCTTGGCTGGCTGCTCGAGCAGCACCTTCTGCGTTGGGTAGGCGAGCTCGATCCCCTGTGATTCGAAGGCTCGCAGCAGTCCGAGGTTGATGCCGTGTTGCGCTTCCATGAGCGCGTCCAGCTTCGGTTGCAGCACAAAGAAGACCGCCTCGAAGTTGAGCGCGTAGGCGCCCAGTTCCTTGAAGTGGCAGCGCTCGAAGCGGACATCCGGTTGTGCACGGATCACCGCTTCGATGAGGCCAGCCACTTGCTCGACTTTTTCGCGCGGTGTCTCGTATGCGATGCCGATCGTCATGAGGCCACGCCGCTCATCCATGCGGCCGAAATTCCTCAGCCGGCTTCTCAGCAGGTCCGCATTGGACATGATGATCTGTTCGCCGTTCACGCTGCGGATGCGCGTGCTCTTGACGCCGATGTGTTCCACTTTCCCCGAGCAGTCATCGACGACGACGTTGTCACCGACCGTAAATGGCTTGTCGAGCGTGATCGACAGCGACGCGAGGAGGTCACCCAGGATTGTCTGGACGGCGAGGGCGATGGCAATGCCCCCGATGCCCAGGCCTGCGACCAGGGCGGTGATGTTGATGCCCAGGTTGTCGAGTGCAAGCAACGCGACCAGGGTCCAGATGCCGAGACCCGCTATGAAGTTGATGACGGTCAGCGAGCTGACGAACCCGGTGTCATGTTCGCCGCGACGGCGTCGCTGCCGATCGAGCAGGTATTTGACGGTGGCCATCGCCCACAGGCCGATCTGCAGCCACACGACCACCAGTACCAGGACCGTCAGGACCCGATGGATCGACGTCGGAAGCTGCAAGAGCGACTCTGCCGCCTTGATGGCGACGATCCACAGGAACAGGCGGCTGGTCCGGGGAATCAGCCGGAGGATCAACTCGACCGGAACGGAGTGCGTCTCGCCGACCTGACGTCGGGCCTGCCGAGCGACGTAGCCACGAACCAGAGGCAATACCGTGAACGTCACCAGGAACGCACACAGGGCGAGCACCCAATCGCTGAGCGGGTTGCCGAAAAGGCGGTAGTGCAGAAGTTCGTTTATTTCGGGCATCGCGCTGCAGTCCGTCGTGACTTCGACGGATGATTATAGCGATCAGCTTGGCAATGCCCTACGCGCGCCTTCTGGCGTGGAAGGATCGCCCCTCGGCGAGTGCCGCCTCGAAAATCAGGCGTCGTCCATGTCCAGATCGCGCAGCTTTCTCGTCAGGGTATTCCGCCCCCAACCGAGCAGCTTGGCAGCCTCCTGCCTGCCGCCTCCGGCCTTGCGGAGCGCCGCACGAATCAGCGTGCGCTCGAATTCCGGTAACGCGTCGTCGAGCAGCGGATTGCCGCCGGCCAGCAAGCGCTTGTCGGCCCAGCTCGTAAGTTGCCGCGTCCATTCGTCCTGCAGCTTCTCGGGACCAGGTACGCCACCCAGGTCGGCAGGAATGTCCTCCGACTTGATCTCACGGCCGGGTGCCGTGACGGTGAGTCGACGGCAGGCATTCACGAGCTGCCGCACGTTGCCTGGCCAATCGAAGTTTGCGAGTGCGGTTGCAGCTTCGGGCGTCAGGATCTTGGGCTCGACGCCGAGTTCGGTGGCGGCGGCATCCAGGTAGTGAAGCAATAGTTCCGGAATGTCCTCGCGCCTCGATCGCAGCGGGGGCACTTCAATGCGGATCACGTTGAGGCGATGGAGCAGGTCTTCGCGGAACATTCCCTGCGTGACTCGATCCTCGAGGTTCTGATGGGTTGCGGCTATGACGCGCACATCGGTCCGTACGGGAACCTGCCCACCCACTCGATAGAACTCGCCTTCCGCCAGTACGCGCAAGAGTCGCGTCTGGAGCTGCGGCGACATGTCGCCGATTTCGTCGAGGAAGAGCGTACCGCCGTCAGCCTGCTCGAATCGTCCCCGACGCAGGGCATCGGCACCGGTAAACGAGCCCTTCTCGTGGCCGAAGAGTTCGGACTCAAGCAGGTCGGCAGTGAATGCAGAGGTATTCAACGCGATGAAGGCCTTGTTCGCACGCGGGCTATGCCGGTGCAGGGCCCTCGCAACGAGCTCTTTGCCCGTGCCCGACTCGCCCGTGATCAGGACGGTCATGCTGGAGCGCGAGAGCCTGCCGATAGCGCGGAAGACTTCCTGCATGGCAGGGGCCTGCCCGAGCATCTCGGGGATACGGCGAACATCAGGAATGACCTCTTCGCCCCGTTCTTTCTGGTGTGCAGCGCGACGTACGAGGTCCACGGCCTGGTCGATATCGAACGGCTTGGGCAAGTACTCGAATGCACCTCCCTGGTAGGCGGCGACTGCGCTGTCGAGATCGGAATGGGCTGTCATGACGATAACGGGCAGCTCAGGCTGGCTGGCGCGGATCTCGGTCAGGAGCTCAAGGCCGCTCTTGCCTGGCATGCGGATATCCGTGACCAGAACATCCGGTCTGCCACGGCGCAGCGCAGCGATGACTGCATCGGCGTGCTCGAAGGCGGTGGGCGTCATGCCCCCTTGACGCAGCGCGCGCTCCAGTACCCAGCGAATGGACGCATCGTCATCGACGAGCCAGACATTAAGTGATTTCGTCTGCATCAGAGGTACTAAATGGCAACAGGATGGTGAAGAGGGTCTGGCCGGGCCGGCTCGTGAATTCGATCAGTCCGTCGTGGCGACTGACCAGATCCTGTGCGACGGCGAGCCCGAGGCCGGTGCCTTCCGCGCGTCCGGTGACCAGAGGATAGAAAAGAGTGTCTCGCAAGTGCTCCGGCACGCCAGGCCCGGTGTCTTCGAACTGGATGCTTGCCACCAGGCGGTAGCGGCGCGTGCCGATGCTCACGCTGGTGAGCGCGCGTGTTCGAAGCACCAGCCGTCCTGATTCGCCGATCGCCTGGATGGCGTTGCGGCCAAGATTGAGCATCGCCTGGATGATCTGGTTCCGGTCGAGCTTGATGGGCGGCAGGCTGGGATCGTAATCACGGTCGATGACCACACCGGACGGTGCCTCCGCGGCGAGCAGGTGACCGACGTGCTGCAGTAGTTCGTGGATGTTGATGGGTTCTTTGCGAGGTGCGTGGCCCGGTCCGAGCAGGGCATCGACAAGGCTCACGAGCCGATCGGCCTCATTGATGATGACCGTCGTGTATTCACGCATCGATGGATCGGCGAGCTGCCTGTCAAGCAGCTGGGCCGCGCCGCGCAAGCCGCCCAGGGGATTCTTGATCTCGTGGGCCAGCTGGCGAATCATCGCGCGGCTGCCGCCGATCTGGGTGAGCAGCGCCGTGTCGCGAGTGACTCGCTTGTGTTGGGTGGCATCGGTAATTTCTACGAGCATGCCTGGGGGTGAACCGGCTTCCTCGAAGGGCGCGACCGAGCAATCGATGACGAGCTCTTCTTCGCTGGTGATCGGCCTGATGGTCAATTCGCGGCGCGAGTACTGTTGTGAAGTCTGGGCGGCACGTTCCAGCACGGCTGTCAGGCCCGCGGTGTCACGGAACAGCTCGGACAGGGGACGGCCCCGCACCTGATTGCGGCTCACACCCAGCAACGTCTCCGCCGCGACATTCAGATACAGAAGGGTCTGTGCCCGATCTACCAGCAGTACGCTGGTGGTCAGCCCGTCCAGAATTCGGGAGAGGTCGGTCATGGGCGGCGCGAGATGACGAGGTTCGGCTGACATGGTGTGGATGTCAGGACGAACCGGGCGCGCGCCGGGTCATCTCATGGCGCCGCGAACCGTCAAGGCTGGCGGCGTAATCTAGTACGGGATCTAGGGCTTGGGCGGGGGCCGCAGCATGGGGCCGACAGGAGGCTGGGCGACCGATTCCTGTCGCACGAAGAACACGACCTGTTGTCCTTGCTGGACCAGCTTGCCGGCGTCGTCGAATACCGACGCAACCAGACTGTGAGTGCCCCTCGGCACGTCCTGCAGATCGACTTGCAAGGCGCCCGGCGCAAGGCTCTCCACTCTCTTGCCGTCCAGATAGAGCGCGAGGGTATGACGTGGCCGAATGGCTGGCTCGAGACGCATCCGCACCTGCACGAGACCGCCGGTATTCACAACGGACTCTTCGGAAGCGGGCTTCCAGATTTCGAGTTCCGCATAAGGAGGTTGGGCGGGCGTAGCTGGCCTGGTCGTGGCGGCCCCGGTGGTCGGCACAACTTCCGCTTCCGATGTGGGTACCGACTGGACCTTGATATCGACTCGAACGGCACCCGGCACCGGCCGATCGGCGTAGTGGGTCACTCCCTGGGAGTCCACCCATTTCCACACTTCTTCCGCCTGGACCGTGGATCCAAGCGCGACCAGCAACAGCAGTGGAATGCGCAAGTGCATGACGCCAGAGCATATCCGCTTCGCCTTTAGCTTACAAAAGCGGTGACGACGATTTGAGACCGCCGTCACCGGACTACCCCGGCTGATGGATGGCGCCGAGCCGGAGGACCCGGCGCCACCCGAGTCATCAGCAGCTGTAGTACAACTCGAACTCGAGCGGATGCGGGGCCATCCGTACCTTGGTTACTTCCTGTGCCTTGAGCGCGATGTAGGCGTCGATGACGTCGTCGGTGAACACGCCGCCTGCCTTGAGGAACGCGCGATCCTTGTCGAGCGCAACCAGCGCCTCGTCCAGCGAGTAGCAGACTTCCGGAATCAGCTTCGCTTCTTCCGGCGGCAGATCGTAGAGGTCCTTGTCAGCCGGCTCGCCCGGATGGATCTTGTTCTGGATGCCATCGAGTCCGGCCATCAGCATCGCTGCAAAGCCGAGGTACGGATTCGCTGTCGAGTCCGGGAACCGTACTTCGATGCGGCGTGCCTTCGGGCTGGATACCCAAGGAATGCGGATCGACGCAGACCGATTGCGCGCGGAGTAAGCCAGCATCACGGGGGCTTCAAAGCCCGGCACCAGTCGCTTGTAGCTGTTCGTGCTGGCGTTGGTGAAGGCGTTGATGGCCTTGGCGTGCTTGATGATGCCGCCAATGTAGTAGAGGCAGGCTTCAGACAGGCCCGCATAGCCGTCACCGGCGAACAGGGGCTTGCCGCCCTTCTGGATCGACTGGTGAACATGCATGCCGCTGCCGTTGTCGCCGGCCATCGGCTTCGGCATGAAGGTGACTGTCTTGCCGTAAGCAGCCGCAACGTTGAGGATTGCATACTTCAGGATCTGGACTTCGTCGGCCTTCTTCACGAGCGTGTTCGCGCCCACGCCGATTTCGCCCTGGCCGGCGGTGGCCACCTCGTGGTGGTGGACCTCGACGGTCAGTCCCATTTCCTCGAGTGCCATGCACATCGCGGAGCGGATGTCCTGCTGCGAATCAACCGGCGGGACCGGGAAGTAGCCGCCCTTGACGAACGGGCGATGTCCCTTGTTGCCGTCTTCGTAGCTCTTGCCGGAGCTCCAGGCCGCCTCGGACGACTCGATCTCGACGAACGTGCCCGACATTGCCGTGGCAAAGCGGATGCTGTCGAAGATGAAGAATTCGTTCTCCGGACCGAACAGGGCGCTGTCGCCGATGCCGGTGGACTTGAGATACGCCTCCGCGCGCTTCGCGATCGAGCGCGGGTCGCGCTCATAGCCCTGCATGGTCGACGGCTCAAGGACATCGCATCGGATGATGAGCGTGGTTTCTTCGAAGAAGGGGTCCAGAACGGCCGTGTCGGCATCGGGCATGAGCACCATGTCGGACTCGTTGATGCCCTTCCAGCCGGCAATCGACGATCCGTCGAACATCTTGCCGTCTTCAAAGAAGCTGGGCTTGATCTGGTGATGCGGAACCGTCACGTGGTGCTCTTTGCCACGGGTGTCCGTGAACCGCAGGTCCACGAACTTGACTTCTTTTTCCTTGATTAAGCTGAGCACTTCAGCAGGGGTCGTCATGAAATTTCCTCCGGTAGACGGCGAGATGGAGTCGCCCAGGGCCGCTCGCCGCATCGGCTGCCCGGGCCAGTTAGACTGAAACCAGGGAATTGCAGGAACCATGCCACCGCACCGTGATGGCGCAAGTCATTGGTTCCTTGGAATTGGCCTGGGTGTTTTGGAGCTTTGCCGCCCCATTATAGGGCGCGAAAGGCCGGGGGTCGCACTAGAATTGGGCGCAGCGGGGTCCCCGGTGGCGGAATCCGGCGCAACGGCTTGAATCAATGGGGCTCAGAGGTAGAAAGCAGGCGAGTTATACTCGCCCGCTTTTCGCGGCTGGACAGCCTCGAATGCAGCGATCGTCCAACAGGCGCGACAGGGCAGCAATGGCAAACAACTTGGTGGGTGCTCCACCCCGGACCTTTCAGGAACTGATCTTCGCTCTCCAGCGGTACTGGTCGGATCAGGGTTGCGTCATCCTGCAGCCTTACGACATGCCCATGGGTGCCGGGACGTTCCATACCGGCACGTTCCTGCGAGCGCTAGGACCGGAGCCATGGAGCGCGGCGTACGTACAACCCTGCCGTCGCGCCACTGACGGCCGGTATGGGGAAAACCCTTTCCGGTTGCAGCACTACTATCAGTTCCAGGTCATCATCAAGCCGTCGCCCCAGAACATACTCGATCTGTATCTCGGGTCGCTCAAGAAACTTGGGCTCGATCCGCTCACCCATGACGTCCGCTTCGTCGAAGACAACTGGGAGTCACCGACGCTCGGCGCCTGGGGCTTGGGCTGGGAAGTGTGGTTGAACGGGATGGAGATCACGCAATTCACCTACTTCCAGCAGGCCGGCGGACTGGACTGCCGTCCGGTGACCGGCGAGATCACTTACGGCCTTGAACGACTCGCGATGTATCTGCAGGGCGTCGAGAGCATTTTCGATATCGTGTGGACCGAAGGTCCGTTTGGAAAGGTGACGTACCGCGACGTCTTTCACCAGAACGAAGCAGAGATGTCGGCCTACAACTTCGAGCATGCCGATACGACCGTGCTGTTCGCAAGGTTCGACCATTGCGAACGGGCCTGCCGTTCGTTGCTGGAAAAGAAGCTGGCGCTCCCCGCCTATGAACAGGTGCTCGAGGCCTCGCATACATTCAACCTGCTGGATGCCCGCCGTGCCATCTCCGTCTCGGAGCGGCAACGCTACATCCTGCGCGTTCGTGGCCTCGCGAAAGCTGTAGCCGAGACGTACTACGCGACACGCGAAGCGCTCGGGTTTCCGCTCCTGACCGCCGGCGCCGCGACGCCCGCCTGAAAGAATCAGTACCCATGGCAGCACCACACACCCAGCATCGTGATTTCCTGGTCGAGATAGGCACTGAGGAGTTGCCACCCAAGTCGCTGCACGCGCTGATTCAGGCGTTCGCGGAGGGCATCGAACGTGGCTTGAAAGCCAGCGGCGTAGGTTTCGAGACCGTGGAGAAGTTCGCCACGCCTCGTCGCCTGGCGGTGCGTGTTTCCGGGGTTGCCATCGAGCAGCCTGCGCAGGAAGTCAAACGGCTGGGGCCTGCGATCAGCAACAGCTACGACGCGAACGGGCAACCCACGAAAGCGGCGCTCGGTTTTGCGGCGTCTTGCGGTGTCGGCATCGGCGAATTGACGCAGGCAGAGGGGCCCAAGGGCAAGGTGCTCGCGTATGCCGCGACTCGTCCCGGCGAGCGCACGTCGGTCTTGCTGCCAGGCATTGTCAGCGCCGCGCTCAAGGAACTCCCGATCGCAAAGCGGATGAGATGGGGTTCGGGAGAAGCCGAGTTTGTGCGCCCTGTCCACTGGGTGGTGATGCTCTTCGGAACCGATGTCGTGGAAGCAGAGATCCTCGGCATTGCAAGCGGGTCATCGAGTCGCGGCCATCGCTTTCATGCGCCGAATGCGATCAGCATTCCCTCTCCGGCTGCGTATGAAGCGGTTCTGAGAGACCAGGGCAAGGTGCTGGTCGATCTGACGGAACGGCGCGAACGGATTCTAAGCGGTGTGCAGCACGCGGCTTCGGCGGTCGGCGGCAGCGCTGTCATCGGTGATGCACTGCTTGATGAGGTCTGCGCGCTGGTCGAATGGCCCGTTCCCATTGCCGGCCAGTTTGAAACCCGCTTCCTGTTGCTGCCTGCTGAAGTGCTGGTAGCCGTGATGCAGGATCACCAGCGCTACTTTCCAGTGCGGGACAGCCAGGGGGTGCTGCTGCCCTGGTTCATCGCAGTAGCGAACATCGAGAGTCTTGCGCCTGACAAGGTGCGCTCGGGAAACGAGCGAGTCATTCGTCCGCGGCTGGCCGATGCGGCCTTCTTCTGGGAGACGGACCAACGCGTGCGTCTCGATGCGAAGCGCGAAGGACTGAAATCGGTGACGTTCCAGCAAGGGCTGGGTTCGCTGTTCGACAAGAGCGAGCGCGTCAAGCGGCTGGCTGCCCTGATTGCGTCGAGAACGGGCGCAGACTCGCAACTGGCGGCTCGCGCCGCCGATCTGTGCAAGTGCGATCTGCTCAGCCTGATGGTCGGTGAGTTTCCGGAATTGCAGGGCATCATGGGGCAGTATTACGCGCGCCATGATGGTGAATCCGAAGAGGTTGCCACTGCCATTGCGGAGCATTACCTGCCGAAGTTCGCAGGTGATGGCCTTCCTGGCTCGCAGGCGGGCATGGCCGTCGCCATCGCAGACCGCGTCGATACGATCACCGGCATTTTCGCCATTGGACAAAAGCCTTCGGGTACGCGAGATCCGTTCGGCTTGCGGCGCGCTGCCCTCGGGGTGCTGAGACTGCTGATCGAGAAGCGGCTGGACCTCGATCTCCTGCAGCTCATCGACCAGGCTGCAGATTCGCAGCCCGCCGCGGGTGAAGGCGATTGGCGTGCCGGCGTCTACGACTACATCATGGAGCGGCTGCGGGCGTACTACCTGGAGCAAGGGTCTTCAGAGGCGATCACCGCAGAGATGTTCGATGCCGTGCTGGCGAATCGTCCCGGTTCGCCGCTCGATTTCGACGCCCGGATCCGCGCGTTGCAACAGTTCCTGCGACTGGACGACGCACCGAGCCTCGCTGCCGCGAACAAGCGCATCGCGAATATCCTCCGCAAGTCGGAGAGTTCCGGCACGGGAGTGGTCAATTCGGAACTACTCGCGGAACCGGCTGAGAAGGCCCTGTTCGATCAGGTGCTGGCGATGGAGAGGGCCACTGCACCGCTGATCAGCCGCCGGGATTATGCGCCGGCGCTCAGCAAGCTTGCCGGCTTGCGATCAACGGTAGATGACTTCTTCGATGCGGTGATGGTGATGGCAGATGACCAGGCCGTGCGCGAGAACCGTCTCGCGCTCCTGGCACGGCTGCGCAAGCTGTTCCTGCACGTGGCGGACCTGTCGCGCCTGCCAGGTTGATCGCGATGCAATGGGTTGGCTCACTGCTGTTCACGACCTACCTGTTTGTGTCGACACTGTTCTATGCCGTGTTCGTCCTGGCGGTCTCATGGCTGCCGGACAGGCAGCTGTATGGCGTGGCGCAATTCTGGGCCAGGAACCAGCTCTGGGTGCTACAGAAACTGTGCGGACTCAGGTACACGGTAGAGGGCCTTGAGAACATACCCGCTGGCAATCACATCTCCATGTGGAAGCACTCGTCAGCCTGGGAGACGATTGCCCAAATGGTGGTCTTTCCACCGCAATCATGGGTCCTCAAGCGTGAGCTAATGTGGATCCCGGTCGTAGGCTGGGCGATGCGCTCGATGCGTCCGATCGCGATCAACCGCAAGGCGGGCGGCTCGGCGGTGAATCAGGTATTGGCGCAAGGCCAACGGCGGCTGGCTGAGGGCCGGTGGATTCTGATTTTCCCGGAAGGAACCAGGATGGCACCGGGCGAAACCCGACGCTACGGCGTGAGTGGCGCCCTACTTGGTGCGCGGACGGGACGCTTGGTGGTCCCTGTTGCCCATAACGCCGGCTATTTCTGGCAGCGGCGCGGGTTGCTGAAACGCGCCGGCGTGATTCGCGTCGTTATCGGGCCACCCATTGCCACGGAAGGTCGCGATCCGCGAACCATCAATGAGGAAGCCCAGTCCTGGATCGAATCCACCGTCGCCCGTCTGAAACCTGAGTTCGGGCGCGGCGTGAATGTTGGCTAGTCGGCCCGCGCCCTAGATGTCGAGGTTGGAGACGGACAGCGCGTTCTTTTCGATGAACTCCCTGCGCGGCTCGACCTGGTCGCCCATCAAGGTCGCGAAGATGTCGTTGGCAGCCTGGGCATCTTCGATTCGCACCTGTAGCAGGCGTCGCTTGGTTGGATCCAGTGTCGTCTCCGAAAGTTGTCCCGGGTTCATTTCGCCGAGGCCCTTGTAGCGCTGGATGGACTGTCCCTTCCGGGCCTGGTCCAGCAGCCAGTTGATGGCTTGCTTGAAGCTGCCGACATCCTGCCGATCGTCACCCTTGGCAACGTAGGCGCCCGGCTGGATGAACCCTTCCAGCATCCGACCGAATTCGGCGATGCGCCGGTACTCCGCTGATTCGAAGAACTCGCGGTGAATGTGCTTCTCGGTCGTGCTTCCATGTTCGATGCGGGTGACGAGCAGCTTTGGATGGCCCGCTCCTTCATCGGCCAGGACGCGCACCTCGTAGCGACGCGCGGCATCGTCCGGTGCGTTCAGCTGTGAGGCCAGTTGACGTCCCCAGTCAGACAGCCAGTTGATGTCGTCATGAGTGGCCGTGGTGACTTCGGGAACATACAACAGCTGTTCGAGAACCCTCTGGTCGTAGCGACGCGACGAACGCCGGATGATCGCATTCACCTCCATCCAGCGCCTTGCGAGCGCATCAAGCGCGGCACCGGCGACAGCGGGCTGTGCCGGATCAGCATGCAGTTCTGCGGAGTCGAGGGCCGCCTTGAGCAACATCGCATTCAGTTCCGCATCGTCCTTCACGTAGTTTTCGGTCTTGCCCTTCTTCACCTTGTACAGCGGGGGTTGCGCGATGTAGATGTGCCCACGCTCGATCAGCTGGGGCATCTGCCGGTAGAAGAAGGTCAGCAGCAGCGTGCGGATGTGCGAACCGTCGACGTCTGCGTCGGTCATGATGATGATCCGGTGATAGCGCAGCTTCGCGAGGTCGAAGTCGTCTGCGCCTATCCCGCACCCGAGCGCGGTGATCAGCGTGCCCACTTCCGCCGAGGACAGCATCTTGTCGAAGCGGGCTTTCTCCACGTTCAGGATCTTGCCCTTCAGCGGCAAGATAGCCTGCGTGCGCCGGTCGCGCCCTTGCTTGGCGGAGCCACCGGCTGAATCACCCTCGACCAGGAACATCTCGGACAACGCAGGATCCTTCTCCTGGCAGTCTGCTAGCTTCCCGGGGAGTCCTGCGATGTCGAGGGCACCCTTGCGGCGCGTCATCTCTCGAGCCTTGCGAGCGGCTTCCCTGGCACGCGCAGCGTCCACGATCTTCGCGGCAATGGCCTTGGCCTGGCTCGGATTCTCGAGGAGGAATTCCTCTAGCTTCATCGCTACAGCCGATTCGACGATGCCCTTGATCTCCGAGGACACCAGCTTGTCCTTGGTCTGCGAAGAGAACTTGGGATCCGGCATCTTCACGGAAAGGATCGCCGTCAGGCCTTCTCGCGCATCGTCGCCGGTCATGGCGATCTTGTCCTTGTTCGGGTACTCACGCTCGATGTAGTTGTTCAGCGTTCGCGTGAGAGCGCTCCGGAAGCCCGCGACATGAGTACCGCCGTCCTTCTGGGGGATGTTGTTCGTGTAGCAGTACATGCTCTCCTGGTAGGAGTCGTTCCACTGCAACGCCAGCTCGACGGCAATGGCTTCCTGCTGGGTGCGGAACCAGATGATCGTGTCGTGAGCTGCTGTCTTGTTGCGATTGAGGTAGCGCACGAATTCGCGCAGGCCGCCCTCGTATTCGAAAACCTCGCGCTTGTCGTCCCGCTCGTCGACGAGTTCGATGCGGACGCCGGAATTCAGGAAGGACAGCTCTCGAAGGCGCTTCGCCAGGATCTCGTAGTGGAACTCGATGTTCGTGAAGATGGCTGCGCTTGGACGAAAGCGAATGACCGTGCCTCTTTTGTCGGTTGTACCAGTCACGGCCAAGGGGGCCTGGGGATCGCCCAGTCGGTACTCTTGGGTATGCAGGCGTCCGTCTCTGAAGATAGTGAGCTGCAGGTATTCCGAGAGGGCGTTAACGACTGAGACGCCGACTCCATGCAGGCCACCGGAAACCTTGTAAGAGGAATCGTCGAACTTACCTCCTGCGTGGAGGATGGTGAGGATGACTTCGGCAGCGGATCTGCCCTCCTCCGGATGGATATCCACAGGTATTCCACGGCCGTTGTCAGCCACTGTGACCGACTCGTCTGCATGGACGGTGACTGTGATTTCGGAGCAATGGCCCGCGAGTGCCTCATCGATCGAGTTGTCGACGACCTCGAAGACCATGTGGTGCAAACCGGTCCCATCGTCGGTGTCGCCGATGTACATACCAGGTCGCTTGCGGACCGCGTCCAGGCCCTTTAAGACTTTGATTTTACTCGAATCGTAAACGTCGTTGTCGGTCATTAGGCAGTCCTGATCAAGGATCGACAGAGTATACCACCGGTGCCACTTTGCCTTGTTCCACGTGGAACGCCCGGCCAGGAAGTCGAAGATTCAAGCGCGACGGATCGAGCGCGGTGACAATCAGTTGAGCCGGAACTCGGGCCACGAGATCGAGGAGTCGCCGCAAGTTATCCACATCTAACTCCGCGGCAGGATCGTCCAACAGGAGTGCCGTCTCCGGCCCACCCAGCGTTGCTCTGTGCTGAATCTGTGCCAACAACAGACTTGAGGCCAGGAGCTTCTGCTGTCCCCGGGAAATCCGGTCCTTCGCGGGGCGGCCGTCGACCCGAACAAGCACATCCGCCCTGTGTGTTCCTACGGACGTGGCGCCGCGCAACACGTCGCGGCTCCAGGCATCCTCTAGTGCCGACGACAGTGTCTTGTCTTGTCCCCACCCTTGCTGAAGCGAGATCTCCACATCCAGTCCCAGAAGCTCTCTCCCGAATTCCGCGACGAAGGGAGCCAGAAGCGAAACGTAACGAAGCCTCTGCTCATTGATATGGACACCGGAATCGAGCAACTCCGGGTCCCAAAGGCGAACCTCAGCGGCTGGACGCTTCGCCTTGAGGGCGGCGTTCCGTTGCCTTAACGCGCGCTGGTACCTCCGCATGGCTCCCACGAAACCTGGTTCCACGTGGAACACACCCCAATCCAAGTACCGACGCCTTTGAGTGGGACCATCCTCAACTAATCGATGGACTTCCGGATCGATCACTTGAGCCGGCAGCAACCCCGCCATTTGCGCGAACCCGCTGGCTGGCTGCCCACCGAGCCGGATCTCGCTCCCGACCCGGGAACCGCGCACTCCGAGTGAAGTGACCTGACCCAGCGCTCCCTGCACTTGACCCACGACCATGAACTCGGATCTACCGCCACGAATGAGGGGTTCCAGCTGTGGACTCCGGAATGACCGCCCACAGCTCAAGAAATAGAGCGCTTCAAGCAAGCTCGTCTTGCCTGAAGCGTTCTCTCCTGAAATCAGGGTGAATCGGGGATCGAAGTCCAGTTGGGCATGCGCAATACAGCGAAAATCCCGGACCTCGAGGGCACTGAGCGTCATGCTGCCTTCAACGGCACCACTTTCAAGACTCGCTGCTGGATAAGGAAGGCCGGATCACAGGCGCATCGGCATGACCACATAGCGGGTGTCCGTTACGCCGGGCGCGTTCACCAGGCAGCTATTGCTCGAATCCGTCAGGCCGATCTCGACCTCAGTACCATCAACGGCCGCCAGCGCATCAAGCAGGTAATTCACGTTGAAGCCGATTTCCATCTCGTCGCCGTCGTAGCCCACATCGAGCTCTTCCTCGGCCTCTTCCTGCTCCGGATTGTGTGCCTGCAACACCAATGTCCTTGGCTTCAAACCCAGACGGATGCCCCGGTATTTCTCATTGCTCAAGATTGCAGCCCGTTGCAGCGCGGCTCGCAACGTATCGCGATCCGCTTTGACCAAACGCGGCGGATTCGGAGGAATAACCCGACTGTATTCCGGAAAACGGCCATCAATCAGCTTCGAAGTGAAGCGAATGTCGCCGATATTGATCCGAACATGATTGCTACCGATCGCGAGCTCAACATCACCGTCGCCAGACAGCAGCCGCTGCAGCTCAAGGACACCCTTCCGGGGAACGATGACCTGCAAAGGGGCCGCACCAGGGGCAATGCCGGTGTGTTCCAGGGCGATCTGGCACAAAGCAAGACGATGACCGTCAGTCGCTACCGTTCGCAGCATCTTCGAGTCAACTTCCAGCAGCAGCCCGTTCAGGTAGTACCGAACGTCCTGCTGGGCCATCGAGAAATGCGTCTTGTCGAGCAGGCGCCTGAAATCTGCCTGCTTCAGCTTCAAGGTCTGCTGCGCATGGATCTGCTCTACCGTCGGGAAGTCCCCCGCCGTCAATGTAGACAGCGTGAACCGGCTCTTCCCGGACCGCACCAGCGCCCTTTCCCCTTCCACGGTTACAGTGACTGTTGCCTTCTCCGGCAGCGCGCGAATGATGTCCAGAAACTTCCGTCCAGGGACAGTAACGTCGCCGGGTTCCTGTAGGTCCACCGCCGAGGAAGCGACTAGCTCTACTTCCAGATCCGTCGCGGTAACGGAGAGCTTTCCGTTCTTGCCGGATAGCAGGACGTTGGCGAGGATCGGCATCGTCTGCCGTCTTTCAACCACACCCATGACGTTTTGCAGAGGAGCCAGGATGGCTTCACGTTCCGCGCTGAACTTCATTGCTTCACCTTGAACATCCGATGGAATGGCTCGCCGTCAGTAATCTTAAAGTCTTATATGGATATTAAGATTGTTACTACTATTACTGACGGCCAAACCTGTTAGTAAGTCCCCAAACACCCAACCAAACAGAATCTTGCGTCAAGGATAAACAGGCGCGCAATTCCGGTATCGCCTGTCTTCAGCCTGTGGGCTGCCTGTGGATGAATCCACCCCCCGGCTCGCGCACAGTTTATCCACAAACCTTTCCCCAGCTTATCCCGCGAGCGTGCGTAACAAGTTCAGATAGTCCTCGTTCGTCCGCGTTTCAGTTTCCCGCAGTTCCTTGATCTTGCGGCAGGCGTGCAACACGGTCGTATGGTCGCGCCCGCCGAACGCATCGCCGATTTCCGGCAAACTGTGGTTCGTGAGTTCCTTCGCCAAGCCCATCGCCAACTGTCGTGGCCGCGTGATGGAACGGCTGCGTCGCTTTGAAAGCAGATCCGCAACGCGGATCTTGTAGTACTCCGCAACCGTCTTCTGGATGTTCTCGATTGTCACGAGCCGGTCCTGCAGCGCCAGAAGATCGCGCAGCGCTTCCTTCGCAAAATCCAGCGTGATCGGCCTACCGGTGAATTGCGAGTTCGCAATGACACGCCGCAAGGCGCCTTCAAGCTCGCGCACGTTGGAACGGATCCGCTTCGCGATGAAGAATGCCACTTCCTCTGGCAGTTCCACACGTCCCTGGGCGGCCTTGCTCATCAGGATGGCGACGCACGTTTCAAGCTCCGGTGGCTCGATGGCTACCGTCAGTCCCCAACCGAAACGCGACTTCAATCGTTCCTCCAGACCATCCACTTCCTTCGGATAGCGGTCGCAGGTCAGGATTACCTGCTGCTGCCCTTCCAGCAAGGCGTTGAACGTGTGGAAGAACTCCTCCTGGGAGCGCTCCTTGCCGGCGAAGAACTGGATATCGTCGATCAACAGAGCGTCCAGCGATCGATATGCCACTTTGAATTCGTTGATCGTGTTGTGCTGCAGGGCGCGAACCATATCGCCGACAAAGCGCTCCGAATGGACGTACGCGACACGGGCGCCGGCATTTTTCGTGCGGATCATGTTGCCGACTGCGTGCATCAGGTGGGTCTTGCCCAGCCCGACGCCGCCATAGATGAACAGCGGGTTGTAGGCCTTGCCTGGATTCTCTGCCACCTGGATCGCCGCGGCCTTCGCCAGCTGGTTGCTTTTGCCTTCAACGAAGTTCGCAAACGTGAAGTCCGCGTTCAGGCGCCCACCCAAGGCCAGTGTTGACGCGACATCCTTTGCCGGGGGGCGGACCTCAGGCACGCCGGCCATTGGGCCCGCGGCCGGGACGACCGCCCTCAAGGACCCGACCTCAAGCACCACGGCAGGAGCAGGTTCCGGCGCCGTCAGAAGCACCAGCTCACGGATCCGGTCAACGACATTCTGGTTGATCCAATCGACGACGAACCGGTTCGGGGCGAGAAGATGCAGGAAACCCTGCTCCTCGACCGCTCGCAACGGACGAATCCACGTGTTGAAGTGTTGCTCCGGCAGCTCGGCTTCGAGTTGTCTGAGACAAAGGTTCCACAACGAACCGTGCACAGGTCGTCCTCTCGAAGGCAAACAGGTCAGGAGTCAAGGCGGGGAGCGAAGGGAGCGGAGTCTATACCGATGCCCCCAAGGTTATCCACAGGTACGGCCCCGCTCACGGGTACTCTTGTCACCGCGCACCAGAGCCATCTTGCTCTCATGAGCGGCTTGACACCCAAGGTCCCCGTGCGTACCCTTGCCGCCTTCTTTTTGGACCCACCAATCCGTTGTTTTAAGGGCAGTTTCGGATCCGGAAGAAGTGGTCCCTAGGGCCAATCCCGAATTCGCAGCCACTCCCTCGGAAGACATTGTCATGAAGCGTACGTATCAACCCAGCAACCTGCATCGCAAGCGGACTCACGGGTTTCGTGCACGCATGGCAACCAAAGGCGGCCGCCTCGTGCTCGCGCGGCGTCGAGCCAAGGGCCGCAAGCGCCTCACTGTCTGACGCGTCTACCACGCTCATTCCAGCCCTCGAGCCGCAGACCCGACCCTGTCGTCTGACTCCGGCGCAGCGCCTCAAGCACAAGCGCGAGTTCGACCTCGTCTACAAGCAGGCCCGCCGGTCTGCTGATTCATTTTTTACCGTACTGGCCCGGACCAACCCCGGGCACGTCGCGCGGCTCGGTTTGTCGATGCCGGCACGGGTTGTTGGAAACGCAGTCCGCCGCAATCTCGTCAAGCGGCTCGTCCGGGAGTCGTTTCGCTTGCACCAGCACGGATTGCCAGCCGCCGATATAGTCGTGAATGCACGCAGCGGTGTGCGAACGGGCGACAATAATGCGATCCTCCGCAGCCTAGAACGTCATTGGCAAGCCGTAACCGTCGCATGCGCTCGTTCCTGATCTTCCTGCTGCATCTATATCGAGGCGGAATCAGTCCACTGATCGGGCCGAGATGCCGCTTCTATCCGAGCTGCTCCTGCTACGCCCAGCAGGCCATCCAGCAGCACGGTTCGCTTTCTGGACTCTATCTCACGATGCGTCGCCTGCTGCGTTGCCATCCCTGGCATCCGGGCGGGTATGACCCCGTGCCCGTAGAATCGCCCCTTCATCGCCGGACCCCGTCTCTACATGGATAATCAACGCATCATCGCCTGGGGCGTTCTGTCCCTTCTCCTGTGGCTCGGCTATGTCACGTGGCAGAAGGATTACGCGCCGCCTCCGGCACCCTCGGTATCACAGGTCACGCCCACCGCACCGCGCACCAGCGAACTGCCATCACTGCCATCAACCGAGTCAGCCGCGACAGCGCCGGGCACCGCTGCCGTACCTGCCGCCGCCGCAACACCGGCCGTCGTCGCTGCAGCTGGTGCCCAGGCCACCACCGTGCACATTCGTACGGACGTGCTCGATATCACCCTGAGCACGCAAGGTGGCGAGCTGCAGACGGCTGACCTGCTCAAGTATCCGCTCGTCAAGAATCAGCCCGACGTGCCGGTCCGCTTGTTCAATAGCCAGCCCGGACCCACCATGTTCCTCGCTCGCTCGGGCCTGCGCGCGGCGGACGGCCGTGCCGAACCCACGCACCTCGCGATCTACCAGACTGCTGCAACGGAGTACCGCCTCGAAGACGGGCAGGACGAGTTGAACGTACCACTGACCTGGACGGATGGTCAGGGCGTCAGCGTAACCAAGACGTATACGTTCCGTCGCGGCAGTTACGCCGTGCCCATTCGTTACGCTGTGGTCAACCAGTCCCCCACGGACTGGAAAGCGGCCTCCTATCTGCAACTCGTCCGTCACTACGAGCACGTCAGTCGTTCGATGTTCGACGTCGAGAGCTACGCCTATCGCGGACCCGCCGTGTACAACGGCAAGTCCTATCGCAAGCTGAATGTCGAGAAGGACGACGACAAGAACTATCAGTCCTCTTTTGCCGGTGGCTGGATGGCGGCCATGCAGCATCACTTCGTTGTCGCTGCCGTGCCTCCCGTCGGGACGAGCTACGACTACCAGCTGACCATCGATGCCAACAACGACTTCGTGATGTCCTACCGGGGTCCCGTGCAGACAGTGGCTGCTGGTGCGACCGGCGAGTTCCAGGAAACCGTGTTTGTCGGCCCGAAGCTTCAGGACCAGCTGGCGGCCACGGGCCCGAAGCTGCAGCTGACTGCTGACTACGGCATGCTCACCATCATCTCGCGGCCGCTGTTCTGGCTGCTTGAGAAGGTATATGGCTTCGTCGGCAACTGGGGCTGGTCGATCATCCTGACGACCTTCCTCATCAAGCTCGTGTTCTACAAGCTGACCGAGACCAGCGGCCGCTCGATGGCGAAGATGCGCAACCTCGGCCCGCGCATCAAGGCCGTGCAGGAACGCTTCAAGGACGATCGCGAACAGCTCGGCCGCGCGATGATGGATCTCTACAAGAAGGAAAAGATCAATCCGGTCGCCGGCTGCCTGCCGATCCTCGTCCAGATTCCGGTTTTCCTTGCATACTACTGGGTGCTGCTCGAGAGCGTTGAAATGCGCCAGGCGCCGTTCCTCGGCTGGATCAGCGATCTCTCGTCGCGCGATCCCTATTTCGTGTTGCCCGTTTTGATGGGTGTGGCGATGTTCGGCCAGTTCAAGTTGAACCCGCAGCCGCCCGATCCGATCCAGGCGAAAGTATTCGCGTTCATGCCGATCATCATGACGTTCATGATGGCTTGGTTCCCGGCCGGCCTCGTGCTGTACTGGATCACGAACACCGTGCTGTCGATCGCGCAGCAGTGGAACATCAATCGCCTGGTCGTTGCGGGGAACAAGAAAGACTGACGGTCCGCGGATCCTGGTGCCCGCCATCGCGAATCCGGATAGGGTCAGGTCATGAACGCGGGCGTCAGCCACGACACCGATACCATTGCGGCGATTGCGACCGCCCCCGGGCGGGCGGGCATCGGCGTGGTCCGGATCTCGGGTCCGCGGGTTCAGGAGATCGCCATGGCAATGCTTGGCATCCTGCCCAGACCGCGCGTTGCCACGCTGCGCGCTTTCAAGGGTGCATCCGACGAAGTGCTGGACAGCGGACTCGCGGTCTACTTTGCAGCGCCCGCATCGTTTACCGGTGAAGATCTCATCGAGCTGCATGGCCACGGCGGACCGGTCGTGCTCGACCGATTGTTGCAGCGATCCCTGGCGCTCGGTGCGCGACTTGCCGAGCCGGGTGAGTTCAGCCGCCGCGCTTTTCTCAATGACAAGATTGACCTTGTCGAAGCGGAAGCCATTGCAGACCTCATCGACAGCGCCACCGAGCAGGCAGCGCGCGCGGCCGTTCGTTCGTTGCAGGGAGAGTTCTCTCTGCAGATCCATTCGCTGGTGGAAGCTATTACCGCCGCCCGCATGCACGTCGAGGCGGCCATCGATTTTCCGGACGAGGATATCGATTTCCTCGACGATGCCACCTTGCGGTCTCGAATCGACCACATCCTTGCTGCATTCGCAACACTGTCTGCAGCGGCCCGACAGGGTACGCTGCTGCGCGAAGGCATTCGCGTGGTTATTGCCGGCAAGCCGAACGCGGGCAAGTCGAGTCTGCTGAATAGCCTCGCCGGATATGAGGCTGCCATCGTTACCCCGATTGCGGGCACGACGCGTGATCCGCTGCGCGAGCAGATCCACCTGGACGGCCTGCCTTTGCACCTTGTCGACACGGCGGGGCTCAGGGACAGCCCGGATCTCATCGAAGCCGAGGGCATTCGCAGGGCGCGCTACGAGATGTCGCGGGCGGACCGGATCCTGTACCTGATCGATGCGGCCGAGCTGCCATCCGCAGCAACGCTCAAGCAGGAGCTCGCGGAATTGCCCTCGGAAATTCCGGTCACGCTCGTGATCAACAAGATTGATGCCGCCAGCGTCCATCCTCAGGGTTCTTACGGCGACTGGCCCATGCAACGGATCTCGGCGTTGACGGGAGCCGGTCTGCCGGAGCTGCGCGACCACCTCAAGCAGGCGGCCGGATACCAAAGCGCAGACACCGGGATTTTCTCTGCCAGACGGCGCCATCTGGACGCGCTTGCGCGGGCTGGACAGCAGGTCGGCGCAGCCCAAGGCCACCTCCTTGAGCGCCGAGCCGGAGAGCTCGTGGCGGAGGAATTGCGGCTTGCGCAACAGTCCCTCGCGGAAATCACAGGTGATTTCACGTCAGAGGATCTGCTGGGGAGGATCTTTTCCAGCTTCTGCATCGGCAAGTAGAGAAAGGTCCCGAAATGAGTCGCACCGTCCCAATCGCCTGACTATTGGCGTTTTTTTGGCGAATTCCCGTACCCATAGCGTCCCTTGACGTCCCGAGTCATCTCGCTATAGTGGGCCCACAGAAGGCCCCACGCTAGGCTTGTGGGCCCGATTCACAACTCCGTGGGCCCAATGTCCCTCAATGACACCGCAATAAAGGCTTTTCGTAAGAAGCCCGACCGATATGAGGTCACGGACCGTGATGGTCTGCTTCTGGAGGTGCACCCGTCAGGCAAGAAGGTATGGCGGTATCGCTACCGAATAAACGGAAAGCGGGAGAAGCTGACAATAGGCCGCTACCCCACTGTAGGGCTCAAGGAGGCCCGTAAACGGCGCGATATGGCCGAGAGAATGGTTGAGCAAGGCCAAAGTCCGGCCATTGCCAAGCAGCGCCAGAAGGCTGTAGAGAAGCGGACGGGCGGCAAGATCCACACCTTCGAGGACTTGGCCAGAGTATGGGTGGAGAAGGTCCTGAAGCCTGCCACCAGCCGCCCGGCGCAGGATCAGACGTATCTGACCCGCGACCTGATTCCGAGAATTGGGAAGCTGAAGCCCGACGAGGTTTCGGCAAACGACATCTGGAGCGCAGCAGAGATGGTTGCCGACCGCGGCCATCCCCAGGCAGCTCGCCGGGTGCGGGGAGTCGCCAAGCGAGTTTTCGACTTCGCGCTGTCTCAAGGGCTGGTCCGGGCCAACCCCGCTGCCTCAATCAAGCCCACCCACATCGCGCCAGCTCGATCCAGGGATCGCGTCCTGAGCTCAGCCGAGATCAAGGCGTGGCTAAACGCGGTCTTGACGTCCAGCCTTACGCGCAGCCACAAGCTGGCGCTGCGCTTCCTGTTGCTGGTCCCGGCGCGCAAGAGCGAACTACTGAAGGCTCGGCAAGCGGATATCGACCTCAAGGAAGGCGTCTGGGACATACCGGAGGGGAACTCAAAGAACGGAGCGCCCATTCGACACAAGCTACCCAAGCAGGCCCTCGCTCTAGTTCAGGAGATGATGGAGCTCGCCGGCCAGTCGGACTGGCTGCTCCCGAGCGATCGTCGAGGTGGCCAAAAGCACCTTTCGGAATCGACGCTAAACGCCTCTCTCAAGGGCGTGAAAGGACCGAAGGACGTTTGGATCCACGACCTGCGACGTACAGTGCGAACAGGGCTATCCGAGCTGGGCGGGGTTCCCGATGCGGTGGCAGAGTTATGCCTC
The DNA here is from genome assembly GCA_040080215.1 of Steroidobacteraceae bacterium. GTDB lineage: Bacteria > Pseudomonadota > Gammaproteobacteria > Steroidobacterales > Steroidobacteraceae > CAIUGU01. Next base: position 226,629 of record JBEBIT010000001.1, read on the forward strand.
AATCACAGACCAACCGGCGTTCGAGGCGTGTACGACCGAAGCGAGCGATTGCAGGAACGTGCCCGGGCACTGCAGCGGTGGGCAAACCATGTCGATTCGATATGCGTTGCCGCAAATGTTGTGAACCTCATTCCCGCAAGAGCTTGAACGACCAGACCACGAACCTCGATGCCGCGCAGGTGGCTCTTTTGGAGATGGGATGGAACCGAACTATTCTGAATGGCTGAAGAAGCCGGCTTGGTCGATTCCTGAGACGCTCTACCTAATTGCCGGAATCGACCCCTCCTACAATCCAAAGAATGCCGGAGTGATCGTCGATCTAGATACCGGCGAAACGGTACCTGCAGAGCCGAGCGAAGATCTAATTCGGCAAGTGGCTAGAGCGGCACACGAGGCACATCAAAGAGGCGTGCCGGAGCTAATTGATCGTGCTATCCACGCGGGGATCATAAAGTCAGCCGATTCAAAGGGAGAATACTTTCCGTCGCACGAAATCCTTCTGTTTCTGGTGAAACGCGAAATCGAGCTCCCTGAAAGACTGCTCGGTGCGTTGGGTGAGCTTTCATTGGCCAAAGCACTTGAGCCTTGGTTAGGCGCTCCTTTGGAACTCCTTCCGGCAGACGTGCGCGCTCGCGTGCAGTGGGACTTGCCCGCAATTGATTGGGACAACCTTACCCAGGATCAACGGGCTAGGGAGTCATGCAATTTGGCCACTCGTGATCAGAAGCTTCAGTTTGCCGCGGAAGCCTTAGTCGTTCAGTGGAAGAAAGAGGGCCGCAAGTCCATTTCCAAACGTAAGGTCGCAAACCACATTGCATCGACCGATGAATGGAAAGAACTGACAGCAATTCGGATCGAGCGGATCCTCGTAGCTACTTGGGCGCAGCCGCGCTCACCGAAACGCCCAAAATCGCCTGACTGACGCTCCCAAGTATCTGATCGGCAAAGGGCCAAGAAGTTCTAGGCGACTTCAAGCGCCCAAATCGCCTTGCGACACTTCACTTACTGGCCCTTACGGGGTCTCTGAGGAAGGAGCAAGACGATGCGGATGTTCGACCGATTGCCTGTCGTAAAGTCCAAGACGGGACGTTCGTCCAGCGGCACATACGCTGACGTCAAAGCCGGCCTCCTGACTTCACCGATCAAACTCGGGGTGCGCGCCTCTGGCTGGCCCGCCCATGAGGTGGATGAAATTGTTCGCGCCCGAATTGCTGGAAGCACGCCAGAGGAGCTTCGCTCCCTGGTCTTGAAGCTGGAAGCAAAGCGAAAGGAGCCGCGGATCGGCAGCGATAGTCCTCCCAATCAGGTACGGCTCATTCGGAAGCGAGAGCTAGCATGAGCACGCCTTCTGCGAACGTCAATTCGTGGTCTTGGCGGGATCGCGTCGTGATCGCACGATTTGAAATCATGGCGGCAGCTATGGTCGTCGCGGACATCCTGGCTCGTCGCGATGCAACTGAGGCTGACTTCGACCGCTTGGTGCTGTGCCTTCAGCGACTTCGCGCCCTGCAGGAGGTGCCGACGTGACTATCCTTGACGAACAGACCGCGAAAGCTGAGCGAACTAGGCAGTTGACTGCAATGCTGGATGCCACTCCTTGCATGGTATTGCAACAAGCCGCTGCCGAAATAGCAGCAACGAAGTCGCTGCCAGATCTTGGTGGCGCAGGTCTGCTTGAAGACGTTAAGGCGTTTATCTTTCGGTTTTGTGTATTTCCAGATATTCACTCGCTTGTTGCCGTCACGCTTTGGGCCGCTCATGCGCATATGATCGAACACTTCCACACGACGCCACGACTGGCCCTGTTGTCACCGGAACCGGCAAGCGGGAAGACGCGAGTTCTGGAAGTTCTGCATCTGCTGGTACCGGGGAGCATGTTTTGCTTGAGTGCTTCTCCCGCAGCAATCTTTCGCACACTGGCGAATGGACCGATCACGTTGCTTGCTGACGAGGTGGATACCATCTTTGCAAGACGCGGTAAGGATGACTCGAATGAGGATCTGCGTGCTCTGCTGAATGCTGGATACAAGCGAGGTGCCACCATTCCCCGCTGTGTAGGTCCGAAGCACGAAGTGCAGAACTTCAAGGTGCATTGCGCAACGGCGCTTGCCGGGCTGGGCAATCTACCGGAAACCATCATGACCAGAGCAGTCATCATCAGGATGCGTCCACGCGGTCCTTCTGAAACTGTCGAGCCATTCCGTACTCGTGAGCACGAGCACGTTGGTCACAGAATCAGAGAACGTCTTGCAGGTTGGGCTGATCGCGTCGGAATCGACGCTGGTAAAGCTTGGCCAACCTTGCCAGGTGGTATCGTTGACCGCCCTGCAGAGTGCTGGGAACCGTTGATCGCCGTGGCCGACGCTGCCGGCGGACCGTGGCCAGAGATGGCACGGGCGGCATGTCTCGCATTCTGCGCTGGGCCAAAGGACCACCACGTAAGCCTCGGGGTTCGTCTACTGCGCGACTTGCGCCGGATCTTCGGGGACGCGACCGCCATGCATACCGAGACGATCCTTGCGCGCCTTTGCAATGGCCACGAATTCGGTCTTGGCGATGATGCACCTTGGAATGAGCTACACGGTAAGCCCCTTGGCGTTAGGGGTCTGGCTGGCATGCTGAAGCGGTACGGTGTTGAATCCATCAAGGTGACGGTCAATGGCCGTTCGCTTCAAGGGTACAGGCGTGAGCACCTGTGGGATGCCTGGCAGCGGTACCTCAAACTCGCCCCTGCACAAACGGAACTTCCGGAATTGCAAGAGTCCGCCCACCAATCTGCTCGGGTAGAGGTTCCAAGAACTCCACGAATTCCAGGAGTACGGGGTGGCGAGCCAGTTACCGATGGTGAACTTCTGTGATCGCGCTCGACTTGTTGCGCGAACTTCGGTCCGTTGGCCTTAACCTTGAGGCGGTAGGTGACAAGTTGAGGGTGACACCGCAGGGAAAACTAACGCCCGAGCTGCGCTCCCGGATCGTTGCTAGAAAGCCGGATCTGTTTGCCGCCATCGACCTCGAACATCGTATCCGGGAAATGGCTATGCGCTGGCGATACTCGCTTGTGGAGCTCAATGACGTGCTCGAAAAGGCGCATTCGGATCCTGAGAAGTGGGCGCGGGCTGTAGCACTTGACGAACAGCGGGAGCAGGAATTTGGACGCGACAAACTCCCGCGGAAGGCTGATGCATGACTAGACGTCAATCGATTTGACTAGGAATGCAGCGAAGGAGTGGTCGCCGTGAGTGTCGAATGACAAGGCGGATGAACGTTCTAGTTGTTAGCGATCAACGCCTCCGTCCATTTGGGCAGCTCCCGGCGCAAGCTAGGCATTGCATAGGCACCGTTCGGGAGACCCAGCACCTTGAACTCATCAAGCACCTGAGTCGCCTAAAGTGGACCCAGAAGCAGATCGCGGCCTACCTTGGAAAAGGCCGGTCAGTCGTCCGCAAGCGAATGGCGCTCGCCGGCATTCGGCCAGGTGCGCGGGGCAGAAGGAGGACGACCTCGATGCCATTGCTGAAGCAACGCCGTACCTGCGATTCCTGCGGATTCCGTTTCGAACCAAAGCTTAGGTGGCGCCCCGACCGACCTGGCCCCACTCCCTACGCTGGCCAACGCTATCGCTTCTGCAGCAAAGCATGCTCTGCCAAGGCACTCGGAGAACTATCCCGGCATCGAGCCAGACGACAGATCAGAGTTAAGGCAGATGAATGAGTTAGGAATGCCGGCAGGTTGCGGTGGAATATCAATCACCGTCGCTGTGTTAACGTACTTGCTACCTTGCGGCTAAAACACTTGCAGCAACTAACCCTCTCGCCATAGGGATACTCGTGCCACTTTCTCAACGTGCTGCAATACTCGTCAATGCCATCGCGGATCGACTGGAGCCTAGCACTCGGTCGTCTAATCCCTCGCTTGCCTGCAGTAGTTCATGTTCTCCATATGCAACGCCCATGACTTTGGGCGCTTTTCAAGAGAGATTGCCCGCTCGGGTTAGGTTCGTAGGAACGCAAGCTCTCTACTTGCCAAACTCCGATACCATTGTGCTGCCGGCCACGACGATACTGGCTGACGCGACCCCACGCAGTGAGAATAATTTGGTGGATTGCGGCTTGTTGCTGCACGAGTACATACATTGGAGTGGTCATCCGAGCAGGCTCAACAGGTGCACACTCTTGGCCGGAGATGACGATCTTGACTATGCCTTTGAAGAAATTGTCGCCGAGCTGGGAAGCGTATTTTTATTGGCAGCTCTCGGATTGGCTTCGACTCCAAGCGAGTGGCATGCCAATTACATTAAGCACTGGTTGAGGCCCTTTCGGTCCGATCCGCGATTCCTTTTCCTTGCCGCAGAATTCGCGTACCTGGCCACCAACTACCTATTGCGTACTGCGCATCGAAACCGGGAAAGGTTGCCCTCAGTGCCGAATAGTCAATCTTGCGATCAAGTCGCTGCGGTATCTGCTATTCGCCGAGTCGCCCAGCCCAAAGAACAATGCCACTAGCTTTAGAAACCACGACGACTCGGTCTCCTCCCACGCCGAGTGGAGGCCCGAGAATATGGACGGCCCACACCGGCTCGTCTGACGTCTTGTAGGCACCGGAAGGCCAACCTTCCGACACCAACATCGAATGAGCCGGCGGCCAGCGGGAGGCAGCGATGCCCTTGGCTGTTTCAGAATCGATGTTCATGTGCGCCGCCTCACTCTTACAAGGTGCCAAGATGCCCCGATGACTAAGAGGAAAGGAGCTCCGAAAAGAGCGGACCGCAGAAGACATTCCAAGAGGACAGTTGGTCCAACCGTCATAAGCAGCGCCATGCGATCTGCTGGCTTCAGCAACGGACCCAATGTCTCTACACCTGTCTCAAAGCCGTAGGGTTGAAAACCAGCCGCAACCCCAGTCCGCCAAAAGAAGAACTGTCGGACGCGAGGATGGTTGCCGCTCATTTTGGCTTCGGCCACTGCGGCGGACAGCTCGGGATCGTCGTATCTGTATAGAAATCCGGCAAAAGCCGGATATGCATACGCCGCCCGCTCGGAACCGTCACCCTGGGGCGCGATTTCTGTGTCATCTGAAAGCCTAACTTCCAGCCCGCCATACACAGGGCGGGGCAATCGCCAATCAACGGGCACCAGGAGGTCAACGGCAGCGCCTATGCAGGCTGCCACACCGGCAATCCATACTGTAATAAATACGCTTTGCCACGCAGGTCCTCGTTTGTGACCCGTTGCTGCGGACAGCAGCCTGCCCAGACCCCAACTACACCCCGCGATAGCAGCTAACGCCCAGAAGTAGTGGAATGTTCTCGGAGAAAGGTCATCAACTCGATGGGATGAGTTCAGTACCCAGAACTCTATTAGCTCACCAGCAAACGCCAGAATCCACGCTACGCCTGCCAAGCAAAGGAACCGACGACTCCCCATTTGGCTACGTCCCTATCGTTAATCGGAAGCAAAGAAGCTTTCAACTGATTTGACAGCTCAATCGATCCTGACCCAGGAGGGCAAACTTTAGTCCCCGCTCTTGGCACTGCTCTAGATGTGTTGAATCCAATTCGCAAGGGCTATGCAGACAAAGAGTTAAAGGGGATGCACTCGCGAGTAGGGTTCATGGTGAATCGCCCACCTAATCTCAATGCACACAGTAGTGGGTATACACTATTGTGGTCAACAAAGACCCTTACCGCATGGCGGCAAGGGGAATACTTTCGGCTTTGGGGGAGGAGCTTCGCGAGCGACGGCTTGCCAAAGGCTTGACCCAGGACGCGCTCGCGGCGAAAGCCGGCCTTCACCGCAACTTCATCGGCATGCTGGAGCGCGGAGAGCGAAACGTAACAGTACTTGCGCTGGAGGCGATTGCGGGCGTGCTGAAGCAGCCGGTATCCGAGCTTCTCCTTGGCGCTGAAAAGCGAAAAAAGGCTTGAGCTGGGTGTTCCAGGAAGCAGTCTGCGACCTGTATCGAAGTACCGTTTGTTAAGTGGCTGAACGGAATAGAAAATGCCGTGAGCCGTACAAATCGCGGTCCTGCTTCGTTCCGAGAGAACCCAAAAGCTATAGCGCCTTCCAACCACTCGCGTTCGATCAGTACGCTTTTCATCAACGCTTTCGCTTTCTTGTGTGCGCGAATTGTTGATGGGGATAAGACAACTTAGAGCTTATCGGCCTCCTCAGCGATACGGGCGGAGTAGTTTAAGCTTACTAGGGGCGCCATACCCTCCGATCCAAAAGTCGAGAGACTTATGTCGGTGCGCCCAGAAAGCCACTTCGCATTGGCTTTCTTTACGAAACCGGCCTGCTTCACTTCACGCTCAATCGGCTGTCCGTAGCGAGCTTGCAGGGCATTGCTGAGCGCATCGAACGTGACGAACATAGACGTCACGTTAGGCGCGCTGGTGCTCAGATTTACTTGCACGAGTTTTTCATTTCGGAAGAAGAACTTCACGACGAACTCGCTGCCAACCAATTCAAATTCTGGAATCCGCAAGAGCTCTTCTGCGTCAGCGATGTGGTCACGTTTTTCGGTTATCGGCATCGCCTGTGGAAGCACGGACAAGACATTCGCGACGGACATCCCCAGTTCAGTTCTTCCCCACAATGTCTGCGCACTAGCTGGAATGCCGGCGAAGCAGGCAACTAGAAGAATCGCTATCTTGAATCGCATACAACTTTCCACTCCAAATTGTAGGTTAGCCGTCGCCGACAAACCGTAGTCGTGCATTGCCGTTACTGCACCATTCCTTCTCCATTTCTGCCGGCACCAGAAACAGCAGTATTGGCGCCACTTTTCGGCACGCTCCGAAATACGATCGCGTTTTCTGCCAAGCATGCTATTGGAAAGTCCATTCCGCAGACAGTAACTCCGCCTGCCGCAGGACAGTCTTGACCGCCTCCTCCTGCAAGTCGGGCGGATAGCCATACTTATTCAGAATGCGTTTCACCATCACACGAATCTTGGCGCGGGCGCTCTCTCTCAGCGTCCAGTCAATCGTGACGCTCTGGCGGACTTTCGTGACCAGCTCCGCGGCAATGACCTTCAGTTCTGGCACACCGAGGGCCCTTACGGCAGATTCATTGGCGGCCAGCGCATCATAGAAGGCGATTTCATCGTCATTCAGGCCGAGGTCCTGACCCCGCTTCGTCGCGGCGTCCATCTCCTTGGCCAGGGCAATCAGCTCCTCCAGGACCTCCATAGTGGAGATGGCCCGGTTATGGTAGGCATTGAGAGACTTCTTGAGCTTTTCGGAAAAGAGCTGCGACTGGACGAAGTTGTGCTTCGAGCGGGTTTTCAGTTCATCCTTGAGCAGCTTTTCTAGAAGCTCCGCTGCGACGTTCTTGTGCCTGAGGCCCCGCACCTCGGCCAGGAACTGGTCAGACAGGATACTGATGTCTGGCTTGGGCAACCCGGCGGCGGTAAAGACGTCAATGACCTGCCCTTCGGTCGTGATCGCCTTTGAGACTAGCTGGCGGACGGCGGCTTCGATCTGTTCTGGGGTCTTTCTGCTGTTCGGGCTCTGCTTATTGAGTGCGGCTTGAACGGTCTGGAAGAACGACACGTCGTCCCGAATCTCTGTCGCCTCATCGCTGGCCGCGCAAAGAGCGAATGCGCGGGACAGGTCGGACACAACCTGAACATATCGCTTCTTGCCGTCCTCTTGCTCAAGGACATGTTCCTGAGCTGCGGGGATCAAGGCTAGGCGCTCGGCAGGCTTGCCGGTGGTCCACTTACCCCAATTGAATCCATGGAGCATATCGCTGGCGATGTTGTGCTTCTCCAGCATCACCGCGATGGCCTGCTTCGTATCGTAGGTCGGGTCGCCCTTTCCGCCGCTCTCGGTGTAGGTCGCCAAGGCGCGCTTGAGCTGATCCGCGAGGCCCAAGTAGTCCACCACGAGGCCACCCGGCTTGTCCCGGAATACGCGGTTTACGCGGGCGATGGCCTGCATCAGCCCGTGACCCTGCATGGGCTTGTCGGCGTACATCGTATGAAGGCAAGGGGCATCAAAGCCGGTAAGCCACATGTCGCGCACGATGACGATACGGAAAGGGTCCTTGCTGTCCTTGAAACGGTTCGCAAGGGTGCGGCGTTTTTCCTTGTTGCGAATGTGCGGCTGCCATTCCGGGCCATCGTCTGCGCTGCCAGTCATCACCACCTTGGCGACGCAACCCTTGGTATTCTCTGCCTCCGCGTCGTCATCCTTGGTACTGGCCCAGTCGGGACGCAGCTTGATCAGAGCGGCATAAAGATCGACGCAGATCCGGCGGCTCATGCAGACGATCATCGCCTTGCCGTCCATCGCCTCCAAACGCTTCTCGAAGTGTGCAACGATGTCGGCGGCAACCAAGGCTATCCGCTTCGGATCCCCTACAAGGGCCTCAAGGGCAGCCCATTTCGTCTTGATCCGCTCCTTCCGGGACTCCTCTTCGCCCTCGGTAATCTCTTCAAATTCGTCATCAATCTTCGGCAGTGCCGCGGCGTTCAAGCCCAGTTTGGCAATCCGGCTCTCGTAGTAAATCGGGACGGTGGCCTTGTCGGCAACGGCTCGTTGAATGTCGTAGATGCTGATGTAGTCGCCGAATACGGCCCGAGTGTTGGCGTCGGCCTTCTCAATTGGCGTGCCCGTGAATCCGATGAACGATGCGTTTGGCAGGGCATCGCGCAGATTGCTGGCGAAGCCATACGACAGCTCTCCCGTCTTCTGATTCAGTTTGCCGCCGAACCCATATTGGCTGCGGTGGGCCTCGTCCGCAATCACAACGATGTTCTGCCGCGAACTAAGCTTCGGCATCGCCCCGCCCCCTTCCGGCATGAACTTGTGGATGGTCGTAAACACCACTCCACCGCTCGCACGGTTCAGCAGCTCGCGCAATTGCTCACGCCCATCAGCTTGAACGGGAGTCTGCCCAAGGATGTCAGCGCAACGCTTGAACTGCCCGAAGAGCTGATCGTCCAGGTCATTGCGGTCAGTTAGTACCACAAGCGTCGGGTTCTGCATTGCAGGATGCCGGACTACGCGGGCGGCATAGAAGAGCATCGAGAAACTCTTCCCGCTGCCTTGGGTGTGCCAGACCACTCCTGCCCGGCGGTCGCCCGGCTTGCCACCATGCATCTTGCCGGACCAAAAGGTCCCGCCGCCGTCACGCAAGTCCTTGGTGTGATCCATGCCGCTGGCCCGGACCGTCTCCTCGAGAGCAGCGTTGACGGCATGGAACTGGTGGTAGCCGGCAATGATCTTGTGGAGCGCACCACTGTCCGGGTCTTCCTCAAAGACGATGAAATGTTGCAGCAGATCTAGGAAACGGCGGCGGTCGAAGACACCACGGATCAAGACTTCGAGCTCAAGCGCGATCTTGGGTGCATCGCCTTCGCCGTCGATCGTTCGCCAGACCTTGAACCACTCCTGATTTGCGGTCAGTGAACCGATACGCGCCTGCAAGCCGTCGCTAAGCACCAGCACCGCGTTGTAGGCCAACAGCGATGGAATCTCCGCCTTGTAGGTCTGAATCTGGGCGTAGGCACTCCAGATGGTCGCCTCCTCGTCCGCGGCGTTCTTCAGCTCGATCAGGCCCAACGGCAGCCCGTTAAGAAAGATCACGATGTCCGGGCGCCGATTGTGTTGCCCCTCAATCACTGTGAACTGACTGACTGCCAGCCAATCGTTCGCGCTGACGTCACCGAAATGCACGAGACGGACGTGGTCCCCGGCGATGGAACCATCGGGGCGGGCGTACTCTACTTCCACGCCATCGCGCAGCATCCTGTGGAATGCGCGATTGGTCTGTGGAAGTGACGGTGTCGCCACCCGAAGCACTTTCCGCAAAGCATCTTCGTGCGCCTCACTCGGTATGGCTGGGTTTAGCACGCGGATCGCCTCGCGAAGCCTACCTACCAGCAGAACCTCGCCAAACGAATCCCGCTCAGCTTCTGGCTCGCTGGGCGCCATTTGGGGACCATACCCCACCGCATAGCCCAACTCCCCGAACCAATCGAGGGCGACGTCCTCAACCATGGATTCGGTTACGGTCACGTTTCTAGAAGCGGAGACCCAAAAGTGAGCCGTCTTCACCCGAGTCTGTAAGGGTAGATATAACGTACTCTCGCAAATTGAATCCTTGGGAAAACTCCTCCCACGGAACCTCGTCGGAATTGAGCGTGCAGATATATTGGTAGTTCCTGGATTCGCACTCACTGGCAGCAAGCTCCAGCGCAAGCGCCCTCTGACGCTCGTCAACCCCGTCAAAGATTGCACTGTCGTGAATAACGACTCTAGGAGAAGGGTATTTATCCGCCCACAGCGCCGCAATTGTCATGTCGTAGCAGAATATCTTCATGTTGCCGACGCCGGCACTTCCTGATCGCTCAATCTCGACATCAAACTTGAATCCAGTTGCACCAAATTCAATCACTAATCGACCGGCCACACTATAAAGACGCTCAGTAAATCCATTGAAGAGCTCGATTGCGCGCTCCCAAATCTCACGTCGCTCGTCATAGTCCCTACGCGCCCTTTGGTACAGAACTTCCTGGTCGATCTTGAGTTCACTCAGTCCGGTTGCGCAAGACTTCAAGTTCTCTATCGACGAGGAGATTGAGTTCCGCTCACTGAGCGTTTCTAAGTGCCTCTGTTGGAGGACCGTATGCTCCTCAAGAGCGCCGTGGGTCTGCAAAATGATCATCGCGCCCGCGCGCTCGTCGCTCAATTCCCTAATGCGCCCATCACGATCGGCGACTTCTCGCCTCAGTCGAGACACTTCAGCGGCGAGGAAATCCCTGCGATTCCGAACTATCTTGTAATGAAACTCCTGGACGTCCTCCATTCTCCGCATGGCCACGCCGGGTAGTGCTATGCCGACATCCGCGTACATCTTCTCGATGAGATTTGGCACCGGCACCTCTTCGTCCGAAAGCGCCTTCTCATAGAGCGATAGCATTCGTTGATCTAAGCTGTTCAAATTTGCCAATTCATGGATGCTCTCGGTCAGCTCATCGGCCTGAATTCGTAGCTCCTTGTATTGGGGATGAACTTGGAAGGCAGCGAGATCTCGGGCATCGGAGTCTGCTTTATTCTGCAGTCGCACGCGCCTCGCCTCCAAATCACCCAAGGAGCCCGAAAAGGCCGTTACAACTCCGGCTCTTGCGGCCCTCTTAAGGGCATCCAATCCCTTCTTTCGATCCCTCAGCAACTGCATCTCGGATCCGTCCGCCCAGGCAAGCCCGAGTAGGAATGCGTTGTTTACCTGTTTGTCCCACTCCGCTTGCTTACGGAAGTGCTCGAACGGACTCGAATATGCATCCTTCCCCCGCCGTATGCTGTACGAGATCAAGCTTCGGAACGAAGGCCCATATTTCGACTCTCTGTCGATCGGCAAACCATAGAACAGGTTACCTAGGAGGCTCGTCCATTCCTTTATGCCGTAGGCAAGTTCGCCGCTCTTTTCTCGCCTTGGACGAATCTTGAGCTGCTCTAAGTCGCCATCGATGAAGAATAGATTCGGCTTATCAATACGGCGAGTTACTGAGAGGCTTTTACCGTCAACTTCGATAGAAAGCGTGAACTCCCAGCCACTGAGGGCGCCCACAAGCAACCCTTTCCCTTTCGATGCCTTCGCACCGAGACAAAAGTGAATCACCTCAATCAGCGTAGACTTCCCCAAACCATTCCGAGAGTCCCGCTTGGTGGACTCACGAGTCCTGTCCGCCCAGATCACATTAAAGCCCGGACCAAACTCGACGGTCTTGAAGGAAGAGCGATTTGCGGAAAGTCGCTTAATCATGTTCTCTTCTTCTTGAGATCAGCCCATCAGCAAATTCAATCGCCTTTATTGCGAACAGGAAGTCGAGAGCCAGGATAAAGCGACTGTAGTTACCAATCTCCGAAGCGGCCCTAACCTTTTCCCATATATTCGTCGGAGTCATAGCATCTGTGAGCGTGGAGAGAACTAGCGCTCCCGCACCAAGCAGAGACCGGTCCAACGGGATGTGCTTTGTAGGGAGGATCATTTCTCAAAAACGTCGCAGCTCTCGAATAGATAGATCAATACGGCGAGCCCTGCCGAGCGCTGTGCTTGCGTGTGGAAGCCTCGTTGCGAAAACTCACACATCAGATCAAACAGTTCATCCCCGGCATGCCCCTGCCGGCGTAGTCGGAAATACTCCTCAAGAAAGCCAGCCTTCAATTTGTCCGGGTAGTCCGAATCGACCAGGGACTCTTGTTGCACAAAGCTTCCGACCACCTTTGCGACACTCAGCCCCATCGCAATCGTCGCTCGGCTGCCTGCTTGCAGATAGTTCTTTGCTATCTTGTCTTCCGGTGGAAGGAGCGAGAAATCAACAGGACCCGCTCCCGGCGTTAGTTGATTTATCCACGCAGTGGCTAGGTAGAGCTCCGGAAATCCAACCTCAGCAAATGCAGCATTCAGCCCGTCCCGGACCTTCTTCTCATGTTCCACCTTCAGAGTTCTTAGCGCATGTGTGGAGAAGCTCTCGACCTGCTTATCAATCTGGTTGTGGTGGCCGCCGCAAAGGAAGATCAGGTTATCGCTTTGATTCCGCTGCTCGTCGCTCATGGAAATGTCGAAGCGAGCGGCGTTAGGCTGCTCTCCTGCAATGTGGGCCGCCTCGCCAACTACAACAGGCACCCCCCCGCTCGGCGCATCGACAGTGAGCGGTTGACCACATCCCGGAAATGCGCATAGGCCACCACTTCTGAAGGCCAACAGAAGCTTAGTTGGATAGGACGCACTCATGCGGGATTCATCGATCCCGGACGAAGCTCCCCACTCAGGAGCTTTGGCAGAAGCGCGTCTCGTAGCGTGACAAGTGCGCGGTTTTGGTGGAGGTTGGTGTGAATGCGGTCGAGCATGGGTTGAATGAGACGTGCGTATGCAGCGGCAATGATCTTTGGCGGCAGGGCAACTTTAAACGAGCAGATGTCGTTCCAGTTGGTGCGTGGCATCTTGGTTCCGGTCGAGGCGAGGTCGGTGAACTGAATCAGCTCATCGCTGCTCGCGTGACCGAGGAGGAAGCCGAACCACTCGGGGCTTTTTGGCGCGAGGACGAGTATGTCGGTCGAGCAGACGCCGTCGAGTGGGGCCACACCGACTTTGTGGAAGTAGGGCCTCAACTTGCCGAAAAGGATTTCGCCCTTCTTGAAGGCCGACTTGCCGCTGGCTACATCTGCGGAGTCGTCCCAGTTCTCGATCGCAATGCAGCGGCGCGGCATATGTTCCAAGGCAATGTAGGGGGTATTTGGTGCAATGTCGCAGGGCTGGACACCGCGTTTCGAGTTCGTGCTGATGTCGCCAAGTTTGCCTGCCATCCAACCTTTGGGAATGTGCCCGAACGGTGAATCCTCCAAGCAGTCTGGGAAAAGAGCTGCCGTGGCAGTGTCTATACCAATGGAAGGCCGGCGATCAAGTTTGGCGCGGACGGGATCGAATTCCACGAACCAACTCTGGAAGAGCGCCCGTGTCATCGCCTCCAACGTTGCGTTCATCCGTCGATTCAGCGCGATTTTGTCGTCAAGCGCTCCAAGCATAGCCGCGATGGATTCTTGCTCGACTTTGGGTGGCCAATTCACCGCGATAGAGTGAACATGATTCCGATTAAGTGTCGGGTTCGCCGAACCGACATCCATTGACTGCAGCCGTGCATACTGCTGGCGGAAGAAATAGAAGACAAACTTCGGGTCGTTACCTTTGAAGTCGGTCACCCACAGGGTTGTATCGTGTGGCCAGTAGTCCTCTTCAATGAAGTGTGCTCTACCGATTCCATTTCCCTTGCGACCCAAGATGACGCCGGGACCTTTCGCCATCGCGGTGTCGTGGTAACTCAAGACTCCCGCCGTCGATACGACGGGAATTCGACCTTGGGATTGCGTCAGCTTGGTGATGTCAAAACCACGCTGTAGCCGGACTTGGGCCCCGATGGTGGTTTCCTGCCATTCACCACTCATAGCCTATCCCAATCAAGTTGTGCCTGATCTCCAGCTCAAGTCTCGCCGACGCTTCGGACTGTTTGCGCAATTCCGCAACGAGGCGCGGCATCTTTTCCTGGAATGGGTCTCCGTCGTCCTCGATCTGCTCCGCCCCGACATACCGTCCTGGCGTGAGGACGTGTCCGTGCGCGGCGATCTCGGTGTTAGTCGCGGCTTTGCAGAAGCCCGCAACATCCTCATACTCACAGGCGTCTTTGTCTCCACGCCAAGCGTGATAGGTAGATGAGATCTTTGCCAGATCGGCGTCAGTCAGCTCGCGGTGGACGCGATCGACGAGAATGCCTAGCTTGCGTGCGTCGATGAACAGCGTTTGCTTGCGCCGATCCCGAAAGCCGCGCTTGGTGTCTGCACCTTTGTCCTTGGAGAGGAACCATAGGCAGACCGGAATCGGCGTGCTGTAAAAGAGTTGCCCAGGGAGAGCGACCATGCAGTCCACGAGATCTGCCTCGATGATTGCGCGACGTATGTCGCCTTCGCCGGACTGGTTCGAGGACATGCTGCCGTTGGCGAGCACGAATCCGGCCATGCCGTGGGGCGCAAGGTGATGGACAAAGTGTTGCACCCAGGCGAAGTTGGCGTTGCCCTTGGGCGGTACGCCGAACCGCCAACGCACGTCGTCGTCCTTACGGAACCAGTCGGAGTCGTTGAAGGGCGGGTTGGCCAGGACATAGTCGGCGCGGAGATCCGGATGGAGATCGCGGCGAAAGGTGTCAGCTTGCTCTGGCCCGAAATCCGCCTCAATGCCGCGCAGGGCAAGATTCATCACGGCGAGACGTCGGGTGGTGGCGTTGCTCTCCTGGCCGTAGATGCTGATGTCGCCCAACTTGCCGCCGTGGGACTCAACGAACTTCTCCGACTGCACGAACATGCCGCCTGAGCCGCAGGCGGGGTCATAGATTCGGCCCTTGTAGGGGGCGAGCATTTCAACGAGACAACGAACGACACAGGACGGGGTGTAGAACTGACCGCCGTTTTTGCCCTCGGCGCTCGCAAACTGGGTCAGGAAGTACTCGTAGACCCGACCCAGAATGTCCTTGGCGCGGTTTTCCTTGTCGCCGAGACCAATCGTGCCGATGAGATCAATCAGTTCACCAAGCCGGTGCTTGTCGAGCGCAGGGCGAGCGTAGTCCTTGGGCAGCACGCCTTTGAGACGCGGGTTGTCGCGCTCAATGGCAACCATGGCGTCGTCTACGATCTTGCCGATGGTGGGCTGCTTGGCATTGGCCTGAAGGTGCGCCCAGCGGCCTTCCTTGGGCACCCAGAACACATTCTCGGCTTTGTATTCGTCCTGGTCTTCCGGGTTCGCCCCCGCGTAGTCGCCTTTGCCAGCAATCAGCTTGGCGTGGTGCTCGTCGAACTTATCCGAGATGTACTTGAGGAAGATCAGGCCCAGGACGACGTGCTTGTACTCCGCAGCGTCCATGTTGTTCCGCAGCTTGTCTGCGGTCAGCCAGAGCTTCGCCTCGAAGCCGATATTCGCGGACGACGAGTCGTTCTTCTTTGCTTTCGCTTTTGCCATTCGAGTGCTACTAGGGCCTAGGGTGAGACGGGGCCGGGTTTACAGGCGTACAACGCGGGCCCGACAGCAGCGGGTCTCAGAGCGAGACTGCGGCGGAGGTGTCATCCCTGATCGGCTCCGCACGGAACCGCAGCCTCCCCATTCCATGGCCGCTCCATTTGTCGATGTTCTGGTAAGAATTTCAATCGGAATATAGCGGCATAGACTGGCAGGTGCCAGCACCGACATTCCAATCGCTGTCTAGCGAAGGCCCGGATTGGGCGCCGAACGACGAAACCGCGAGAGCCGCTCCAAGGAATCACGGCGATCCACTTGTCATATGGTCTTTTTCGATGAGTGTCGTTTGGGCTAACCTTGGTGCGCCGGCACTGCTGGGGTAAGGCAGCTCCTCTGCTGAGATCGGGATGCCAAGAAAGTCACGTCCCAAGGACCGAGAGATATTCACCTTGCTCTCTGTGAAGGTGGAGCGCCGAGACGCACGAGTCGAAACTTCCATCCATAGCGATCTTCGGTCTCAGCGACCGGTGTTCGACAGGCCCACGGATCCAGTCTACGAAGTACGGACCATGATCGAAGTATCGGGCGTAGTCGTCAATCCAGACACCCGTCAAGGCGAGCGATTCGACCTGACAATTCTTGGTGAGATCTCTACCGAACCACCGCTTGTGCTGAAGGACATGCAAGCGACGGACGATGACAGGAGGCCGATGTTCAAGGCGTATAGGGGCGTCCAGTATCCCTTGTACGTAGCACCCCGCGGGTTGGCTTTGCTTCAGAGACTTAGAGGACAGCCTGGTTGGAGTGCGTGGATCTTCGCAGCGCCAAGACTCCTCAGTGACATGCTCACATTGCTGTCCAGTCCGAGACAGCTCTACCTGTCTGTCCATGAGAAGAAGACGGGACGAGAGCGATGGGTGCAGAGCCTCTCGCTACAAACGTCCGATCCTGCGAACGAGTAAAGCAATCGCGATGTTCTAAACCGGTCCCTTTCTCGACTCGCACTAGCTGCTGAAGACGATATCGGCTAAGGATCGAATTCATTTTCCTCAGGAGTGGGGAATGGCTCTGGCAAGTCACCCCGCATGTACATCTCGAACTCCTTGAGCTCGCTATCCGATGGGGGTTTGCCCGGGCGGCTGAACGATCTTATCTCGTCCGCAATATCTCGACGGCTTATGGTTCCCATGCTGTACCGCCCGCTTTCTAGTTCGTAGTCAAGCGCACCACACCAAGAATTTATTCGTCCATGTGTAGGCATTAGCGCCACGGAATTCTTCAGGCCCCGCACCTCGTGCTTGGCAATGCTAACGCGTAATACTTCAAGCCTGACGAATGGAATATGCGTGAGACGCAGTTGTTCACGAACGGTTTCAACGATGGAATTGTCTGCGAGGACTCGCCTTATCTGCGCAGCACGAAGCTTGCGGCCGACATGCTCATATCCCTGATCAGAGTCGAGGTTGGCGAGCTTCTTCTCCAAGCCGCCATTGTCGAACCACTTGACGATCTCCTTTGCGCGTTGCCTCCACGTCCTAAGGAGTTCATAGGCTGCGAAAATCCACATCTGGGACAGTGCATTGACAAAGGCTGCTTCCGTTAGTGGCGTGCGTTCCTCAGCGAAGAGAGACTTCTGCAGCCCCCACTCGAGGCCCATTACGTACTGGTCAACTATGGCCAAGTTATAGACTTGGTTTCTAAGATTCAGATCGTCACCCAGCAACCGCAGATCGGAAAGTGCAGCGATCATTTCGTTGGCCGTGATCTTGGTATGCGGCTGATACCTGGGACCATCATCCTCAGCACCATGATCGGCGTCCGCATCCATTCCCAATTCCCCCTGAGGAGTGTTGCGACTCGAAGCTAGAGTCCGAGATCCGTATGTGCGTCAGCGTATCGCTGTTCGGACAAGAGCATCAGTACCCTTGAGTACGCCAGAGCCGCGAGACTTGCAGAGGACCCTGCGTGCCAGCCAAGCCTCGCGAGTACCGGCGCCGAAAGCTGGAGCTCAAGCTGCGTGTGAGGCGGCTTCAGCCAGATCGCTCTGAATTCGATCACCCGCGGCGCTGCGACTAGTTGAGCGGCATCGGGGACATCGCCGAAGGTTTCAGGTGGCGCGGGGTCCCAGAATGCCGAGGTCATGGCCTTCCGTAGCGCCGATATGCGCTCGGGCAACTCAAGCTCCTGTGCTACGCACAAGAGCTCCCCATGTGTCCTGAAATAGCCAAAGCATTGAAAGCCCTTTTCTGGTTGCGGCCAACCGAGCTGGCTGGCGAATTCTCGCGGTAACCGAAGACGGTACTTCCCGGTGCCAGGGGGAACTATAGCTACGCGGGGTTCGCTCATAAGTCTCGGGTTACGGCTCTTTGTGGACCGTTATGGACCGTCATGGACTACCAAGTTCCACACGTTCGGACTATACTCGGACGGTACTTGATGGGGTCAAGCCCAGTTCACAGAGCGTAGATGTGATCCATGTGATCGACGTCCTCCGGCACAAAGGGGGACGATGCCGTCGCTTTCGAGGTGTACTAGAAAGTATGGGCGTGGACTTCCGTTGCCTGCCTTTGTTGCTCTTGGAATCGGACAAGTGCTGATCACACACGAACGCCAGAAGCTTATCGATACGATCGTGTACTTCGCGGCGAGCACGAAGTTCTGCGGCAAGGTAAAGATATTCAAGCTTCTTTATCTGCTGGACTTCGCCCATTTCCGTGAGACTGGCCGTAGCGTGACCGGGCTGGACTACCAGGCTTGGAAACTCGGTCCCGTTCCGCAGGATCTTGCCCAAGAGTGGTTCGAGCTGGAGCCTGATCTGGCACAAGCCATCGAGATCATTCCTCAGAAGGTGATTGACTACACACGCGAACTCGTCGTGCCGCGTAGGCCCTTTGACAACGATCTCTTCACAAAGCGCGAACTCCGCCTAATGCAGGAGCTCGCAACGAGATTCCGCGATGACACGTCGATGCCTTTGGTAAACGTCACGCACACTGAACGAGGGCCATGGGACAAGATTTGGGACGGTGGAAAAGGCAGGAACGAGCGCATTCCCTACGGGCTTGCTGTTCCCGACGACGATCCTCATCGCGAGTTGATTCTCGAGTCTGCGAAGGAATACGAAGGTATCCGTTCTGGCGCAGCAAGCTCCCACTGAATTGTCCGTTGTCGGTAACGGCGCATGGAAGCTGGCCAGATCTACATCGATAAGCAGTTTTACTGCAGCCCCGACACCGGGCAACTGCTTCCGAAGTACTTCCTAGTTCTAGCGTTCGATTCCGCGGGCGACGTTGTATCCCGGTTGCTCACTAGCCGCAAGAATGGACGCCCGGAGGATCCACGGTGCTTCCACGGCCTACCGTATCCCGGGTTCCATTTCGGCATCCTTTGTGGTGCACTCCCAAAGCCAACCTGGCTGGATCTACGAGCGCTCGAGGACTTCGACCGAAAGTCGATGGACACGCGATTGGCTGGTGGCTCGATTGAACTCGTGCACGTCATCAGCGGAACTGACCTAGTCGATGCACTAACTTGTACTGCTGGTGCGGACGACACAACTACGCGACAAGAGCGGGCAATTCGAGATCAGCTCGCCGCACTCAACAACAAGAAGTGACACCTAATCCGTTGGGCCCACGCTTGGACCCACCAATAATAATCCGCTCAATAATTACTTATATAATCAACCTGTTAGATGGAGTTTCTAGCTTCTGCATCGGCAAATAGGGGGCGCCTTTCCGCAGAGGCAGGGCTGTTCGGCTTTCCTCAGGAAAGGTCCTGATACCCTGGCGACCGGCGTCACCA
>JBEBIT010000136.1:0-4080 GCA_040080215.1 Steroidobacteraceae bacterium
CGGCGGCATCGACGGTCTCGTGCACCTCTCCGACATCTCCTGGGACATCCCGGGCGAAGAGGCCGTGCACAGCTACCAGAAGGGCCAGACGATCGAGGCTGTCATCCTCGCGATCGACCCGGAGCGCGAGCGCATCTCGCTCGGCATCAAGCAGCTTGCCAAGGACCCGTTCTCCGGCTGGATTGCAGAGAACCCGAAGGGCACGATCATCCGCGGCACCGTGAAGGAAGTGGATGCCAAGGGTGCCATCATCGACCTGGGCCACGGTATCGACGGTCACTTGCGGGCTTCCGAGCTGTCGCAGGAACGGGTGGAAGACGCCCGCACCAAGCTCAAGGTGGGCGACGAGGTCGAAGCCAAGTTCACCGGTGTGGATCGCAAGACCCGCACGATTGCGCTCTCGATCAAGGCCAAGGAAATCCACGAGGAGAACGAGGCGGTGCAGAGCTACCGCACCGAGTCTTCGACGGGAACCAGCCTCGGCGACTTGCTGAAAGAGCACATTGCAGGACAGGACAACAACTGATCAGGCGTTGTGGCCGGGCCCGGGAGGGTCCGGCCACGATCGTCGACTCAGGTTGAACCTTGGGCTTCCGCTGACCGGACGGCACACAGAATCGGGCCAGACATGACGAAGTCGGAACTCATCGAACTGATCGCGGCAAAGCAGAAGCACCTGCCTGCCAAGGACGTGGAGCTGGCCGTCAAGCAGATCCTCGAAATCATGGGCGATGCCTTGTCGCAGGGCAGCCGCATCGAGATCCGCGGGTTCGGCAGCTTCTCGCTGCATTTCCGTCCGCCGCGCCAGGGCCGCAATCCCAAGACCGGCGAAACCGTCGCGCTCTCCGGCAAGTACGTCCCGCATTTCAAGCCCGGCAAGGACCTGCGCGAGCGCGTCAACGCCGGCATCGATAATCCGATTCGCGACTGACCTGCGGCTTGGCCGCACCGGCACAGGTCATGAAGCGCGTGGCCCTGATCGGATTGCTGGTTCTCCTGGCTCTGGCGGCGCTCGTCTTTGCCATTCTCAATCCCGCTACGTTCCCCCTCGAGCTCGGCTTCGTGCGCGTTGCCGCACCGATCGGCGTTGCGCTGATTGGCGCTTTCGCGGCGGGCATGCTGCTCGGCGTGCTGTGGCGCGTGTCGTGGGTGGCCAGTCTCCTCGGCGAGCGTGGGCGCCTGAGAAGGGCCTTGCGGTTGGCCGAGGCCGAGGCCCGATCAGCCAGCCGCCCCCATGCTTCCTGATCTTTTCGCGGCTGAAGTCATTGCGCTGTTTCTTGCGGCTGCCGCCGGCTGGTACTTCGCAAGGCGGACGCCCCCGAAGCCGCCCACACCGGCCAAGCCCCACAAGCTCGAGTATCTCGAAGGCCTCAATTTCGTCCTCAACGAGGAACCCGACAAGGCGCTGGAGGTGTTCCTGCGCATGGTCTCGGTGGATGACGAGACGGTCGAGACCCACTTTGCCCTGGGTGCGCTCTATCGCCGTCGCGGCGAAGTGAACCTGTCGATCAGGGTCCACGAGAACATCATCGCGCGGCCTACGTTGCAGACCGGACATCGCGAACACGCCATGTTTGCCCTTGGGGAAGACTACTTCCGTGCGGGACTCTTCGACCGCGCGGAGGAGCTCTTCAAGCGCCTTTCCAATGGCAGCGGGCGCTCCCTCGGCGCACTGCGCTACCTGGTCAGGCTCTACGAACAGCAGGGAGAATGGGTAGAGGCCATTGGCGCCTTCGAGCGCCTCAAGTACCTCGTGTCGCCGGAGTACCCGACGGCGATCGCGCATTACTACTGCGAGCTTGCCGAGGAACAACGACAGGCAGGCAAGCTCCTTGCAGCCCGTGAGTTGCTGCACAAGGTTCGCAATGAACAGCGGCACTTTCCGCGGAGTGCGTTGCTGCGGGCCGATATCGCGCTGGCCGAGAACGATCCGGAGCTTGCCGTGCGCCTCTGCAGGCGAGTCGTGGAACTGCATCCCCACCTGCTGCCGCTCGTCTTGCCGCGATTCGTAACGGCGCTGCGGGCGACGGCCAGCGAGTCGATTGCCAACGCGTTCCAGTCGTGGATGCAGGCCGCCCCGGCGCGGCGTGCGGACATTGCTTACGCGGCCATCGTCGCGGGGCTCGAAGCTGAGCCCTTTGTCATCGAGTGCCTGCGTGACTTCATCCGGATGGACCCCAATCTAGGGGAACTCGTGCCGGCGCTCGCCGGCGAACCCTCTGCGCTTTCCGCGATCCAGCTGCAGTCCCTGGCGGGTGCGCTGGGCAGGATCTTCCGGCGAACGCATCGCTATCGTTGCGTCGAATGCGGGCTCGGGAGTGCGACCCACTTCTGGCAATGCCCCGGATGTCGAAGCTGGGACGGCCTGTCACCGGTTGCGAGGCTTGAGGTGGTATCGAGGGCCTCCAATCTCTGACATGTCGCCGGCCTTTCGAGTGCGCGCAAATCTGGCGATTCCCGTCAATTATCCGGGTGGTTCCTTTCTCC
The DNA here is from genome assembly GCA_040080215.1 of Steroidobacteraceae bacterium. Classification (GTDB taxonomy): domain Bacteria; phylum Pseudomonadota; class Gammaproteobacteria; order Steroidobacterales; family Steroidobacteraceae; genus CAIUGU01. Next base: position 2,488 of record JBEBIT010000136.1, read on the forward strand.
CCTGCGGACAAAAATGGAATTCGCGTCATCGTCGGGCTTTAGGTCCCCGGTTGACGTGAATTCACATTCAATCGCTTTGAGTCCAAGGAGGGCTTCATGTCACACGTAAATGGAAGGTCGCAGGCTGGTGCTCGTTCGCATGCTGGCCGGAAGGCACGCTGGATCGCGCAGGCGCTGCTTCTCAGTCTCTTGCCGGCTTTCAGCTGGGCCGGTCCCGTCGACATCAACAAGGCCGATGCCGCCACGCTTGCCAAGGAGCTGAACGGCATCGGCATGTCCCGCGCGCAGGCCATCGTCGCCTACCGCGAGAAGAACGGCTCGTTCAAGAGCGCGGAGGACCTGATGAAGATCAAGGGTATCGGCGCCAAGGTGGTGGAGGCCAACCGGGCCAATATTCGCCTGGAGCGGGCGCCGGCGGGGAACGCCAAGCAGCCATAGTAGGTGCCAGAGCGGGTGATACGCAGGGTCTAGGGGCCGCGTATCACCCCTCCTGCCCGCAGCCTTGTTGTCAAAGCGTGACATCCTGCCGGGACTGGCCTGCAACGGGCTGGGGTATCATCCCGCTCCAGTTGCGAGTCAAGGAGTAGGCGTAGTGAGTTCAGCACGCATCAAGACTGCAGTGTTTCCGGTGGCCGGTCGGGGCACGCGGTTTCTGCCCGCGACCAAGGCAAGTCCCAAGGAGATGCTGCCGGTCGTCGACAAGCCGCTGATCCAGTACGCTGCCGAAGAGGCATTGAGGGCAGGCGCCGACAAGCTGGTGTTCATCACCGGCAGCTCGAAGCGGGCCATTGAAGACCATTTCGACGCCGACCACGATCTTGAGGAGGCGCTGAAGGAGCAGGGCAAGGAAGACCTCCTGAAGCTGCTCAAGGACATCGTCCCGTCGTACGCAAGCTGCATCTACATTCGCCAGCCAGCACCTCTTGGCCTGGGCCACGCCGTTCTGTGTGCTCGCCCGGTCGTGGGCGATGAGCCCTTTTTCATACACCTTGCTGATGACTTGATCGACGCCGATGTGCCTTGCTTCAAGCAGATGGCTGATGTGTACGCCGAGCATGGCGGGAGCATCCTGGGCGTTGAACCCGTAGCGCCCAGCGAAACCGACAAATACGGCATCGTGGCGACCGAGGACAAGCATGGCCGCCTTGCCAGGGTCAGGCAGATCGTCGAGAAGCCCCGGCCGCAGAACGCGCCATCGAACCTTGCGGTCGTGGGACGCTATCTGCTCAGCCCCCGCATTTTCGACAAGCTCGAGCACACGGGCCGCGGGGCGGGCGGCGAGATCCAGTTGACCGACGCGATTGCGGACCTCTTGATTGACGAAACCGTGTTTGCCTACGAATTCGAGGGCAAACGGTACGATTGCGGCAGCAAACTGGGGTATCTGCAGGCCACCGTGGAGTTCGGCCTCAAGCACGAAAATCTGGGCGTGCCGTTTGCCAAGTACCTCGCCGGCCTGACCGAGCGCCTGGCCGGAAAATAAAGGCGGCCAAAGCGCCACTTTCCTTGACACTGGCGCCCCCGTTTCCGCAAAATCGCGGCCCTTCCGAGCACCTTCCGTTCCCCGGTAGCTCAGTGGTAGAGCTACGGACT
>JBEBIT010000009.1:0-15000 GCA_040080215.1 Steroidobacteraceae bacterium
CCAACTACATTGGCAAATAGCCCGGACGGGCAAGTCAGAGGAGACGAGTCAGACTCTGGCCTGCTGGCGTCAGCCAGCCATTTGCCACGTCTTCGTGGCTTTATCCTCGAAGGGGACTTTTGTCGGAGACCATTTGCTGACGAAGTCGGCCTTCCTATCGGCTACTGCTGGCCTGCTGGCGTGAGCCGCTTCGTTGAGATCCTCGTCCGCCTCGTCCCTGAGCCGGACATGCAGGGAACCTCTGATTAGCCTATACACGCTCGCGACGGCGAGCCATTTCGTGCAGGGCGAGGCGCGATCGACCGCCGTGTACTGAATGTACACAAGGGAGGAGCAACGCTGCCATGCACGAAATGGATCCCGTCCCGAATGGGTTGCGCCTCTAATCGCCCGCTGCGTCGTTACGGACCTTGCCCATATTCCCGATATGGACTGCGGTCCGATGCCTCGCAGCAGGCAATTGGAGACGCAACGCGAGTGCGTATAGGCTAATCAGAGGTTCCCTACCGTCATAGTTTCTTGCGTATCTCCGCAATGACATCTTCGGCCGGACGACCGGGGTTCTTGTCGCTTTCGTAGGCGGTGAGACGTGAGTCCAATTCGGCTGCCTGAGCCGGGGTTAGCGGCAACGACTCGCCATCCGCAGCGATGCTGTCCCACAGCTCGCCGACGAGGCGAATGCGCTCACTGACGGGCAAGGTACGGAGCTTGGCGTTCATGGGCTGATCATACCCGGCACTGACGGGGCCAGAAAGCGGGGAATCGGAGGCATTTGTGCAGAAATGGGGGTAGAGCGTGTCAGGCGTCTGGCGTCGTGCCAGACGCGGAGGTGTTCGAAGGTGGGGGGAGGCATGGCCATTCCGTGGCGGTCAAGAGAGGCGTGAAACCGGACGGCTTTGTCAGCCGTCGAGCCCTCCGAGTCCCTTCCTAGCTGACATCCTTTAAGGCCTCGTCCAGCAGCTTGCGGGAGACACCCCGCTTCTTCAGTGCGTGCGACAGGCGCTCGATCACGCCCGGAGCGTAGAGGGCTTCGTCACGGCGGAGGCCTTCGCTGATATAGGACTTGAGCAAAGTCTGGTAACCGGTGAAGCCCTTGTGGGGAGCGATTGCCTTGAGGCTGTCGACCACGTCTACGGGAATCCTGAGCGTAATGCTGGTGACGGCGCGGTCTTTCTTGAGCCGCTTCTTGAGGGTGTCATTGAGCATTTGGAACTCGAAAACATTCGATCATCGAAACGATGTTCAAGGTCGGTCGACTCTGTCGACAAGTGGGGCGCTGCCAAGTAGGGCTGACGCCAGGTGGGGCAAGTGCCAAGCCAGAACCAGAGGAAAGCTGGGCGAACTCTCTCTATCTGGCTTGGCGGAGCCTCACTTGGCGCGAGCCCTACTTGTCGAAGACCTTTAGCCTCGTAGGGGCAACTTGGCAGTAGCCCCGCACTCCTCGCATGCGCCGCTCGTCCATGAGCCTGCACTCCGGTATTTACAATGTCAATACAGCTGGTCACCGCCAGACAAGGCAATTTGGACGCGATCCACGCACGAATGCACGTCGGATATCGGGTGGGAATGGGGAGAAATGGGAGGGAGCGGGAGCGACCGGCCGGCTTTGCCGGCAAATGGTCTCCGACAAATGGCCAACTTCGTTGGCAAATAGCCCCGACGGGCAAGCCAGAGTGGAGCCGGATAGAGCAAGAACGACCGGCCGGCTTTGCCGGCAAATGGCCCCTACGAGGCTAAAGACTGCCGTCAAATGGCCGCTGGCGTATGGTCTAGCGACAAAGAGAGAATTCTGATTTCGTTTGCTGGCACCGCCAGCCATTTGTCGGAGACCATTTGCCGGCAAAGCCGGCCGGTCGCTCCCTCTCTCTTACTCTCCGCCTCCCATCTCCGATTCCCACAATCCTGCCGGCTTCGTCGGGTCGTCGTCGTCGGTGACGAGGAGGACGTGGATGTGGTCGCCGGTGAGGGTGGCGTGGAGGCCTTCGGCTTTGAGGGTGGGACTTAACGGTTCGAAGCGCTCTACCTGCGCGGTGCGGGAGAGGATGCCGACGGCGGCGGCGATGCAGGGGCCGTCGTCGAAGGCATTCGATGTGTTCTCGGCGACGGCGGTGAAGGCGATGCGCCCGTCACTCAACACGGAGGCATCGGTAAAGCCCCACGGAATGCCTTCGATGGAACCGAGATCGACGGGCGTGACGGTGAACAGCAATGAATCGGGACGGTCATCGCACTCGATGGCGCGAAGGAACGCGTGCAGGTCCAGCGAGACCAGCGCATTGCCGACGTCGCCCTTGTTGCCGCGCTGGAGCAGCACGAGGTATTGGCCGAAGACAATCGCGCCTTCGATATTGAGCTCGTCGAACGCCTTGTCGATGGGCGCAAAGAGCTTTGAAAGATCGAGCACTCGCGGCGTGCCTGCGATGGACCCTTTCGCGTTGAGTGCGAGCAGGACGCCCGTGCTGCGGTTGCCCCTGGAGCCCGAGCCGAGCGCGAGCAAGGCACCGTGCGGGTATTTCGCAAACTCAGGCAACCTCACCTGCGCCTCGAAGTCCGGCTTCCTGCGTTTGCGCTTCTTCTCCCCGTCCGGCAACTGGCCGTCGAGCAAACGGATCAGCGTGCCCTCCCCGTCTCCGTGAGTCGGGAATACGCCGAGGTGCAGTTCGTCATCCGCAATCACGTACAGCCGCGAGCCCACGACGACGAGACTGCTCGCTGCCGCCAAGTACGCGGGACGGCCAGAGGCGCTGGGCGCGGCAAGAGTGAGGTCGCGGAGTTTGTGGGCGTAAAACATGGGGAAGAGGATAAGGCAACGGAGCTAAGATAAGAGCAACCGGCTGGCTTCGCCAGCAAATGGTCTTCGACAAATGGCCGGCTGTGCCGGCAAATGGACTACCGTCAAATGGTCTCCGACAGATGGCTGGCGTTGCCAGCAGACGGAATCTGGAACCTTCGTTTGTCGCCAGACCGTACGCCCCTCGCCATTTGACGGTAGTCCATTTGCCAACGGTAGTTGGCCATTTGCGGGCCGCCATTTGCCGGTTTATGCCCTAACCAGGGTACAGAGCCGGCCGGTCGCTCTTACTCCGCCAGCTTCCTGATCATTCCGTCCTGCCTCGACGTCAGGTAGAGCTCGCCGTCGCGGCCTTGGCTGAGCATGAGGTCGGCGCGGGCGACGGTGTCGCCCAGGGTGCGTTCGATGAGTTCGCGCAGCGACGTGTAGACGGGATTGCCGCGGGCGTCGCGGGTGAAGAGTTGCACTTCTTCGATCGGGGCGACGGTGCTCGGGATGCCGTCGTCGGCGGCTTTCAACGCGGCGAGGTCCGTGGCGAAGATGCGGCCGCGGTTGATGTCGCCGAAGATGAACTTGTTACGCAGCGCGGCGATGCGGCCGCGGTACGCGAAGCCGCTGCTGATGGCGGGGCCTTCGTTGTGGTCGTACATCGCGACCGGATAAATGAACTCATCCTTGGTGCGGCCCGACAGCACGTCGGCGGGCAGTGCGTACAGCTGGTTGAGTGCGCCGCCGGGGCGAATCATGCCGTTCTCCCACAGGCCTTCGCGCTTCATCCAGCCGTAGTTGCCGCCGTTGTGGACGATGTTCACCTCTTCGACATTGTTCATGCCGATGTCCGTCGCGAACATCGTGCCGTCGACCGGATCCCACGACAGGCGGTGCGCGTTGCGGAAGCCGTAGGCGTAGATCTCGCCGAGCGTGGCCGGGTTGTTGTCGGCGGCGAATTTGTTGCTGGGTGGAACAGTGTAGTCGCCGAGGCCCTTCGTGCCTTTCGACTCGGAGGGGCTGCGTGGATCGATGCGGAGGATCGATGTGACGACGGTGTCGAGGCGCTGCGTCTGGCCGGGGTTGTTGGCCTTGGGGCCGCCGCCGTTGCTGAAGCCGTAGTCGCTGCCGCTGGTGTAGAGCAGGCCGTAGTCCGCGTCGCCGGGCTTCGCGGCCGTATTGAAGCCGACGTAGCCCATCGGGTGCGTGAGGTTCTGGACGATGTGGGCGACGCGCAGCAGCTCGCGACGCTTGCCTGTGAACGTGGCAGCGGCGGGATTGTCGGCGCGCCACTCGGTGATGATGTTGTGATACGTGGCTTCCGCTGCCGTGTAGGTCGGCGGCACGAAGTTCGGTGCGACGGGATTGTCGGGCCCGCGTTCAGCGTGCACGGTGTAGAACAGACCGTTGCGCGCGAAGTCCGGATGGAAGTCGAAGCCGCTCAGGCCGCTGACCAGCCGGTTGTACACGGCGAGCGGAAACAGCTCCGCGGCATTCAGGTACATCGACGGCTTGTTGTCTTTGTCCAGCAGGTAGATGAAGCCGCGCGAATCGTTGACGAAGCGACGACCGTCGGCGAGCTCGCGCACATAGTTGGGACGCGCCCAGCCTGTCGGCGTGACGTCCTGGTCAGCTGGCCGCAGCCGACGCGTTTCCGGCAAGCGCGCGACGTCGCGGACTTCCACCTGCAATCCCTTCTTCTCGATGCGCTCCGGGATGGGGTCGGTGACCTGGGCGAGCAACGCGGTGGGCGACAACACGAGCAAGACAGCGGCAACGATCGGAGTGCGGAGGGGCATGGCGGATCCTCGCGGTGAAAGGAGAGGACGACCGCGCGACTTTGCCAATGAGGGGGAGAGAGGGCAAGTCAAGAAGAGATAAGAAAGACCGGCCGGCTTCGCCGGCAAATGGCGTCCCGCAAATCGCCAGCTCTGCTGGCAAATGGCCCAGACGGGCAAGTCAGAAGGGAAGATCGAAGAGATGGGCTCACGCCAAGTAGGGCTTTCGCCAGGTCGGTCTGCGACAAGTAGGGCTACCGCCAGGCCAGACTCGGAATCGTCCAGTCTTTCTGTCTACCCATCTGGCTTGGCGGTAGCCCTACTTGGCGGAGCCCTACCTGCGCCAGCTTACTTGGCGACAGCCCCTCTCCGGACTTCTGCCTCCGCCTCTGGCTTGCCCGTCCGGGCTTTATCCCCGAAGGGGACTTTTGCCAACGGTAGTTGGCCATTTGTCGGAGACCATTTGCCAACAGAGTTGGCCGGTTGCTCTTATCCGATCTGGGAAGGAATGGTGCCGGCTGCAGGAGTCGAACCCGCGACCCACGGTTTACAAAACCGTTGCTCTACCAACTGAGCTAAGCCGGCAACGGGGAAGCCTGTGCAGAGGTTTCCACGGGGCGCGCATTGTAATCCGCCCTTGCCCTTCAATTACAGCTCAATTTCTCACTACGGCGCGGCGGGTGCCTCGGGTACCGCGGCTTCCGCGCCCTGCTCCGAGCCCTCCGGGCAGGCCCTGAATTCGAGTCGCACGATCTTGCCGGGCTGGGTCTGGAGGACCGCGGCGTCAAAGAGGGCGCCGGGCGCGGGCAAGTCGACGTCAAGCCAGTAGACGGAACCCGCTCGCTTTCGGTCCGCGAGTTGCGCGTCGTATCCGAGCGCCTTGATTTCCTCTACGCGGCGCTGGGCGCGCGCCGCGTCGTTGAAGACACCCAGGGACAAGGTATTCGCCGGCTCCGAGCCGGGCAGGATGTAGGCATCCGAGATGCCTCGCTGCGCGAGGTCGGCAAGTACCTTCTCGGCTGCTTCACGACTGGCGAGGTTCTGCACGCTGACCCAGTAGCCGAGCCAGACATCCCCTTGGTCCACCCTTTGCCGGGATGCGTAGCCGGCAGTCTGCAAGGCGGCCGACGCCTGCACTGCCTCGGCCAGATCGCGGAAAGCCCCGACACTCACGCACTGCAATTCGCCTGGCGCGCCCACGACCGGGTTCGCGGCGGACGTCAGCTCTGCGGGTGGCAGCGAGGCATCGCCTTGCGTGCCGGCAACCAGCGCGGGATCGATGGCGGGGCTCGTGCTCCGCGCCGCGGTCCCTTTCGCCTCGGTGGAAAGCACGAGCCGGGGAGCAGAAGAAGCACCGACCTTGGCGGCGAGCTCCGCGCGCGGCGACCGGGTATCGACCAATTGCGACCACCCGAGGAACCCCAGGTTTGCGAGGATCAGTAAAAGCGCAACGGCTCGCATCGGCTATCCGGTCTGTGTTGAGGTCTGGGGCCGCAAGGCTCGCATCATACACGACACCGATTTGCCGCTCTTTGCGTCGCGGAGGGGCGACCTTTCACACTTCATCGGCAAGGACGGCGAGCCCTCGCAATACGAGGTCAGGCACTTGCTGCAGAGGATCGGCCACGAGGTGCGCGATGCGCGGGGCCGCGCCACCGGTCATCACCAGCGCGGGGCGCTTGCCGCAGGACTGCTCGAGGGTGTGCATGGCACGATCGACGAGTGCAGCCAGAGCATGCGCGGCGCCCTGGTGAATCGCCCCACGTGTGTTGTCGGCAAACAGGACGTCACGCGTTTGTCCTGATTCCGCACGAACGGCGATCTCGCTGGTATTGCGCATCAAGCTCGAGACCATCAGATCGGGACCCGGGAGGATGAGGCCGCCAAGATGCTTGCCTGACTCCGTCACGCCATCGATGGTCATCGCGGTCCCTACGCTGACGACGCATGCCGGACCCACGCCCATTGCATGGGCACCGATCATCGCCGCCCACCGGTCCACGCCGAGCTTGGCGGGTTCATCGTATGCGTTCTCGATGCCGCCTGCGCGCGCAGTGGACTGCGGAAACTCGGCCTTGATGTCCCAGCTCTTGAAGACCGCACGATCGATCAGTCCGGCAATCCGCTCGCCGCCCACGTTCGCGACCAGGACACGGGGTTGCCGACCCGCATGTCCCAGAACGTACGCACCGAATTCGTTGTCGCTCCAGTCGGCATAGCTCTGTGCATGCTGTGGGCCGAGCACGCCGTCGCGGAGCACGGCCCACTTGAGCCGGGTATTGCCTACATCAATGAGCAAGGCAGATTGGGCCATCATCTTGCAGCCCGCAGGCTGACCTCTGCTGAAAAGAACTGGCGGCGTTCGCCGCGGACATCCACGAGCAGCGCGCCATCTTCGGCGACACCTTGGGCAGTCCCCATGATGGATTCATTGCCTGCCAGCACTTTTACGGGCGCGTTCGCGAGTGCATCACGCCCTCGCCACTCCGCGACAAAGGCAGCGAACCCTTTGGTCGCGAACTCATCCAGCACGGCAAGCAGATGCTCGATGACGGCCGCGACGAGCTGGTTCCGACTGGGCAACCGTCCCTGCAGGATCTCGCCTAGATCGGCAATCAGCGCGGCTTGCTGCTCGGCAAGCGCGAGGCGCACCGGCGCGGGCATGTGGACATTGAGGCCAATGCCGATCACCACGCGAGTGGGGCCACCTGATTCACCGGCCACCTCGATGAGAATGCCGGCGAGCTTCCGTCCCCGCCACACGAGGTCGTTCGGCCACTTGAGCCCGACCTCGCCTGCGCCAAACTGATCGAGCGCACGGAGGACTGCTACGCCGACGGCAAGCCCCAGCGCCGACAGCTGGGGAGGCGAGTCCGCGAACTTGAACGACAACGAGAAACAGATTCCGGATCCGAAGGGAGCGACCCAGGTACGACCGCGCCGACCTTTCCCCAGCGTCTGGACTTCTGCGACGCAGACACGCGCATAGTCGACTTCCGGGGCTGCCTGGGCTGCAAGGAAATGATTCGTCGAGTCGACCTGCAGGAGGACGTCAAGCTGCTCCAGTCGTGATCGCAGCGCACGTGGCATCCCTTCGAGAATCGCGCTTGCCTCGTAGAGATCGACGGCTCTGGGCAGACGGTAGCCTTGCTTCGGCACCGCCTGCACTTCGATGCCCAGCAGCCGCAGCGTGCGGATCAGTTTCCAGACCGCGCTCCTCGAGACCTTGAGTTTCGCAGCCAGCTTTTCCCCGGAATGGAACTTGCCATCTGCCAGCATCGCGAGCAGGCGCTGTTGCCTCGCGGAGGATTGCTCGCTGGATTTAGTGACCATCTGCGCTCTCACTCACCGTGGGCGGAGAAGCCAAAGGGATCGGGCCCGTGATTCCGAGCCCGCCCACATGCGCTTGATGTTGCTTCGATGGGTATAGGCCACGAAGACCGTCATGCTGAGCGCGAGCGCCATCACGGGCGTCGCCGCGAACGCCTGGGTGATAGCGAGGAACACCGGAAACGCGCAAGCGGCGAGCATCGTCCCGAGGCCCACGTAGCCCGATAGCAGGACCGTCACCAGCCACACACCGAGCACCGGGGCGAGCGCAAGAGGTGCGATTCCAGCGAGCACGCCGACGAGCGTTGCCGCGCCCTTGCCACCGCGAAACTCGTGCCACAGCGGATAGACGTGTCCCAGCACGACAGAGATCGCGCAGGTGACTGCCAGCCAGTCGCGACTGACGAGGGGATCTGCCGGTATTCCTGGAAGGCTGAGAGCGGGAACGACGGTAACGGCGATGAAGCCCTTGCCCACATCGATCAGCATAACCCATGCAGCGAACCAAGGCCCCTGCGTGCGCAATGCGTTGGTCCCGCCGGCATTGCCGCTGCCCTGGGTGCGAATATCGACGCCGCCCCGGAGCCGACCGACCAGCAGGCTGCCGATGACGGAACCAAGCAGGTAGGCGAGCAGATTCTTGAATCCCAGTTCCAGCACAGGTGCTCCCGGTAGGAGGCTGGATTCTAGCAGTCCATCGGGACCCTCAAAAAAAACATACCCGGCTCGCCTCGTCGAGGCGGCCGGGTACGTCCATCACCCCAAGCCGTGCGGCCGGGAGATCTCGATCAGATCACTCGAAGTCGCCGCCCCATTCCCAGCCGTCGGCCGGACGGGCGATGTGGACCAGGCGGATGCGGTGGTCAGCCGGGTTGCGGCCAGGCTGGCCCTGCACGACAACCTTGTCGCCAGGCTTCAGCGTGTCCTTGCTGACGTTACCGTCACGGGCAAGGGCCGCACCGCCGCCCCACTCGACAGCCCAACGCTGCATCGTGCCGTCCTTGTCCGGAGCCATCACGTGAATGAACGCGTGCGGGTTGCGGAACAGGAACTGCACCACTTCACCTTCGATCTGCGTCTTCTGATCGACGAAGTACGTCGCCGGGAACGAGTGGTGCGCATAGGCCGGAACACCGACGGCAACCACGCTCGCCGCAATTGCGGTCAGCAAACCAATTCTCATGCCTTTCATAACCATACTCCTCGATATACCCTCTGATTTCTCGAACAGTCCATGCCACCCCAGCACGCTCCTGATGTCACGCTACGCTGGCAGTGCTGTATTGCCATACGTAATTCACACAGTAGAGACGGAACCCTCCTTAAATCGCCCTTTTGAGGCGCTGCGTCGTCTCCAGTCGCACCCAGTGTCGTCCACCGGCGCTTAACAATTCCTGAATCGGGGGAAGGCCCATGAGAAGCGCCTCACACCTCTTCGAATCTTTAGATTGGGTGCAACGCTTCGGGTTCAACCCCCGACGGCGGCAGCGTGCCTCAAGCCTGCCTCAGGGGCAACTGGATTTCGGCGATCATGCACCGCGCGCTGCCGCCGCCCAAGCGCTCGATCGTGGGAAGTGGCGCCACCGCAAACGTAATCCCCAATCCTGCGAATGCCTGCTTCTGCGCGTCGTGGAGAGACGCAAAGGCGGCCGCTGACAACGCAGCAATGCGTTCCTGGCCTGCCCCCTGCAACTCAAGCAGGTTGCCGGCAAAGCGCTCCATTTGCGCTCTGGTGAGTTCGATTACTTCGTGGCCGGTGGACTGAAGCTTGTCCAGCACCCGGCGCCTGTCCGGCTGGACGATCGCCTCCGTGCACACTGCCGCGAAGCGCTCGCCCACGCTCAACATGACATTGGTGTGGTAGATCGGGAAGCCGTTCGCATCGACGGCCGAGAACGGGAAGGCTTCATAGTCGAGCTTCAGCGCGAACTCGGCGAGCATGTCGGCATCAGTGCGTGGAGAGAGGCACGCATAGGCCACGCGGTGCCGCCGGTCGAGGACGAGGCTGCCCGTGCCTTCGAGAAACCGGCCTTGTTGCTCGCCGTGGGTCAGGTCAATCACCCGGTCCAGACGGAAGCCGTGCTCTCTGCTCAAGGCCTCGAGAATGTCCGGACGACGTTCAAGACGCCTGTTCGGCGCAAGCATGGGGTACAAAACCGCGGTGCCGTCCGCATGGAAGCTGACCCAGTTGTTCGGGAACAGCGCGTCTGGCGTGACGGGTTCAGTCAGGTCATCAAACACGAAGACGCGGACGCCCTTCGCCCGCAAGGCACGGACCAATCCGTCGAATTCCGCAACTGCGGCGACTTGTGGATCGAGGGATTCAGCGCCTGCCTCCAGATTCTGGAAGCGATTGGAAGCGGCTGTTTCTGCATTTGCCGAGAAGTTCGCCGGCCGGATCATGAGGACATGATGGGCCACCTGCTCGTCGCTGGCTTGGGCGTCACTCATATACAACACCTCCGGATGAAGTGTCGGTCACGGTGCGGCGGCAAGACACGGCAACCGAGGAGTGACGCTAGCCGGTAGACACCGCGGCCACGACAACGATGCGCTCGCGGGAGGAAACGACCACACCGCCCGGGCGCTCGATCGTCACGGCAAACAATTTCGGGGTCCTGACGGGCAGCTTCGCGAGGATGGGGACCACCACCTCACCGCCTCCGGAAGGAATATTGAACACCCCGCCATCCACCGGATAGCGATCGTCGCGGGTCTCGTCGAAGATCCACAACTGGTACTGGAGCGTGCCGGGATCATTGGCCGGCAAGCCGGTAAACCGCATGTAGCCTGTCTGGGTGGCAGGATCCCAAACGACATCGCCCTTCACCGCCGTGCCGGCGGGATCCTCAGTTGAAGACCACTCCTTCAACAGCGGCTTGGAGGAAGCAAGTAGCTTCTGCCGTTCGTCGGCCAGTGTTCGGTAATCCTGCGACGCCTGCGACAGCAGGTCGACCTGCGGCGATTGCTGGTAATCGAGCCGCGGAATCCACGCCGCAATCGCCAAGACGATCGACGCTGCAGCGGCAAACCACGCGAACCCGGAAGACTTTGACGCAGAGGACTTGCCTTCCCGCGGCCGCGCCACGGCTGCGGAAAGTTGGCTGACATTCGAAGTGCCCGCGCTGAATTCCGCCGCCGCCGCATTCAGCCGGCGCCGGACTGATTCCGGCATGGGTTCTTCCTTCCAGTCCCCCGCCAGCAACAGCGCCGCGGCCGTCACTTCGAGGGCCTGTGGATCCGCCTCCGGATACGCAACAAGCAGCTCATTCAGTTCGTGTTGGTCGGCCTCTGACAGGCCTTCAATGGCCTGCTGAACCAGCAAGTCCGCCAGCCGTTCGTTATCAAGGAAATGACCGCTCATGGGGCCACCTCCCCGGCGGATGAGCCGCTTTCGATACCCATCAGGGCACGGACCTGGATGAGGCCACGCCGCATCTGCGTCTTCACCGTACCCAAGGGCATCTGCAACGCATCTGCGATTTCCTGATGACTCATCCCGTTCAGGACACCGAGTTCAATGACCTTCTGCTGGTCGGGCTTCAGCTGCGCCACGGCCTGGGCCGCATTGACGGCCTCGGCGCAAACCTCTGCCCGATCCCCCGAATCGGCCCAGCCGATGCGCTCAAGCACGTCCTCGGACTCCATCATGGGAATCTGCTGTGCCCGACGGAGGCGGTCAATCAACCGCCGCCGGGCGATGGTCGAAATGAACACCTTTTCAGAACCCTGCGCAGGATCGAAACGCCCGGCGCTGCGCCAGACATCCGTGAAGATCTCCTGCACCGCGTCCTCGGCGTCTGCACGTGTCCTGGTGAACCGCCTGGCGATGGTCCAGACAAGTCCCCCAAATTCGTCCATGCATGCACGAACCGCCTGCGGATCGCCGCGCGCGATTCGGGCCAGCACCGAATCCGTCATGTGCGTGCCTGCAGTAGGTTTTTCGTGAGGGTCATTGTTTCGGATTCAGTCCGCCGCATCGGGAGGTTCTATCCGGGCAGGATAACAAAGCAGACCGGGATTCTGGCTGCGATCTGAAACTGAGGTGCAACAAAGACAAAACCCCCGTTGGATTTCTCCAACGGGGGTTCTGATTTAAGAGCCTGGCAGTGACCTACTCTTGCATGGACTAAGTCCAAACTACCATCGGCGCAGAGCGTTTTCACTTCCGAGTTCGAAAAGGGATCGGGTGGTTCCCACTCGCTATTGCCGCCAGGCAAACTGGCTAAGCGTGCGGCCACAAGGACCGCAACGGCATTAATTCGGAGTTGTTTTGACGAAGGGTGCGTAGAAGCACCATGTCACATTCATGAGTTATCGCTTATCAACAGCAACACACAGCACTGACAGGCTTAAAGCCTTCAAGCGCATTGGGTGTTATATGGTCAAGCCTCACGGGCAATTAGTACTGGTTAGCTGAACGCATTGCTGCGCTTACACACCCAGCCTATCAACGTCGTAGTCTGCGACGGCCCTTCAGGGGAATCGAGTTCCCAGGGAAACCTAATCTTGGGGGGGGCTTCCCGCTTAGATGCTTTCAGCGGTTATCCCGTCCGTATATAGCTACCCGGCAGTGCCACTGGCGTGACAACCGGAACACCAGAGATACGTCCATCCCGGTCCTCTCGTACTAAGGACAGCTCACCCTCAAGTTTCCAACGCCCACGGCAGATAGGGACCGAACTGTCTCACGACGTTCTGAACCCAGCTCGCGTACCACTTTAAATGGCGAACAGCCATACCCTTGGGACCTGCTACAGCCCCAGGATGTGATGAGCCGACATCGAGGTGCCAAACTCCTCCGTCGATGTGGACTCTTGGGAGGAATAAGCCTGTTATCCCCGGAGTACCTTTTATCCGTTGAGCGATGGCCCTTCCATACAGAACCACCGGATCACTAAGACCTACTTTCGTACCTGCTCGACATGTCCGTCTCGCAGTTAAGCACGCTTATGCCTTTGCACTCTAGAGCGCGATGACCGACCGCGCTGAGCGTACCATTGCACTCCTCCGTTACTCTTTGGGAGGAGACCGCCCCAGTCAAACTACCCACCATACATTGTCCCCAACCCAGATAATGGGCCAAGGTTAGAACTCCGAATATTCCAGGGTGGTATTTCAAGGTTGGCTCCACCTGAGCTAGCGCCCAAGTTTCATAGCCTCCCACCTATCCTACACAAGAAGATTCAAAGTTCAATGTAAAGCTGTAGTAAAGGTTCACGGGGTCTTTCCGTCTTGCCGCGGGAACGCCGCATCTTCACAGCGATTTCAACTTCACTGAGTCTCGGGTCGAGACAGTGTGGCCAGCGTTACGCCATTCGTGCAGGTCGGAACTTACCCGACAAGGAATTTCGCTACCTTAGGACCGTTATAGTTACGGCCGCCGTTTACCGGGGCTTCGATCAAGAGCTTCGCCTTGCGGCTGACCCCATCAATTAACCTTCCGGCACCGGGCAGGCGTCAGACCCTATACTTCCACTTACGTGTTCGCAGAGTCCTGTGTTTTTGATAAACAGTCGCAGCCACCGATTACCTGCGACCTTCAACAGCTAGAGGAGCAAGTCCTTTCACCATCGAAGGCATACCTTCTTCCGAAGTTACGGTATCAATTTGCAGAGTTCCTTAACCCGAGTTCTCTCAAGCGCCTTGGTAGATTACCTACCCGCCCACCAGTGTCGGTTTTCGGTACGGTCCAGTGTTACCTGAAGCTTAGAGGCTTTTCCTGGAAGCGTGGCATCAGTTACTTCGGTCCAGTAGGACCTCGTCATCACACCTCGGGATTGAATGGGTCACCGGATTTACCTGGCAACCCTCCCTACATGCTTAAACAGGGAACCAACCCCTGCCAACCTAGCCTTCTCCGTCACCCCATCGCAGTAACACCGTGCACAGGAATATTAACCTGTTTGCCATCGACTACACCTTTCGGTCTCGCCTTAGGAACCGGCTCACCCTGCGCCGATTAACGTTGCGCAGGAACCCTTGGGCTTACGGCGTGCGGGTTTTTCACCCGCATTAACGTTACTCATGTCAGCATTCGCACTTCTGATACCTCCAGCACACCTCACAGTGCACCTTCACAGGCGTACAGAACGCTCCCCTACCACCTGCACTTGCGTGCAGATCCGCAGCTTCGGCTCATGGCTTGAGCCCCGTTATATCTTCCGCGCGGGCCGACTAGACCAGTGAGCTATTACGCTTTCTTTAAAGGATGGCTGCTTCTAAGCCAACCTCCTGGCTGTCTGTGCCTTCCCACATCGTTCACCACTTAGCCATGAATTTGGGGCCTTAGCTGGCGGTCTGGGTTATTTCCCTCTTCACAATGGACGTTAGCACCCACTGTGTGTCTCCCATCGGTTCACTTCCTGGTATTCGGAGTTTGCATAGGTTTGCTAAGTCGGGATGACCCGCTAGCCTAAACAGTGCTCTACCCCCAGGAGTGCTCGATGAGGCACTACCTAAATAGCTTTCGGGGAGAACCAGCTATCGCCGGCCTTGATTAGCCTTTCACTCCTATCCACAGCTCATCGACGTACTATTGCAACAGTAGTTCGTTCGGACCTCCAGTAAGTGTTACCTCACCTTCATCCTGGCCATGGATAGATCGACCGGCTTCGGGTCTATTCCCAGCGACTAAAGCGCCCTGTTCGGACTCGGTTTCCCTACGCCTCCCCTATACGGTTAGGCTCGCCACTGAAAATAACTCGCTGACCCATTATACAAAAGGTACGCCGTCACCCCATTGCTGAGGCTCCGACTGCTTGTACGTACGCGGTTTCAGGTTCTATTTCACTCCCCTCTCCGGGGTTCTTTTCGCCTTTCCCTCACGGTACTGGTTCACTATCGGTCGGTAGAGAGTATTTAGCCTTGGAGGATGGTCCCCCCATATTCAAGCAGGATTACACGTGTCCCGCCCTACTCTTTGTCACTCCTCGAACGCATCTTTCATGTACGGGGCTATCACCCGCTATGGCCGGCCTTTCCATACCGTTCCACTAGACTTGTTCGATTGATCGTGACTGGGCTGTTCCGCTTTCGCTCGCCACTACTGACGGAATCTCGGTTGATTTCTATTCCTCCGGGTACTGAGATGTTTCAATTCCCCGGGTTTGC
>JBEBIT010000009.1:17500-72487 GCA_040080215.1 Steroidobacteraceae bacterium
TTGTTTGCCCGACACCCCCAAGAGGCCGCGCAGTTTACTCACGGTTCTCCGGGTGTCAACACCCTTCGAAACACCACTGGATCAGACTCCCGATACCACTCACCGCAGGCACGGACTGCACTGCAGAATTCCGCAGAAATCGCGCTTTTCAAGCTCGTTCTGCACGATTGCCGCAAGCCCCGGGAAGGGCTCGCAGCGCTCAACCCTGATGCGGCGTAATCGTCACTTGCGCGAAATCACGCTTCCCGGACTGCAGGACGTAGGTCTTCCCCACCGCGACACGGGCATCGCGCTCCATGATCTTGACGCCATCAACCCGGACGGCGCCCTGCTCAAGCAATCGATAGGCGGCTGATGAACTCGCGGCGAGGCCGGAATCCTTGAGCACCAGGGCCAGGCGGACATCCTCCCCCTCCGCACTGATCGAGATCTTCCGGATGTCGTTCGGCACCAGGCCCTTCTGGAACCGAGCGACAAAGTTGTCGAGCGCGCGTTTCGCTGCATCTGCAGAGTGGAAGCGCGTGATGATTTCAGCGGCCAGCTCGAACTTCACGTCGCGCGGATTGCGCCCTTCGAGGACTGCCCGCCGCAACGACTCGAGCTCGGCATTGGACTTGAATGACAGCAGCTCGAAGTAACGCCACATCAATTCATCCGAGATCGACATCAGCTTGCCGAACATGTCGTCCGCCGCTTCCGCGATGCCGATGTAGTTGCCCAGGGACTTCGACATCTTGTTCACGCCGTCGAGGCCTTCGAGGAGCGGCATGGTGATGACGACCTGGGGCTCCTGGCCCTCCGCTTCCTGCAATTGCCGTCCCATCAACAGATTGAACTTCTGGTCCGTGCCGCCCAATTCAACATCGGCTTGAAGCGCCACGGAATCGTAGCCCTGGACCAGCGGATAGAGGAATTCGTGGATCGCGATGGGCTGGCCACCCTTGTAACGACGACTGAAGTCATCACGCTCGAGCATCCGCGCGACTGTCTGGCGGCCAGCGAGCTTGATCAGCCCTGCAGCCGACATCGGGCCCATCCAGCGCGAATTGAATTCGATTCTGGTCCTGGCCGGATCGAGGATCTTGAAGATCTGCTGCTGGTAGGTCGCCGCATTGGCCGCAACTTCATCGGGGGTCAAGGGCGGGCGGGTTGCATTCCGACCGGTCGGATCACCGATCAGACCCGTGAAGTCGCCGATCAGGAAAATCACTTCATGCCCGAAATCCTGGAAGCGGCGCATCTTGTTGATGAGCACCGTATGACCGAGATGCAAGTCAGGCGCCGTCGGATCGAACCCAGCCTTGATCTTCAGCGGCCGGCCCTTGCGAAGCTTCCGCAGCAGCTCCGACTCGACGAGGATCTCGGCCGCGCCGCGCCTCAACTCCTGCAACTGCTCTTCGGGCGACACTACTTATGCTCCAGCGGACTGGTTTCGTCCTGATCGGAAAGTTCAAGGCTTTCGTGCCGAACTGGCCGAAGAATGCAGCCAAGGCACGCCTTTGCCCCGGCGATCTGGCCGTGGGGGGACGCAAATTTAGGGGGTCGGGTCGTTTCGCGCAACCCGGGGCTCGCGGCAGATGGCGATGGCCGGTCGCGGCACCAACTGTGAAGTACGCGCGGTCCTGGGACCCATTGGGGCGCACCTCCGGGTTGACGCACCCGGGATCAGCAACTAACTTACCTGCTGCTTCGTGTACGAATGAGCATCCGGTGACCAATCAGCAGGGATTCAAGGGTTCGCGAGTAGCAAACGACTACCGCACTACATCGACCCACGCGGCCGTTCCCAATCCGACGGCCCTGCACGTCCGCTGGTTGCTCACGGGACTCGCCCTCCCCCTCCTCGGCGGGGCCATCGCCTTTGCATTCTTCCGCTATGGTGAAGCGACTGCTCCGCACCCAGCCGCGAACCTCGAGATGATCGATACCGCCTCCCTGGCGTTGCCCAAAGTACAGGCACCCGGCACCGGCAAGAACCCTGCGCTCGCCCCCATCGGCGACACCGTTGAGTTCGTGGTTCGACGCAACGATACGCTGGATAGGGCCTTCAGGCAGCTGCAGCTCAGCCTTCAGGACCTGGCAGCCATTCGCGACCTGCCTGGCGTCAAGGAGAGCCTGGACCTCCTCAAACCAGGTGAACTCATTACTTTCGTACACGCGAACGGGCTGGTTCAGGCGCTGACCCGACGCATCAGCGACACGCAGACCTTGACCGTTACCCGCCAGGACGACGGCTTTTCGGCCAAGGTGATCGAAACCCCGATTGAAGTCCGCAAGGTGGAAAAGCGCGGGCGGATCGATTCGTCCCTGTTTGTAGCCGGGCGGTCGATCGGCGTGAGCTCAGATGTCATCATGCGCCTCGCCAACGACATTTTCGGATGGGACATCGATTTCGCGCTGGATATACAGCCGGGAGACGAGTTCGGCATCGTCTACGAACAGCGCTTCCGCGAAGGCGAGTATCTCGGTGACGGCAAGATCCTCGCGGCAGAGTTCGTCAACAGCGGCCGCGCCTATCGCGCCGTGCGGTTCGAATCCGTCGACGGCGAGGTCTCGGACTACTACACGCCCGCCGGCAACAGCATGCGCAAGCAGTTTCTGCGGGCACCCGTCGATTTCACGAGGATCAGCTCCAATTTCAATCCTCGCCGCCTGCACCCGATACTGAACACGATCCGGGCCCACAAAGGCGTGGACTATGCCGCCCCTACGGGAACCGTCATCAAGGCCGCTGGCGATGGTCGGGTCAGCGTCGCTGGCGTTCAAGGTGGATATGGCAACGTGGTGATCCTCGAACATGGCGGCGGCGTGACCACCCTCTATGGACACATGTCGGGGTTCGCCAAGGGAATTCGCAGTGGAACGCGCGTCCAGCAAGGCCAGACCATCGGGTTCGTCGGCAAGACAGGCGCTGCGACGGGGCCGCATCTGCACTACGAATATCGATTGAACGGTTCCTACAAGGACCCGCGCACCGTCCCGTTGCCGGAAGCCCGTCCCATCCCGCCGGCTTATCGCGGGGAGTTCGAGTCGTTGACTGGCCGATTGCTGGCCGACCTGGACCGAAGCCACGACGCCGCCGTGACCATCTCTGCACGAGTGCCTTAAGCGCGGGCCAGGGCTCCGAGCGCCTAACAAGCGCGGCACGTTCGCTGTAACACAACCGCAGGTCGCTGCGTAGTATTCTCGGATCATCGCCGCGTCGTCGGCCTGATGATTCCTGTCAACTCCCAATGCCGGACGTGAACCTCAGGGCTCCCGAGTACTACATCAACCGGGAGCTGTCCTTTCTGGACTTCAATTCCCGGGTGCTCGCGCAGGCCTGCGATGAGTCGCTGCCGTTGCTTGATCGCGTAAGGTTCCTTTGCATCTCGTGCAGCAACCTCGATGAGTTCTTCGAGATTCGCGTTGCCGGGCTCAAGCAGCGGCAGGATCTGGGTTCCCTCCAGGGCAGCCTGGACGCCATGACCGTCCCCGAGCAACTGGCGGCCATCCACCGCAGGGCGACCGCGATGGTCCAGGCCCAGTACGAACTGCTCAACCATACGATCTTCCCCTCGCTCGCGCAAAGTGGAATCCGCTTCTTCAACAACAAGACGTTCAGCGAGCAGCAGCGCGAGTGGCTGGCGGAGTATTTCTCGAAGGAGGTCGAGCCGGTACTGACCCCGCTCGGACTCGATCCCGCGCGTCCGTTCCCGCGCATCCAGAACAAGAGCCTGAACTTCATCGTCAGGCTGTCAGGCAAGGATGCGTTCGGACGAGACGCAGAACTCGCCGTCGTCCAGGTACCGCGCTCGCTGCCCAGAGTCATTCGCCTTCCCGCATCAAGCTCCTCAGGCGGCACGGAAGACTTCGTTTTCCTCTCCGCAGTCATCTCGACGTTCGTGGCGCAGTTGTTCAACGGCATGACCGTGGAGGGATGCTGGCAATTCCGCGTTACGCGAAACAGCGACCTGTTCGTTGACGACGAGGAGGTCGACGACCTGCTGCGGGCGATCGAGGGCGAATTGGCACAGCGTCGGTATGGCGCAGCAGTCCGACTCGAGACTTCGGTCGATTGTCCCGACGACATCACGGCCTTCCTGCTGCGACACTTTGCCCTTGGAAAATCCGATCTATACCAGGTCAACGGGCCCGTTAACCTGAATCGACTCATGGCCCTGTACGGCCTCGTCGACAGGGCAGACCTCAAGTACACCCCCTTCACTCCCGGCCTGCCGAAACGGCTCGCTGCAAAGGAGGACATTTTCGCGGTGATGCGCGAGCGCGACCTCCTCCTGCATCATCCGTTCGAATCTTTCGCGCCCGTCATCGATTTTGTCAGGCAAGCGGGCACAGACCCGGACGTCCTTGCCATCAAGCAGACGTTGTACCGGACCGGACCGGAATCTCCCATCGTGGATGCGCTGGTCTCGGCGGCCCGCGCAGGAAAGGAAGTGACTGTCATCATCGAATTGATGGCAAGGTTCGACGAGGCCGCCAACATCGGCCTTGCAGCCCGGCTTCAGGAGGCCGGGGCGCACGTCATGTATGGGGTAGTGGGATTCAAGACCCACGCCAAATTGATCATGGCGGTGCGTCGTGAACGTGGAAAGCTGCGCCGCTACTGCCACCTCGGGACCGGGAACTACCATCCACAGACGGCGCGAGCCTATACGGACTACGGTTTGTTCACCTGTGACGAAGCGATGGGCGAAGACCTGCACGAACTCTTCCTGCAACTCACGAGTCCCACGCGGGTGGCGAGCATGCGCAGGCTGCTGCAATCGCCCTTCACGCTCCATGAGGCCCTGCTGGAACGAACACGGCGGGAGATCGAGAATGCGAACGCAGGCCGGCCGGCCCATATCGTCGCGAAGATGAATGCGCTGATCGAGCCGCAGATCATCCAGGCGCTCTACCAGGCCTCAAGGGCCGGAGTGCGGATCGACCTGATCGTCCGCGGCATCTGTGCATTGAAGCCGGGCATACCCGGCGTATCCGAGAACATCACCGTGCGCTCGATCGTCGGGCGGTTCCTTGAGCACTCCCGCGTCTTTTACTTCCACAACGGCGGCGATTCGGAGGTCTACTGCAGCAGTGCGGACTGGATGGAGCGCAATTTCTTCCGCCGCATCGAAGTGTGCTTTCCGATCCAGAGGAAGTCGTACCGCGACAGGATCATCGCGGACCTCACCCTCTATCTCAAGGACAACGTCCAGGCGTGGGTGCTTTCGGCTGAAGGAACCTACTCGCGCGCCACTGCGGGCAACGAACCCCTCGTCAATGCGCAGTCGGAACTCCTGAAGCAGCTCACTGAGCCCGGAGCCTGAGCGTTGCTCGCTCAGACCACGCGCAAGCGAAAGCCTGCAGCCTTGAGGTAATCGGCCTCCTGCTCGAGATCCGCGGAAGTGAGCGGATGGTCCTCTAGCCAGCGGCGCGGGAACTCGACCTCCAGGGACCTCGCCTTCGCACTCAGCTGGATCGCCGGCAAGGAAACCGGACTGCGTCCCCGATGCAGCAGGACAGCGAGTCGCAGCAGCACGATCAGGAATTCCGCCTTGATGTGCCAGGGGGGCGACAACTCTTCCAGCATCTGCAGGTGCGGCTTGCGCCTGTGGGCACCGACAACGCAAGCAAGCAAGCGCTGCTCTTCGCGCGGGAAACCGGGCATGTCTGCATACTCGAGCAGATATGCCCCGTGACGGTGGTAGTGCGTATGCGAGATGTCGAGGCCGATCTCGTGGAGCCTTGCGGACCAGCCGAGTACCATCTCCGCGAAGGAATCGTTCAATTCCCAGGCGTCCTGAACCTGCTGCAGGAACTCGAGGACGGTCGTCTCGACCCTTGCCGCCTGCGCACTGTCCACGTGGTAGCGGGACTCCATCGCACGAACGGTTCGCACCCTGGCATCTTCATCCGTCAGTCGTCCGAGCAAGTCATAGAGCAGCCCCTCACGCAGCGCGCCATCGGCGATACGCATGCTGCGCAATTCAAGCATCGAGAAGATCTCGGCGAGGATCGCGATTCCGCCCGGAAACACGGGCAGACGTTCTTCGTTCAGGCCGGGAAGCCGCAATCGCTCCAGTGCGCCTGCCTTCAAGGCGACTTCGATCAGGGCCTCGATATCGTCGGAACTGATCGACGACCCTGCGCCACCGCGGGCCGCGACGATATCTCCGACGGCCCGGATCGTTCCGGAGGTCCCGACTGCATGGTCCCAGTTCGACCCCCCAAAGGCCGCTTGAAGGGGCTCGAGTTCAACGCGAGCCGCAAGGCGGGCGCGTTTCATGCGCTTCTCCGAAATCTCGCCGCCTTCAAAGTAACGCGCGCTCATGCTGACGCAGCCCATGTGGAGGCTCGCCAACTGGCGCGTCTGCAATCCCTCGCCGATGATCAATTCGGTGCTGCCACCGCCGATATCGGCAACCAGGCGTCGCCCGGGTTCGCTCGGCATCGTATGACCGACCCCGAGGTAGATGAGTCGCGCCTCCTCGACGCCTGCAATGATCTCGATGGGATGGCCCAGGGCGCTCGCGGCGCGGTCGAGGAAAGCGCCTTTCCTCCGTGCCTGCCTGAGCGTGTTGGTGCCCACGACGCGGACGCTTTCCGCCTTCATGTCCTTCAGGCGCTGGCCGAAACGGTCCAGGCATTCGAGGGCGCGCTCCACTGCGCTGCGGTCCAGCCGTCCCTGCTCATCGAGTCCGGCCGCAAGCCGCACCATCTCCCGGATCCGGTCAAGGATGATCAGCTGGCCATGCGAATACCGCGCAACCACCATATGGAAACTGTTCGACCCGAGGTCGACTGCGGCAATGACGTCTGGGATACGGGCGGACGATCGCGGCATGGGAGGCGAGTCTTCGCAGGCTTACTGCGCAGGTACCAGGATACGGTACGGAAAGCCCGGCGGGAGACAATTCCCGGGCGCCTCCCGATTCAGCGAAGGCATCAAGCTCTTTACATCGAAAACGAAGAGCCGCAGCCGCAGGTAGTGGTCGCGTTTGGATTGCGGATCACGAATTGGGCCCCTTCCAGGTCTTCGCGGTAGTCGATCTCCGCGCCCATCAGATACTGGACACTCATCGGGTCGACAATCAGCTGGACGCCCTGGTTTTCTATGGAGGTATCGCCTTCCTCCACGTTCTCGTCGAACGTGAACCCGTACTGGAACCCGGAGCACCCGCCACCCGTGACAAACACGCGCAGCTTGAGCGCCGGATTGGCTTCCTCGCGAATCAATTCGGCGACCTTGGAAGCGGCCGCATCGGTAAAGAGCAACGCGGCCGGTATGCCTTGCATGCCCGGGGTTGAACTGGAGGGAGTTTGCATTTCGGATGACATCGTAGAGGGATCTTGGGGCCAGAACGGCCGGAACTCAAGCTTGGGCGGAACGATGACCTCCCAACTACCCGTTCCAGGCCCTGTTAAGTGGCTAACCCCTTCTTGGAAGAGCCCTTTTCGCCGGAAGCCTTGGGGGCTGCTGCCTGAACGGACGCGGCGGTTGCCGCTGCCTCCCCCTTTCTGGGCTCGTGGATCAGCTTGCCGTTGATGGCCGCGCCCATCGCCATCTCGATCAGACCGTAGTAGACGTTGCCGGACACCCGCGCATGCGCGCCGAGTTCGACCCTGCCATTGGCCAGGATATCTCCCTTCACGACCCCATTCAGGACGACGTTCGGTACCGCGACGGATCCCTCGATGACGCCGGCATCGCTCACGCTCAATGTCGAGCTGGATGTCGGCGGCGCGTCCACATTGCCCTTGATGTGGCCGTCAACGTGCAACCCGCCCGAAAAGTGGACGTCGCCAATGATGCGCGTCCCCGCGCCCACCAACGTGTCGATCCGGTTCGGCCCAGTGGCCGCCGGCTTCTTCCGCTTGAACATTGCTAACCCGTCGCCCGTACTTGCCATGGAAAAGCCTGCCGTACCGTCGCCTGGCGACCGGAGCGCACCTCGACATTGATGGCCAGCGGCTCGAACCCTTCCGGCAGCATGACATCCTGCTCGATATTCTGGAAATACCTGAATGAAAACGGCAGCCGCCCACCGTCATCCGCACTCCCGCCGATCTCCGGGAGCGCAAGCGTCCTGGGGCTCGCATCGAGGGCGCCTTCAATATCGATGCCGACGGAACCGGCAATGAGCGCGTCCTGGCGCATCGCCTGGACCAGGACAACGCGCAGCCGGAAATGCCGCTCGGTCCCGCCCGGCAGGATCTCGAGGCGCTGGATGCGCAAGCCGCCGATGCCATCTGCCGGGGCGATGATGCCCCGGTAGAACGTCAGCTCCTCGCTCTGCCGCAGCACCTGCGCCTGCAACTCACCCAAGGTGCGCTCGACATCCGCATACGACTGCCGGTCAACATCCCGGGTCGTGTCGACTGCCGTGATCTGGCCGCGCAGATCGTCGTTCTCGCGCTCGAGCGATTCCACCTTCGACTGCAGTCCCCGCCTTTCCATGACGGTTGCAAGCTGATTGTGCCCGGCGTTGTAACGACCCCATTCATACATGCCGTAAAGAACCAGCGCGCCAAGGACCAGGCCGCCGCCGCCCAGCAGACCCCTGCGCCAGGGCGCATGTCGCCGGATCACCAGCTGACCGGTACGTAACGGCTCGAACTCTGCCATACCGTCCTACTCGCTAGGCTCAGACTGAACATGGGACCGGGGCCAGGAAGATCCGCTGCATCATCCTGACGGCAAGGCCACCCGGACAGGCTCCCGTAACCCGTTGGGTCCGCTGCAGTGTACTTAGCGACGGAGCAACTGGGCTACAATTTCAAGAACGTCGCCGGCTGCCGACAATAACCCTTAGGCGCTCTTCATGCTGTGGCTCAAGGCCTTTCACATCGTTTTTGTCGTGACGTGGTTCGCAGGACTCTTCTACCTGCCTCGACTGTTCGTATATCACGCCACAGCCACCGATCCCGTCGGCATCGAGCGATTCAAGATCATGGAAAGGCGCTTGCTTGCGATCATGACGATCGGCGGCACGCTGGCAGCGATCTTCGGGCTCTCCATGATCGCGATGAGCCCGGGCTTCCTCGGAATCGGCTGGCTGAGACTCAAGCTGGTGCTCGTTGCAGCGCTCGTGGGTTACCACGTCTGGTGCAGCCGTCTGGTTGCAGCGTTTCGTGCCGACGAGAACCGCCACACGGAACGCTGGTATCGCCTGTTCAATGAAGCACCGAGCCTGCTCTTGATCGCAATCGTCGTGCTCGCGGTCGTCAAGCCGTTCTGACGCAGCGACTGCGAACGGGCTCGGGACGGGCTTTTCCAGCCCGCCGTTATTCGGATTCCAGGACGCCCTCGCGACGACGTGCAAGATTCCTGAGCGTCTTCTCCTCTTCCCACCATTCGGGCAGGGGCGGAGGCCCGCCTGCAAACGCACGACGACCGAGTTCGTCAAGCGCCCGCGCATAGACGGCTCGCTTGAAGTAGATCACTTCACGGACAGGCGCCCAGTAATCGACCCAGCGCCAGCTCTCGAATTCAGGCGTTGCTGTCGTGTCGAAGCGGAACCGGTCTTCTTCGCCAGTCAATTCGAGCATGAACCAGCGCTGCTTCTGGCCAATGCACGTCTGTTTGGCGTTACGCCGCAGGTATTGAGCTGGCAGCCGGTAACGAAGCCAGCCGCTGGTCGACGCAATGACCCGGACATCGCCACGGTCCAGGCCGACCTCCTCCTTGAGTTCGCGGAACATGCCCTCTTCCGGATCCTCGTCCCGGCCGATGCCTCCCTGCGGAAACTGCCAGCCACGACCCCCGGTGCGACCGCCCAAGAAGACTTCTCCCTTGCCACGGACCAGCACGATCCCGACATTGGCCCGAAAGCCCGAAGCATCGATGAAGTCCGTCATGGAGTCGTCCTGCAGTTCCCTATGCGAGCGATTTTTCCACATTCGGCGACGGGTAACCATGCCGCAGTCGGGCTAAACGCAGGAGAGGGGGCGCACCCTCAAAGAAACGGCGGGTAGTCAGCGTAACCGGGGAAACGCGACGATGTGATCAAGCTCGATCCGCACGCCGATGCGGTCACCCAGGCTGTGGTTGAAGTGGCTCGGCACGAGCGACAGCAAGGTAGCGCCCGTCGGCAGGCTCAGCGTGTACAGGAAATCGGCGCCGCGGAAGGCCTTCTGCACGATCTCGAGCGCCAACGGACTCGCTTCGTCGTAGAGGACGTCGTCCGGCCGCAGCAGCAGGTCGATCTGGCTGCCGGCGCCAAAGGCCGGAGGCACATCGCCCGAGAGCACACCCAATTCCGTCGACACAGCACCCTGGGAGACCACCTCACCGGGGAGGAAGGCACCTTGGCCGATGAAATCCGCCACGAAGCGCGTTGCCGGACGGTGATACAGCTCGTACGGCGCATCCCACTGCTCCAGGCGGCCGTTCTGCATCACACCTACCAGGTCGGCCATGGCGAAGGCCTCGTTCTGGTCGTGGGTCACGAGCAGAGCCGTCGCGTTGACCCGCTTCAGGATCTCGCGCACCTCGAAGCTCAGCCGTCCCCGCAGGTCGATGTCGAGATTGGAGAACGGCTCGTCCAGCAGGACCAGGTCGGGCTGGGGGGCCAGCGCACGAGCAAGTGCAACCCGTTGCTGCTGGCCGCCCGAAATCTCGTGGGGATAGCGCGCGCGACAGTCTTCGAGACCGACGATCGCCAGCATGTCGAGCGCGCGCCGCTCGCGCACGTTGCGCGATTGCCCATGCAGCCCGAAGCCGACGTTATCCAGCACGGTCAGGTGCGGGAACAACGCATAGTCCTGGAACACCATGCCGATATTGCGCGTGGCAGGTGGAGCGGTGATTCCGCGGCTGGACAGCAGGCGGCCGCGGGCATGGATCTCGCCCGCATCGACCGGCTCGAAGCCGGCGACACAGCGCAGGGCCGTGGTCTTGCCACAGCCGCTCGGGCCGAGCAGGCAGCCGATCGCGCCTTGGGGCAACGACAGGTCAAGGCCCGACACGGCCACCGTCTGTCCGAAGCGCCGTTCCACGCCCTGCATCTCAAGCCACATGGGTGCCTCGCCGGGTCAGCAACGCGATCGGAACCAGACCCGCAAGGACGATCACCACGGCAGGCAATGCCGCGCGTTCCCACTCACCTTCGGTCGTCATCTCGAAGACGCGTACCGCGAGGGTGTCCCAACCGAAGGGCCGCGTGATCAGCGTGATCGGCATTTCCTTCATGACGTCGACGAAGACCAGCACGGCACCTGTCGCGATGCCGGTGCGGAGCAAGGGAAGGTGTACGCGCTTCAACATCGCAACGCCCGTGACGCCGAGGCTGATCGCGGCTTCGTCGATATTGCGCGTGATCCTCTGCAAGCTGCTGTCGACAGGCCCGAAGCCGACGGCCAGAAATCGCGCCATATAGGCAACCAGCACCGTCACCAGGGAGCCCTGCAGGTACACACGCGGCGCGCCGTCGCCAAAGGCGGCAATGAGCCAGCCCTGCAGTTCATTATTGAACCACGCCATCGGCACGAAGATCCCGACCGCAAGCACGGTGCCGGGCACTGCGTAGCCCAAAGTACCGAGGCGCGCAAACAGGTTCGTCCACGGGCCGGACTGCACGCGCGTGACATAGGCGAGGACCACCGACGCCGCGAGGATGACGGCGGCAGCGCTGCCCGCCAGCAGCAGGCTCCGCACTGCGAATCCGAAATAACGGACGTCGAGGTCGCTTGCGGCATGCTTGATCGCCCAGATCAAGAGCTGCAGGAAGGGCAGCAGGAAAGCCAGCAGGAACACGAGCGACGCGGCGGCAAAGGCCAACCAGCGCGCCTTGCCCTGGAGTTCGATGCGGCGTTCCGCATAGGCCCCGGACCGCCCTCCTCCGTAGCGAACCCGTGAACGGGAACGGCGCTCGAGCCATAGCGCGGCGAGCACGAACAACATCAGGAACGCAGCCAGTTCAAGCGCGGCGCTGACCGAGAACATGCCGAACCAGGCGCTATAGATCGCTTTAGTGAAGGTGTTGTAGTTGAAGACGGAAACCGTGCCGAAGTCGGCTAGCGTTTCCATGGCAACCAGCGAGATGCCGGCCGCGATCCACGGACGGGCCATCGGCAGCGCCACTCGCCACGCAGCTGCTCTTGCCGTGAGGCCCAGGGTCTGGGCGGCCTCGAGTACGCGACGCCCCTGGCTCATGAACGCGCTGCGTGCGAGCAGGTAGACGTAAGGGTACAAGGCCAGGGACAAGACGACGATAACGCCCCATCCATTCGAGGAGCGAATCGCAGGTAGCCACTTGGTCGCGAGTCCGGCCGCACGCATGGCGGATTGCAACGGCCCGGAGTAATCGAGGAAGCCCACGGCGACAAACGCCAGCACGTAGCCGGGAATCGAAAGCGGAAGCAGCAGCGCCCAATCGAAGAAGCGGCGCCCGGGAAAATTGCACACGGCCGTCAGCCACGCGAGCGCAGTGCCGATGATGCCCGTGAGTACCGCCACTCCTGCCAGCAGCTTGACCGTATTGAGCGCCACCTCCGGAAGTACGTAGCGCGACAGGTGCGCCCACACCTCGGTGTCAAGCTGGAACAGCGATCCCGCGATGACGAGCAACGGCACCACTGCGGGCAACGCCAGCGCGAACGCAAGCGCCACGGCGCCGGTCGCATGACGGTCCTTGAACCAACGACTGCCCGCGGGCGAATGCGCGGCGACAGCACTCACGAAACGGTCGCCGCCGCAGGGTACGTACGCACGTCGGCAACCGCGCCCTGGTCACCGCACACTAGCGATATCCTGCCCGGTCCATCAGCCTCACTGCGTCAGCCTGAAGCTCGCCCGCCTTCGCGATATTGATCGGGTTCTGCTTGAACGGTCCCCATGAGGCGACGATCGGATCCGCCGCCACCGCCGGACTGACAGGGAATTCAAGGTTCGACTTGGCAAACATTCCCTGGGCTTCGGGACCCGACAACCACTCCAGGAACTTGCGCGCCTCGGCTGAATGCCGCGCATGAGTCGTCACTCCCGCGCCCGACACGTTCACGTGCACGCCACTTCCGGACTGGTCCGCCCAGAACAGCTTGACGGGAAAGTCCGGTTGATCCCGAACGATACGTCCGTAGTAATAGGTGTTCACGAGGCCGACGTCGCACTGGCCTGCGGCAATGGCCTCCAGCAACTTCACGTCGCTCGAGAAGACATCGGTCGCGAGATTGGCGACCCAGCCGCGGACGATCTCCTCCGTGCGTGTTTCGCCGAACTCGGCGATCAGCATGGCGACCAGTGACTGGTTGTAGATCTGCTTCGATGTCCTCAAGCAAAGCTTGCCGCGCCACTTGGGGTCGGCGAGGTCGGCGTAGGTACCAAGGGCAGCCGGGTCAACCCGCGCAGTGCTGTAGGCAATCGTGCGAGCACGCAGCGAAAATCCGAACCAGCGATTGCCGGGATCGCGCAGGTTCTGAGGAATGTTGGCAGACAACACGGGTGACTCGACCGGCTGCAGCAAGCCACGCTCGGCTGCAAACCACAGCTCACCGGCATCCACCGTGAGCAGGATATCGGCGGGCGTGTTCGCGCCTTCGGCGTTCAGGCGCTCGATCAGCGGGCCTGCGTCATCCGTGACGAATGAGACTTTGGTGCCGGTCTCGGCGGTATAGCGATCGAGAATGGGCTTGATCAACGCCTCGACCCGCGCGGAATAGACCACGAGTTCGCCCGAAGACGGCGCACATCCGGCCAATACAACCAGCGCGGACGCGCACACCGCCGCCCGGACAGAAGCCAATATGTTATTTCGCTTCAATGGCATACCACATCTCTCACGCGCAGCCGACTGCAGAAAACCAACAAATGCGAATCACTCTCATCTAAGCATAACAGGGTGATGACCGCATAAACACCAGCGCGGCGTAAGGAAATACCGAAGGAATCGTTTCAGGGGGGCTCGACTTCCACCCGGTTGCGACCGGCCTGCTTTGCCCGGTAAAGCGCGGCGTCGGCTGCACTGAAGAGGCGTTCTGCCACGCCCTTGAGATCGGAGCTGTCCTTTGCCGGCGCGACGGCGGCCATGCCGATGGAGACGCTGAGCTTCCGCTCAACGCCCGCCGAGACTTCCAATGGCGTCGCGACGACGGTTTCGCGGATGCGCTCTGCGAGGCCGCGCGCCTGCTCGAGCGTGGCACCGGGCAGCAGCACCACAAACTCATCGCCGCCATACCGCGCCGCCGCGTCGCTGGACCGCACCTGGGCATCGATGCGCAGCGCGACCTCCCTCAATGCCATGTCCCCGGCGAGATGGCCGTGCTCGTCGTTGATCTCCTTGAAGCGATCAAGGTCGATGAGCAGGCAGACAAGACTGGTCCCCTGCCGGCGCGCCTTGGCCAACTCCTCCATCAGGCGGGCTTGCAGGTACCGGCGGTTGTGCCAGCCCGTAAGGAAATCGGTGAGGCCGCTGCGCACCAGCCGCGCGCGGTTGATCGCATTCTCCACGGCAAACGCAAGCATGACCCCGAGATGCGCCAGGAAATCCGTTGCGAGATGCCTGGAAAAGCGCTTTTCGTCGCGGCTGCCGAAAGCGAGGCACCCGATGAGCTTGTCCTGCCGGCGCAGTGGAATCAATGCGACGCTGCGGATCTCGTGCTGGGAACGGAACAGCAGCTGGTGATCGGGCCCCATGTATGGCCCGAGCCACGGCTTGTGCAGCGACGCGAACTGCGGCGCCATGCCTGCGAGGCTGTCAACGAAGATGATGTCCGGGAACTGGTCGGGCCGGACCTGCTCTCCCAGCAGCAGGTGCCGGATTTCGTGCTCGGCATCCGCGAGCACGAGTACCACGGAATCGAGTCCGTAGGATTCCCGCAAGCGCCGCGAAATGACGTCGAACAACAGCGGCAACGATTCCGCCCGCAGGATCTCGAACTCGCGCTCCTGGTTGCGCTTGAGCAGCCGCTCGTTGTTGGCGGCCTCGTCCATCAGCTCCGCGATGCGCGCCCGCAGTTCCCGGATCTCCGTTTCGGGGTCGCGGGACATGTCTGGCTAGCGCTCTTTCGGTCGCCCAGCCAGGTACTCGCGACCGCGATCCATCAGGCCGATGAAGCCCGACGCATCCTTGTTCATCACCGTCTGCGCGACACGGTCGACGGCCCGTCGCAGTGCTTCGAGGGATTCCGCACCGTAGTCGTTGAGGCTCTGGATCTCGAAGTAGAGTTCCGGGCTTTCCTGGGCAACCTTGCTTGCCACATCGATCTGCGCATCGAACGTGGTGCTCGAAAGCCGAGCCAGCCGCGGCGCCGCTTCACCGCTGTCGGCGAGCGCAGTAAAGAAAGCGATATTGAGCGCGTGCGACAGACCCAGCACGAAGGCGATCAGCCGGTCATGTTCGTCGAGCCCCATGACGACCCGTTCCGCCATGGTGGATGCGAACAGGCCTTGCGCGACCTCGAGCGCCTCTGGCGAACCCGCGTCGATGAAGATCACGTGCCGACCGGACAAGAGTTCGGTATCGGGTCCGAACATCGGATGGACGGACGTCACACGACAGCCTGCCTCGCGCAGCGCCGTGATCCCCGCACGCAACGGCGTCTTCAGCGAACCGATGTCGAACACGATGCCGGATGGCTTGCGCGCGGCCAGCTCGACCAGTACCGCATCGGCGATCTTGAGCGGCGTCGCCACCACGATCAGGTCGTAGTCGAGCGCGTGCTGCCGCCAATCGCCGATTGACTCAAGACCATCGGGCGGGAGGCCCGGGTCGGAAATCGCCACGCGATAGCCCTGGGAGCCGAGGAAATCGACGAACCAGTGACCCATCTTGCCGAAGCCGCCGATGACCAGCGCGGAGCGGCCACCGCCCTGACCGTGGGCCGCGACCTGCTGCTGCTCCTGGGTCGTGAGCGAACTGCGGATCAGCATGCGCATCAGTGATTCCGCGAATGCAGGCGAAACCCCGAGCGACGCAGCGTCATTCCGGGCGTGCAACAGCACTTCGCGCTCGCGATTGAAATCGCGGGTAGCTCGGCCCGTTGCCCGCTTGACCTTGGCTACTTCACTGCTGAGTGCCTGGCGCTCGGCAACCAGTTCGAGCATCTGCCGGTCGATTGCCGTGATCCGCCGCCTGAGTTCTTCTAACGTCATGTCTTGCCGCTGTGTTCCGGGTACCCGATCTTTGAGCCACTCCTTTTACAGAGTGGTCCACGGGCAGGCAAGTGAGGGAACCACCGCATTCACGCCGCCCGCACCCGCTCGGCTGCAGGGAGGGCGGCGACGGGGCGGAAATCCGGCTGGATGCAGAACCGGATTGCCGCGCCCGCGGGATCAGAACAGCGGCAGGGTCACGACCAGCGTCGCGTCGATACCGGACCTGCCGTACAGTCGATAGGCATCGCGCGGGTAGTGGGTGCGATAGTAGTCGCGCGGCGATACGTGATAGTGGACGCCGCGGTAGTGGCGATAGTCGTCGCAGTACCGCCCGTACTCGACATAGCGCGGGGCGTACCGACGATAGCCCTCGTCATACCGTCCTTCGTAGCGACGCACCGAACGCTCGTCGCGAACGGAGTAGCGGGAGGAATAGCGGTCATCATGCCGCCGCTCGTAGCGGTTGTCGTCGCGGCCACGGTGGTGGTCATCGGCCATGACCGGCGCGACAGCCAGCGCTCCCAGCCCGAACAGTGTCACCAGCGCGAACATCTTCGTCATGATCTGCTCCTGAAGTCCGATCGACGGCTTCACGTTAGGCCCGCATCGCTGAACGCGTACTGAACCCAGGGTGCACGAACGCAAGCTACGATACGCACCCGGGCGGGCGCATACTTGCGTCTTGCCTGGAATCCGCCGGCCCTTGCCATACGAACCCTCCGCATCATGCAATCAACCGCATTCCTGCCCGACCCGCTGCCACCTGATCCTTTCACCTTGTTTGGAGACTGGTTCGCGGAGGCTGTCGCCCGCCGCGCCCAACCCAACCCGGATGCGATGGTGGTGGCAACCGTGGATGCGAACGGCGGACCGTCGGCGCGCGTCGTATTGTGCAAGCACCTCGTTGCCTCACCCGGTTACGTGGTGTTCTTCACCAACTATCAATCGCGGAAGGGCCGGGCCCTGTCGGCAACGCCGCGTGCAGCGGCCGTGTTCCACTGGGATGGGCTGTCGCGACAGGTAAGGCTCGAGGGTCCAGTCGTGCATTCGCCCGCCGCAGAAAGCGACGCCTACTTCGCCACGCGTCCCGTTGCGAGCCGCCTCGGCGCATGGGCCAGCCGACAGAGTGAACCCTTGAGTTCGCGCGCTGCGCTTGCGGACCAGGTGGCAATGGCGGCAAAGCGCTTTGGCGTCGATCCGGGTGCACCCGCAGGTGATGTTCCGCGCCCGCCGCACTGGGGCGGCTTCAGGCTGTGGCCCGACGCAATGGAACTCTGGGTCGAAGGACCTGGCCGCGTGCATGACCGCGCCCGCTGGACTCGCACGCTGACCCCGATGGATGAGTTCGGCTTTGTGTGCGGGCCCTGGTCGGGAACCAGGCTGAATCCTTGACGACTCCGCACACACGATCCTCTTACGGCCGCCCCGCGCTAGGCTGAAGCACCATGCTCGAAACCCACATTGAAGTCATGTGTCCGAACTGCGGTGAATCGATCCTGCTGTTCTTCGATCTGTCCCTCGAATCGCAGAGCTATATAGAAGACTGCGCCGTGTGCTGCCGCCCCATGCAGGTGAGCTACGAAGTCGATGCGGGCGAGGTGCAGAACCTCAGCGTGGACGCAACAGACTGACAATCGTGCTGCGTCGACTGCGCATACTGGTCCTGCTGCTGATCCTGGTTGCGGTTGCGACCGGCACCTGGCTCGACCGCATCCAGAGCACCGACTGGGACGGCCCCTTGCTGGTCGCGCTGTATCCCGTCAATGCGGACGGAAGCGCAGCGGCAGCGAGCGAGATTCGCAGCGCCCGAACCGCCAACACGACGCTGCTGACCACGTTCTTTGCGGATGAAGCCGCCGAGCATGGGTTGCAGCTCGAGCGGCCCCTGCGCTTCGTATTGGCAACCGCCATTTCCGACCTTCCACCGCAACTGCCTGCAGGTTCAGGCGCATTTGGCGCGATGATCTGGAGCCTGAAACTGCGATGGTGGAACATGGGCGTGGACGACCCGCCCGGCCCGACGCCAACCATCCGGCTCTTCCTCCTGTATCACGACCCCGCGTCGAGTCCGCGCGTGCCGCATTCCACAGGACTGCAGAAAGGCTTGCTCGGCATCGCCCACCTGTTTGCCGCAGAACACATGGCCGGCTCGAATCAGGTTGTCATTGCGCATGAGCTGCTGCATACGCTGGGTGCGACAGACAAATACGACTTCACTACCAATCAACCCCGGTATCCGGATGGCTTTGCGGAACCGGATCGCTTGCCGCGGTTCCCGCAGGACTTCGCCGAACTGATGGGAGGCCGGGTTCCGCAATCGGCGAGCGAGTCCCGCACTCCCGAGTCGCTGGACCAGGTGCTCATCGGTCCGCTCACGGCGACGGAGATCGGCTGGAGATCGCGATGAGCGCGCGGCTGCGCCCGCTCTTCTTGTTAAAGAGTTGTTGACTCGACGCGGAGTCCAGCCCATCTGTCGCACCGAGTCAGTGCCATCGACATCGCCCCCTGCACGCCTTTATCGCAATCAACGGCAGAACCTCTCAAGCCCATTGCTGCATGCGGCAAACGTCGCGCGGCGCGCGTGACTTCCAAGCGATGCCACCTGCTGTGGCATACTCCGCACCTTCATTTCGAACTCGAACATGACAACTCAAGTGAAGGGTAAGGGTCCGCAAGAACCCGCCCCGCAGAGGGATTTATGCAGTTTCTAAGGTTCCGGCGCGAAGCCGACGGTCGGCAGATTGTGGATGTTGCACTGCGGGGGCCCGCGCTTTACGCGGAGCCGCTGCTGAACAAGGGCTCGGCTTTCACGGCGGAAGAGCGAGCCAAGTTCGGTCTGGAGGGCTTGCTCCCCGCAACGCACAAGACGATGGAACAACAACTTGCACGCGTGCACCAGATGCTGAAGGCGCGCCCGGACCCCTTGGACAAGTACGTAGAGCTTGCTGCCCTGCAGGATCGCAACGAGCACCTGTTCTTCAAGCTCCTGCGCGACAACCTCGAAGAATTCCTCCCCATCGTCTATACCCCCACCGTCGGCGCCGCCACTCGCCACTACAGCAGCATCTTCCGTCGCGGCCGCGGACTCTTCATCACGCCGGACCACAAAGGGCGCATCGCAAAGGTGTTACGCCAGGCGGCCAGGTTCAGCAACGTCAGGTTGCTGGTCGTCA
The DNA here is from genome assembly GCA_040080215.1 of Steroidobacteraceae bacterium. GTDB lineage: Bacteria > Pseudomonadota > Gammaproteobacteria > Steroidobacterales > Steroidobacteraceae > CAIUGU01. The sequence goes on from JBEBIT010000009.1 coordinate 36,752, forward strand.
CCGACAACGAAGCAATCCTCGGCATTGGCGACCAGGGCGCGGGCGGCATGACGATCTCGATCGGCAAGCTGTCGATCTACTCCGCTGCTGCAGGTATCCATCCCGCGCAGACGCTGCCCATCAGCCTCGATGTCGGCACGGACAACCCGGTGCTACTGAAAGACGATGCTTACCTCGGCCTGCGGCAACCGCGGCTGCGGGGCAAACCCTACTTCGAGCTGCTCGACGAATTCGTCGATGCCGTCAATGAAGTGTTCCCCGGCGCGCTCATCCAGTGGGAAGACTTCCGCAAGGACAACGCGCTTGCCGTGCTGTCGCGCTATCAGGACCGGATCGCCTCCTTCAATGACGATATCCAGGGCACCGGCGCGATCGCGGTGGCGGGCACGATGTCGGCTGCGCGTGTCCTGGGTTCGCGCTTTTCTGATCAGCACATCATCGTATTCGGTGCCGGCGCTGCAGGGCTTGGCATCACGCAGCAGCTGCGCGCAGCAATGGTGGCCGACGGTCTCACGCCTGAGGTGGCTCGCCAGCGCGTGGGCGTCATCGACAGCCGCGGACTGCTCGTGGACGACAAGCCGCAGAGCGAAGAGTACAAGAAGGAACTGTCGTGGACGGCGGCAACGGCGGCGCAGTACGGTCTCAGCGATCCGACGAAGCGCGACCTCGCATCGGTCGTTCGCCATTTCAAGCCTACGGTACTCATCGGCACATCCGGCATCGGCCAGAGCTTCACTGAAAGCATCGTGCGCGAGATGGCGAGCTATGCGGCGCGCCCGGTCATCCTGCCGTTGTCCAATCCGACCGAGAACGCCGAGGCGGTGCCTGCCGACCTGCTGGCATGGACCGACGGCCGCTGCCTGGTCGCGACCGGCAGTCCCTTCGATCCGGTGCAGGTGGGATCGCGCAAGGTGACCATTTCCCAGGGCAACAATGCCTTCGTGTTCCCTGGTCTTGGGCTTGGCGTCCTTGTCGGTGAGATCAAGCGAGTCACGCCTGGCGTACTGGCAGCTGCCGCGCGAGCACTGGCCAACCTCGCCACGCAGGAAGAACTCGACGCCGGCATGCTGTTCCCGCGCATCAACCGGATGCCTGAAGCCGCGCGCGCCGTTGCCGAGGCAGTCGTGGCCGCAGCTGCTGCAGAGGGGGTTGGCCGGATGATCCCGGCAGCTGACATCCCTGAGCAGGTCGCGCAGGCGACGTGGACGCCGGACTATCCGGAGTTCGTCGCCGTCTGACAGGCCGTCGTGGCCGTGACGGGCTCCGTGCAGGACAACGCGGAGCCCGTTCCGCTATTTCCCGGGCAGTCGCCCGCCGCTGTCGATGCAATCCTTCATGGAGCGATAACCGCGGAAATGAAGGGTCGCCTCGAAGCTCGGACTCTTGCGGTCGTGGCACACGCCGGCACTGGAGCGCTTGACGATCGTGGGATCGTCGGTATCGAACAGCGCCTTGTCGGCAGCAGCCTTGGCTGCCGTTGCCGGACTGCCGGGGGCCTGTGACGCCGCGCGAACCGCGGGGGCCGTGGACAGCAGCCCGGTCGTGATGGCAAGACAAAGCAGCGTGTAAACAGTTCGCATCACACCCTCCCTTTGATGGACCCGGTGACGAGACTACGTACCCACCGGGCGCCGATCAACCCGCAGGCAATAGATAGTCCTCCTTAGGGAGCCGGTCGCCGCTGTCGCGTATGCTGCGGAACGCCGCTTGTGCTTCAAGTTTGCAGCGGTACGGTCGACACACTCCCATTGGATACCCGCGAAATTTCGAAGGGCTACGTACCTCATGCGCGACTGGCTCTCAAAGCTGGATGACCTCTTTCCGGTGCGGTACGCCGCATGGCTGGCAACCGCCCTGCTGTCGCTCACCTTTGCAGTCTGCTGGCTGGTATACGGCTTTGGCGGCCTGATGTCGCTTGCATTCCTGTGCCTGGTAGCCGTCGGCGTCCGCGACACAAGACAGGAGCGGCATTCGGTGCTGCGCAATTACCCTGTCATCGGCCACTTCCGCTTCCTGCTCGAATACATCCGCCCGGAGATCCGGCAGTACTTCATCGAGAGCGACAACGAGCAGACACCGTTTTCGCGCCAGCAACGCTCCATCGTGTACCAGCGCGCCAAAGGCCAGGCCGACAAGCGGCCGTTCGGCACCCAACTGGACGTGCAGGCCGAGGGCTTCGACTGGATCAATCATTCGCTCGCACCGACCGACCTCAAGTCCCACGACTTCCGCGTCCGGATCGGCAACAGCGCAAGCTGCACGCAGCCGTACGAGGCGAGCGTGTTCAACATCTCGGCGATGAGCTTCGGTGCGTTGTCCGGCAATGCGATCCTGGCGCTCAACAGTGGCGCGAAGAAGGGCGGCTTTGCACACGACACCGGCGAGGGCTCCATCAGCGAGTACCACCGCGTCCACGGCGGCGACCTCATCTGGGAAATCGGCTCGGGTTACTTCGGATGCCGGGACGATGAGGGTCGCTTCAACGAAGAGCGCTTCATCAAGAACGCATCAGACCCCAGCGTCAAACTGATCGAGGTCAAACTGAGCCAGGGCGCAAAGCCCGGCCACGGTGGCGTACTACCCGGCGCCAAGGTCACACCCGAGATTGCCGCAGCTCGCGGCGTTGCTCCGGGTACGGACTGCATCAGTCCTGCCCGGCACTCTGAATTCTCGAACCCCGTTGAGTTGCTGGAATTTGTCGAGCGCCTGCGTCGCCTGTCCGGAGGCAAGCCGACCGGGTTCAAGCTGTGCATCGGGCATCCGTGGGAATGGTTTGCGATCTGCAAGGCCATGCTCGACACCGGCCTCACGCCCGACTTCATCGTCGTGGATGGTAAGGAAGGCGGAACCGGCGCGGCGCCGCTCGAGTTCACCGATCACGTCGGCACGCCACTGCAGGAAGGCCTGCAGCTCGTGCACAACACGCTGGTAGGGCTCAACCTGCGCCAACGCATCAAGATCGGCGCCAGCGGCAAGATCATCAGTGCGTTTGACATCGCACGAGCCATGGCGCTCGGTGCGGACTGGTGCAACTCTGCCCGTGGCTTCATGTTCTCGCTGGGCTGCATCCAGGCTCAGTCCTGCCACACTGACACGTGCCCGACAGGTGTCGCCACGCAGGATCCACTCCGCCAGAAGGCGCTGGTCGTGCCCGAAAAGTCAGAGCGCGTTTACCGGTTCCACCAGAACACGTTGAAGGCACTGCAAGAACTGACGCAGGCGGCAGGACTGATGCACCCGAACGATTTCCGCACGACGCATCTCGTCAGGCGGGTCTCGAAGAGCGACGTCCGTCTGCTCGCCACGCTGCTGCCGCAGGTCGGACCGGGAGCACTGCTGGCGGCAATCGCCGGCAAGGCGGACTGGCCGCACAATGTCTATCAACACTATTGGCCGCTGGCGGACTCCACGAGCTTCGCCGCGCGTACGTCTACATCCGGTACGCCTTCAAGCCGCTTGTCCGATCTGGACACCCAACCCCTGCAGTCGGCGGTGTTGTTCCCGCATCAACGCCAGGGTTAGTACGGTCCCCGCCGCGAAACCGGATTCGCGGTGGCGATGGTCGCGTACCGCTGCCTGCCACTCACACCAGCGTCGCCAGCCGCGCATTCCCGGTCTCTCGGTTATCCCTTAGCGCCTCGGGCTTGTTGGCGCGGGATGTGGTTTGTATCTTGGACCCCATGTCAGCAGAGTCCGCTCGAACCACCCCGTACGAGCTTCTCGGCGGTGAGATTGCCGTGCGGCAGCTCGCCAACCGCTTCTACGACTTCATGGAGGAACTGCCGGAGGCTGCCGAGCTGCGCGCCATGCACGGGCCGGACCTTGCACCCATGCGCGAGAAGCTGTTCCAGTTCATGAGCGGCTGGCTGGGCGGACCACCGCTCTACTTCCAGCGCCCGGATGCGAAGTGCTTCGGGGCGGCGCATCGGCCCTTCCCGATCGACGCGGCAGCCCGCGATCAATGGATGCTGTGCATCACGCGCGCGCTAGATGAGATACCGATGTCAGTCGAGCTGCGGGCGCTGCTCGATCTCTCCCTGAAACGCACGACCGAAGCGTTGCGCAACTGCTGATCCCAAGGGGACCCTTCCCTCAAGAAGCCTCTGCTTCCTGTCGTCCCAGCTCGCGGCGAATCGCTTCCTCGCGAGCCTCGTCGATTGCGTGCATCACCTCGTCCACATCCGGCGCAGTCTCGTCCTTGACGAACACGCCTGTCAGCGGGGTGTCCGGCGTGAGCTCTCCTTTCTCGTACAGGGCCCACATCTCTCCCGCGTAGTCCGTGGTCAGCAGCTCGGGAGCAAAGCGGCCGAGCGTCTCCGTCAAATTGCGCACATCCCGCGTCAGCATCGCAAACGCGTTGTTGTTGCCGGCCGCACTCACCGCCTGCGGCAGGTCGATGATGACGGGACCTTCAGCGCCGACCAGCACGTTGAATTCGGACAAGTCTCCGTGGATCAATCCGACGCAGAGCATGCGCACGACCTGCCCGATCAGGAAACGGTGAAAGTCGCGGGCCACGTCGGGCGTCAGCTCCACTTCGCCGAGTCGCGGCGCAGAGTTGCCGTCGCCATCCGCCACGAGTTCCATGAGCAGCACGCCGTTGAAGAAACCAAAGGGCTTCGGCACGCGCACCCCTGCGGCGACCAGCTGGTACAGCGCGTCGACCTCGGTGTTCTTCCAGGCTTCTTCCTGTTCCTTGCGGCCGTACCGGGTGCTCTTGGCCATCGCGCGCGCCTGGCGGCTGCCCCGGACCTTGCGGCCTTCCTGATACTGGGCCCGCTGCTGGAAGCTGCGCTGCCCCATGTCCTTGTAGACCTTGGCGCAGCGGATCTCGCCGCCAGAACTCACGACGTAGACCGACGCTTCCTTGCCGCTCTTGAGCTGGCGACGGACCTCGTCGATGATGCCGTCGTCGAGCAGGGGCTTCAGTCCTTCGGGAATTCGCATAGTCGGCCGCGCAGCGGAAAAGGACCGCTACCTTACAGGGTTTTGGCCGCCAATCCCGCGGATCCGGCATAGAAAGTCACGGCGCCGCGCCATAAGTGCGATCATGCGCGGATGACTGAATTCAATGCCTTGACCCTCGCAGAACCCCTGCAACGCGGCCTCGCCGAAGTCGGTTACGCCACCATGACGCCCGTACAGGCGGCGAGCCTGCCGGCCATCCTGGCAGGGCGCGACGTGGTTGCGGAGGCCAAGACCGGTAGCGGCAAGACGGCGGCTTTCGCACTGGGACTGCTTTCCACGCTCGATGCGTCCGTGATCGCCCTGCAAGGGCTGGTGCTGTGCCCGACGCGGGAACTGGCCGACCAGGTCAGCCGGGAGATCCGGCGGCTCGCGCGATTCATTCCCAACGTGAAGGTACTGACCCTGTGCGGCGGCGTTCCGCTGCGCCCGCACCTCGCTTCGCTGGCACACGAACCGCACCTAGTCGTCGGCACGCCGGGCCGCATCCTGGAACTGATCCAGAAGGAAGCCTTGCCACTCAAGAACATCAAGTTGCTCGTGCTCGATGAAGCGGACCGCATGCTCGACATGGGCTTCGCCGACGACCTGCGCAGCATCATCGAAGCCACACCGGCCAAGCGCCAGACCTTGCTGTTCTCCGCAACCATCCCGGCCTCCATCCGCGAGATCAGCCGCGACCTGCAACACGAACCGCTCGACGTCACCGTCAAGAGCGACGCAGACGAAGTGCTGATCGAGCAGACTTTCTTCGAGGTCGAGGCAGAACAGAAGCTCGCTGCGCTTGAAGCCCTGTTACTGCTACATCGCCCCGAATCGGCCGTCGTGTTCTGCAATACCCGGGCAGAGGTTCGTACCGTGGCTGCGGAACTGGACGTCCGTCACTTCTCGGTGCTGGCCCTGCATGGCGAACTCGACCAGCGGGAACGCGAGGAAATGCTCGTGCGCTTCGCCAATCGCAGCTGCACGGTGCTCGTGGCCTCCGACGTCGCGGCACGCGGCCTCGACATTGCGGATCTGGCGATGGTGATCAACTTCGACATCGCCGCCGATGCAGACACGCATCTGCACCGCGTTGGACGGACGGGCCGTGCAGGCCGACGTGGCATGGCGCTGACGCTGTGTACGCCGCGCGAGTCCGGCCGGGCCAACCTCATCGAGGACCGCCTCGGACAATCTTTGCAATGGGGCCGGCTGCCGCCCCTTGATTCGGATGCGGCACCGCTGACCGCACCGTTCGTCACGCTCGCGATCGACGCGGGGCGCCAGGACAAGCTGCGTCCCGGCGACCTGCTCGGCGCACTGACCGGGGATGCCGGCATTCCGGGCACTGCAGTGGGCAAGATCGATGTCTTCCCGACGCGCACCTACGTTGCCATTGCCGAGGAGTGGCACCAGAAAGCCCTGCAGCGGTTGCGTGCCGGCAAGATCAAGGGCCGCACCTTCCGCATCCGCCGGATCGGACGCTGAGTGGACCTGCAATGACATTCGCCTCCCTCGGGTTGTCACCGGAGCTTGTCAGCGCAATCGACGAGCGCGGCTACACCGAGCCGACACCCGTGCAACTCGCAGCGGTTCCCGCCGTGCTCGCCGGTCGTGACGTATGGGCTTGCGCACAGACCGGATCGGGCAAGACGGCCGCCTTCGCTGTGCCGCTGCTGCAGCGATTGCTGGAATCGGGTGGGGAGACAGGGCATCGCACCCGCGCACTGGTCCTGGTACCGACGCGAGAGCTCGCGGCGCAGGTCGGCGAATCGTTCCGGCAGCTGGCACGCTCGCTGCAACGGCCCATCAAGGTCGCTGTCGTGTTCGGCGGCGTCTCGATCAATCCGCAGATGATGAGCCTGCGCGGCGGCGCCGACTTTGTCGTGGCCACACCCGGGCGCCTGCTGGATCTCGTCGACCAGAACGCGCTGCGTCTCGACGCGGTCGGGACGCTCGTGCTGGACGAAGCGGACCGGCTGATCGACCTCGGCTTCGCGGACGAGTTGCGGACCATCCTTGAGCGACTGCCTTCGAAACGGCAGAACCTGCTCTTCTCCGCGACGTTCCCCACCGAAGTCGAATCGCTGGCCGGCGCCTTGCTGCACGATCCACTGCGCATCGATCTGCCTCCTGTCGCCGCACTCGAACCTGCCATCGAACAGCGGTCGATCGCGGTGGACGAGTCCAAACGGACGCCGCTGCTACGCCACCTGCTTGCCGAACACCGCTGGACCCGGGTGCTGGTGTTCGTCGCCACGAAGTATTCCACGGAGCACATTGCGGACAAGCTGCGGCAGAAAGGCATCAAGGCCGCTGCTTTGCACGGCGAACTGAGCCAGGCAGCGCGCACGAAGGCACTCGCGGACTTCAAGCAATCGCAGTTGCAGGTGCTGGTGGCCACGGACGTTGCTGCACGTGGCATCCACATCGACAAGCTGCCTGCCGTGGTGAACTACGACCTGCCACGCTCTGCCGTGGACTACACCCATCGCATCGGACGGACGGGACGCGCAGGCGAGCACGGCACGGCGATCAGTTTCGTAAGCGCGGACACCGAGTCCCATTTCCGGCTGATCGAAAAGCGCCACGGAATGCGGTTGCCGCGCGAAACCATCCCGGGCTTCGAGCCGACTGCGGAACCGTCACTCGGCCCGGCCGCAACCGGTGACGCCAATGGCGGCATCAAGGGCAAGCGCAAGAGCAAGAAGGACAAGTTGCGCGAAGCTGCAGCTCGCGACCAGGGCGCCGCAGCGGACGCGCCCGCAAGCATCGACGCCAGCTCAATCTGGAAGGGCAAGCAGCGCTAGCCACTGGTTATCGCTTGATGGCGAGCACGCCGTCGCCGTTCAGTTCTGCCCGGAATCCAGCCAGCCGTAGGCGCTTGGCCACTTCGTTGGGCACATCGCGGCCGGTGGTCAGCTTGTTCGGCGTTCCCGTGTAGTGGAACAGGCGCCCCTTGCGTCGCAGGACCCGCGAGAGATGGTCGTAGAACACCTGTGAGTACAGCTCGCCCGCAATCCCGAAGCGGGGTGGGTCGTGCAGGATGGCATCGACAGAGGCATCGGCGAGACGCGTGACGTGCTCCGCGATGTCGCCTTGCGTCAATTCGAGCGCGCCACCTTCGTCGGGCGACCACGGATTCACGCTCCGTAGCCAGATGACATCCGGATTCTTCTCGAATGACAGGATCCGGGTCGCGCCGCCCTTGAGGCACCAGGCCGCGAAGTAGCCGAGCCCCCCGCAGGTATCGAGTACCACCTTGCCTCGCGGCTGGACGAGGCCCACCTTGCGTTCAGCGTCGGCATAAGGCGAGACCTTCGCGGTCGGCAGCATCTTGATGCCGTCGATCTCGAACGTCGGCGCGCCCCACTCCGTCGGCACCAGCTTGATCAGCGAGCCGCCGAAGCGCGCGACAGGTTGCCAGCCGTCTGCGCTCCACGCGTAGATCGTCCGCTCCTTGCAGCGCTCGACGAACGGATAGCGATGGCCTTCATGGTCCCAGCCATCTACGTAGACTTGAACGGTCGTCGTGGTCCTGTCGAGGTCGAGCGAGCACTCGCATGACCTGGCTCCTGCGCGAACAGCGGTCAGCAGTGCCTGTTGCACTGCCAAATTCACCAGGGGCCCTTTCACGACTGGACGCGGGGAGCAGCGGATTCGACGCGCGGCGCGGTACGCCATCGCCGCGCCGGTGGCTCGATGCGTCTCCAACAGAAGGGGGAACTCATGGCGTGAGCCTAGCAGATAGGCCGCAGGCATCTCCGGAATGCGGCGCTGCGGCATACCGCTGTCAAAGTCGACTACGCGTTGCAATAGCGAACTTGGGTAAGTTAACCTGCGACGCGTTCCAAGGGGGAGTTGATCATGAAACTAGACAAGACTTTCGGCGCCGTAGGCTTGGGGCTGCTGCTGGGCGCAGGCCTCACAGGGTATGCGGTCGCGCAAACCGCCAACCCGTTACTCGTTACACCGCAATCCCAGTTCAAGCCGATGCCGACGCCGGCGATCGAGAAGCCAGCGCAGGACTTCAAGACGGCGGAAGACCATTACAAGTACCTGCTCAAGCAGGCGAACGGCGGCACCAAGCACACGCAGGCCACGATTCCGGACTGGAGTGGTCTGTGGACTTCCGGTGCCAACACGATGACCGCCACGTTCCTCGTCAGCAGCAACGAAGGTGCGCTGATGAGCCCCGGTGGGACGGTGCGCGAAGGCATCCTCACACCCGCGTACGAGAAGCAATTCAAGGCGCGCCGGGCGGAAATCGGCAAGCTCGGCCAGCAGAAGTTCGATCGCCTCACGCGTTGCGAGTTCCCAGGCGCTGCCCGATGGCTGTGGGAACCGTATGTCAAGGAGTTCGCAAACACGCCCTCGCAGACGTGGATGATGAACGACTTCATGAACGAGACGCGCCGCGTCTATATCAACTCGGAGCACAAGAATATCGATGCGAAGCACTCGGCCACGGGTGACAGCATCGGCTTCTGGGACAAGGACAAGCTGATCGTCTGGACCAAGTGGATCAACCCGGCGGATTACACGCGCGGCATGCCCTTGACCAGCAACCAGCTCCAGATGGTCGAAACCTGGCAGCTGCGCCACGGCGACAAGGGCGCCAAACAGCTGACCACGCAGGTCACGTACTACGATCCGCTGTCGCTGGTGAAGCCCATTTCGCTGGTGTACGTCCAGGAATACCGCCCCGACCTCGAGAAGATCGGCGTGCGCATCCGCAACTGGGAATGCGCCACGAGCAGCAACGACTTCATCGACGCCGACGGGAACACCTCGGTTCGCCTGCCCGGTGACCCCGAGTACAAGGATCCGCGCGGCTCGACGGACTATCCGGACCTGCCCGGCCAGGATCTCGATCCGATCTTCGATCCGGGCAAGTAGCCGGTAGTCGCAACCCTAAAGGCCCGTCCGGCACACCCGGGCGGGCCGACAGACGCACTTCAAGAGGAAGACGATGATGAAGAAATTCAATCTCAAGGCAGCTGCGCTCATCGCGGCCGGCGCGATCGGCGTGGCGGGCGTCGCCGTCGCCCACCACTCGTTCGCCATGTTCGACCAGTCGAAGCACGTGCTCGTGGTCGGCAAGGTCACGTCATGGAACTACAACAATCCGCATAGCTGGCTGATGGTGGAAGCACCCGATGAAACCGGCAAGATGCAGACCTGGAGCTTCGAAGGCGCCGCTCCCGTGCACGCAACGCGCCAGGGCGTGACCGGTGACACGTTCAAGAAGGGCGACGAAGTCCGGGTCGTCATGAGTCCGATCAAGGACGGCCGTCGTGCCGGCGGCATCTGCTTCGCCTTGAAGACCGATGGCACCGTGGCGCAACCTTACGACGGCACGTGCAAGATGCCTGCTGTATACGAGAAGTGGAAGGCGGCCGGCTGGCTGGACAACGGCAAGAACCTGGAGACGCATCCGGGCGTCGACTGATACCCGACTGCAGGGCACCGCAGTCGCCTCGCGGCGAGGCGACTGCGGTGATCCCTGGACCCTGCGACGCGGGGTTTGCGATCGCATCGACCCGGAGGCCCGCCAGAACTGTGCGGCACCTCCCGCCGAAAAGTGCCTCCTCCGTGGAATCATGGCTTGAGTGGCCCGACATCGCGGACGCGGTGCGCCCGGCCTTCCACAGTTGACCCACGGCACTCCCGATTCCTCCATGCCAGAGTCCCCCCAGTTGATTTCCCTCGGCACGGTCTCCAACGATCCGAGCCCGACGCTTGAATTGCGGGAAGAGTCGTTCCGGTTCGTCAGGGGACTCGCCACCGAGCTCTCCGCCGGGCGCGTGGACCTGCCTTCCTTCCCCGATATCGCGATGCGCGTCCGCAAGGCGCTGGACGACGAATCGGTGACGATGGAGCAGATCGCCCGGATCGTCGGCTCTGAAGCGGCGCTGGCAGCCACCATCTTCACGATGGCCAGCTCACCTGCGATGGGCTATGGCGGCAAACCCGTCACCGATCTCAAGAGCGCCGTGGCTCGCGTCGGCCTCTCCAACGTGCGTGCCGCGGCCCTCGCGTTTTCGCTCGGGCAGCTGCGCAAGGCCGCCCAGTTCCAGTCGATTCGGGAAGACCTGAACCGTCTCTGGCATCGCAGCACCTACGTGGCTGGCTTGGCCCGCGTGATCGCCATGCGGATCGAGAACGTCAATCCGGACTTCGCGATGCTCGCGGGGCTGCTCCACAACATCGGCGCCGTGTACGTCCTTGCGAGGATCCAGCGCCAACCGACCTTGGCCAACCTCCCTGCGGTTTGCAGTGACATCTTCAAGGACTGGACGCCGGGCATCAGCCGCAGCATCGCAGAGAACTGGGGAATGCCGGAAGAAGTCGTGGACGCGATCGGAGAGCAGGCGGCCGTCGATCCCGGCAGGCGCGGCGTTCCCAAGGTGGCGGATGTGCTGAATCTCGCCCTTCTCGTCGACGCAGATACCGTAAGTTCGCAGGCGGCAGCCACGGGCCAGGCGCTGCTGGCGGGCTGCGCGCGCATCTGCCTCAATCAAGCCAGATGGCAGGAAATCCTCGATGCGAGCGAGGCGGAAATCACGGCGTTGCAGGCCATCCTGACGGGCTGACGAACTCGCCGATTCAGCCTGCTCAAGCCAGCGACATCCTCTCGATGGAGCCGGTCAGCGTCTCCTCTCCAAGAGACAAGTACAGCGTCTCGTCGGACACCGACAGATCGAACTCCATCCGCCGCTCGAGCCGTGCAACCAGGCTTGCAAGGAACTCCCGGTCTACCACCTTGATCTCGAGCGCATCAGCGCGATGAATGCGCTCGCCTGCGAGGCGCGCCAGCCAGGGCTCCACGCCTCGATGCGCGTAGATCGCCACACGAGGCGCTGCCTTGCCCGCCTTGTGTAGTCGCGGTGCTTCGGGCGTGCCCACCTCGATCCAGCACTTGAGCACGCCAGTCAGGTCGCGCACCGACAGTGCGGGCTCGTCAGGGTCGGACAGGCCCTTTGAAAAGGCGATGCCCTCCGTGTACTCGAGGCAGTAGGCGAGGAGGCGGGTCAGCAGGTACTCCTCTGTCTCGGACGGATGGCGGGCAAGGCGCAGCGACAGGGTCTCGTAGACACCCCGATCGGCATCGGCAAGCCGTATCGTGAAAACATAAATCGTTGCGCCGAGGGCCATGTCGTCACCGCTTGAGGTCGTAGCCGGCAGTTGCAGCCGGATCCGGCCGGACAACGGAACGGGACGGCGAGCCGGAAAGAAATGTGCGGCCGCCATGGTACTCCTGCTGCGGTTCCGGAAACGCGGCGTTCACATCTGGACGGCGACCGCGCCTTCGATTTATCTTTTCTGTCGCACTCCTGCACGGTAGTTGGGCGCACACTGTGGCTCGGGAACTCGGGCCTTGCGCGAACGTCTACGGGAGCGGCGTGGATTCTTCAAGAAGCTCCCGCCGCGCTTGCCGGGCGGAATCCAGCAAGACACCAGAACCCGACTTCAGAACGATTTCGAGGAGACAACGACAATGCTTCGTCCAGTGCTGACAATCGCGGCCCTCACCCTGCTCGGCGGCTGCGCCACCTCTTCCGGCCAGCCCGATGCACCGCAATCGCGGGCGGCCGGCAACGACGTCACGATCAACTGCTCGGGTGCGAATTCGGACTGGGTGTTCTGCTACCGGAATGCCAACGAGGTGTGCGGACTGTCCGGCTTCACGGTCGTCACCCGTGACGGCGCGATTGGCGCTGCCGCCAGCAGCAACGACCGCAGATTGATCGTCCGCTGCAAGTAGCTCGCTCGGAATCGCCAATCCAGCGAAGCGGACTACTGCATTGTCCTTATTCCGTCGCGCCCACGGCGATCGCTAGGATCGTCCCCGTGTGAAGATACGGGGAGATCTCGAAGATGCTTCGTCCATTCCTGACGTTTTCTGTCATTCCGTTGGTGTGTATCTGCGCGACTTCCGCCCCACAGGCGGCCGCGCGAAAGGAACGTGCCGCCGAGGATGTCATCACGGTCAACTGTTCGGGGCCAACCGGGGGCTGGGTGTTCTGCTACCGCAGCGCGAGCCAAGCCTGCGGGCCGACGGGTTACACCGTCGTGCGTCGCGAGGGAGCCATCGGAGCAACGGCGTCGCAAGAAGACGCGCGCGTGCTGGTCGTGAAGTGCAATTGAACGTTCGCAAAAGCCGCTGACCGCACGATCAGGATTCTCCACCACTCGATCTGGTTGGGGCGCGGGGGGGCAGCAGCCCGTCGCGCCTTCCCTTCTCTCAGCTGCACCCCTACCTCAGGTTCAAGGAGACTCCATGCAATACCCCTATGGCACGACCATCGCAGTGGCAGACGGTGAAACACTGCGCATCCTGCGCAATGCCGGCGATGAGGCCCACCTGCGACTCGAAGAACTGGCGGAACCCCACCTGCATGGCCACAACAAGGGATCCGGGCTACGCCACCACAGCAGCACAACGAACCATGATGCCAGCCGCCTGCGCGAAGACAGTTTCGCCTCTGCTGCGGCCGACTGGTTGAATGAGCGGACCATCAGCGGGGAGATCGAACGGCTGTTCATCGTCGCCACCCCCAAGACGCTGGGTGAACTGCGGCGGCACTACCACAAGACCCTTGAAGCCCGGTTGCTCGGCGAATTGATCGGGGAACACACCGGGGACTCGCTGGCGCATCTGCACGAGGTGCTGGTCGCCCCCTGAAGATGGCGATCAAGCAACAGAGGAACGCCCCCGACGCTCCACAGGGAACGTCGGGGGACATCGTCATGGGGAGTCGATTGCCCTCTCCCATTCCGGCGCACTGAGTCGCCGGGGCACTTGAAAGCGCGGGCAGCCGAAGCTGCCCGCTTCAGGACCTCAAGGCACCGGGCGCCCTGGGATCGTCGCGTAGAAATCGGCCTTGGTGATCGGCCGATCCGGCACGGGTGCATGCACCGATACCAGCGTGTTGTACTTGAAGCCCAGACGCTCGAAGTTGTCAGCCATCGCGACGTGCGTGAACAGGCCCTCCGCGGGGGGCGGCGTGTTCGGTGCAGGCATGTTGAACATGTCCGCATAGGCCACGATCCCTTCCTTCGGCAGGTAGGCGACCAGCAGGCCGTCGGCGTGGGCGATGCCCTTCATGAGGTGCACTTCCACCGTCCGGTTGCCGTCCGTGAACACCCGCTTGTCACCTACCGCGTCGATCACCGGCTTCTTGCCCGACTTGGCGATCGCATCCGGGGCGAGCGTCCGCGGGGCATTCAGCCACTTGTCGAAGTACGCCTTGTTGGGCTCGGCCATGACAAGCGTGATGCCTTCTGCCACCGGCGCGGCCAGGCCGCTGGTGTGATCGGCATGGTGATGCGACACGATGCCGTAGCGGATCGGCTTGTTCGGAATCACGCGCTTGGCTTCGGCAATGATGGCCATGCCACGCGCTTCGTTCTGGGGACCTGGCTCGAACAGCAGGATGTGGTCCGCAAACTCGACCGCGAGCGCGACGTAGCCACCCGTGATGCGATAGACCCCGTCTGCGAGTTTCTCGGAAGCCGCCGGGGGCGGTGCGCCGCCGGGAGGTCCACCCGCGCCGCCAGCAGGCGGAGCCGGAGGAGTCAGCAGTGCCTTCAGGTTGGCGGGATTCGCCGTCGCGCCCTGCACGAACATGTCGAAGCTCGGCCAGCCGGCACGGGTCTGCCTTATTTCAGCCGGGAACTTGAGGCCGTAGCTGTCGCGGTAGCCGCTGTAGCTGGTCGAGACCAGCATGTCGCCGTAGATCGGGTGTTCGAGCCAGGTCTCGACCTTGTCGACCAGGCTGGACTGGGCATTGATGTAGCCCACCAGCTTGTACGCTTGTCCACCCGGCGACTTCGGCGCTGCAGGGCTCCACGTGACGACGTACTGGCGATTGGCGCCCGAACCGGTTGCGCGGGACGTAGCATTGTTGGCCGCTGCGCCCTTCAGGAAGCCCCATGGCGTGATCCAGATTTCAAGCTGCTGGCCCCATGCGGCCTGCGCAGGCGTGATGTTCTGCTGGAACTGGCCGATCGAGGCCGGAGTGCCCTGGGGCGGCGTGGCATACGTCGTTGCCGTGGCGCGCGAAGCGGGCTGCGCGAAGTCGATGGCACGAACGTAGTCGTTCAGGTTCTGGCGCGGCCAAGGGTTGTTGGCGTTGCTGTTCTGCCCGAGGTTGTAGTTGGCGGCCACACCGAAATAGCTCACCGACGTCACGGTGTCGATGCCCATGGCTTTGGCCGAGTTGCTGATAACGGTCTTGGCATCCTGAGCGCCCGCGGTTGTCGCCGCGAACAGCATCAGTGCCAGCGCACCGAGTGTCCTTGTGGTCATTGCTTCCCCTCACTGGTGATGAATATCTGCGCGATTGCCCGGCCTCCACAGGGGTGGTGAACGAGCGAGGAAGCGATGGTGCAGGGTGCGCGCAGCACAAGGCAAGAGGCCGAAACGTGAAGTATTGTGGGGGTGGCCACCCTGCAACGCCGCAGGCGCGCGGGGGCAGGGAAAAGACCGGAAAGCTACTCGCCCAACCGGCGTTTCAGGCCGTCGATCTCCTCGCGCAAAGCGGCAACTGTCCGCTCGAGGACATCGAGGCGCTCGCCGGTCGATGACGACCGGGCCTCGCGTACCGACTCCGTCGCCGTCGCAGGCTCGGCAATCTCGATCTCGCCGCCGAACAGGTGGGCGAAGCGCGAATCGCGCCGGTTCGGCTCCCGGGGCAGACGGACGACAAACGGACCGTCCTCTCGCACCGCCAATGAGGTCAGCGCGGATTCGACGTCGGCAACGTCCCCGGCCTCGGCCATGCGCGCGGTGCGTGCCTTGAGCTCGCCGGGCGTCTGCGGCCCGCGCAGCAACAGCTCACACAGTATCGCGGTCGCGAGCGGCGTGAACTCGAGGGTGCCGAAACCGGTATTGCAGAAGCGATGCTGATACTTCGGCACCCGGCTGCCAAAGCCGGATCGCTCGAGGATCAGGTGCTTGGCGACCAGCCCGTCGACCGCCGCCTGCACCGCCCGCTCCTCGAGATCCATGAGCGGATCGCGGTTGCTCTTCTGGTTGCAGGCATTCGTCAGCGCGTTGAGCGACAGCGGATACTGGTCCGGCGTCGTGATCGCCTTCTCGATCAGGCAGCCGATGATACGAGCCTCGACGGGGTTCAGCAGCATCGACACTATCGATTCAACTCAAGGCGCACGTGACGCCACATAGGCCGCTACGGCCATCAGTTCCGTGTTGGTCATCTGGCCGATCACCGGCTTCATGAGTTCGGTCCCGGGACCCGTGCGCGTGCCTGAGCGCATGTCGACCATCTGGCGCATCAGATAGCTCGGCGAGCGTCCCGCAATGGCCGGCACGTCGCCCATGCCGCGCAGGTCCTTGCCGTGGCACGTGCCGCAAGGCTGTGTCTTGCCCCTGCCCGTCGTCACCGTCACGGCCCCTCTATTGATGTAGCCCTGCGGGACATAAGCGATGAAGCCGACACGCGGATTGCGCAGCACTTCCACTGCCTCGACATCTTCCGGCACTTCGATGATGCGCGGGCCGATGGGTTCCTGCTTGCCCCCGGCGATCGGCAGGAACATTCCCACCGACGTCGTCGTCTCCGGCACGGTCTTGGTCTCGACGACCTTGATCCACGGCTTGGCCTTGATCGAACTGAAGTACGCAGCCGCCTGGCGGATCTCGTCGTCCGTCATGCCCTTCGCGATGTTCGCCATAACCGTGGTATTCGCCTTGCGGGAATCGGCCGACTTGCGTGTGCCGGCGCGGAACGCCTGCATCTGCTCGAGGAAGTAATTGAGCGGCAGGCCGGCGATCGGCGCGTTCTCGGGACGGCCCTGTCCATTCGGGTAGTGACACAGCGCGCAGGCCCACACGTCAGGCTGCTTGCCCTTGGCCACGATGGGCGGCATGGCGGGATGATCGCCCGGGAACCAGTCGGCCGGTCCGAACCGGTCGCCGACCTGTGCGCGGGTGAACTGGGCTGTCGATCCCGGCAGCGTGTACAGCTTGGGATCAGGCGTGGGTGCAGCTGCCGGCGCCGGCGCCGGCGCGGGTGCAACCTGTGCAGCGTCCTTGAATCCATAGGCCCAGGGCGGCGGCGCTTCAGGCGCACCAGCCAGTGCCGTTCCCGCGATCAACGTCAGAATCAAGCCACTCGTCTTGCGCATGCGCTTCAGGTCCCGAAAAAAAGATCAATTGAGGATTCAAACGACAGACTGGGCGAGACAGCGTCGCACCGCTACTTGAGCAGGCGTCCACCCTCGAGGTCGATGTTCACGCCGTTGATGGCCGGATTGTCGAGCAGGAACAGCGTCGCCTGCGCGACATCGTCGGTTGTGGCGAGGCGTCCCGTGAGCGTGCCACCGCGCGCTGCATCCAGGACCTGCGGCTTGCCGCTCCAGGCATCGGTGTCGCTCACGATGCCGGGGTGCAACGCGGTCACGCGGATCGGGGCCAGTTCGACCGCGAGCGCCCGCACCATGCTTTCCACTCCACCGTTGACCGTCGATACCGTAATCGAACCCGGATAGGGCCGGTTCTTGGCCTGGCCACCGAGGAGCACGATGGAAGTGGCGGGTGTCATGCGCGGCAAGAGTGTGTGCACGACTTCCGTGTAACCGACCAGCTTCATCGTGACGAGGCTGAGCGCCCGCGCGACATCGTAGGTCCGCACCGAGTTCTGGTCGCGCTCGATGGCAGACAGCACCAGATGGTCGACCTGTCCCAGCCCGGCAAGGGCCGCGGCAATGTCGAGGGGCTTGGTCAGGTCCAACGCGAGTCCGGTGACCCCAAGGCCGATCTCGCGGGCGATGCCCGCCGTCCGCTCGGCGTCGCGCCCCGTGATCACGACGTTTTCACCTCGCCGGGCCAGCGCCACCGCCACCGCCCGCCCAATGCCTGCCGTTCCCCCGACAATCAATGCGTTCACCGGCATCCCCCTCTTCTGTCCGCGCGCTACCCCGATCCCGAGGGCGGCAACGGTACCAGACTTAAGGGAGGTGCGTGAGCCACCGCCCGCGCGACGCGGCGGCGCGGCGACCCGGCAAGCCTCAACCCTCGCCCCCTTTCCTAAGTGACCGGCGTCCCGTGACGGCCGCTCCCAAGGGATTGTCTTGCTTCAGGAAAGGCCAAGCCCGGCCGTTACAACCTGCGGGCGGGTCCCTCTTGCGAATCTGGAGACGGCTTCCCAGTGCAGAACCTAAGGCGGGACTGACAATCGCGAACCGCTTCGGCTCCGCCTAGCGCTCTTACTTCAAGCAACCGGATCGGGACCACATGCCCAAGGCTACCGCATTCAATCTGAAGCGCTTTTTCCTGCTCTCCGGGGGCGGCATGGCTGCCTTTCTCACGGCGGTGGTGTTCGTCATGGGCACCCGCTATCTGGAAGTCGACAGAGAGGACCACCGCGCCGACATGCTGCGCACCACGCACATCGCGCTCGGGGAACTGCGCTTCGACGTCTCCCAGATCCAGCAGTACCTGACAGACGTCTCGGCGACCCGCAACCCGGAAGGCTTCGCTGGTGCCCGCAAGCACTTTCAAGATGCGCAGCTCAGGTTGGCCGCCGTTGCCGTGGCAGACCCCTCGCTCGCGGACGACATGGCCGTCCTTCGAGTTGCCCTGGAAAAGACCTATGTCACCGGCATCATCATGGCCAATGCCTACATCGAAGGCGGCACAGAGACCGGCAATCGCGTGATGAAGGACCCTGTCAACGGCTTCGACTGGCTGAGCACCGTCGTGATCCGGCAAACCGAAGGAGCCTACGCCCGCACGCAGAGCCAGCTCATCGCGGCCGGAGTCACGCTGAACTCGTCCATCGACTGGCTGGGACGAACCAACCTGATCATGTTCACCGCGCTGTTCGTGGGCGTGCTCGGCCTGTTCGGCAGGGTGTATGACCGGCTGGTGAAGATCATCGGAGCGGAACCTGCGCGGGCCCAGGAACTGCTCGAGCATCTGGCGCAGGCGCACAGCTCACTGGACAGCACCCGCAGTGGACAGCACATGGACATCATGGCGCTGTCCCACGCCATCGAAACCATGATGCAGGACCGCGAGGCCGCGCTCGCGGAAGCACGCGACGCGAAAGTCGCCGCGGAAGCGGCGAACCAGGCCAAGAGCCTGTTCCTCGCGAACATGAGCCACGAAATCCGCACGCCGATGAACGGCGTGATCGGCATGACCGAGCTGGCGCTCGCGACCGACCTTACGTCCGTCCAGCGCAGCCACCTCAACATCGTGCGTTCCTCCGCGGAATCGTTGCTCACTGTCATCAACGACATTCTCGATTTTTCGAAGATCGAAGCCGGCAAGCTCGAGATCGAGAACGTCCCGTACTCGCTGCGCAACTGCATTCGCGATACCCTGATGACGCTGGGGCAGGGCGCGAGCGAGAAGGACCTGTTGTTGACCTGCGAGCTCAGCGAAGACATCGACGACACGCTCGTCGGCGACGCCGGCCGCATTCGCCAGGTCCTGACGAACCTCGTGAGCAATGCGATCAAGTTCAGCGAGAAGGGCGAGGTCAAGGTGTCGCTGTCCCGCATCGACGGCTTGCTGCTGCACTGCTGCGTCGAGGACAACGGCATCGGCATTCCGGCGGACAAGATCGACCAGATATTCGAATCCTTCTCGCAGGCCGACAGCTCGACGACACGGCGCTTCGGCGGGACCGGGCTCGGGCTCACGATCTGCAAGCAGCTGGTCGAACTCATGGGTGGCCGCATCTGGGTGGAAAGCACACCGGGAGTCGGCAGTCGCTTCCATTTCACCGTTCGCTACGAGCCCGCCTCGCAATCGGTCATGCAGTTCAACTCGGAGCGGCTGGCAGACCTCGCTTCGCGACGGATCCTGCTGATCGAGGACAGCGTGGCCGACCAGCGCTGGCTCAAGGCCCTGCTGGCCGATTGCCAGATGCAGGTCGACCTGGCGGAGAACGCCCTGCTTGCGCGCGAGCTTTGGGACCAGCACCGCTATGACCTGTGCGTACTGGACCTGCACCTGCCCGATGCATCCGGCCTCGACCTGCTGCCCTGGTTGCGTGAGCAACAGGCAGAAGCCGGCATCGTCGTCGTCAGCACGGCGGGATCGCCGGCGGACATGGAACGCTGCCGTGCGCTTGGCGCGAAGGGATTCCTGCACAAGCCCGTGGGCAAGAAGGAGCTGCAGACTGCGTTGCTGCAATCACTGGGTTCGGCCACCGACGCACACGGCAATTCCGCATTCGTCACCCGCGCCCAGCTCAAGCGCGCGAAGCACTCACTCAGGATCCTGGTCGCCGAAGACAACATGGTGAACCAGATACTGGCCGAAGCCATGCTCGACCAGATGGGCCACAGCGTGAAGCTGGTGGAAAACGGCCTCGAGGCCGTCCGCGCAGTCGAGGAGGCATCCTTCGACGCAGTGCTGATGGACATGCACATGCCCGAGATGGGCGGTGTCGATGCCACCCGGGAGATCCGGCGACGCGAAGCCGAGCGCGGACTCGCCCGGCTGCCCATCGTCGCGCTGACCGCGAATGCCATGGCAGAAGCGGTGTCGGAGTGCATGGAGGCCGGCATGGACGGCTACGTGAGCAAACCGATCAAGTCGGACTTGCTGGCGAAGGAAATCGAGCGCTGCACCACGGAAGTGACGCCGCTCGCGAACGCGGGCTAGGCAATTTCGTGACGGAGGCTGGCCGGAGTTGGCCTGCCTCCGCGCCCTGCTCCACTCGGCGGGGGCGATCCGGCGCCGGATTCACGGCACCGGACCCCGCGGTTCCCGTCAGGGCCAGAACTTCTTCGTAGCGATGGCGGCACCCTGCGCGAGCGATGCCAGCTTCGCCCACACCACGTCCGGATCCACGCCGCCCGACCCCACGTGGATGCTGAAGCCGCAATCGGCCGCGGCCATGACGTTGTCGCGACCGACGAGGTTGGCGTAGCGCCCGATGCGCTGCGCGACCAGGTCCGGATGTTCGATGTAGTTCGACTGCACTTCGATCACTCCCGGCACCAGCACCTTGCCCTCCGGCACCTTGACCGACTCGAAGACGGTCCATTCATGCGCATGCCGCGGGTTCGCGGCCTCGAACAGGATGGCGTGCGGCTTGGCCTTCCACACGATGTCGATGATGTCGGCCATCGGCACGTCGCAGTGATGCGGGCCGGGATAGTTGCCCCAGCACAGGTGCATGCGCACCTTCTCGCGGGGGATGTTCACGAGCGCGCGATTGAGCGCCTCGACATGCAGTTCCATGCGATCGCGGAACTCCTTGAGGCTCAAGTTCGCAAACTGCGTGTGGCGGCCCATCGCGAGATCCGGGCAATCGATCTGCAGCATGATGCCGGCATTGGCGATCGCCTCGTACTCGTGCCGCAGCGCCTCGGCGACTGCAAAGACGTACTCCTCATGGCTCGGGTAGTAATCGTTACGGAAGAAGAACGTGGTCACGCCGGGCGACGCGGCGCTCAGGAACAGGCCGGTCGCGGACTTGCCCTTCAATGCGGCCTTCAGCCGCGCGGCATCGCGCTTTGGCGCCTCCATGTCGAGTACGCTGATCGGACCATTGCACGCCGGCGTCTTGCGATGCTTGCGGCCCGGGTCGGCGAACACCCGCGCCTTCGTGTTCGGGTACGCTTCGATATCCTGGAAAAGGAAGCTGTTGCCCGTGCCGCCGAACCCGTTCAGGCGATCCTTGATGTACGTCGCGTAGCTTGGCTTCGACATCTCGCCGTCGTTGATGAAATCAACGCCCGCCTTGAGCTGGCGCGCCACGACATCTTCGACGGCCTCGGTGACCTTCTGTTCGACGGCAGCCAGGTCGAGCGGAATGCCATCCTCGCGCGCAAACATGATCTGCATGAGCTCTTCCTGACGCGGCAGGCTGCCGACGTGGGTGGTCAGGAAACGATTGTAGCTAGGCATGGACAGTCCTCATTATGGTTAACGGGCGCGGCCGTTCGCAGGTTTGCCGGATTCGACTTGGATGGGCGGATTATACGGGATCGACGACCGATACACGCCAGGACTGCCGAGTCCAGGTCGTCCCTCAAGCCTGCACCGCAAATCCGGATTCGTCCGCATTGACCGCAATGGCGCCTTCACCGACGGCCACCATCCAACGAGCCGTCTCCACGCAGCCGCCGAACGAGAAGAAGTGAGGCTGGGCCAGCGCACCGGCGGGAAGCGCGCGCATGCCCCGCACCAGCCCCACCAGCATTTCATCCGGGGTCGCCGTCACCTTCGCCATGTTCGCGAGATTCATGAGCCCTCCGCTCTTCGCGGTGAGTACCCGCAATGACGCCCCGATGCCACAGCGCATGGCATACCGAATCAACTTGGAAAGCGGCGTGGGCCCCGCCAGGCCGGCATGCACCGGCAGCGTGATTCCCCGCTGGCGGAGGTCCGAGCACCAGTCGATGACCGCGTCGGGCTTGAAGCCAAACTGCGTCAGGACATAGACATCAGTACCGGTTCGCGCCGCAAAGGCCTGCTTGGCCTCGAGGGCAGACCAGAGTGCGGCATCGGGAATGGCGGGATTCCCCTCGGGATGCCCCGCCACTGCCACCGTAGTCATCCCTGCCGACACCGTGGCACCGCTTTCCAGGACGTCGATCGTGCTGGAAAACGGGCCAACAGGTGTAGCGTAATCCCCGGCCACCAGAAGAATGCGATCGCACCCCGCCTCGCCCAGACGCGTGAGCGCGTCGCGCAACCGTACTTCGCTCTCGAGCGCCCGCGCCACGATGTGCGCCGACGCCCTGAATCCCGCCTGCTGCACCCGGATCGCGAAACGCACGACGTCATCGAGCCCGAGCTTGGGCGTATGCGCCACGTACACCGTCGTTCCTGCAGGCAGGAGGGCGGCAAGCTGCGGCAGGAGCGCGGCGTCGTCAGGCGTGATCTCGATCGACGCGCGACGCGCAAACCGGACCAGCTGTTCTTGCAACGAGGTGGAGGGCACTGCTGCCACTTCGGACCGGGACTCTGTCATGCAGTGCGCAACCCTATGGCCAACGACGGGTCACGACGAACGTTTCGTCATTGAACCAGAGGCCCCCGTGCTTCTGCAGCACTGTCTGGGTAGCTTCGAGATAAGCGCCATTGGTAACGACGGCATCAAGCCGCTCGTCTTCGATCTGGTTGACATAGATCGCCGCGTTCCACGCCGCAAACAGCGTCGACGTGCCGATGCGATCGCCGATCTCGGACGGCAGCGTATGCATGTCGTAGCGGAAGACCGACTTGTCGTCGGGCAACGGATCAAGCATGAACTCGTGGGCTTCGGGCCCGAGCTCCGCGAGCAACGCTGCCAGCAACTGGCGACGATTCACCTGGAAAGGATTCTCGCCGGGCCACAGCATCTGGATCAGCTCGAGTCCGGGATCGTGCCCGCACGATTGAATCGCGAGCAGGCGACCACCAGGCGCAAGGCTGCGGGCAAGTGGCGCCAATACCTTGCGCGCCTTGAACTCCGCCGACATGCGTGCGCGCCACGGCTGCGACGCAACGATCAGGTCATAACTGTCGAGCACCCGCCCGGGACGCGGAATGACGCTCTCCAGCAGGAACTTGTGATCTTCGCGATACAGTACCAGCACCGTGGGCCTGACGTAGACGGGATTGCCGGTCTTCGGGCTCGGCTTGGTCTGCCAGCCATGGGTCAGCAGCGGTGTCAGCGCCTCGATCTGCTCTGCATATTCGTGCGTCGTGTTGCCCGTGAGCCGGACTTCCTGCCAGTTCAACGGCGCCGTGGTATCCCGCGGCATCAGGTGCGGCGCATCCGCATAATTGAGATTGGAAATCACGAGCACCGTGGAAGGGTGCTCATAGAAGCGATCAGGCATCTTCTCGAGACCGAGGCGGACATCTTCGAGACTGATCTCCTTGGCAACCACCGACAACGGCACTGTCGGGTACGACCTGTGGACGCTGCGCATCAGACGCGCCAGCACGGTTCCGTCGCCCATGCCGGCATCGAATACCCGCAGTGCCGGAGGGGTCGGACTGATATGACTCAGCTCCTGGGCCGCGCGCCGGGCCACCGCAGATTTCTCGTTGCATGTATTGACGAACGCCAGGTACTTCTGGCGATTGTCGTAGAAGCGGAATGGCGTCGCGTCGACGGCCGGCGACGGAGCTGCGGCAACCTGCATGGCGTGACTCCCACTGACGGTGTGTCCCCTGACCCGGGGAGCACGATACTCGCGGAGCGCCACGAACGGCAATGAAACGATCAATCAAACGGCGCGCCGCGAGAGGCATTACCTGAGATCATCATGATCCTCGCAATCATCACGGAAAGTCCTGACAAGTGCACTGCGATGAGGATTGCCTGGAGCGCTGCAATGCAGGCACCGGCTAGCGCCATTTCCGCGCAGCACAGCGCGTCAATGCCGCATCGTGCCGGCGGTCGAATACCTTTCCCGCAAACCGGAAATCCGCCTGGTCGCGTGGAAAGCCCGCTTGCAGACTGACCTCAGGGCCTGCCCTTCCAGCCCAGGCCGCCGAAGTGCAGCGGGTCCACGTTGTTCTCGGGGCAGACAAACTCGAGGATTTCTTCGTTCGGTACCAGTCCCGCCGTGAAGCTCATCCTGAACTCGCCCGTCCACGCGTCCGGGTCCGTCGCGACGATCGCGACTTCAAGCTTGCCACGAGAGGGCCGGGACCATCGTTCGATGACATGCAGCTTCTCGGTATGGATTCCGAACCCGGGAGTGACCTCATTGAACCCAGTGGTGTCGATGACAAGCGTATCGCCTTCCCAGTGACCGACAGAATGCCCCATCCACGCGGGATTCCACTCGTCTGCCGGCGGATGAGGACGGCCGTCCATGAACACCTGGCGATAACCCGGCGTCGTGAACTCGGTGAGATGCACCATCAGGTCCCTTGTCTGCACGACCTTGTAGGGAAACAGCAGCGCAGTGGGAATGGCATGCTGCGGCAGGCAGTACGCCTGGGGTCCTTGCGAATAGAGCTTCTGCATCTGCTTATGGATGTCCAGTGCCCATGGCTGCATCGGCGGCAGCTGCGCGGTCCGAACTTCCATCGGCGGCGGCACGTTGTACCAGATGCCGTTGAAGTCCACCTTGCCGTCCGCCATCCTCGGCGTGGGCCCCTCGATCTGTCCCGCCCGTGTTCGCATGTCCATGCCCAGCTGTCCCGGGTCGTCACCGATGGTGCCGAGATTGATGCCCCACGCAATATCGAGATCCTGCTTCAGTGCCTGCCCCGCACGAAGGGTGATGCTCTTCTGCTCATACGAGTGGTACATGCAGCAGGCGATGGGAATGTTGAGGTCATAGACACCCGGTGCCAGGCCGGTAATCGAATACTCCCCCGTCGGCAGCAGTGCAGCGATCGTGACCTCGTCCGTCTTCGTGTTCCTGACCGAGACCGCTGCCTCGAGCAATGTAATCGGCGCGCCGTTTGCATCGATCAGCTTGCCCGAGATGGAGCCGCCCGCGCCCTGCGCGAAGCCGACACCGGCCGACGCCAGTCCGCAGCCCACGAACACCAGAGCCCTGATGATCGCCGTCTTCATGATCCCCCTCCCCCTCTTGCAGTTCGTTGTCGGGCAGATCGGCGCGATTCGCCGAGTCAGCCATTCCGGATGGTAGCGCATGGGGCTGCTGCCTTTGCGGTAGATGAGCTGGCCCGACAGGAAACCCGCGTCAGGCCAACAGCCACGCATAGATCACCGTGATCACGCCGATCACGGAGGCGAGCAACACGCTGTGCCCGAAGGTGAAGCGGAACAGCTTGCCCTCCTCCGAGCGCGTCATGCCCGTCGCAGCGACCGCCACCGCGAGACTCTGCAGGCTGATCATCTTGCCCATGACACCGCCCGCGGAGTTTGCCGCGGCCATCAGCACCGGGTTGAACCCGAGTGCGTTGGCAGTGACCACCTGCAGGTTGCCGAACAAGGCATTTGCGGACGTGTCGCTGCCCGTCAGGAAGACCGCCAGCCAGCCGAGCATCGCGCTGAAGAAGGGAAACAGGACTCCCGTGGCCGCGAAAGCCAGCCCGAGGGTGGCCGTTGCGCCGCTGTAGTTCATGAGGAACGCGAGGCCGAGCACCGAAGCGATCGTCAGCATCGAGAACGCCATCTGCCTGACCACTGCCCCGAGCAGGCGAAAGTAACGGCCAGGCGAGACCTTGAGGAACGCCGCGGACACAAGGGTCGCGAGCGCGCACGCCGACCCCGCAGCCGAGACCCAGTTCAACGTGTAGATCGCAGGATACGGCGTGGGCGACGCCACGACAGGCGCGCCTCGCATGATCAGGTTGTGCAGTCCCGGCCATTCCATGGGAATCGTCACCGCATTGAGGGTACTGCCGATCACGCCGCTGCCCCACAGCAGCACGAAGAACACGAGAAACAGGTAGGGAGACCACGCGAACAGCACACGCCCGAAGCCGTGCCGGGTGATCCGGGCATTCCCCTGCGCCTGCCCCGCAAGAACCATGGAGCTGTACTCCGTGAAATTGTCTGCGGGCTGCCAGACCTTGAACAGCAGGATCAGCCCGAGGATGGCGGTGAGCGCGGCGATGATGTCCACGAGTTCCGGGCCGACATAGTTCGACACCACGAACTGCATCGAAGCAAAGCAGAGGCCGCACACCACGACGGCCGGCAACACACCCTTCAATCCCCGGTATCCGCTCATGACCAGGATCAGGTACGCCGGAATGAACAGTGACACCGGCGCACACAGACGGCCGACCCAGAGACTCAGTTCGTCGAGCGGCAAACCCGTAATACCTGCGAGGGTAATGACCGGAATGCCGATGGAGCCGAACGCCACGGGAGCCGTGTTCGCGAGCAGGCAAATGCCGGCGGCGAAGAAGGGAGAGAAACCGAGGCCCGTCATCATGGCCGCCGCCACGGCTACCGGCGTCGCGAACCCGGCTGCGCCTTCGATGAACGCGCCAAGGGCAAAGGCGATCAACAGCGCTTGCAGGCGCCGGTCACTCGTCAAGCCACCGATCGAATCCTTGATGACCTCGAACTGCCCCGTCTCCACGGTCAGCCGGTAAAGGACAATGGCCCAGAAGACCACCCAGCCGATGGGAAACAGCCCGAAGGCAGCGCCCATCGCAGTCGAGCTGACGACGAGCGTCCCCGGCATGCCGTAGACGCCGACAGCCACGATCACTGCCGTGGCAAGTCCTGCAAGGGCGGCAACCCACGAGGGCCTGCGAAAAACGCCGAGCAGCAGCAGCAACACGAAGATGGGCGCCCCTGCGGCGAGGGCCGACAGCGTCAGGCTGCCTGCGATGGGGATGTATTCCTGCTGCCACATGAGTCCGCTCTCCGATTGGATCTTCTTGTTAGCTCGACGGAAACGCCTCGGCGGGCCGGACCGTCGCGAGGTGGGCCCGAGTTTACACAGGATCAACGCGCGGACACATTGCTATAGTCCTGCCATGCAACCCGAGACCGCCCCTGCCCTGCTCCGGCGTCTGTTCAACGCTGCGGTCGACGCGGTTTCCGCAGAACAGGTGCTGCGCGGGCAACTGCCTCTGGATATCGCGCAGGGCACAACAATCGTGCTGGGCGCAGGCAAAGCAGCAGCGGCCATGGCAGAGGTAGCCGCACGCACGATACCCGGTCGCGTGAAGGGCCTTGTGGTCACGCGCTATGGGCATGGCTTGCCGGGGCACCGGGCGTCCTCGATCGAGTGCGTCGAGGCCGCCCACCCGGTGCCCGACGTCGCAGCGCAGCAAGCCGCGAGCCGCATGCTTGAACTCGTGCGCAGCGCGGGAGAAGGCGATCGCATCGTATTCCTGCTGTCCGGAGGGGCGTCGTCGCTACTGCCCATGCCGGCCCCCGGCCTCACGCTCGACGACAAGCGACGCGTGACGCGAGCCCTGCTCGACTGCGGCGCCCGGATTGACGAGATCAACTGCGTGCGTCGCCACCTGTCGGCGATCAAGGGAGGTCGGCTGGCTCGCGCCACGCAGGTACCGATTCTGACGCTCGCGATCTCGGACGTACCTGGCAACAACCCCATCGACATCGGTTCGGGGCCGACGGTGCCGGATCCCACGACGCTCGCCGATGCCCGCGAGGTCATCGGCCACTACGGTCTTGAGGTCCCCGACGCCGTCCGCCGCGTACTCGACGATCCATCCAGCGAAACACCGAAGCCTTCCGTCCGTGACGCCGACCAGCTGACCACTCGCATTGTCGCCACGTCAACCGATGCATTGTCTGCAGCGACTACTGTCGCCAGCGCAGCGGGTTATGAAGTGGTGCTGCTGGGGGAGAATCTGGAGGGCGACGCGCAGTCTCTGGGGGCAGCCCATGCCGCCCTTGCCCGCGACTACGCGCAAAGGCCGGGACGCTGGCTGCTGTTGTCGGGCGGTGAAACCACGGTGACCGTCAGGGAACGCAATGGTCGAGGCGGACGCAATCTCGAATATCTCGCCGGACTTGGCGTAGGACTCGACGGGCATCCGCGGATCCACGCGCTCGCCTGCGATACCGATGGAATCGACGGCACCGAGGACAATGCGGGTGCGTTACTGACGCCGACCACGCTTGCAGACGCCGCCGCGCGCGGCATCGAGGGTCGCGACTGCCTGGCCCGCAACCGCACCTACGATCTGTTTGCAGCAGCCGATGGACTCATCGTGACCGGACCGACGCGCACCAACGTCAACGACTTCCGCGCAATCCTGATCGACGGCGCGACTTCCTAGCCGAGACGATTGGGCGCGGCCTGGCCTCGCTCGAGCGCATCGAATGCATCGAGCAGGATCGTGGCCATGCCTTCCCTCGCTTCGAGCGTGGAGCTGCCGATGTGCGGCAGGATGAAGGCGCTGGCCAAGTCGTAGTACCTCGTGTCCAGGTTCGGTTCGTTCGTGAACACATCGAGCCCCGCCGCGCGCAGCTTGCCCGAGCGCAGCGCGGCGATCAGCGCGTCGTCCTTGACGACATTGCCACGGGCGATGTTCACGACGATGGCGCCGCCAGGCAACTGCGCGATGCGCGCTTCATCCAGCAGATGATGGGTCTCGGGCGTGAGCGGACACGCGAGCATCAGGAACTGGCTGAGCGGCAGCAGCGTCTCGAGCTGCGCGTGGTACGTCGCACCGCGCCCCTCGGACTCAGGCAGCGGCCGACGGTTGTGATAGTGGATCTCCATGCCGAACGCGGCGGCCCGCGCGGCGATGGCCTGGCCGATACGCCCCATGCCGACGATACCCATGCGTTTGCCGGCCAACTGCACGCCGGGTAACTGCACTGGCGTCCAGCCCGTCCATTGGCGACTGTGGATCAGCTGCAGGCTCTCATTGCCGCGCCGTGCTGCGCCGAGCGTGAGAAACATCGCCGTCTCGGCCGTGGCATCGGTGAGCACGTCGGGCGTATTGAAGACGGCTATGCCGCGCGCCCTGGCTGCCGCGACATCCACGTGGTCGTAGCCCACCGAATACGTTGCAATCATGCGCACCGAAGCAGGCAGCGCGGCGATGGTTGCGGCGTCCATCCGGTCGCCCACCGTCACCATCAGGACGTCACAGCCTTCTGCGGCTTGCAGCAGCGCCTCGGGCGTCAGCCGTTGTCCGGTGTCGTTGAATCGGGCCTCGCGGCGCGCAGCAATCAGGGCGCGCACCGACGGGAGCACGGGGAAGGTCACCAGCAGCATGGCAGGCCTCGGCATGAACGGAAACAGGAACGAAAGTGTAACGTCGCGCGGAGTACTGCGCTCGCCCGCGGGCTCACAGCGACTCGACGCGCTTCTTCAGCTGCGCCACGAGACCGGGGATTCCGCTCAGCCTTTCGGCCTCCTCGGCCAGCACGGCCGCGAACGCGCGTTTCTTGTACGGGCGCATGTCGATGCCACCTTGCGTATCGCGCGCAGCGGAACTCGCGAGGAGGTCGAACAGGCGATCGACCGCATCGAGCCGGCCCCACAGGTAATCGTGCTCCCGCGCCTTGCGGCTGAAGAACGCGCCGAAGCCGCCGAACTCGGCTCCTTTCAGCATTGGGGGACTGTTGCTGGCGCGGAGCGATAGCGCGTCCTCCGGGCTGATGCGGTCCACGATGATTTCGCCTAGCTCGCCGAGCTTGTGCTCCTCGCGCGACCGGATCATCGGCAACAGGATGATGTCCCAGAAGACGAAACCGATGTAGGCGATGAGCAGCTCGCGGCGGCAGGATGCACCCAGTGCCAGGAACGCAGGGGACGCGAGCACGGCATCGGCGTCCTCGTTGAACCGCACGAAGTGGCACTCGCGACTCACCTGGTCCACCAGCGCTTCGATCGCCGTCCCCTGCCGTTCAACAAACGCGTCGGCCTCCGGCAGTCGCTCGGGCTGTACCGCGGCCGGGATGCCGTGCGCAAACACCGCCCGGATCTGCTCCCTGCCGTCGCCGCTCAGGAAACGGCTGCTTTCAAACGGATTGAGCGCTTCGAGGCACCCATACACCTGCGCCTTGAAGTCATCGAGTGCGCCCGATGTCAAACCGCCGAGCCCGGGTTCAGAAAGGCGCGGATAGAAGCGGTTGGTTGCCTGGATGACGAAATGGTGCCGTCGATAGCGATAGGCGAGGTTCAGGTTCACCATGAACGTCATGGACGGCGCGAGGCCGGCTTCGCTGGTCGCCGCGGCCGGAATCTCGTAGTTCATCTGGTAGATGTGTTTGCGACGGGCCCAGGTATCGAGCACCTCCGCCACCCACAATGCGCGCGGCGAATTGTGCGAGTAGCCGCAGACCGAACACACCAGGTGCGCGAGATATTCGAGCGCCTCTCCGATCATCAGCCGGACATACTGGTTGTACGTGATGCGCGCGTCGGCCATCAGCACACGGCCCGCGTCGATCCGCCACCGCGTGAGTTGCCGGGCAGTGACAGGCTCATCAAGGGCCTTGCCGGCAATTGCCTCCACGCGCGCAACGACATCGGGGCGCACCGCGTCGATTGCGGCGCGCTCGCGACGGGCCTGTTCGTTCAGGCGGCCGATCCACGCGAGTTCGTCATTGATGGGGTCCGATCGCGGCAGGTCGGACAGCGCACTGCGAATCGTGCTGAAGAATCCCGGCACCTGGCCCGGCACGGGAGACGCATGGCTCTTCGGGTTGGGATCGATGTACACGAGCCGCCTGTCGACCTCCCGGAAGGCCGCGTGGGTCTTCAGCGCTTCGATCGCGATATGGAACGGCTTGTTCGCGAGCACGCTGCCGTCCACGAGCACCGCATCCTCCGGATCGAGCCCGAGATCCCGGTAGTGACCGAAGTTCTGGTCCAGGAAGGCCTCGCGCCTCGGCCAGGACCGCCCGCGCCCGGCGAGCAACGCATCCATCTCGCGGACCTGCACGGGCGGAAATGCGGCCGGGTACGACGACGTCGCGCGGGCCGCGAACGCGAGCGAAGGCACGTTGTCGGCGTCGAAGTCGGTGAGCTCCGTGCCCGTCTGCCGGTGTTCGTAGGCGAATCGCAGTACCTGACGATGTTCGCGCTCACGAACGATGGGCGGGTCGTGGAGGTGGATCAGTCGTTCGGCGCCGTAGTAGTCCGTCACGGTCACGGCCAGATCGAGCCGCTGCCCGGCCGGCACCAGCGTCGCCCCCGGCTGCGGCGGATCGCCCATCGCTTCCATCGCATCGAGCAGCACCGCACTCAAGCTGCTGCCGTCGAGCGGAGGTTCGAACCAGCGGGACCGCAGGAACATCGACAGCTTGTCGCGCGTCTCCCGGTCAACGGACTGCTTGAGCAGCTTCATGCGCTTGAGTTCCCACAGGAACGGACGCAGGAACGGTCGGACATACCATTTGTGCCAGGGTTCCGCCTTGGCTTCGGGCGCGAGCAACGACGCGATGTCGACGTCCCTGAGCCACACGTTCGTGACGGAGTCGATGCGGAGGTCGTGGGCCAATGCCCGCGCCAGCACGATGCCGTTGATGCCGCCGGACGAGGCCCCGGCGATCACATCGACGATCACCCGCAGGTCGAGTCCCCGTCCGCCAATGGCTTTCAGCGCGTCGAAATAGACATCCTCGGTGGAAGGCGACTGGCCATCGACCTGGCCTGGCTTGAAGAGATGGTCGGGTCGCTGCTTCTGCCAGGGCGCAATGGCGGCATGGTACGCGCGCGACGCACGGACCAGCTTGAGGATCTCCTTTGTGATCCCGTGCTGGTAGATGGCAAGCGACACGCCGCCGTAGCAGACGAGCGCAATCCTGAGCTCCTTCTCCTTGATCGGCCCCTCCGCAGGGACTGCCTGGGTCGGCTCCATCACTGCGCAGGAGATCCGCGGGTCCCCTGCAACGCGGCCTCGTCGAGGCAGTGATGCTGCGAGGGACACGCATTGTAAAGGGCGGTTGCGTCGGCCATGTTCTTCTGGATTTCGGCGGTACCCCGCTACCGAGTGCACGGGGCTGAAGGATCCATTGTAGCCTCAAGCGGGCAGGCGCCGTTCACGGCACGGCCAGCATGGCGCGCATCACTTTGAGCAAGTCTCTCCAGCTGACGATGCCGAGCGGTCGCAGGCCGCCATCGACGATTGGAATGCAGGAAATCGACCGCGAGCAAAGCAGGTCAATCGCATCCGCCACCGATGCGTCGGCGGTGAGGGTCGCCGGATGCCGCGACATGACCTGATGGACCTTCTTGTTGAGCGTGGCGGTATCCCGCACGGATTCGGAGGGCGTACCGAGGGTCGGGCTCAGGGCGCGCAGCAGGTCGCGGTCCGAGACTACCCCGACGAGCTGGCCATCCTCCACCACGAGCAGGTGGTGGACCTTCAAGCGGTCGAACCGGGCTTGCGCGCTCCCGAGCGTCTCATCGAGCCCGACGGTCACCGGGTGGCGGGTCATGACTGCAGTGATCTTCACGGTGGGATCCCCCATTCGAAACACGGGCCGAGGTCTGCGGGCCGTCGCCGGCAGTCTGGGCCACGCCAGCTCGACAAGCGAGGCGGTTCAAGGACTTGGGCTGAGTCTACGCGACGATTGGCAACCCTGTTGCTGGCTGGAGACAGGTGAGCTCGCCGTGGTGGACCGCCACCCTGCGCACCGCCTTGGTGCAATCGGCCGGATTCCCCGGCCGCCAGTGCTGCGTCCAGGGCAAGCAAATGGAACCCCGTCAGGCCGCAGCCCTCGCTGCAGCTTCACGGACGGCGGGTTTCCCGGATCAAGACACTTCAGGAGTTGAGCAAATGAACAAATTCACCGTGATGGGCGCTCTTGCTGCCCTCAGCGTCGCCGGCCCCGCACTGGCCCAGGCTCCCAAGAGCGGGCTGAGCTACAGCTACGCCGAACTGGGCTACGTCAACACCGAGATCGACGACGCGAACCTCGACGGCGACGGCTTCGCGATCAAGGGCTCGTGGGGTTTCACCAACCGCTTCCACGCCTTTGCGAGCTACGCGGACCTCGGCTTCGACTTCGGCATCGACTCCTCGCAGTTCGAAATCGGTGCCGGGCTCAACCAGCCCCTGACCCCGAAGATCGACCTAGTGGCGACCGTGTCGTACCTGAGTGCGGAAGTCACTGCCAACGTCCCGGGCTTCCGCAACCTGTCGGTCGATGACGATGGCTTCGGTGTTGGCGTCGGCCTTCGCGGCCTCGTGACCGACCAGGTCGAACTCAATGGCAAGATCGACTACGTGGACTTCGACAACGCCGGCGACGACACCAGCTTCACCGTCGGTGGCCGCTATTCGTTCACGCCGCAGTGGTCTGCCGGCGCCGATATCAACTTCAATAGCGACGGCACCACGTGGATCGTCGGCGGGCGCTTCACGTTCGGCCGTTGATGCGCTGACGCGTTGATTCCGGCGGCGGCGCGAGCCCCTGCTGGAATCACGACAGGGGCAGGGACTCATCAGAAGGGTCCCTGCCCCTTTTTCATTCTGCGCACAGGCCAAGCGTCCGACGCTTCGAACACAAGTCACCAAACCTTCACGCACCGGCATTCCGGGCGCAACACACCGCGCCTAAAAAGGGTGGCAGCACGGTCGGCTCGTAACTGATCGCGCACCTCACCTTTTCCGATGGAGAACGCCAGAATGAAGATCTCGCTCACCCACAGGCTCGCCACTGCAGTCAGCCTGGTACTCGCAGGCTCTGCGGCCCTCGCCGACGGCACCCGCTTCTCGGATTTCACACCGCTCGCTGCGTCGGCCGGCCCAACCGCTGATGAAGCCACGCCGATCACCCTGGGTAACCCCGCCTTCCAGCAGCGCTCGATCGCGGATCGCACCTCCGTCCTCGCGAGCGGCACGCCGAACTCCGGCAACTGGGACATGAACACCGTCAACGAGACGGGCCGCCAGAAAGGTCGCTTCCTGTTCACGGTGTTCGAGACAGGCCAGGCCGGTGTCCAGCGTCATGACCTCAAGACCGGCGTGACCGACACGCTGTGGTTCAGCCCCTTTCCGCTCGGCCACATCTCGTTCGATGCTTCCTTCTGGACGCCGTGGGGCACGTTGATCACCGCAGAAGAAAGCTGGGTCACTTCCGCGGCCGGCACGACCAGCATCTACGGCCGGCTGTTCGAACTAAAGAACCCGCTCACCGCACCGGGCATCAAGACGCCGCTCACCGCGACGAGCAACGAGAGCGCGAACTTCGTGCACCGTAATGTCATCCCGCGGACGTCGCATGAAGGCATCCAGTTCGACAAGGCCGGCAACATGTACTTCATCGACGAGTTGAATGGCGGCGCCATCTACAAGTACACGCCGAGAGCTTCGCTGGCGCAGGTGAAGGCAGGCCGCGCTGACTATTTCGCCGCCGGCCAGACATCGGTTCTGCGCATTGGCGATGGCAATACACCCAACGCCACGGGTGCCTATACCTGGGTTCCCTTCACCGACGCCAACGGCGCGGCGCTGCCTGGCGCGCTGACCAACACAGACCTCAACGGGGTGACCTCGGTCGACGCCCGCAACACGACCGATCGCGCTGGGTTCAAGGGAACGGACTACCAGCGTCCGGAAGACCTGCAGATCCAGACGATCAGGGGTCGCGAGTATCTGTATGTCGCCACGACCACCACGAACGAGGTCTATCGCCTCGATCTCGCCGCGGGCACGATTTCGGTGTTCGCCAACCGCAACACGCTCGACCTGGCCACGGGTCTGCCGATCGGCACGGGCCTGACCAGCCCGGACAACCTGGCGGTCGACCATGAAGGCAACGTGTACATCGTCGAGGACCGCAACGGCGGAGAGGATGACGACATCTGGTTCGCAAAGGACCTGAACAAGGATGGCGATCTGCTGGACGCAGGCGAAGGCCTGGCGCGCTGGGCATCGAACGGCACGCTGGGTTCGGAGTTCACGGGGCTGTACTTCGACCCGCAGGACAAGCGCCGCGCGTGGGTCAACATCCAGCATCCGAACAGCGCCAACGACCGCACGATCGAGATCACCCTCCCGAAGCATGAAGGTGATGACGAAGACCACGAGGATGAGAGCGAAGGCGATCGCTAGGCTTCGCCTTCGAGTGTCCTGACGCAGCGTTCGCGCTGCCGACGGATTCCGACGGAACCAGGCGCCCCCGTACCTTGCGGTCGGGGGCGTCCTGCCTGCAGGCCCGCAGTCGCTTGCGCTACTTGGCGCCGCCCGGCGTGCCTTTGACGGCGACGTTGAATGTGCCTGCAAACTCGACAGGCTGCCTGCCGGTCGCAGCTACTATGTACTCACTGAGCAACGCCATCGTATCGGCCCGGCGCGGATGCTCCGGCTCGAGGAACTCCCGCTCGTACTTGCCGGCGGCGTAGTCGATCGGCGTGAGCCCCTTCTCGTCGCGGGTCTCGAGCGCCGCGCCGTTCGCCACCAGGTACCTGATCGTC
>JBEBIT010000062.1:0-16953 GCA_040080215.1 Steroidobacteraceae bacterium
GGTTTGGGGGGGAATGAGAACCACGTCTCGGGGCCACGCCCGGATTCGTGCACTCGCTGTAAAAATGCTGCTAAAGTTAGGCCAACGTTGAACTTAATGCCTTTCCCGAAGTACCTGATTCCTGCCGGTATTCCATCGTTCCGAGTGCCCGGCGCCAGACCGCGGGGCCGACCGGCCAAGTAGCCCGGAACGACAGAAGACAGCGCGATTATAAGGCCCGAGTCCGTTCCCGGGCACGGGTTTGATTCCTGCAAGTCCAGATGGAGCCGCCAAGCGCATGAAGACTGCGACCCACCCACACCCGATCCTGAGGTTCAGGATCAGCCCCCGCCGGGCCGCCGGTTTCATGACCCTCGCCGCGGCCGTCACCGGAACATTGCTGCTGGCATTGCCGGCAACATCGGGAGCCCAGGCAGAAGGCGGAGCGCGAACCGTCGCCACCGGCAGCAACATCCCGCTCGCGCCCAACGCCCCGGACCGTTACACAGTGCAGTCGGGCGATACGCTCTGGTCAATCTCGAAGGTCTTCCTGCGGGACGCCTGGTACTGGCCGGAAATCTGGTACGCGAACCCGCAGGTCGAAAACCCGCACCGCATCTATCCCGGCGACATCCTGGCGCTGACGTACGTTGAAGGACAGCCTCGCATCTCCATCGAACAGCGCGCTGCAACGCCGGTCGGCGGCGGAGCCACGAAGCTCACCCCCCAGATCCGCAGCGAAGCCCTGCCGCAGTCGATCACCACCCTCCCCTACGAGGTCATTGCTGCATTCATGGGCAGGCCGACCATGCTGGACAAGGCACAGGTCAAGTCCGGCCCCTACATTGTCGCGATGCGCGATAGCCATATCATTGGCGCCGCGGGCAATGAGGTGTATGCGCGCGGGCTGGAAGGCGCGACAGTCGATGGCCGGTACAACATCATTCACGTGGGTGAGCCGCTGCGGGACCCGGAAACGCGCGACATTCTCGGCTATCACGGCCTGTACGTCGGCTCGGGCGCCGTTGCGCAGCAGGGCGAAACAACCAAGCTGACACTGACGAAGTCAACGCGGGAAGCATTGCAGGGAGACAAGCTGTTCCCGGAAGATGCGAGCCTCGGTGCCGATTTCATCCCGCACGCGCCGCCCAAGTCGGTCGCCGGCGCCGTGATGGCCGTCGATGACTACTCCGTTCTTGGCCAGTATCAGGTCGTGGCAATCAACCGCGGAACCCGCGATGGACTTGAGCCTGGTCACGTCCTCGCCGTGCAGGAAGCCGGCAACAGGGTGAAGGATGTCTACTCGCATGGCGGCCAGGCTTCCGGCCTGTCCAACGGATTCTCCGGACTCGGCAAGAACATCGCCCTTCCCGAGGAGCGCACGGGCCTCGTGATGGTATTCAAGGCGAACGAGCGGATGAGCTACGGACTGATCATGGAAGCCACCCGCCCCATTCGCACTGGCGACCTGGTC
This sequence comes from Steroidobacteraceae bacterium, assembly GCA_040080215.1. Taxonomy (GTDB): domain Bacteria; phylum Pseudomonadota; class Gammaproteobacteria; order Steroidobacterales; family Steroidobacteraceae; genus CAIUGU01. The sequence goes on from JBEBIT010000062.1 coordinate 1,454, forward strand.
GCACAGCCCTGAGAATTGCAGATCCCGGATCGCCCCGGCGATCCGGCAACCAGCTCGGCTGGCTGACGAGTGTGATGATTGGCCCACCACAAGGATGTGGGGGAACGCGCCGCGAGGCGCACAAGTCTTGAGGACTCAACTCCATGGATGGAATACGCCCCTGGCTGGCGTTGGCCCGTACCCCCGGTTTGCATGCAGGTTTGCTGGCTCCTCTGCTGGCGCGCTACGGCGATGCCGAAGCCCTGCTGAGCGCAAAGAGACGCGAGCTGCTCGACTTCGGGATGCCGCCCAGTGCGGTCAAATGGCTGGAGTCGCCGGACCAGGCGCTGCTTGATCGAGACGAGCGCTGGCTGGAAGTCGACTCCCACCATTACATCCACTGGGGCTCCGCGCATTACCCGCCCTTGCTGCGCGAAGTTGCCGACGCACCGGTCGGGCTCTTCGTCGACGGTGATGGTGATGTTCTCGCATTGCCCCAGATCGCCATCGTCGGCTCGCGCAATCCGACTCACTCGGGAGCAGAGACCGCCCGGGCCTTCGCGGCACACCTGGCGAGCGGCGGCTTCACCATCACCAGCGGCCTCGCGATCGGCATCGATGCCGCCAGCCATCGAGGCGCCCTCGAGGTCGGTGGAACGACGGTCGCGGTCTGCGGCACCGGACTGGACATTACCTATCCCGCCTCGCACAAGGCGCTGCGCAGCGAGATCGCCGCGCGCGGGGTGCTTGTGTCGGAGTTCCCCTTGGGGACGCCACCCGCCAAACAGAATTTTCCGAGACGCAACCGCCTCATCAGCGGCATGTCGGTGGGCACGCTGGTCGTCGAAGCGGCCATCCAGAGCGGTTCGCTGATCACTGCACGGCTCGCGGCAAGCCAGGGTCGCGAGGTGTTCGCCATTCCGGGCTCCATCCACAACCCGCTGACACGCGGCTGTCACCAGCTCATACGCGAGGGCGCAACACTGGTCGAAAGCGCTCAAGACATATTCCCGCAGCTGCGACAGCTCACGCTGTCCCTGGCTGCGCACACGGTTGTGGTCGAGGCGACTAAGGCCGCTGATTCCACACGGGTTTCCGGCAGCCCGTTGGACAAAGACCATAAAATCCTGTTAGATGCGCTCGGCTTCGAGCCTGCCGGCGTAGACCTTCTGGTGCAGCGAACCGGGCTTCAAGTCAGCGAGGTGGCTTCGATGCTGCTCATTCTCGAACTGGACGGGCGCATCGAGTCTTTCCCTGGCGGTCTGTACGTCCGGGCACACCCCGAGGGAACGAAATGAAGGAAAGTGTTCTCGATATCCTGATCTACCTCTTCGAGAATTACTTCGACGCTGACCTCGAGTCCGCCCCCGATACTGATCGCGACACGCTCAAGGACGAACTGGAGCGGGCAGGCTTCGCGGAACGCGAAGTCGAGCGTGCGCTCGAATGGCTGGAAGAATTGTCGGCAGATCCGGAGCGGGCGGGGGTTGTGCCCACCTCCCGGGCGATCCGCCTGTTTGACCCCAGTGAATCTGCCCGGCTTGATACCGAGTGCCGCGGATACATCCTGTATCTCGAGAACATCGGCATCCTGAGCGGCACGCAGCGCGAGCTGGTGATCGACCGGTTGCTGGCGCTCGATACCGAGGAAATCGACATCGACCAGGTGAAGTGGGTCGTGCTGATGGTGCTCTTCAGCCAGCCGGGACAGGAAGTGGCGTATTCCCGGATGGAAGACCTGGTCTTCGACAACAGGGCAGATGCCGTGCATTGACCGGCGGAGCATCCGCCGGCTGATGAGGAACATCGTGCCGCGGCCTGCCGCGGTTTCTTTTTTTCATAGTCCACGGCAAGCATGACCAGGAATCTCGTCATCGTCGAGTCGCCCGCAAAGGCGAAGACCATCAAGAAGTACCTGGGGCAGGACTTCGAGGTCCTCGCGTCCTATGGGCACGTGCGCGACCTTGTGCCCAAGGAGGGCGCCGTCGATCCGCAGCAGCGCTTCGCGATGCGCTACCAGGTCATCGACAAGAATGAAAAGCACGTCCAGGCGATCACGAAGGCACTGAAGAAGGCGGATGCCCTGTACCTCGCGACCGACCCTGACCGTGAGGGCGAAGCCATTTCCTGGCACCTGCTCGAACTGCTCAAGGAAAAAGGCGGGCTCGATAACAAGGACGTGCATCGCGTGGTGTTCTACGAGATCACCCGCAACGCCGTTCGCGAGGCCATCCAGCAGCCGCGCAGCGTGTCCACGGACCTCGTGAACGCACAACAGGCACGACGCGCCCTCGATTATCTCGTCGGCTTCAACCTGTCTCCCCTGCTATGGAAGAAGGCCGGCTTGCCGGGTGCCTCGGCGGGTCGAGTACAGAGCCCCGCACTGCGCATGATCTGCGAGCGGGAAGACGAGATTGCCCGCTTCATTGCCCGCGAGTACTGGACCATCGAAGCGGATGCGGACAAGTCGAACCAGACGTTTGCGACCCGCCTGATCGAATATCAGGGCACGAAGGTGGAGCAGTTCAGCTTCACGACCGAAGCCCAGGCGACCGCGGTGCGCGAGGCCGTCGAGAAGGCGGCTGGTGGAATACTCACCACGGCCGCAATCGATCGCAAGCAGCGCAAGCGGAATCCGTCGCCGCCCTTCACGACGTCCACGCTCCAGCAGGAAGCCGCTCGCAAACTCGGGTTTGGCGCGCAGCGCACGATGCGGCTCGCGCAGCAGCTGTATGAAGGCGTCGACTTCGGCGAAGGCGCCGTCGGCCTCATCACTTACATGCGTACCGACTCCTTCAACATGGCTGCCGAGGCCATCAAGGAAATCCGTGAGGTCATCACGAAGCTGTACGGCGCCGAAGGCCTGCCGGACGAAGCTCGCGTGTACAAGACCAAGTCCAAGAACGCACAGGAAGCACACGAAGCCGTCCGCCCCACGTCGGCGTCCATCACGCCCGAACACCTCGAGGGCAAGATCGATCCGGACCAGTTCAAGCTGTATTCGCTGATCTGGAAGCGTGCGGTCGCGAGCCAGATGGCGCCCGCCATCTTCGACACGGTTGCGATCGACCTCGTGCCCGGGAAGAGCGCTTCCCTCGCGGGTGCGGCGGGCGTGCTCCGCGCCACGGGTTCCACGCTGGTGAAGGCCGGTTACATTGCCGTCTACAAGGAAGGCGTGGACGACGCCGTGGACGAGGATGGCGATCGCATCCTGCCCCCCATCGAGGTCGGCGACGCGGTCAAGCTGGTCGAGGTGCGACCGGGACAGCACTTCACAGAGCCGCCGCCCCGCTATTCCGAAGCGAGCCTGGTCAAGGCGCTGGAAGAGCACGGCATCGGCCGCCCCTCGACGTACGCCAGCATCATCCAGACGCTGCTCAACAAGAAGTACGCCGAACTCGTCAATCGCCGGTTCATCCCGAGCGACCTTGGCAAGATCGTGAACCGTTTTCTGACGCGCAATTTCGAGCACTACGTCGACTACGGCTTCACCGCGAAGATGGAGAACGACCTCGACGAGATTGCGGACGGCAAGGAAGAGTGGATCCCCGTGCTTGACCGCTTCTGGAAGGAATTCAAGCAGCAGGTGGATCACGTCGGGGCCACAGTCACTCGCGAGGAAGTCTCCGAGTCCCGTGAACTCGGCAAGGACCCGGTCACCGGCAAGCCGATAACGGTGCGCTACGGCAAGTACGGCCCGTTCGTGCAGATGGGCACCAAGGACGATCCCGAGAAGCCGAAATTTGCGAGCCTGAAGGCAACGCAGAAGATGGACATGCTGACGCTTGCGGACGCACTTGAGCTCTTCAAGCTGCCGCGCACGCTCGGCAAGACCGAGTCGGGCGATGCCATCAAGGTGGCCATCGGCCGTTTTGGTCCCTACGTCCAGTACGCGGCAAAGAAGTACGTGTCGATCAAGGAAGACGACCCCTACACGATCGACCTGCCCAAGGCGCTCGAGCTGATTCGCGCGAAGGAGATTGCGGACGCCAACCGCACCATCCTCGATTTCGGGGCGGCCGGTATCCAGGTGCTGAATGGCCGCTACGGTCCGTACATCACCGACAAGGTCAAGAACGCCAAGATTCCGAAGGAACGCGAGCCGCACACGCTGACGCTGGATGAGTGTCGCGCATTGCTGGCCGCCGCGCCGGATCGATCGAAGCGCGGCGGACGATTCGCCAAGTCAGGTGCTCGTCAGGCAGCCGCGAAGACAGATGCGCCGGTCGCAGCAGCAGCGGCGGCCGCACCCGTGAAAGCGAAGAAGACAGCCAGCGCGAAGGCAGCGCCCAAGGCAAAGGCGCCGGCGAAAAAGACACCCACGAAGAAATAGGGCCTAGACCGATGTCGGACCTGCACCCCCGGACCGTCGCAGTCATCAGTTACCTGCGCGGATTGCACGACAGCATCTCGAATGCGATTGAAGCTGCGGATGGCGGTGCGACCTTCCGTCGCGACCAGTGGGAGCGCCCGGGCGGCGGCGGCGGCGAAAGCCGCGTGTTGCAGGGTGGCCGCGTCTTCGAGCAAGCCGGCATCGGCTTCTCGCATGTGATGGGCAACGAAATGCCGCCGTCGGCAACCCAGGCCCGCCCTGAACTTGCTGGCGCCCGTTTCAGTGCAACCGGAATCTCGCTGGTTTTCCATCCCCGCAATCCCTACATCCCGACGACCCACGCCAACGTTCGCTTCTTCATTGCCGAAAAACCCGGCATGGAGCCCGTCTGGTGGTTCGGCGGCGGCTTCGACCTCACGCCTTACTACGCCTTCGCCGACGACGTGGTTCACTGGCATCGCGTGGCGCGCGACGCCTGCGCTCCCTTCGGCGAGCAGGTCTATCGTGAGCACAAGGAATGGTGCGACCGTTACTTCTTCCTCAAGCACCGCAACGAGACACGCGGCATTGGGGGACTGTTCTTCGACGACCTGAACGCGTGGGGTTTTGACCGGTCTTTCGAGTATCAACGCAGCGTCGGCGATCACTTCCTGAAGGCTTACCTGCCGATCGTCGAGCGACGCAGGGACATTGCCTACGGCGAGCGCGAGCGGCAATTCCAGCTGTACCGGCGCGGCCGCTACGTGGAATTCAATCTGGTCTACGACCGGGGGACGCTGTTCGGGTTGCAGACGGGAGGACGCACGGAGTCCATCCTGATGTCGCTGCCGCCGCTGGTGCGCTGGCAGTATGACTGGCAGCCGGAGCCGGGTTCTCCCGAGGCAACCTTGTATACCGACTATCTGCGTCCTCGGGATTGGCTCGCCGAGCTCTAGTCTTCGCAAGCGCTCCCGGGCCTCAGCCTGGGTGCTCTCCGCTTCCTTCGCATCACGGCGTCACCGCAAGCATGAACTATCGTCACGCCTACCACGCCGGCAACGTAGGCGACGTCCTGAAGCACGTCGTGCTGGTGACGTTGCTGGACCGCCTGCTTGCCAAGCCCGCACCGCTCTTTTTCATGGACACGCATGCGGGTCGGGGCACTTACGACCTGCGCTCCTCGGAGGCGACGCGGGGTGCCGAGTGGATGGAAGGCGTCGGGCGGTTGCTGACCGTGGACAAGATGCCGCCCGAAGTAGAGAGATACCTGAATCTGCTCCGCACGTTCAATGCGGGCGGTCCGGCCAGCGACATGCGCTTCTATCCCGGGTCACCGCTGTTTGCGCTGGGACTGCTGCGCAAGGAAGACCGGAAGGTGTTCGTCGAAAAGCACCCCGAAGAAGCTGCGTTCCTCCGCGAGGCGACGCAAGGCCGCCGCAATCTCTCCGTGCTTGAAGACGACGGCTACGCGGCGCTCAAGGGGCAGTTGCCTCCGCGAGAGAACCGCGGCCTGGTGCTGCTCGATCCGCCCTTTGAAGCCGCCACGGAATTCGACGACCTAGCAAAGGCGCTCACGACCGCGCAGCAGCGCTGGCCGAACGGCATGTACTGTGCGTGGTACCCGCTCAAGGCGGACCACGAGAGTTCGCGCTTCCACCGCGCCATCGTGGATGCAGCCATCAGGAAGACGCTGGTGCTCGAGCTGTCGGTTCGACCACACGACTCGCCCACGGGATTGATCGGGTCCGGCCTGTTGATCGTCAACCCACCCTGGCAGCTCGATGAGCGCATGCGCGTCGTGCTGCCGGCATTGCACCAGCGCCTGTCGCCCTCGGGGGCGGGCACCACTCGAGTCGAGTGGCTCATCGGCGAATAGACGCACCTGACGACGCCGTCAGGGAGTGGACCTCTTCGGGCGCTGCTTCCCGAGTGCCATGCAGGGCTTGTGGCGAAAGCAGGTTGTCAGGTGATCATTGACCATGCCCGTCGCCTGCATGTGGGCATACATGATGGTGCTGCCGACGAAACGAAAGCCGCGCTTCTTGAGGTCTTTCGACAACGCGTCCGATTCCGCCGTCGTCACCGGCGTCGCGCCCGAGGCCTGCAGGCGATGCTGCAACGGCTTGCCGCCTACGAATCCCCACAGGTAGTCCGAGAAGCTTCCGCGCGTTTCCAGATGCTCGAGATAGAGGCGCGCATTGCCGATCGCCGACTCGATCTTGAGGCGATTCCGCACGATGCCGGGATTCTTCATCAACCGCTCGACGTCCCGCTTGCCGAAGCGCGCCATGCGTTCGGCATCGAACCCGGAAAAGGCTTCACGGTACCCTTCGCGCTTGTTGAGGATGGTTGACCAGGAGAGTCCGGCTTGCGCGCCTTCGAGAATGAGAAACTCGAACTGCACCTGATCGTCGTACACCGGCACGCCCCACTCCCTGTCGTGGTACGCGATGTACAGATCGTTCCCGGACATTGCCCAGGGACAGCGGGAAGGTTGTGGGCTCATGGCGGTTTCTAAAGAACCCCTGATTCAGGTATAAACTGCGGCTCCGCAACGAAATTCGCGCACCCTGCGGGTTCGCAGCCACGGTCCTCGGAGCCAAGTATCTTATGAAAAACGGGTCGATCGGGAAATTTCCGCAGACGCGCATGCGCCGCATGCGCCGTGACGACTTCTCGCGTCGCATGATGCGCGAGAGTTCGCTCCACCCCGACAACCTGATCTATCCGCTCTTCGTCAAGGAAGGCAAGGGCCAGCGAGAAGCCGTCGCCTCGATGCCGGGCGTCGAACGACTCAGCATCGACGAACTCGTCCGCGAAGCGGAAGAAGTCGCGCGGCTCGGGATTCCGGCCATTGCGCTGTTCCCGGTCACTCCGCCGACCGCCAAGACCGAGGACGCCCGCGAAGCATGGAATCCCGATGGGCTCGCACAGCGGGCCGTGCGTGCGGTCAAGAAGGCCGTGCCGTCGCTCGGCGTGATCACCGATGTCGCGCTCGATCCGTTCACGACGCATGGCCAGGACGGACTGATCGATGCGTCGGGCTACGTCGTCAACGAGTCAACGGTCGAGGCCCTGGTGAAGCAGGCCTTGTCCCACGCAGAGGCAGGCGTGGATATCGTTGCACCGAGCGACATGATGGATGGCCGCATCGGTGCCGTACGCGAAGCGCTCGAAAGCGCAGGCTTCATCCACACGCGGATCCTTGCGTACTCCGCGAAGTATGCGTCCGGCTTCTACGGTCCGTTCCGTGACGCCGTGGATTCGGCGGGCAATCTCGGCAAGAGCAGCAAGTCGACGTACCAGATGGATCCCGGCAATTCAGACGAGGCGCTGCGGGAAGTCGCCCTCGATCTCGAGGAGGGGGCGGACATGGTGATGGTCAAGCCCGGCTTGCCTTACCTCGATATCGTCCGGCGGGTGAAGGACACTTTCGGCGTGCCGACGTACGTCTACCAGGTCAGTGGCGAGTACGCGATGCTGATGGCTGCGTGCCGCAATGGCTGGCTCGATGAGCGTACGGTCGCGATGGAAGCCCTGCTTTCGATGCGGCGCGCGGGAGCGGATGGCATCCTCACGTACTTCGCCAAGCGCGCGGCGGAATGGATGAAGTCGGCATGACCGCGAATCCGGACCGGTATGCGGTAGCGGGATTTCCGGTCAAGCACAGCTGGTCGCCCTTCATCCATGGCCTGTTCGCAAAACAGACCGGGCAGAACATGGTCTATCGACTGCTCGAGATTCCGCCCGAACATTTCCGCGGGGATGTGCTGGCGTTCTTTGCCGATGGCGGGCGGGGACTCAACGTCACGCTGCCGTTCAAGCAGGCGGCGGCACAGCTGGTGAACAAGCTGTCGCCGCGAGCCGAGCAGGCGGGCGCAGTCAACACGATCATCCGTCAGGACAATGAATTGATCGGCGACAACACGGACGGCGTCGGTCTCGTTGCCGACCTCGACCATAACCTGGGCTTGCCCCTGAAGGGCAAGCGGGTCTTGATGCTCGGCGCGGGAGGGGCAGCCCGCGGCGTGATCGGCCCGCTGCTTGCGGCCGGCGTGGCAGGAATCCACATCGCGAACCGTTCGGCGGCGCGAGCGGAAGAACTCGTTGGATTGTTCCAGCACCTTGGCGCCGTGACTTGCAGCACGTTCGATGCAGTATCAGGCGAGTTCGACCTGATCGTGAACGCCACGTCGGCAAGCATGAACGGCGAAGTACCGCCCGTACCGCCGTCGGTCATCGGGGAACGGACGGTCTGTTACGACATGTCGTATGGCAGCGGCGATACGGCCTTCACGATCTGGGCCAAGGGCTACGGTGCATCGCTGGCCGTCACCGGCTGGGGAATGCTGGTCGAGCAGGCAGCAGAAGCCTTCTTCCTGTGGCGGGGCGTCCGCCCACAAACACGCCCGGTGCTCGACGCCATCAAGAAGCCGATGCCGGGGAAGAAGAAATAGCCTGCAGAACGTGGGCGCCAAGCCCCTACGGCATTCCCAGGTACTCATCCTTCAACTTGACGTAGTTCGCCGCCGAATAGGGCAGGAAGCTGAGCTCCCTGTCGGTCAAGTCGCGGACGCGTCGTGCCGGGCTGCCGACGTACAGCCCGCGCGATTCAAGGCGCTTTCCGGGCGCCACAGTGCTGCCTGCGCCGACCATCACGTAGTCCTCGAGGATGGCGCCATCCAGGATCACCGACCCCATGCCCACCAGGCAGAAGTTGCCGACGATGCAGGCATGCAGCACAACCCGATGACCGACTGTTACGTCCGTGCCGACAATCAAGGCACGGCCTCCCGGCGCGTATTCGCCGTCGTGCGTCACGTGCAGGATACAGCCGTCCTGCACATTGGAACGAGCCCCGATGACGATGTCGTGCACGTCACCGCGCAGCACGGAAGTCGGCCAGACGGAGACGTCGTCACCCAGCGTAACCTTGCCGATCACGACCGCGGATGGGTCGATGAATACCCGCTCGCCGAGCTGCGGGACGTGGTGGAGATAGGGACGTACGCTCATGGGATCCTCAAGGAAAGCTTTGCCCGGGTCGCACACACATTAATTCTATTGAGAAAGCCCGTCAGCCGCCCAATACTAGAACGCTCCCTTGGACTTGGCCATACGGCGTTCCCATGACCCAGCCTGCCCAGCTCGATTCCAGCCTGCCCGATTTTTCCGGTATCCGCCCTGCCGACATCGAACCACGGCTGCGCAAGCTGCTGGATGAAAACCGCCGGGCGCTCGGTGCCTTGCTCGACTCCGGCGCATCGAGCTGGAGCGAGCTCGTGGTTCCGCTCGAGGAGATGCACCACCGGCTCGGGCGCTTCTGGTCGCCGATCGGTCACTTGAACGCGGTCATGAACAACGACGAACTGCGGCTCGCCTACAGCGCCTGCCTGCCGCTGCTGACGGCCTGGTATACGGACCTGGGGCAGAACGAACGCCTCTATCGCGCCTACCAGGCGGTGCTCGAAATGGAAGGCGGGCATCTCTCGGCCGGCCAGCGCCTGCTGCTGGAGAAGGCGCTGCGCGACTTTCGGCTTGCGGGAGTCGCCTTGCCCGCGGACCAGAAGCAGCGCTTCAAGGAGCTGGCGGAAAGGCTCTCGACAGCGTGTTCGCGCTTTGACGACAACGTGCTCGATGCCACCAACGCCTGGAGCCGTCATGTCACCGATGTGACCGAACTCGCCGGTTTGCCTCCCGCCATCGTCGAGCGAGCGCGAGCCGCCGCCAATGCGAAAGGCGTTGAAGGGTGGCTCTTCAGCCTGGATGCGCCGAACTACCTCGCAGCGATGACGCACGCAGTGAGCGAAGCGCTGCGTCGCGAGTTCTATACCGCATGGGTCACTCGCGCGTCCGACCAGGGACAGACCGCGTGGGACAACTCGACCCTGATGGAGGAGATCCTCGCGTTGAGACATGCGCGGGCGAGGCTCGTCGGCTTCGGCAGCTTTGCGGATTATTCACTGGCAACGAAGATGGCTGACTCGGTACAGCAGGTCGAGGCCTTCCTCAGCCAGGTCGCGGATCTCAGTCGGCCGGCCGCACGGCGTGAACTCGAGGACCTGCAGCGGTTCGCGGGACGGACGTTGAATGCCTGGGACGTCGCGTTCTACTCCGAAAAGCTGAAGCAGCAGCATTTCACGCTGTCGGAAGAAGCGTTGCGTCCCTACTTCCCGTTGCCGCGGGTGTTGACCGGGTTGTTCACGGTGGCGGAGATGCTCTATGGCATCAGGATCAACGAGCGAACCGGCATCGACCTCTATCATCCCGAGGTCCGCTTCTTCGACATCCTCGAGCGGGATGGCTCCCGCCGCGGCAGCTTCTACCTCGACTTGTATGCACGATCGCACAAGCGCGGTGGAGCCTGGATGGACGAGTGCGTTGGCCGTGCGCGGCTCAAGTCGTGGGGTACGCAACCGGTTGCGTACCTTGTCTGCAACTTCATGCCCCCGTCGGGCAACAAGCCCTCGCTGCTCACCCATTCCGACGTCGTTACCCTGTTCCACGAATTCGGCCACGGCCTGCACCACATGTTGACTCGGGTCGACTTCCCGAGCATCGCAGGCATCAACGGTGTGGCCTGGGATGCGGTCGAGCTGCCGAGCCAGTTCATGGAGAACTTCGCATGGGCAAGCGAAGTCCTGCCCTTGATCTCGGGCCATGTCGAAACAGGCGAGCCCTTGCCCACGGCGGAACTCGACAGGCTGCAAGCCTCACGAACGTTCCAGGCCGGGTTGCAGACGGTCCGCCAGATCGAGTTTGCGCTCTTCGATCTGCGGATCCATGGCGGTGCGCCGCTCGACAGCAACGGCATCGCGGCGACGCTTGCTGCCGTCCGTGACGAAGTGGCTGTCATCAAGCCGCCCCCCTTCAACCGGTTTGCGCACAGCTTCCAGCATATATTTTCCGGCGGCTATGCGGCCGGTTACTACAGCTACAAATGGGCGGAGGTGCTCGCGGCCGATGCGTTCAGCGCGTTCAGGGAGAACGGGCTGTTCGATACGGCAACGGCGCATCGCTTCCTGTCCGCGATCCTTGAAAAGGGCGGCAGCCAGGAAGCGATGGAGGCTTTCGTCGAGTTCCGCGGTCGCGAGCCCCGCATCGAACCGCTACTCAGGCAACTCGGTCTCGCTGCATAAGCGCTGTCGGTTGTAGCCCGCATACTCCGGCCAGGAACTTATTCAATGCAGAGCACCCTGCTGCTTTCGCTGATGGCCTTTGCCGTGGCCAGCTCGATCACGCCCGGACCCAACAACCTGATGCTGCTCGCGTCGGGAGCGAACTACGGGTTCAAGCGCACGATTCCGCACATTCTCGGTGTCGGGCTCGGGTTCCTGTTCATGATGGTCGTCGTGGGCCTGGGCGTCGGCCAGATGCTGCAGGCATCGCCCAAGGTCTACACTGGATTGCGCCTGGCCAGCCTTCTGTACATGGGCTGGCTCGCCTACAGGATCGCAACGAGTGGACCCGTCGATGGCGGCGCGGACAACCCGCACGCAAAGCCGATGACCTTCCTGCAGGCCGTGCTGTTCCAGTGGATCAACCCGAAGGCGATCGCGATGGGGCTTGCTGCAACCGCAACGTACACGGACCCGTCCCGCTATGTTCCGAGCTTGCTGTTGGTTGCGCTCGTGTTCGGGTCCATCAACCTGCCCTGCGTCAGCGCGTGGGCGGGATTTGGCGTGGCCTTGCGCAACTGGCTCAAGGATCCCGTCCAGTTGCGTGTCTTCAACGTGGGGATGGCCGTGCTGCTCGTCGTTTCTTTCCTGCCGCTCGTCGGGAGCCTGTTCGAGGATCTCGCTCCGTAGAGCCGGAGGGTGAAGATCTGCCCCAGCGCCGCCGGGCCCGCCCTACAATTCTTCACATGGCCGGCGGTGGGTCATCGCGGCGCAACTCTCCCCTGCCCTCGAGAAACAGCCTATCCTTCCGCCCTGACGATGGGTGAAAGCCGACGAGAAAAAGAGGAGCCAGCATGAGATCCCTGTTGCAGCGATTCTTCAACGTCAAATCCGAGGAGGTCGGCCCCATCCTGCTGGCCGCCTTGTACTTCTTCTGCGTACTGACCGCGCTGCAGATCCTGCGGCCTGCACGCGAGGCGCTCGGCATGCAACGGGGAATCGAGGCGATCCGCTGGTTGTTCATGGGAACGCTGGTCGTCACGTTGCTCGTGAACCCGGTGTTCGGCTGGCTGGTCAGCCGCTACCGCCGGCTCGCGTTCATCGCAACAACCAATCTCTTCTTCGCCGTCACGCTGGTCGGGTTCTACGGGATGCTGGTCTTTACGCCACAGGCCATCGGCGAAACCACCGGCCAGATCTTCTACGTCTGGTTCAGTGTCTTCAACCTGTTCGTGACGATGCTGTTCTGGGCCCTCATGGCCGACCGCTTCTCGCTGGAACAGAGCAAGCGGATCTTCGGCGTCATTGCCGCCGGCGGCACGATCGGCGCCATATTCGGCTCGTGGCTAGCGTCCGTGCTGGCGAAGCCGCTGGGCGCGCCCGCGCTGCTGCTCATCAGCGCCGCATTCCTCGTCTTCGCGGTGATGTCTGCATGGGGCGTGGCGAAGGTGCAGCCGGACCATGCCACGGCAGCGACCGGCGTCTCGCAGGCCGTCGGCGACAGCCGTGCCATCATCGGCGGCAGCCCCTGGGAAGGCTTTCGTACGGCATTGAGTTCGCCCTTCCTCCTCGGCATCTCTGCCTATGTCCTGATCCTCGCGGTGCTTGCCACCTTCATCTATTTCACGCGGCTGCAGATGGTTGCGGCCCTCGGCGACGATGTCGACATGCGCGCAGGTGTCTTTGCACAGATCGACCTTGCACGCCAATCGGTCACGCTGGTCCTGCAGATCATCCTTGCAGGACATGTCATCAAGCGCTTCGGAGTCCCCGTTTCCCTGGCACTGGTACCGCTGATCGCCGCGCTCGGCTTCCTCGGCCTCGCACTCTTTGCGTCACTCGTGCTGCTCGTGTTCTTCGACGCGTTCTTCAGCGCGGTACAGCGTGCCATCATGCGTCCGGCCCGTGAAACCCTGTTCACCGTCATCCCGCGCGAGGACAAGTACAAGGCCAAGGCCTTCATCGATACTTTCGTCTATCGCGGGGGCGACGTCGTCGGTGCGCAAACAGAAGGATGGCTTGGCAAGCTCGGCATGGGACTGGCCGCGCTCACCAGTGTCGCCATCCCTCTCGCGTTGATCTGGGGCGCACTCGGCTTCTGGCTGGGGCGCAAGCAGGCAAAGATCGCGGGCGAGCAGCAGGCACCAGCGGCGACTGTCGAGAGATCGGCTTCCGGTTATGCCTCAACCTGATTCCGGCGGCCGTCTTTCCCCGACCGAGCAGGCGGGGAACGCCATCTCAGTGCAGCGCAATGCCCGCGATGGCCGGGTACGGCACCCGTCGGGAATTCAAGGAGCCTGCGAAGTGCCGCAGTTGCCGGCGCCCGGCATCACGATCAGCAGCTGTACACGAGCAACAACGGCGCGGTCCGTGACGATGCTGGCCTGCTCGTTGATCGGATGCATGCCACTGGGCATGCATGCCTCGATTCCGCTGGACTCGTCCCGTACCGTATGCGGGCATCGATTCCCCGAATGCGACTCCGCTCGTAACCAGGACGATGAGCGCCGGGCCTTTTCAGATCGGCGCCCTATGGTGCGCACCCTTGCTGTCCTCCAAAGTCCGTAAGCGACTCGCGCTCCCACCTATGGAAATAGTCCTGCGGGTCTGCAAGAATTCAGAGGATCACCGCGTCGAGCGGCTAGAGGCTGCTCACGTGAATCGGCAGTTGCAAGCAAGCGATTACGCGAGAGCGCGGGAGCACTCGATAAGATGCTGCCATCAAGAAATGTATAGATGACGACGAGAAAAAAGTGGGGGCGCCGCCACTTTAGATAGGCAAAGGATCAATCCAGGCTTGGCGCATGCGAGCTGGAGGGGAAGGCAGCTTCGCCTGAGCTGCAGGGAACCGAAGAAAAGAAGAATGAAGAGATGCAGGGATAGCTGGATTGGCTGATGCAGAAGCCGCATGCAGCCTGCGGTAAGTCCAGCCCGCTTCATCGCCACTTACACCACGGTCGCCTTCAACTGTTTCGGGAGAACCGTGGATCGGGTGATCAGGCATGTTGATGTTCTGTTACTAACGCCTATAGACAGGGGGATTTCTAAAGATGAAGACTCACTCCAGATATGGATCCTTGCCGCTGCTCGCCGCAGCCGTAAGCGGAATCCTGTCGACCAACGCTGCGATGGCGCAGTCTGCCCTCGAGGAAATCGTGGTGACCGCACGGTACCGCGAGGAAAACCTGCAGCAGACGCCTCTGGCGATCACGGCGATGAGCGCCGATACGCTGACCGAGCGCGGTGTCAGCGATGTCGAAGACGTCGGCGCGATGATCCCGAACGCGTACTTCCGACCGAACGGCGGCACGCCGATCGTCGGCCTGCGCGGCAAGATCAACAGCGAAACGCTGTCGTTCTCCAAGCCGACCGTGGCCGTCTACACGGACGGCGTGTATTGGGCCCGCCAGGCCGGCATGAACTTCACGCTGTTCGACCTCGAGCGCGTGGAAGTGCTCCGCGGCCCGCAGGGCACGCTGTTCGGCAAGAACGCGCTCGGCGGTGCGGTGAACCTGATCTCCAAGGCACCCAAGGGTGACAATACGGGTTACGTGGAAGCCGGTTATGGCAACTACAACTCCGTCGAGATCAAGGGTGCCCTCGATGTCGCGCTGAAGGACAACGTGTTCCTGCGTGTGACGGCGATGTCGGAAGAGCGCGATGGCTACATCGACGTGCTCGACTTCGCCTGCCAGATGTTCAAGGAAGGCACGCCGCAACTCGCGGGTTATGGCGACGGCATCGTTGGCATGCAGCTGACGGGGACGTCCAACGCATATCTGGCCGCCGGCGGCCGCGTGGTCAACCAGTACACGCCCATCCTGGGAGTTGTTGGCAGCGCCGCAGACAATGCCTTCGCATTCCCGATGCAAGTGGACAACAACAAGCTGTCCCGCAAGGGCAACTGCAAGACCGGCACGCAGCGTGGCAAGGACGTCCAGGGTGTCCGCGCCGCATTGCGCTGGCAGCCGACCGACAAGCTCGACGTGACGTTCACGGCGGACATCGTCGACGACAACAGCGAGGCCTGGGGCAACGTCACGCGCAAGCGGGCTTCGAACCTCAATGCCAACCAGCGCGACTACCTGAAC
>JBEBIT010000137.1:0-4039 GCA_040080215.1 Steroidobacteraceae bacterium
GTTCATCATCACGATTCCGGTGATGACACATGCCGTGAAGCTGGATATGCCCCAGAAGACGCCGCCGACCGACAATCCGGTGCAGCCGGAAGTCATCGATATCGAAATCGATTTCGACGGCACGATCCTCTGGAACGGCACTCCTTCGACACAAGCGCAGGTGGAAGGCTATTTCCGGTCTGAAGCTCAGAAGAGCCCGGTGCCGGAACTCCACGTTCGACCCAACCGTCGTGCCAAGTACGACGTGGTTGCCCATGTACTCGCTGCGGCGCAGCGGAATGGCATCACGAAGATTGGCTTCGTCGGGAACGAACAGTTCATGTAAAGGTCTAGCGTAATGAAGCGCCCCGGGTCTCCCCGGGGCGCCCGTTACTTATATTTTTCAGCCGCAGCATTGAGGCGACTATGAGAGCAGTACGTGCATTGACTCTGGGTATCAGCCTGGCACTGGGGGGTGGCATGGCCGCCGCCACGTTCCTGCCCACACTTGCTGTGGCAGCCGATGCCGCGCAGTCGATCGGTCCGAAGGTTGGCAAGCCCATGAAGGCTGCCCAGGACGCGATGAAGGCGAAGAACTGGGCCGAGGCACTCGCCAAGGTAAAGGAAGCACAGGCGATCGAGGGCAAGACCCCGTTCGAGGAATACCAGATCAATGAGTTCCTGGGCTTCATCCTGATCAACCAGAAGGATTTTGCCGGCGCCGCCACTGCGTTCGAAAAGAACGTCAACTCCGGCCAGGTGCCTGCCGCTGAACTCAACAACAAGCTGAAGACGCTTGCCCAGCTGACCTTCCAGACGAAGCAGTATCCGAAGGCTGTCGATTACACGAGCCGCTACCTGAAGGCCGTGCCGGGCGAAACCGACATGCAGATCCTTCTGGCACAGGCGTATTACCTCCAGAAGAACTTCAAGGGCGCGGCAGAAGCTGCGGTCCCCGCCATTGTCGCGACCGAGCGCGCTGGCAAGAAGCCTGACGAGAACTGGCTGCTCCTGCTGATGCGCTCGAACTATGAGCTGAACGACAACGCCGGGATTTCGACCGCGCTTGAAAAGCTGGTTCGTCATTATCCGAAGCCCGACTATTGGGACGGCTTGCTGTCGACGATGGCCAAGACGGGCGAGCGCAACGATCGCCTGACGCTGGGCATTTACCGGCTGCGTCTTGAAACCGGCACGCTCAAGCGCGCCGACGACTACGTCGAGATGGGTCAGCTGGCTATCGACGCCGGCGTTCCGGGCGAGGCTCAGCAGGTCGTTGAGGCCGGCTTTGCCAACAAGCTGCTCGACGTTCCGGAGAGCAAGGCGCGCAACGAACGTCTGCTGGCTTCTGCCAAGAAGCTGGTCGAGGCTGACAAGGCCACGATCGCAACCGAGGACAAGGCAGCCCGCGCTGCTCCGACCGGTCAGGCCGATGTGGGCATCGGCCAGGCTTACCTGAGCTACGGTCAGTACGACCAGGCTATCGAAGCGCTGGAGCGTGGCATCAAGAAGGGCGGCGTGAAGCTCCCTGAAGAAGCGCAGATCAGCCTCGGCATCGCTTACCTGAAGAAGGGACAGAAGGCCCAGGCGCAGACGGCGTTCAAGGCAGTCTCGGGTGATTCGCCTTGGTCTCGCCTCGCGAGCCTGTGGGCGCTGCGCGCTTCCTGATCAATGAACTGATCGGTTTCAGTCCGAAATTGGAGAGGCCCGCCTGGTTAACGCCACGCGGGCCTTTTCTTTTTGAGGTAGATTCGACTCAATGAGTGACTTCAAGGGAATCCCGATCGTTGACGCCCGGCCTGCCGGGGGCCGCCCGACGCCTGTTCCGAGTGGCGCCAAGTACCAGACTCCACAGGGGTTTACGGCCATCAAGGACGGCGTGAAGTCGTCGGCGAGTGCGGGCACGTTTGTTCCGGGACGCAAGCCCGAGTGGCTTCGCGCCCAGCTGCCTGTCGGGCAGCAATACGATGCCGTCCGTTCCGTGGTCCACGAGCATCGCCTCGCGACCGTGTGCGAGGAGGCGAAGTGCCCGAACATCGGCGAATGCTGGAACGCAGGGACCGCGACGCTGATGCTGATGGGCGCGGTCTGTACGCGGGCCTGCCGCTTCTGTGCTGTCGATACGGGTAACCCCAGAGGCTGGTTGGACCAGGACGAGCCGCAAAATACGGCGAAGACTGTCGCGTTGATGCGGCTCAAGTATGTCGTGCTGACGTCCGTCAATCGTGACGACCTTGCCGATGGCGGGGCTGCCCACTTCGCAGCGTGCGTCCGTGAGATCAAGTCGCTGAACCCGGAAACCGCCGTAGAGGCCCTGACACCTGATTTCCAGGGCGTGCTGGCCGACGTCGAGACCGTCGTCGATAGCGGTCTCGATGTGTTCGCACAGAATGTCGAGACGGTGCGCCGCTTGACGCACCCGGTTCGCGATCCTCGTGCGGGCTATGACCAGACCCTGGCCGTACTGAAGCACGCCAAGCTGCACCGGCCCGATGTGCTGACCAAGACCAGCCTGATGCTCGGTCTCGGCGAGACCGAGGAAGAGATTTCGCAGGCAATGGATGACCTGCGCGCCGTGGGCGTCGACATCCTGACGCTCGGCCAGTACCTGCAGCCGACGGTCAATCACCTGGGCATCGAGCGCTGGGTGACCCCGGAGGAATTCGCGCGATACCGCCAGTGGGGCCTGGGCAAAGGCTTCCGCGAGTGCGTATCGGGGCCGCTCGTGCGATCCAGCTATCGCGCCGAGCAGGCGCTGAAGGGCAACAACGTCGGCCTCGGGGCCAAGGGCATCGCAGAAAGAGTTTAGGATGCCGTCGTGTCCTGTCTTGAGTGCCGAGGGTGCCGTGCGTGCATCCCGGCGTCATTGAACGTGCAATGAGCAGTATTCCAACACTCTCCCCGACGCTGTCTCCTCAACCCCCAGTGCTCCGCTGGCTCGGGCGCGTTCCCTATGAACCCACCTGGCGCGCCATGCAGGAGCTCAACAGCACCCGCACGCCGGACACCGGAGATGAGATCTGGTTTCTGGAGCACGACCCCGTCTTTACCCTTGGACTGAACGGCCGGCACGAGCATGTGCTCGCAGCGGGCGACATCCCCGTCATCAACACGGATCGTGGTGGACAGGTGACTTACCACGGCCCCGGCCAGCTCGTGGTCTATCCGTTGCTCGATCTCAAGCGCTACGGATTCACCGTTCGGGAACTCGTGCTGTGGCTTGAAAACGCGACCATTGCGGCTGCAGCGCGGTGGGGCATTGAAGCTGCCGGCCGTCGCGACGCACCCGGCGTGTATGTCGCGGGTGCCAAGCTTGCGAGCTTGGGCTTGCGCATCCGCCAGGGCGGGTCGTACCACGGTCTGGCCCTGAACGTCGCGCTCGACCTCGAGCCATTTGGGCGCATCAACCCTTGTGGCTATGTCGGCTTGCAGGTTACGCAACTGAGTACGCTTGGCGGACCGGGCGACCTCAAGACGGTGGCTCGTGTGATGGCTGAGGAGCTGCTCGCAGGGCTGGGTGTAGCGCGTCACGGGGACGCGAGTCCCCACATCGACGGGTTGTAACGTCGTCCCTACAGGACGATCAGCACGTGCTCGCAGGACGTGAGCTCGCGGTACAGGTCGTCGAGCTGGGCCTTGCTGGTGGCCCGGATCGTATAGGTCAATCCCAGGTAGTTGCCGTCGCGGCTCGGCCGTTCCTCGATCTGCGATGAATCGACATCGCCTGCGTGCTTGCTGATGATGCCAACCACGAGGCTGCGGAAGTCGTCCGTCGGCCGGCCCATGATCTTGAGCGGGAAGTCGCAGGGAAATACGAACAGCGTTTCGGTCGTCATCGAGGCGGGATTCCGGAAGACTGGGTCGGCAGCAATCCCAGGCGCTGCCGCAGATCATTGAAAGCCGCAGACATCTTCCCCCACAAAGGGCCAGGTCGCCCGCTACCCACCGCTTGGCCATCCAGCATCGTGACCGGCAGGACGTCGCGGGTCGCAGCGGCGATCCAGATTTCCTCGGCGCGCCGCAAGTCGGCCAGGGAGATCGGCTCGACCTGGCAGTTGAA
>JBEBIT010000063.1:0-16821 GCA_040080215.1 Steroidobacteraceae bacterium
GGCAGTACAGGTTCATGCGGCAAGCCAGACTCTCGAGCGTCTTTTGATGCCGGGGCCGGTTTCGGCTGCGCATGCCAAGTACGAGACCGACTGCGCACAGTGCCATGACTTCGCCAATCGACCAGCCCAGGCGCAATTGTGCGCGTCCTGCCATGAGCCGGTGCGCGACGACATTCGCGCCGGGAAGGGCCTGCACGGCCGACTGCCCAACGCTGCTAACTTGCAATGTCGCGGCTGCCATACCGAGCACAAGGGGCGCGATACGGACATCGTGAAGTTCGTGGCGCTCGAGTTTGATCATGCCAGGACGGACTTCGCGCTCGCGGATGCGCACGCCACCGTACCCTGTGCCAGTTGCCATCAGGCCGGCAAGCCTTATCGCGAGGCCGCTGGTCAGTGCAGCGGATGCCATCAGAAGGACGAGCCCCACGAGGGCCGGTTGGGCAAGGATTGTGCGAACTGCCATGACTCCGTGGCCTGGAGCCGGACACGCTACGACCACGGCAAGACAGAGTTTCCCCTTGAGAACAAGCACGCGGACGTGCCTTGTGCCGGCTGCCACTTCGACAATCGCTACGACGGGACACCGCAAACCTGCGCCTCTTGCCATTCACCGGATGACGTCCATCGCGGTGCCCGCGGCAATGACTGTGCCTCGTGCCATACAACCAAGGAATGGCAGGCGGCACGCTTCAATCATGAGAAGGAAACCGGGTTCGCTTTGCTGGGCGCCCACGCTGACACCACTTGCGCGAGCTGCCACAAGTCTGGCCGCTATGAGGATAAGCTCCCCAAAGACTGCCACGGGTGCCACCTGGCAGAGGACACTCACGCGGGTCGCCTAGGCGAAAAGTGCGGCGACTGCCATACGAATGACGCATTCAAGCCTGCAAAATTCGACCACGACAAAGACACCAAGTACGTTCTCGAGGGCGAGCACAAGCAGGTTTCCTGTCACGCGTGCCACACGGCCCCTGTCGCGCAGCAGTCTCTGAAGTCTGAATGCTCGTCGTGTCACGCGGCGAACGACGTCCATGCCGCGAAACTCGGTAATCAGTGCGAAGCCTGCCACGCGCCGGCCGGCTGGCGCTTCGATGTCCGCTTCGATCATGACCTCAGTGATTTCCCGCTCCTGGGGCAGCACGCGACGGTTCCCTGCGAGCAGTGCCACGTTACTCAGGCGTTCAAGGACACGGAGTCCGGGTGCAACGACTGCCATGCGAAGACCGACGTACACAAGGGGAGCCTCGGCAAGGAGTGCGCAAGCTGCCACTCACCGAACGGCTGGGGCATCTGGGAATTCGACCACGGCAAGCAGACGGGTTTCAGCCTGACCGGTGCGCACGGAAAGCTCACCTGCGCAGGCTGCCATCGCCAGCCTCCCGACGTCGTCAAGTTGTCACAGGACTGCGTCGCCTGCCACCAGGATGACGACGCTCATTTCGGTGACTTCGGTCGGCAATGCCAGCGATGCCACGTGACGCTGTCCTTCAAGCAAGTGCGGATTCGCTAGAGACTGTCATGGCCAACACAAGACGACTGCATTCACTGCTCGTATCGGCGCTTTCCGCGCCGCTTGTCGCGCTGTGCCTGCTGGTGGGCAGCGCTTTCCTGTCCGGCGCGGAAGCGCAGGTGGCGGCTCCCGGGCGTGTGGCCGCTTCTTTCGACCACCTCAGCACTGGCTTCGAGTTGACGGGCTCCCATTTGCAGGTCCGCTGCGAGTCCTGCCATGTGGACGGCGTTTTCAAGGGTACCCAGGCGAATTGCGCCGCGTGTCATACGCCGGGAACACGCGTGGGCGCGACATCCAAGCCGTCGAACCACATCCTGACGACGGAGCGTTGCGCGGACTGCCATACCACGGTTGCCTGGAATGTGGCGGAGCGCTTCGATCACTCACAGGTCGTCGGGTCGTGCAGTAATTGCCACAACAACGTCCAGGTGGTCGGCAAGCCGGCTACGCACATCCCTACCACATTGGACTGCAACACCTGCCACAACGTCGGCTCGTGGGCGTTGGCAAGGTTCGATCACACCGGCGTGGTCGGCAATTGCGCCAGCTGCCACAACGGCACTCGTGCCACGGGCAAGGAAGCGAACCATATCCCGGTGGGAGATGATTGCGAGAGTTGCCATACGCCGAACGGCTGGCGCCCGGCCACCTTCAGCCACGTCGGCATCACCGGCAACTGTGCAAGCTGCCATGACGGTGTGCGCAGCACCGGCAAGGATCGCGCGCACATCCAGTCCAGCATGGTCTGCGAGTCATGCCACGTACCCACGGCCTGGGTTCCTGTGACTCGTGTCGACCACGCGCAGGTTCTTGGCAGTTGCGTTGTTTGCCACAACGGTACCAGCACCACTTCGAGCGGAGTCAAGATCACTGGAAAGCCAGTCGGTCACATCCTGTCGACCAACGCCTGCGAGTCTTGCCACAGCACGACGGTGTGGCAGCCGGCAACGCGCGTGGACCACGCCCAAGTCACTGGCAGCTGCGTGTCCTGCCATAACGGGACTGCCCAGACCGGCAAGACCCCGGGTATCCACATTGCGTCCACCGACGCGTGCGAGACCTGTCACGGCACGACTGTCTGGCAGCCTACTTCGCGTGTCGACCACAACCAGCTGATCGCGGCGAATTGCGCGACCTGCCATGCGCGGCCGATCGGTACCGGTGCTGTGGCATCGACGGTCAAGTCGGCTACCCATGTCGCCAGCGACAACCAGTGCGCGACCTGCCACTCGACCTTGAGCTGGCGTCCTGCGGGGTTCGATCACGCCGGCATCACGAGCGGCTGCGCCAGCTGCCACAACAACGTGACGGCCACGGGAAAATCCGGCGCGCACATTGTCTCGACGGCGCTTTGCGAGTCCTGCCATGTTTCCACTTCGGTGTGGGCGCCGGTGCCGGCTGCGCAGGTGGATCACACGCAGGTCGTCGGGACGTGCAACTCATGCCACAACGGCACCGTGAGAACGTCTTCGGGCACGTTGATCCAAGGCAAGGGGGCCACTCATATCCTCTCGACCGTCGCCTGTGACACCTGCCACGCCACCGGGTCATGGACACCGACAGTGCGGGTTGATCATGCGCAGGTCCTGGGCAGCTGCTTTACCTGTCACAACGGCACGACGAGGACCTCCGCTGGCGTGTTGATCACGGGCAAGTCCCCGACCCACATCCAGAGCTCCAACAGCTGCGAGAACTGCCATTCGCCCGATTCGTGGGCGACCAGTGGTCGTCCCGACCACGGTACTTTCATCGGCAACTGCGCCACCTGCCATGGCGTGTCGGCATCGGGCAAGGGGCTCAACCACATCCAGTCCACCGTTGCCTGCGACAACTGCCATACGGTGTCGTCGTGGCTGCCCGCGGAGACGACTGACCACACCCAGGTGCTGGGAACCTGCGCGAGCTGCCACAGCGGCTCGGTTCGCACGAACTCAGGGCTGTTGATCACGGGCAAGGGGATGAATCACATCACGACCACGCTTGCGTGCGATTCGTGCCACACGACATCGACCTGGGTGGTTGCGCGGTTCGATCACACGAAGACCGCGTTGTCGTGCTTCTCGTGCCACAACAATACGATGGTCTCCGGCAAGACGGCTGCGCATATCACTACGACCAACGCGTGCGAAACCTGCCACGTAAGCACCGCATGGAAGCCTGCTACCCGCGTTGACCACACGCAGGTGACGGGTACCTGCTTCTCGTGCCATAACGGGACGACGGCTCGCGGCAAGTCGCCAACGCACATCGCCTCCGACAACACGTGCAGCACCTGCCATACCACGGTGGCGTGGACTCCTGCCCAGTTCGATCACCGCAACGTCGTGGCGGGCACCTGCGGTACTTGCCACAACGGCGTGGGTGCGACTGGCAAGCCAACCAACCACCTGCCCACGACGCAATCCTGCGACGCGTGCCATGTCACGCTGGCATGGAAGCCGGCGACATTCAGCCATACGGGCATCACTACCGGCTGCAGTTCCTGCCACAACAACACGGTCACGACGGGAAAAGGCACCGGTCACATGACGACGTCGCGTGAGTGCGTGATTTGCCATTCGACCACGGCGTGGACGCCATTGACCTTCAGGCACACATCTCCTGAGTATCCAGGTGATCACCGCCGTGCGTTGACCTGTACCGCTTCTGGGTGTCATTCGACCAATACGGATGCAGCCGTGTGGCGAACTCCGGCATTGCGCGGTTCCTGTGCCGGTTGTCACTCAGGGAACTTCAAGGCGGGCAGCCACCCGAAAGTCAGCGGTGTGTCCAACTACACGGCGAGTGAACTGCGCAATTGCTCTGGCGCTTGCCACGTGTACACGAATGCAACGCTGACCACGATCTCCAGGACCCGGAACGGCCCACAGCACCGCGTTACGGACAACGGCTTCTGATGCGTGGCGGGATCCTGAAGGCGTTGGCAGGCTTTTTGGGACTGGGGCTGCTGTCGCAGCCCGCTTCAGCGCAGTTCGCTCCCCGGCTGCTGGAAGCGGCGGACATCACGACTGCGGATACTCATCTCGATGTCGTGCTGTTGTTCAGTTGCCAGGTCCGCTATCTCTCGCACCTGCCGGCCGCCGAGAGCAACGTGGTGGATGTCCGGCTGAGTGTGGGTACCGATTGCCTCCAGGGCGGCAGCATCATCGGCAGTGAGTCGCTGACGCCACCTGCCGGGCAGGACACCCTCAAATCAATCGAGCTCATGCCCCTGCTTGCCAGCGATGTGGACCTGCGACTCACGTGGGGCGCGCGGGAACGCTACCTGATTGCGCCCACCTCCGATCAACGCGGCTTGCGGATCCGCTTGCTGCGGGACGAGCGCGGCGTGGACCGCAGCAAGGTCTTGATCACGGAACCGGAAGGCACGCTGGCCTCGGGCTACGCAATCAACCTCGAATCGGCCACGGCACCTTTCGCTCCGGCCGCGGTTGCAGATGTGCAGCGAAACCTGGGTCAGTCGAGCTATGTTTCCAAGGTGGAGATCGACAACCAGACCTGGTATCGGCTCAGGATCGGTCCGTTCGCTACTCGTGCGGAAGCCGACAGGCAGTTGCTGCGGGCGCAGCAGGCCTATCCGCGCGCATGGCTCGGAATAGCGGATGAAGTTCTGCACGAGGACGACGTGGTCACGACGACCACGGCAGACGACATCCCGGTCGCCTCCGGGTTCGTGCCCCCGACAGGCCTGTTCGCGACGGCACAGTCACAGCTCCGGAAGCGCGAATACGACGCTGCCATTGCGTCGTTCACGCGATACCTCGTGGACGCGACGGGAGATACGCGTGCCACGGCCCGCGAGATGCTGGGTCTTGCACAGGAGCGAAGCGGCCACCTGGCGCTGGCCAAGGCCGAATACGAGGCGTATCTGCGCGAATTCCGTTCAGGCCGCGGTGCGGACCGGGTTCGTCGTCGGCTCAATGCCCTGCGTACTGCTTCGGGTACCAATCGATCCCAGGAAGGCGTCGACATCGACCAGGAGCTCGCATGGCGGTACTTCGGTGGCGTATCCCAGTACTACAGGTACGACGACAATCTCCGTACGATCGGCCCGCTCGAGGCCAAGTTCTCCAGCCAGAATGCATTGCTGACCGACGCCGACTTTGTGGCTCGCAAGCGGGGCGAATCGTTTGATTCGCTGGCCCGCTTCAACGGCGGGTACATCAAGGACATGCTGACGAAGGGTCCTGGTGACAGCTTTCGACTGAGCAGCGCCTACTACGAGATGAGCGATGTCGAACGTGGATGGATGGCCCGCGTTGGGAGGCAGGCCCGCAGTAGCGACGGCATCTTCGGTACCTTCGATGGCGCACTGGGGAGCTACCGCTTGCGACCCCATCTCACCTTCAGCCTGGCTGCCGGATTCCCGATCGAATCCACCCGCAGTGGATTCAACAGCGATCGCCAGTTCCAGTCGCTTGCCGCGAACTTCGGCGTGTTCGGGGGAGGGTGGGAGCCGTCGCTGTACGTGATCAACCAGACCTATCTCGGTGAAACGGATCGACAGGCCGTCGGTGCAGAACTGCGCTACTTCCGGCCTGGTCGAACACTGATCGGCTTCGTCGACTACGACCAGCACTTCGGCGAACTGAACAACGCGATCCTCGTGGGCACCGTGCAGCTGCCGGCCTTGTGGACGATGACCCTGGATGTCGAGCAACGGAAGACGCCGCTGCTCATGACCCGCAACGCGCTGATTGGCCAGCCGGTACAGTCACTGGATCAGCTCCTTGACCTGTTTACGAGCGAGGAAATCAGGCAACTGGCGATCGACCGCACTGCGCCGTCCAAGCTCGCGAGCCTCTCGCTGTCGAGGCCTTTGGGCCAGCGCTTCCAGTTCGCACTCTATGCTGCGTCGACCGACATGGGTGCGACGCTGCCGTCCGGTGGCGCCGAGGGCATTCCGGATCCGGGCGGCGATTTGTCTCTGTCGGCACAACTGCTGGCCATGAGCCTGTTCCAGTCCGGCGATATCAACATCCTGGCGCTGCGCTACCAGACGAACGATTTTGCCAAGACCACCTCGATCGGCGTCAGCTCGCGATTGCCGCTGTACGGGGCCTGGCGCATTGGTCCGCAGCTGCGGCTTGATCGTCGTGAGAATATTGCGGACCAGTCCGTCCAGATGCTGCTGGCACCCACGCTGCGTCTCGGGTTGCAGCTCAGGAAGGTCGTTTTCGAGCTTGAGGCGGGCGCCGAGCTGACCAATCGCACGGGCCTGCCGGACGACGACAAGACGCGTCGCTACTTCTTCAGCCTGGGCTATCGATGGAACTTCTGAGCGGCCAAGTCCGTTCCCGCCGCGGACTGAACGCCGCGCTCGGCTTTTTGCTGCTTGCGGCCTGCCTGTCCCAGTCCGGCTGCGTTACCGCGCCTTCCGGCGCAAGGCAGTACCAGGACGAAACTACCGCGGTGACGATCACCATTGCATCGGAACCCTTCGTGCTGGCCCGGGAGGTGTCGATGCTCGCAGTCAACGCGCGCGACTACGTCAGCCTGTACCCGCTCGAAGTGAATCGCGCAGGGCAGAGGCGGTACTACTTTTTCGGGTACAGCTGGTCCACGATCGACCGGCGTGACGACAAGGGAGCTGCAGCATCCGTTGACGCTGAGCTGAACTTGCAGGCAGACGACCGCGCCGTTGCGCTGCGGATGTCGCCAAGCGAGTTTCAAAGTGCCGGAGTGAGCGCACTTCCCATGACAAGGCCGGTCCCGGATGCGCGGCCGCTGCTGTATCCAACTGATCGCGCCACGCTGCTGTTCGTCGGGACGGCTCGGGCCTTGTCCGCGCAGTTTGGTGGCCCGGCCAGCGCCGCGGCGCTGGAACAGTATCGCCAATGGACTCGTCCGGGCAGCGGATTTGAAGGATTCTTCGAAAGGATCGGGCCTGCGCAAGTTTTCCGCGCACCGTCCAGGCAGTAACACACCGTGTCTGCTGGCCGAGCGCTCGCGGCTTGAGCCCCATGTCCTTATTCAGCGTTGCGGCGGGCGGAATCAACCGCGCGGTGTACTTGGGCGTTCCGGCGGGCAGTTCAATGGGCGGGGGAGTGCGTGTCCCGCGAATGCCACATCAGGTAGAGGCCGCTTGCGACCACGAGGGATCCGCCTGCCAGCAGTCGCGCACCCGGCAGGACATCCCACAGCAACCAATCCAGCACGATGCCCCATAGCAGGGCCGTGTATTCGAACGGCGCGACGACCGACGCCGGTGCGAGGCGAAAAGCCTGCGTCATGAAGTGCTGGCCGGCGGCTCCCGTGATCCCGAGGCCAAGGATCCACCATCCCTCGGCGAGCTGCACCGGTGTCCACGTCGGGATACTGGCGAGACCGGCTACGACGGCAACCACGGCCATCGTCCAGAACACCATGCTGGCCGTCGTGTCGGTCTTCGACAGGACGTTGATTGAAATCGCGGAGAGTGCGTAGAACACCGCTGCCATGAATGCTGCCAGGCCACCCAGCGTGACGACGCTCGCGGCTGTCGGGCGCAGCATCACGATCACGCCAACCATGCCCACCGCGATCGCAAACCAGCGGCGACCGCTGACATGCTCGCCGAGCAACGGAACGGAGAGAGCGGTGATGAGCAGCGGCGCGGACAGATAGATGGAATAGGAATCCGCCAGCGACAAGACGTTCACCGAGAACACGAAGGCCCACAGCAACGCGACGGACAACAGCCCGCGCACCAGATGGAGCGGCCAGCGCACGGGGCGGATGGCCTTGAGCCGACCGGAAAGGCCCAAGGCCATCAGGACAATGGGCAACGATGCGATACCCCGGAGGAAGGCGACCTGCATGGGGGAGTGATGCTGCCCCAGGTGCTTCATCGCTGCGTCCATCAGCGAGAAGCTGCCCACCGCCGCGATCATCATCAGAATGCCTCGGGTTGCGGGGTGCGACATAAGGTTTGGCAGTCTGCCTGCCGGGACTCCGCTTTGCCAACGCGCCAGCCCGTCCTCGCGTGCGAATTCCGCGGGGCAGTACCGAATCGCGCCGCGACGGGCGATAATCCGCCCACGGGCCGCCGGCCCACTACCGACACTCACGCCGCAAGGGTTCATCCGTCATGACTGAAGCGTATATCTGCGATGCCATCCGCACCCCCATCGGCCGCTACGGCGGCAGCCTCGCCACGGTCCGCGCGGACGATCTCGCGGCATTGCCGATCAAGGCGCTCATGGAGCGCAATCCGGGTGTCGACTGGGCCGCGGTGGACGAGGTGTATCTCGGCTGCGCCAACCAGGCCGGCGAGGACAATCGCAACGTGGCCCGGATGGGGCTGTTGCTGGCAGGCATGCCCGACAGCGTTCCGGGCAGCACGATCAATCGACTGTGCGGATCCGGGCTCGATGCGGTGGCGCTGGCTGCCCGGACACTCAAGACCGGCGAGGCTGACCTCATCATCGCCGGCGGCGTTGAAAGCATGACGCGTGCGCCTTTCGTCATGGGCAAGGCCGATGCAGCCTGGTCGCGGGGCCAGAAGATCGAAGATACGACGATGGGCTGGCGCTTCATCAATCCGGCACTCAAGAAACTGCACGGCGTCGACACAATGCCGGAGACCGCCGAGAACCTTGTTGCCGAGTACGGCATTTCCAGGACCGACCAGGATGCCTTCGCACTGCGCAGCCAGCAAAAATACGCGAAGTCGAGCGCACTCGGCTTTTTCGCCAAGGAGCTGATCCCGGTCTCGATACCCCAGGCGAAAGGCGACCCCAAGCTGTTCTCGGCAGACGAGCATCCGCGCGAGACGACGATGGAAGCACTCGCGAAGCTGAAGGGCGTCGTCCGGCCGGACGGTTCGGTGACGGCAGGCAATGCGTCCGGGATCAACGACGGCAGTTGCGCGCTGCTCGTGGCGAGTGGTGATGCCGTCAAGAAGTACGGCTTGCGCGCTCGCGCGAGGGTAGTCGCCGCTGCGACCGCCGGCGTTCCACCCAGGATCATGGGCATCGGCCCCGTTCCGGCGACACGCAAGGTGCTCGCGAAAGCAGGCCTCACGCTCGAACAGATGGATGTGATCGAGCTCAACGAAGCCTTTGCGTCCCAGTCACTCGCTGTCATGCGGCAGTTGGGCCTGGCCGACGATGCCGCCCACGTGAACCCGAATGGCGGCGCCATTGCGCTCGGCCATCCGCTCGGCGCGAGCGGCGCGCGCCTTGTGACGACGGCGATCAACCAGCTCGAAGCGACCGGGGGTCGCTATGCGCTGTGCACGATGTGCATCGGTGTGGGACAAGGCATCGCGATGATCATTGAACGGATCTAGACAATGCCCTATAAGTAGAGCGTCTGGACCGGGAAAATCAAAGAACGCCGCACGACGGCGTCAGGGGGGTCTGGTGCAGCTCTATCACGCAGCGGCGTCGCCGTTCGCCCGCAAGGTGCGCGTGCTTGTCCGGGAAAAGGGATTGCTGGATCGGGTCGAGGAAATCACCGTCAATCCGTTAGCGGATCCGGCGGAACTGCATTTCATCAATCCGCTCGGCAAGGTGCCCGCCCTGGTCCTGTCGGATGGCCTCGCACTGTTCGACAGCCCTGTCATCTGCGAGTACCTCGATACCATCAGCGGCTCGCCGAGGTTCCTGCCGAAGGAAGGCGAGAAGCGATGGGCTGTGCTGCGCACCCAAGCGCTCGCCGACGGCATCATGGATTCCGGCGTCGCGATGATCTACGAGAGTCGCAGGCCAGAGGAACAGCGTTCGCCGGACTGGCAGCAGCGCCGGCAGAGCAGCATCCTTCGCTCCATTCGCCAGCTCGACGTTGATCCTGCGTTGCTGTCAGGCCCCGTCAACCTGGGCAGCATCGCCGTGGCCTGCGCACTCGGGTATCTCGATTTCCGCCTGCCCGAACTGGACTGGCGGCAGCAGCATCCCCACGTCGCGCACGCCTACGCGTCATTGAGCGAATTACCCGGCATGCGGGCGACCCTGCCGAGCTGATATCGCGATTGCGGCCCTGGCTTGCCGCAGGGGCATGGCGTCGCAACGCGCTTGATTCTAGGGGATGACGAGTCCCCGGCATTCGCCAAATCCGATCGAGGCAAAGCCCTCCCGCGACGCGCGCGCCCGCAGGATCACCTCATCGCCGTCCTCGAGGAACGTCCGCTTCTCTGCAGTCGGCAGCACCAGCGGGATTTTGCCGCCTTCGGTCGCTTCCAGCAGGCTTCCCATGCTGTCGCGAGTCGGCCCGGAGATCGTGCCCGTGCCGAGCAGGTCGCCCGGTTGCAGGTTGCAGCCATTGCTTGCGTGATGCGTCAGCATCTGGGCTGCCGTCCAGTACAGATGGCGCATGTTGCTCGCCGAAATCCGCGCCGGGGGCATGCCCTGCGCGCGCATCTTCGCGCTCGAGAACAGCACTTCGAGGTCAATGTTGAAGGCGCCTGCACGCTGATCGGCTTCATCCCACAGATACGGCAACGGCCGGGGATCTCCCTCCGGGCGGGGTGCCTGCGCGATGCGGAAGGGTGCGAGCGCTTCAGGCGTGATGATCCAGGGCGATACTGTCGACATGAAATTCTTTGCGAGGAACGGTCCAAGCGGCTGGTACTCCCACGCCTGGATATCCCGCGCCGACCAGTCATTGAGCAGGCAGAAGCCTGCGACGTGCTCCTGGGCTTCGCCAATCGGAACAGCAGCACCGAGCGCATTGCCCGGCCCTACCCAGATACCGATCTCGAGTTCAATGTCGAGTCGCTTGCTCGGTCCGAACGAGGGACGCTCCGCATCCGGTGGCTTGGTCTGGCCCCATGGCCGCTTGAGCGGCGTGCCGGAAACGCGAATGGACGAGGCACGACCGTGGTACCCGATCGGCACATGCTTGTAGTTCGGCAGCAGGGGATTGTCCGGCCGGAACAGGCGGCCGACATTCACCGCGTGATGGATGCCCGCGTAGAAATCCGTGTAGTCGCCGATCATGGCCGGCAGCAGCAGCGTGCAACTCTGGGCGAGCGGCAGCAATCGCTCGCCGAGGTTGCGTGCGTGGCTGGCTTGCTCGCCATGCACCTGCAGCAATGCAGATACCTGCTCGCGCAACGCGCGGCGGGGTGCGGCCCCGAGCGCAAGCAGGGGATTCAGAGTTGGGCCGCTCGCAGCCCGCGCAGCATCTGCTGCCAATCCGTAGAGCAGGCCGTCCGACAGGGCGACTTGCAGATCGAGGATGCGATCGCCGATGGCAATGCCGCCCCGCGGCGAGCTGCCTCCATGGGGAACGACGATGGCGAGCGGCAGGTTCTGTACGGGAAAGTCCGGATGCCCGTTCGCCGACTCGACCCAGCTGCGTAGCGTTGCGTCGTGGGTCCGGTCTGTCGCAGCGGCGGCGGTCATTTAAAGGCTTTCCCGAGGCCGTCCCAGCAGGCGTCGTAATCCGTTTGCAGTTGGGGCGTACTCATCGCGACGGTGGTCGGCCTGATCACTCGGCTTGTCTCGAACATGAAGGCGAGCGTGTCGACGATCTTCTGCGGCCTCAAGTCCGCCACCATGGCCTTGGCAGTGGTCTTCGCATCCGGGCCGTGCGCGCTCATTCGATTGTGCAGCGACGCGCCACCGGGCTCGAAGCCGCCCGATTTGGCATCGTACTCGCCATGGACCAGCCCCATGTACTCGCTCATGACGTTGCGATGGAACCAGGGTGGGCGGAACGTATCCTCGCCGACCATCCAGCGAGGGGGAAAGATCACGAAATCGACGTTGGCGATACCGGCCGCGGTCGTTGGCGACGTGAGTACCGTGAAGATCGAGGGATCGGGATGGTCGAAGCTGATGCTGCCGATCGTGTTGAATCGCGCGAGGTCGTACTTGTAGGGGACGGAGTTGCCATGCCAGGCGACGACGTCGAGGGGCGAGTGGTCAAGCTCCGTGGCCCACAGGTTCCCGAGGAATTTCTGGACCAGCTGTACCTGCTCGTCTCGATCCTCGAACCAGGCGACCGGCGCCAGGAAATCGCGCGCGTTGGCGAGCCCGTTCGAGCCGATGGGCCCGAGGTCGGGCAGGCGGAAAGGAGCATCGTGGTTTTCGCACACGTAGCCGCGTGCTTCGCTGCCCTGCAATTCCACCCGGAACTTCATGCCGCGCGGCACGACCGCAATCTCGCCTGGCGCGATCTCGAGCAAGCCGCATTCGGTTGCGAGCCGCAGGCCGCCCTGCTGGGGCACCAGCAGCAGCTCGCCGTCCGCATTGAAGAACACGCGTTGCATCGATCGATTCGCGCAATAGAAATGAATCGTCGTTCCGGATGCGGCGTCGGGTGCATCGTTCGCGGCTACGGTGGTGAGGCCACCCAGGAAATCCGTGGGCGCGGACGGCATGGGCGCAGGGCTCCAGCGCAGCCGGTTCGGCGTAGACGGTGCGAGCGGTCCCTGCAAGGTGCCATTGTCGATGCGGTGAAACGGGCCATGTGCCGCCGACGGCCTGATGCGGTACATCCAGGTACGCCGTGCTTCATTGCGCGGGACCGTGAAGGCCGTCGTCGAGAACTGCTCTGCATAGAGTCCATGAGGCGGGCGTTGCGGCGAATTGCGGCCGACGGGCAGGGCGCCCGCAATGGCTTCGGTCGCGAATTCATTGCCGAAGCCGGACAGGTAGCGACAGTCGCCCGGAGTCGCCGCGCTGGCAGAATCTGCGGAATTGTTCATCGTGTTCTTCCCCATGCGGGTTCGCGGTCTCGCTGCTGCAGGATACCGCGGAGAAGCGTGCCAACCAGGCGGACATTCTAGCGGCAATCGTCCGGCCGGCGCACCGTGAAGCCGCACCCGCCCGTGCTGATGCATCGCCAGCCCGACAACGTCTGGCGTGTCGACTACCAGATTCGCGAAGGCCAGGATCCTGTCGAGGCCGTGCGCAATGCAGGCGGTCGGCTCGTCGAGTGCGATCGGGTCGCAACAGGCACCGCTGTTGCTGGCAACTTTGAGTCTTTCATTGATAGTGAGGGAGACCGATGCGAAAATCCTCCTCGACCTGATCTCGCAAGCCGGAGAGCTCGCGCGAACCTGAGGCGATCGCAAGGCCCGTTGATCCAAGGTTTAAGGAACCTCTGATTAACCTATACGCACTCGCGACGGCGAGCCATTTCGCTCAGGGCGAGGCGCGACGACCGCTGTGTACTCGATGTACTCAAGGGAGGAGCAACACTGCCCTGAGCGGAATGGATCCCGTCCCGATCAATGAATGAATTCAACATTTTTATGGGTTGCGCCTCCAATCCTCTGCTGCGTCGTTACGGACCTTGTCAATATTCCCGATATTGACTGCGGCCCGATGCCTCGCAGCAGAGGATTGGAGACGCAACGCGAGCGCGTATAGGTTAATCAGAGGTTCCTGAAGTCCCATGAAGCCTTCCGTAGCGCGGCCCAGTCCGCTCGATCGTACGTTCACGTACCGCCTGCACCTGTTGCACAAGCTCACGGACAGCCTGAGCAGCGAAGCGTATCTGGCCGACGGAGGGCTCCCGATCAGCGAAGGCCGGTGCCTGGCGGTCATCGGCACGTTTACGCCGCTGTCCGTGGTTGACCTTGCGCAGCGCGCAAACCTCCACAAGGGCCAGGCCAGTCGTGCGGCGCAGGCGCTGGTGGATCGCGGCCTGGTCCGCAAAGCGGCGAACGCGACAGACAGTCGCGGCGTGGTCCTCACGCTCACCCGGAAGGGGCAGGTCGTCTGGAAGCGCGTGATGGATGTGGTGGAGCGGCGGAACGAGGAGATCTTCGGCTGCCTGACTGCAGTCGAGCGCCAGCAGCTCAGCGGGTTGCTCGACCGGCTGCTCGACAGGGCCAGGCGCGATGCGGCGATTGCCGGCGGCGCCGACGAATAACCGCCGCTCTAGATGTCGCAGTCCGGCTGTGCCTCGGGTGCCGCAGCCGCAAAGGCCGGCAACGACTCGAGGTACGTGCTGATGCCCACCAGCGTCGGGAACGGGGACAGGTCCAGCTGTTGCCGACGGGCGTTGTACATCTGCGGGACCAGGCAAACGTCGGCGACAGTCACGCTGTCACCCAGCAGATAACGACGTCCGGGCCCCTCTGCCAGCGCGCGTGCCTCGAGCGCCTTGAATCCGACCTCGATCCAGTGACGGCTCCATGCCGACAGCGCCTGCGGGTCCTGGCCCAGTGCCGACTTCAGGTAGCGCGTGACGCGAAGGTTGGTGGGGGCGTGGATCTCGCACGCGATGGACAGGGCCAGTGCCCTCGCACGAGCGCGGTCTGCGGGTGCTGCCGGCAACAAACGGGGTTCCGGAAACAGCTCATCCAGGTACTCGATGATCGCGAGCGACTGCGTGAGCGTGACCTCTCCATGCTGCAGCACGGGCAGCAGTCCCTCCGGGTTCAGGGAGAGATGATCGGGCGCAAGGTGTTCGTCGAACCGCAGGTGCCGGTAGACGGGCTCGTACGAGAGGCCCTTGAGATTCAGTGCAATCCGCACGCGATAGGACGCGGAACTGCGGAAGTACGTGGACAACCGGATGGCCGCCGGGTCGGGCGGTCGGGAAGCGTTTGCGCTATTCACTGTTGTTCGCCACTCAAGGAGATTGTGGCCGTGCGCGGGCCATACTAGACTCGGAATGGTTTCGTCCGCAACCATCTGGCTTCAGGTGCGCCGGCCGGCCCCTGCCGGCCCGGTGTCGCGGCCGATCCAAGTATAAGGCCGCATGTCATCGGGGGATGCAGTGGACAAGACAGCGCCGACGATCGGAGGGGGGGCTGCAGGCAATGAGGCGGGGACGGCGTACCGCTGGTATGTCGTCACCGTGCTGCTGGTCGTCTACTCCCTCAATTTCCTCGACCGCTCCGTCATCAACATCCTGGGCGAACAGATCAAGCAGGATCTCGCCATCTCGGATACCCAGCTCGGGTTGCTGACCGGCACGTCCTTCGCCCTGTTCTTTTCGCTGCTCGGCCTGCCGATCTCCCGCCTGGCCGACCGGGTCAACCGCGTCCGCCTGATCGCCGTCGCGCTCACGCTGTGGAGCGGATTGACGGCGGCATCGGGCCTCGCGATGAGCTATGCCCAGCTGTTTCTGGTGCGCATGGGCGTCGGCATTGGTGAGGCGGGCGGCACGCCCCCGTCCCAATCCGTGATCGCCGATTACTTCCCGCATGCGAAGCGCGGCACCGCCATCGCGCTGTTCAACACCGGTGTGCCGCTGGGGACGTTCCTCGGGTTCCTGGTGGGGGGCTACGTGAGCCAGGCAGCGGGTTGGCGCGTCGCCTTCTTTGCGGCCGGCATTCCCGGGCTCTTCGTGGCCGCCCTGCTGTGGCTGACTGTCCGGGAGCCGGTTCGCGGGGCCGTCGACGGTCTGGCGCAGGCCGCGGAGCGGATCCCCCCGCTCGGAGAGACGCTGAAGCGCCTGTTCGGGCGACCGTCGTACTTCAAGCTGGTGTGTGCCACCACCTTCAGTATCGCAATCACGTTCATCGGCGGGGCGTGGCTGCCGTCATTGTTCATCCGGCTGCATGGGTTCACCTCCGCAGAGGTGGGTGGGTGGATGGCACTGTTCACCGGCATCGGTGGCGCAATCGGTTCATTCGGAGGCGGCGCCGTTGCGGACTACCTGAAGCGCTGGTGGCCACGGGCGGAGATCTTCGTGCCGGCGATCGCCAATGCGCTCGCCTTCCCGGCCTTCCTGCTCGCTGCGCTCGCGCGTGACCCGACGCTAGCCCTCGTGGGGTTGGCCGGCGTGTTCTCGCTGGGCTATGTCTGGATCGGTCCGAACTCCGCGATGATCCACCGCGTGGTCCCGGTGCGGTCGCGTGCCCTCGCCATCGGCTTCATGCTGTTCTTCTCGAACATCACCGCGCTGGCGCTCGGGCCGCTGCTGGTCGGTGTCCTGAGCGACTTCCTAGCCGCGGACTACGGCATGGATTCCCTGCGATACGCGCTCGTGGCCGCGTCATTCACCTGTCTCGCCGGCACCGGGTTCTACCTGTGGGCGGGACGTCACTATCTTCGTGATGCCGCGGTCAATGCCGATCCCGCCTCGCAATGACGAAAACGGTGCCGTTCGCCGCGCAGTCGTCCATCGATGCAACGCTGACCGATCTCGAGGCGCTCAAGGTTTCGCACAACGAGTACACCGCGCTCAATCGCGGCACGGCCGCGGCGATGTTTCCTCGATTCGCCTGAGGAGTGCTGCCCGTCAGCTGGTGAGAAGCGCCTGCAGCGACGGACTTGCCGATTCGGGCGCCAAACTCCAGTGATCATCCCAGCGGAGGGGTTGTGGAAGGTGCAGTGACAAGGCGTGCGGGGAGTGCTTTGCGGCCAAGCTGAAGGCCGTGCCATCGCGTTGCGACGCCAGCAGTTCGCCGTCGCGACCGG
>JBEBIT010000064.1:0-16816 GCA_040080215.1 Steroidobacteraceae bacterium
GTTTCAGTGAGTGCGCTGCGCAGGTACAGCGCCGTCAGCGCGGCGATCGCGCCGATCACGAATGGGATGCGCCAGCCCCACGCCTTGAGCTCCGCTTCCGAGAGGAACGCCTGCAGGATCACGACGGTGACCACGGCGAGCAGCTGCCCGCCGATGAGCGTCACGTACTGGAAAGAGCCGTAGAACCCGCGTCGTCCCTGCAAGGCGACTTCGCTCATGTAGGTGGCGCTGGTGCCGTATTCGCCGCCGACGGACAGGCCCTGCAGCAGGCGCGCCAGCAGCAGCAACATCGGCGCGGCCGTCCCGACGACCGCGTAGGTCGGCAGCACCGCGATCAGCAGCGAGCCGCCGCACATCATGAGCACCGAAATCATCATCGCGGTGCGGCGTCCGTGCTTGTCGGCGATGCGGCCGAACAGGAAGCCGCCGATGGGGCGCATCAGGAAGCCCGCGGCGAAGACGCCGGCGGTATTGAGCAGCTGTGTGGTCGAGTTGCCGCTCGGGAAGAAAGCCGGGGCAAAGTAGATCGCGCAGAAGGAGTAGATGTAGAAGTCGAACCACTCGACGAGGTTGCCCGACGAGGCGCCGACGATCGCCATGATGCGTTGGCGGGGTTCCATCTCAAGGGGCGGTTCGTGGCGATTCATCGGCATCCAGTGCGGTTGGAAGAGGCCAAGGCCCCGAAGTCCTGTAGGATCCGGACTTTGCGGCCGCCGCCACCTTAGCCGATTCCATCGCCGCCGGCCACGGCGGGCTGCATTGACCGTACCCGGACTG
Organism: Steroidobacteraceae bacterium; assembly: GCA_040080215.1. Lineage (GTDB taxonomy): Bacteria > Pseudomonadota > Gammaproteobacteria > Steroidobacterales > Steroidobacteraceae > CAIUGU01. The sequence goes on from JBEBIT010000064.1 coordinate 778, forward strand.
TTGCATGACTGATCCCACCCCGAGGCTCCGAGAGTCGCCTAGCGTCACGCTGCTGCAGAGTTCCTTCGCGCAGTTGCCGGACTCCGTGTTTGAAAGGGTGAACCCGACACCGGTTGCCCGGCCTGTGCTGATCCGCGTCAACGAAGCCCTGGCCGCCGAGCTGCAACTGCCGCTGGCCGGGCAGGACAGTGAGACGCTCGCGAGCCTGTTTGCGGGGAATGTCCTGGCGGCCGGGTCCGTCCCGATCGCGATGGGCTATGCGGGGCATCAGTTCGGCGGCTTCGTGCCGCAGCTGGGTGATGGACGCGCCATCCTGTTGGGCGAAGCGCAGGCACGCGACGGCACTCGCTATGACATCCAGCTCAAAGGTTCGGGGCGTACGCGCTTCTCCCGTCGTGGCGACGGCCGTGCCGCGTTGGGTCCGGTACTGCGTGAGTATCTCGTGAGCGAAGCAATGCACGCGCTCGGTATCCCGACGACGCGGGCGCTCGCAGCGGTCACGACGGGGGAGACGGTGCTGCGCGAGGTCCCGTTGCCCGGTGCCATCGTCACCCGCGTGGCGAAGAGCCATGTCCGCGTCGGCACGTTCGAGTTCGCCGCGACGCTGCCCGACGGGAAGCCGCTGCGTGCGCTCACGGACCATGTCATCGAGCGGCTGTATCCGTCGGCCAGCGCCGAGGCGAGCCCTGCGCTCTCGCTGTTGCGGGCGGTCGTCGAACGGCAGGCATCGCTGGTCGCGCAGTGGATGCACGTGGGCTTCATCCATGGCGTGATGAATACCGACAACATGGCCCTTTCCGGTGAGACCATCGACTTTGGCCCCTGCGCGTTCGTGGACGCCTACGACCCGGCGACGGTCTTCAGCGCCATCGACAGCCAGGGCCGCTATGCCTTCGCGAACCAGCCTCCGATCGCACAATGGAACCTGGCCCGTCTTGCCGAGGCGCTGCTGCCGCTGCTCGATCCCGATCCCGAGCGGGCCGTGAGCCTGGCAGAGGACATGCTGTCGCATTTCGCCACCTGCTTCCGGGCCCGGTGGGTTGAGGGCCTGCGCGCCAAGCTCGGGCTGACCCGGGCGGAGGAGGGCGACCTCGCGCTCGCTGAAGGGTTCCTCGCGTTGCTGCATCAACAGCACGTCGATTTCACGCTCGCGTTCCGCCGGCTCTGCGATGCGGCCGACGAGCCGGTGGCGAACTCCGTGCGGGAACTGTTCCTGGATCCCGGTGTCTTTGATGCGTGGAGCGTCGGCTGGCGTCGTCGCCTCGGCGTCGAGGCTGTCCCGGCGCGTGAACGGGCGCAGGCGATGCGTCGGGTCAATCCGCTGTACATCCCGCGCAACCACCTGGTCGAACAGGTGATTGCCGCCGGGGTGGAGCAGGGGAATTTCGCGCCCTTCGGGGAGTTGCTCGACGTGCTGTCCCGTCCCTTCGAGGAGCAGCGCGGCCGCGAGCGATTCGCCCTGCCGCCGCAGCCTGACCAGGTGGTCTTCCGGACGTACTGCGGTACCTGAAAAGTCGCGTGTGACTTTTCCGGATTTCAGGCGGGTTCACAGACTCGCGCCGTTCTCCACGCTAGTTTGCTTGCAGGGCACGTCGCCCCCTCCGCGTCGGGAACCATGGCTACAACGATCGGCACCAGGAACAGCAAATGGCAGGGCACCGCCTTGCTCGGCGGCTTGCTGGCGGGGTCGGTCGCGCTCGTGATGCTGCGCGCCATGTGGACCCACTCGGGCTACTACCTTTTCCTCCTCTGGAACCTGTTCCTCGCCGTGGTGCCGCTGGTTGCCTCCGCGTTGCTGCGCCGGGCGGCCGAGCGCAAAGCCACTGACCTCGTGCAGATCGCGTTGCTGGCGTTGTGGCTGCTCTTCCTGCCGAATGCGCCCTACATCCTGACCGATCTCGTGCACCTGACTCCCGACGGCTCGCGGTTGTACTGGTACGACCTCGGTATGGTGCTGTCCTGTGCCGGTACTGGATTGCTCCTCGGGTATGCATCGCTGTTTGAAGTCCATGAGCTGTTCGAGCGGCGGTTCGGCGAGCGCTTTGGCTGGAGCGTCGCGGTGGTCGCGTTGCTCGCCTCCGGCTACGGTGTGTACCTCGGTCGCGTACAGCGCTGGAACAGCTGGGACGTGGTCACGAATCCGCAGGGTCTGCTCATGTCGATCGTCGATACGGCGACCAATCCCGCGCAGCACCTCCATGCCTACGCATTGAGCGGTCTATTCGGCGGCGGCCTGGTTGCGGGTTACGCAGTGCTGCACACGATGCGTGGCATGCGTCAGCCGGTACCGGTCAGCCCGCTCGGCTAGCCTTCCTCAGCGCGGCGCAGGCGATTCGACGGGAACAGGCGCGAACGTCACCCCCGATTCCAGGTGTCGCCCTTGCGCAGCGCCGCGATACTCAGGGTTTCCAGGACGTGGCAGTGACGCGCGGCAGATCGAACATGATGTCGGGCGTGATCTCCGCGTAGGCCCCAAGGCCGCCGGCGCGCAGGATCGGATGGGCTTCTGCCGTCTGGTACACGCCGCCCCGGATCAACGCGCGATCGATATGGACGCCGACCACTTGCCCGAGCACCAGCCAGCCATCGGCGGGCCGACCATCGAGTCCCTTGAGGCGGATGATCTCGATCAGCCGGCACTCCATTGCAACCGGACTCTCGCCCACGCGCGGTACCTTCACCTGGCGGCAAGGCAACGGCGTCAGGCCCGCCAGTTCGAACTCGCTCGTGCCATGGGGAACCGTGAGTGAAGACTTGTTCATCGCTTCGGCGAGCGCACGCGTGGCGAGATTCCACACGAATTCGCCCGTCGCCTCGATGTTGCTGACCGTGTCCTTCCAGCGCTGGCTGGAGAAACCGATGATCGGCGGCGAGTAGTTGAGCGCGTTGAAGAAGCTGTAAGGCGCGAGATTGAGGCGACCCTCCTTGTCGCGGCTCGACATCCAGCCGATGGGCCGCGGCGCGACCAGCGCGTTGAAGGGATCGTGCGCGAGGCCGTGCCCCGTCGCGGGGTCGTAGTAGTGCAGGTCTTCAATCAGAGGCAGGCTCATACGGTGTCCCTTGAACACGGGACAGCGGCGGCCCGGTGCGCTGTTCCTCGCCCCGGATGTCCCTGTTAGTCTGCCGCCATGGCTGTCAACGTCTTGATCGTCGAGGATGATACGCGGTTTCGCGACGCGTTCGTCGCGTCCGTCGCTGCCGCCGACGACATGAACCTGATCGGCAGCGCGCCCGATTACGCGACGGGCCAGTCGCTGCTGCGCCAGCTGCCCGACGTGATGCTCGTCGACCTCGAGCTGCCGGATGGCAACGGCATTGGCCTCATTCGCGAAGCCGCACGGCTGCTGCCGCAGTGTGACGTGATGGTAGTCACCGTGTTCGGCGACGAACGCCACGTCATCGATTCCATCGAGGCCGGCGCCACCGGATATCTGCTCAAGGACATGCCGGCGGACGAGCTCGTGGAGCAGATCCGCGTGCTGCGTGCGGGCGGGAGTCCCATCAGCCCGATCATTGCCAGGCAGCTGCTCAACCGCTTTTCCCAGCCCATCGCAACGCCATTGCCAGAGGCACCGCCGGAAGGGGGCACGCCCACGCTGTCCGAGCAGGAGGCCAAGGTGCTGTCGCTTACGGCGAAGGGCTACAGTTACGACGAGATCGCGACGTTGCTCGGCGTGTCCCGGCACACGGTGCAGACCTACGTGAAGCGCATCTATCGCAAGCTGCAGGTGAACTCGAAGATCGAGGCGCTCTACGAAGCGCGCCGCTTGCGGCTCATCAACCTGTAGTCCTGGTCCCGCCTGGCGCCCGCCGGGTTGGCAGCAACAGGTTCACGACGGTGCCGAGGTTCGGCATGCTGTGCACCATCAATTGCGCACCCAGCCGCTTGGCGCGCGTCTGCATGATCCGCATGCCGCGACCGGAATTCGCGGCCGCCGCCGGGTCGAATCCCTTGCCGTTGTCGCGCACGACGATCTCGATGTCCTGGCCCGTCAGGCGCGCGCCGACTTCGAGCTCGGTGGCTGACGCATGCCTGAGCGCGTTGGCGATGGCTTCCTGGATCAGCCTGAGCAGGTCGAGTGCAAGGGAAGGCTCAAGCCACGGCAGCGATGGCAGGTCCACCATCTTCCAGTGCAGCTGCACGCCGGTTGCGCTGATGCGGCTCTGCAGGCGATATCTCAACATGCCGAGCAGCGTCGTCACGTCCTTTGACGTCGGCTCGAGGGAGTCGACGATCAGTCGCAGGTCGTCGACGCACTCTCGCATGATCTCGGCCGCTTCCGTGACGGACAGCGAGCCGCGATCGAGTACGACGAGCGCCGACGACAGCGCCGAGCCCAGTCCGTCGTGCATGTCCTGCATGACACGTTGCCGCTCACGCAGTACGGATTGCTGGTGCTCCGCTTCCAGCAGGCGGCGCTGTCCGGCCTCGATCTCGCGCGCGAGCTCCTCGGCATGCAGGCGCTGCTCTATGTTCTTCAGCATCGAGCGGTTCAACTCCAGGCCGAAGTGCAGCAGCAGTCCCGAATACGCGACGCAAAGTACGACGCCGAGGGGCAGGTGTGCGTGGAAGCCGAGGGCAAGGCATGCCATCAGCGCCTGCGAGACGACGGCCGCGATGGCCAGCCGCGCGTGGCCTGCGGCGCTGACTTCGCCGATCGCGAACGTTGCACTGATGGCGGTAGCCGACAGCAGCAGCCCCTGGTTGTCGGCCGGCAGGAACCACAACAGCGAGCCGGAGATCAGCCCGGTAATGGCAGTGAGGATCGACCACACCGTGATCCACCGCGAGAACTCGGGGGTGGCGATGTCGGGGGGCGATCGTTCGTAGCGCAGGCAGGCCATCGCTTGAACGGCGTAAGCGCCGACCTGCAACACAATCCATGCCAGCAAGAATGCGTTGCCTGCGAGGAAATAGAAGATCAGGCCGACGAGCAGACTGAGCGAAGCGGCGGCGCCCAGTGCCACCCGCCAGCGGACGAAGCTGGTCTGGAACAGCTCGCCCTCTGCCTGCGCCAGCGACTTCTTGCTCGGGACGGCGGCGCGAACCGCGAGCGTTCCGGTATCGCCGTTATGGGTGGATGCAGACATTATGTGACATGGGAACGGGGCGTCGGTGCCCGTGTCTTCATCGATTGGTGAGGGTCCAGTATGCCGCATCGTTCACCGCGATGGGCTTACGTACTGTCCCCCGAATGCGGGACAGCCCCGGATGGGCCGTTAGTGGAGCCATGCGGTGCAGGAAAGAAAAGCCCCACGCGAGGTGGGGCCTTTCAGCGCGGCTGCGCGGGCAGCGCTGCAGCAGCAGTTACTTCGCAGGCTTGCGCGCGATGAACATGAACTGGTCGGTCGAGCGTGCAAGGCGCGGATCGTCGACCGCCAGTGTGTGGTCATCCGCGTTCTGCCTGAGAATGTTGGATTCCTTGACGATCTCGAAGCCGGCGTCCTGCAGCCATTTCTTCGCGTCCGTATCCATCATGCGGTGTACCTTGGCATTCTCCTGGCCCATGCGGCCCTGGTGGTCGATGACGGCAACTTGCGCACCGGGCTTCAGTACGTTCAGGATTTCCTTCAGGTAAGGCACGTTTCGTTCGGCATTGCCGTGGTGCATGTTGAGCGCGGTCACGGCGACGTCGACCGAGTTGGCGGGAAGCTCGGCGATGTTGCCGAAGTATGCTTCCGTGTTGCCGAGCGATGCCGCCATGTCCTTGGGGCCCTGGCCGTTGTTCTGTTGCAGCGCGCGCGGGCCGAACTGCGAGATCACCTTGCCCTTCGGGCCGACCGCGGCCGACAGCACGCGCGTGAACCAGCCGCCACCGGCGCCGACGTCGAGCGCCGTCATGCCTTCCTTGACGCCCAGTTCTTCCATTACCTGGTACGGACGGCGGGCACCGTCGCGCATGCGGTCTTCCATCGGGCGCGACTCCGCGCTCATCTTCTGCATGAAGTCGGGTGGCAATGCCATTACGTTGGCGGTGAGGCCGAGCAGGCACGCGGCCAAGCAGGCCTTCTTGAGTACTGAAATCACGAGTCGCCCTCCCTAAATCGAAAAATGAAATGGCAGTGATTGCCCGGTTCCGCACGGCCGCAGGCCGCGATGGGCCGCAAGGATAGCCTTCCTTCAATACGGATGCATTGCAGTCCGACGGCCCCGGTCATCGTTAGGTGGCGACCGAGGACTTAAGTTCAGTCAGGGTAACGGATGGGAGCGCAGTCGGGCGAGCGCGTCAGCTTGCTGGCTGTCCAGGTTGAATGTCCCCTGCAGCAGCCCCGTGAAGCCTTGGCACATGTCAGGGAGGGTCGTGGGCGGCTGGGTGGCGTAGAACTGTTTGCTGCTCGCAATGGACTCCGCCAGCCATTGTGCTTCGACGCGCTGGGCCAGCGCCTGCTGACCGCCTGCGTTCTTGAGGATCAGGGTCCGCGCGTGACGCTCGATGTCCTTCACCGACGTCTGCTGTTCGCGCCACGCGTGGAAGCCGGCATCGCTTGCCTTCTGGAGGTCAGGCACTGCCTCGCTACACAGCGACAGCAAGCCCGTCACCTGCATCAGGCTGCCGAACAGGGCGACCACGGTCTCCTCGTATTCCGACGCGGGGGGCGTTTCCAGAACGCGGGTGACATCGTCGAGCCGGGTGGTTGCCAGACGCGGAGCGGTGGTGGGTGTTGCGGCACTCGCGGGCACAAGGGCTGGGGTCCACCAAGACAACAGCAGGAGCGGGATATGCAGTGACTTCATGATGCTGGCCGGCTTTCCGGAAGGGGAAGTGCCTTTGCATCATATTCGTTCGCCAGAAAAAAGGGGCCGGCAGCGTGTGCTGCCGGCCCCATCAAGGCCAAAGACCGATTCTTGTTATTCGATCATCCGTGCAAGTCCGGATCAGAACGCCCTGCGGACGCGGATGCCGTAGGTCATCGGTGCTCCGTACACGACCGAGTTGTTGTCGAGACCACCACCCGTACCAATGGCGGCAATGTATTCCTCATCCGTGACGTTGTTGATGTACCCCTGGGCCGTCCACTCGCCCTTCGCGTACGTCAACGAGACGTTCGTGAGATCGCGCTTCGGGATCAACCAGAAGTCCTCGCGGCGGATCAGGTTCACGTCCTGCTCGTCGGTGTGCGAGAAGTTGATGCGTGGCGTCCATGAACCGCCATTGCCCGTCATGAACTCGTAGTCGAGCGTGATCCCGTACGACAGCTCGGGCGAGTAGATGTTGGGCGCGCCACTCAGTTGCCGGTAGTACGGTGCCCAGTTCGTGCATCCGCCCGCGACGATACTCACCGCCTCGCCCGTTCTGCACTGGCGCAGGTCATTGCCTCCCGCGCGAACCAGGGCATCCGGGGCCGCACTGCGGTCGATGACGTTGATGTCTCCCAGTTTCGAGTCGACCCAACCGACGTTGGCCTGCAGCCCGAAGCCGCCGAGCTTGGTAGTCAACTCCGCTTCGATACCCTGGATCTTCGCACCGCCGACGTTGAACACCGAGTTGCCGGCGCTGACCGTCGTTGCCTGGAACGCCTGCTGCTGGATGTTCTGGTAATCCATGTAGAACCCACCCAGGCTCAATTGAGCGCGACCGTCGGCAAACTTGCCTTTCCAGCCGAGCTCGTAGTCATCGACCTTCTCGGGCTCGAAGGTACCCTGGCCCTGGGCGCCACCCGACTTGTAACCACGGGAATAGAACACGTACAGGAAGTTGTTGTCGTCGGGCGTCCAGTTCAGGCCCACCTTCCAGGTGGGGTTCTCATCCGAGAACGTGGAAGCTTCACCCACGGAGACGCAGGTGGTGTTGGCCCAGTTGATGGAGCTCGTGTACCGGGGGATGCCCTTGACCTGCGCAAGACAGTTGCCCGGAGGCGGCAGACCCAGGAACGACAGATCGCCGGCGTTCGGCCCGATGACGGGAATGACGCCACCCGACGTAAAGCGGCCCTTCGAGAAGTTCCTGTCGACGTTGTAGCGGAGGCCGACCGTCAACTCCAAGGTGTCGGCAAACTTCCAGTTGACCTGGCCGAAGGCGCCCATGCTGCGTGTGGTCGTGTCAATGTTGATAGCGACGATGTTGGGAAAATCCAAAGGGCCACCGGTGCCGTTCGTGAAGGTGGTCGGGCAGGGCGTGAACGCGCCATTGGAGGGGTCAATGCCGCAGGTGTAGTCCTCGTTGATGATGTTGATTGGCGTCCTGCGGTAGAACCACGACGCGCCGACGATCCAGTTGAAGGGACCTTCGGGCGAGATCAGGCTGATCTCTTCGCTGTAGTAGTTGTTGTCCGGGCCGACGTCGTTGCTGGTGAATTGCGCATTCGCGAACGAGGCGTCGGCGTCCTCGAAGTACTGGTTCTGGCTGTGCTGGAAGCCCGTCAGCGAGCGGAGCGTGATCCCGTTGCCGAACTTGTAGTTGGCTTCGAGGCTGTGGCGCTCCACGATGCCCAGGAATTGGGTCTCGAGCTTGTTGCTGCTCAGGATGCTCGGATCGTGGGCGGGATCCACGGAGCCCTGCGTCGCCGACGGAACGGCCGAGGCGTCGGGACCGTCGTAGTTCCAGTACCGCGAATGGGTCTGCACGCCATTGGCATTCTTGAACGTACGCGGGTTCGGTTGTCCTGGCGAGCCCTCGTTGTCGCTGCGGTTCATTTCGCTGCGCCAGACCAGTTCCAGGTTGTCGTTCGGTGCCCACAACAGCGAGACACGGGCGTTCATGTCGTTGACCGAGCCCGCACGCTGGAAGGGATTGCCCGGATCGGTACTCATGATGGTGCCCCGGCTATAGAAATAGCTGTTGCGGCGCTCGGTGTTGAAGGCGACGCGCGCGGCCCATGTGTCGGAAATCGGCAAATTGACGGCGCCCTGGACTTTCTGGTCGCTTGAGAAGCCGAGCGTGCCTTCGACGAAGCCGGTGATGCCGGCCGTCAAGGACGGCTTGACGGAGTTCAGACGGATGGCGCCGCCGGTGGACGACGTGCCGATGAAGGTGCCCTGCGGGCCACGCAGCACTTCGATCGTTCCGAGGTCGAGGAACTGGTTGGAGAGGGTGATGGTCTCTGCGTTCAGCAGGCCGTCCTGGAGCACCGCCACGCCGACGGCGATCGACGGCTGAATGGCCGAGTTGCCGATGCCGCGGATGTTGATCGAGTTGAAACCGCCCGGGTTGTTGATCGTGACGTTGGGCGTCGAGGTCTGGATGTCGGCGATGTTCTTGGTTCCCGTGCTGGCGAGGTCCTCTGCGCTCAGTACGTTCATCGAGATGGCAGTCGTGCCTTCGGTCGTCGCGCGACGTTCCGCCGTCACGATGATTTCTTCGAGCGCCGATGCGCCCGGTGCTTCGCCGGCTTGTACCGTGCCCGCCATCGCGAGTGTGCTCGCGACAGCGAGGGCAAGCAGGCTGCTACGTTGCAGCAGGCTTGCTGGCTCCTTCCGTCCGGTTGCGGTTGTTGACTTGCGCATTGCTCAGTTCCCCTTCTTCAAGTTATAGACATGACGCTGCAAGAAACGAACTATAGTTCGCATGAAATCGCATGACGCCGCGCAGCCATGCTGCGCGGATGGTCGGTGCTGTGATGTCCCCCATCGTCCGGATTGTCGAAGAGGCCCTGCCTCCCGCAACCCACATTGCTGTCGTGCTTAATTATTCAGACGTGTATCTATCTATAATCCGAACGTCTGCAAATTACAACAAGCGGGGCCGGGCCCGCACCGGGGAAGCGCTTGTCGCTGGCGGTTGCAGCAAGGAGTAGCCGAGGTTGATGCAATGCGAGAGGCACGTTGCGTAGTAGCTACGCAATGTGTGGCGAAATAGTAGACTTTCCTGAGATAGCGATTGGGGAGAACGATGGGTCGAGTCCTGCTGATTTCGTTGGTTGCCTCGTTGTGTCTTGCGAGCCTTGGCCATGCTGCCACTTCGTCGAAGCCCGCCATTGCGGGTCGTACGTATCCTGACTGGAGCGGTGTCTGGGACAACTCGGAAGGGTTTCGCTACGCCGTCCCGGGTAGCAAGCAGAATCCGCCGATCCTCACGCCCGAGTACGCCGCCCGTTACAAGGCGGTGCAGGATGCGGCAGCGGAAGGCCGCCCGGTCAGCGATCCGACGGCGAATTGCGTGTGGCCCGGCGTGCCGCGGGTCCTCGTGACGCCGTATCCGCTCGAGTACCTCATCCAGCCGGACCGGGTCACCGTCGTGCATGAATACCAGAGCCAGGTGCGCCGCATCTGGACCGATGGCCGGGGGCACCCCGAAGACCTCGAACCCGGTTTCAACGGCCATTCCATCGGCCATTGGGAAGGCGATACGCTGGTCGTCGAGACGGTGGGGCTGCGCGAGGACACCAAGATCGACCGCTCCGGGCTCGCGCACAGCGGTCAACTCAAGGTGCTGGAGCGCATCCGCCTCACAGGGCCGGATACGCTCGAAGACCAGATCACGATGATCGACCCCCTGGCCTATGCGCAGCCGTGGGTGTCGACGCTCAAGCTCACGCGCCACCGCGACTGGCAGATCCTCGAGTACGTCTGTGCAGAGAACAACCGCAACCCGGTGTCCTCAAGCGGCAAGACCCTCACGCTCGATGCGCAAGGCAAGCCGATCGACAAGGAGCAATAGGGGTCCACGATGCACATCGCGGACGGCCCTTGCTGGAATCCATCATGAAGACCACGACGCAGTTGACGCTTGGCCTCGCGCTCGCCGTGTTTGCGGGCACGGCATTCGGCCATCACTCGTTCGCGATGTTCGACAGCGAAAAGGAAGTGGTGGTGGAGGGGACGGTGCGGGAATTCCAGTGGACCAACCCGCACAGCTGGATCCAGCTGGTGGTGACGGAGGCGGGTCAGCCCGTGGAATACAGCATCGAGGCCGACAGTCCGAACATCCTGTCACGCCGCGGCTGGAGCAAGGCCAGCTTTGCGCCGGGCGATCGCGTGAAGATCACGATCCATCCGATGAAGGACGGCAGCAAGGGCGGGTCGTACGTGACTGCCGTCCTCGCCAACGGGAAGACCCTCTAGCGCTAACCGCAGTCAATCCATCCTGCTGCTGATGAGGGCGCCGAGCCGTGCCACCGCGCGGTCCAGTTGCGGCGTCCAGGGGTGACCGTAGTTCAGGCGGAGGTAGTTCCGGAACTCGCGCCGTGCCGAAAAGATCGGACCGGGCGCAATGCTGATCGAGTCCTCGAGCGCGAGACGATGCACTTCCAGTGCATCCACGCCGGCGGGGAGCTGGATCCACAGGAAGTAACCGCCGTCCGGAGGGGCCACGCGATAGCCCGACGGGAAATGCCTGCGAATCGCGGCCAGCGCCATCTCCTGCTGCTTCGCGAGTGTGGCCCTCAAGCGGACCAGGTGAGCGTCGTAACCGCCTTGGCGCAGCATCTGCGCGATGCACAGCTGCACCGGCATGCTGGTCCCGAGCGACGTGGTGATCTTCAATCGCCGCACCGCATCGGCTTGTCGACCGGCCGCCACCCATCCGAGTCGATAGCCGGGTGCCAAGCACTTCGAGAACGAGCCGCAGTGCATGACGAGGCCTTCCTGGTCGAACGCTTTTGCCGGCTTGACCTGCGAGCGGAACTGCAGCTCCCCATAGGCGTCGTCCTCGATCAGCGGAATCCCGTGTGCGGTGAGCAACTCCACCAGTTCCTGCTTGCGGACCTCGGACATGCTGGTGCCGGAGGGGTTCTGCAGGGTGGTCATGAACCAGCAGGCCTTGATGTCGTGCCGCGCAATCGCCAGCCGCAGTGCGGTGAGGTCCAGTCCTTCGCCGGAATGCGTCGGGATCTCGACGACTTTCAGCCCCAGGTTCTCCACTGCCTGCAGGCAGGCGTAGAAAGTGGGCGCTTCCACGGCAATCGTGTCTCCGGGTCGCGTGACAGAATGCAGGCACAGGTTCAGCGCTTCGAGGGCGCCGTTGGTGACGATGATTTCCTTGAGGGGCACATGGACGCCGCCATGCAGGTAGCGCTTCGCGATCTGGCGCCGCAGCTCGAGGCTGCCGGGCGGAAGGCTTTCGACCGTTTCGAACGGATCCATGTGACGGGCACTGCTGCCCAGGAAGCGCGAAAGCTTGGCCCAGGGAAACAGCGTTGGCCCGGGGAATGCGGAACCCAACGGGACCACGTTCCGGTCCTGGAGGGCTTCCAGTGTCTCGAACACCAGATCGCTGACATCGACCTTGGTCGAGCGGGCAGCGGCTTTCGCTCGTTGCGGCCCCGGTACCGGTCGCTGCCATTTCGCGCTGACGTAATAGCCGGACCGCGCCCGGGTTTCGATCAACCCGTCCAGCTCCAGCACTTCATAGGCCCGAAGGACGGTCGCCGGGCTGACATTGCGCTCATGGCACAGCACGCGTACCGACGGCGCGCGCTCGCCGACGCGCAGCGTTCCGTCGCGAATGGCGCGGGCCAGCTCTTCCGACAGGGTCTGGTATAGCTTCGTCAACCGGCTAGCGGATGCCGTGTGGCTGGAGATGCCCCGTGTACCACCCGATCATCAGCATCGCGAACAGCGCGACCGACAGCGTGATGCGGATGGTCAGCGCACGGACCATGGCCTTCGGGTCCTTGTTGCCGGACGACATCGAAAACAGCGCGTGGCCGAGGCTTGCGATGATCGCAACGAGCGTGATGACGATCAGGATTTCCATCTGGGGCAACCTCGGAATCAGGTCTGGTCAGGGGCGCGGCTGCCTGCGGCGGCAAGCCTCACGATATCGGCCTTTTTCTCGTCGCGCACGGTCTTGACGACCATCGCAAACGCAGCGCTGATCAGCGCGAGCAACGCCAGCATGAGGAAGGCCAGGCCGGGACTGAAGCGCCACGCCTCGCGGAGACCCCCGATGACGCCCAGGGGTGTCGTGATCAGCAGCAGTGGCTTGGCAATTCTCATGGGCAATGGAATCTGGTGACGCTGGCGCCTAGTATCGCCCAGACTGTGCCGCATAACAGAGGCAGTTGCGTGTGAAAAATGCGTAACAGCTAAGCGGAGGGCAGGGCTTGCGGGCTCGTGGCACCGCGGGTTGCGGCCGGTTGACATCCTGCTCTGGATGGCATGCAGTAGGCGTAAATCGAATCAGGCCGGACCCAAGGCCGTCGAGGGGGGAATTGTGGCCATCGCGGTCGACAGCGGAAGCGCGATTACCTGTCTGGACTACCGGCAGGTGGCCCCGTCGCCGCGGCTCAAGGAGTTCGTGCGGTATTACGACTGTAGCGATGTCCTCGCGGACGGCACGGCGGCGTACCCGTTCGCCGTTTCGCTCTTTCCGATCATGGCCTTCTATCTCGGTGATCCTTGCAACGCTTATGAGCATGATGCCGCGCGTACGCGCCACTTGCCGCCGGTGATCGCCCTCGGCCTTTGCGACCATCGGGTTGCCGAGCTGCTTGATTGCGGCCACCACGTCAATTTCAGCGTGGTGTTCGAACCCACGGGGTTCTTCAGGTTGTTCCATGTGTCCCCATGGGAGCTGCGCAATTACGCCCACGATTGCAGGGACGTGCTGGGCGCCGAGATTGCGACCCTCCACGCGCGGCTCTGTGCGGCGCACGACATGGCCGAGCGGGTCAGGCTCATCGAGGCTTTCCTGCTGCAGCGCGTGGACCGTGCGCTGCCGCGCTCAGGGATGCAGTACGCCGCCGATTTGCTCATCGAATCCCGGGGCCGCGCCAACCTGTCCGACGTGGCCGCGACCCTGGGCCTGTCGGACAGCTCCTGGCGACGCCACTTCACGACGCAGATCGGCGTCGCGCCGAAGCGCTACCAGCGGATGTTGCGCTTCCACCATGCGGTCGCGCTGAAGCGCGATATCGCCGGGATCTCCTGGACCGACGTCTGCCAGGAAGCGGGCTTCTACGACCAGTCGCACTTCATCGCGGAGTTTCGCGAACTGGGGGGCGCCGCGCCCTCCCGCTTCATGACCGAGCTTGCCGGCATCCCGGCGCCTGTCAGTCGCGCCTTCTACCGGCCCTTGACGGAAAACTACAATCGCCCCCGCTGATCGCAGCGGGATGATCGGAAGATAGATTCGGGGGGAACATGGTCAACCGACGCACCTTACTCAAGCTCGGCACGGCCGGCATGGCTGCCGCCGTCGTGCAGGCTCCGGCGTTCGGCTCAAGCTTGCTTGGGTCCTCGCCTGGACTCGCGCGTGCCGTTTTCGACGAGCGCTTCGCTGAAGCGCAGGCGTTCGCCAGCGTCTTCCGGTCCCGCGGCATGCCCACCACCGGTATTCGCGGTGACGTGTCCGCGCTCTGGTATCGCGATCTCAAGGCACGGCTGCTCGAACAGCGGTTGCCCATCGTCGGCCTCACCGACCGGACGGCGCTCTTCTGCCTGGAAGAACTCGCGCGTGACGTCGGCATGAAGGTCCAGGGCCGCATCGACCATACCTTCGACCGGAGCGGATCGCTGACCCATCAGGTCACCGGCCCTGCTGCCTGGACAGCCGCGGGCCAGAGGCTTGGTCCCGAACAGGGTTTCGGGCGCGTCATGGCTTCGTTACTCACGGATCCCACGTTGCACGGCGAGTCGTTCGCCGCACAGAAGCACAGCGGCCCGTTCTCGGCCGTGTTTGGCAAGCAACTCGTTTCGTGGTGGATCGCCTGACCGCTTCCGCCCATTCGACGACAGCGAAATACTGAAAGCGACGCACAAGTTAAGGACAGCACCATGGCACTTCCCCTTCCACCCAATGTCTCCGCAGAGGTCTTCCGTTCTGCGGTCGGAGAATTCACTGCAGTCGTAGGGGCGCAGTGGGTCTTCACGACCGAAGAAGACGTCATGTTGTACCGCGATTCGTACTCCATTTTCTGGGGCGAGGCCGACGAGCGCATAGCCTCTGCTGCCGTCGCCCCGGCCAGCGTCGAGCAGGTCCAGCAGATCGTGCGCATCGCGAACAAGTACAAGATCCCGCTGTATTCCATCTCGACGGGTCGCAACCTGACGTATGGCGGCTCGTCGCCGACGCTGCGCGGCTCGGTCATCGTCGACCTGAAGCGGATGAACAAGATCCTGGCCGTTGACGAGAAGCGCCACTTCGCCCTCGTCGAGCCCGGCGTGTCGTACTTCGACCTGTACAACTACATCAAGGAACACAAGCTTAAAGTAATGCTCGACATCCCCGATCCGGGATGGGGCAGTCCCATCGGCAACAGCCTCGACCATGGCGTCGGCTACACGATGGGGCCGTTCCGCGATCACTTCGGCTCCCACTGCGGCATGGAGGTCGTCACGGCGGAGGGCGAGATCATGCGCACCGGGAATGGAGCGGTTCCGAACACCGAAGCCTGGCAGGACTACCACTACGGCGCGGGTCCGACCGTCGACGGCCTGTTCGCGCAATCGAACTTCGGCATCGTGACGAAGATGGGCTTCTGGCTGATGCCATTGCCCGAGACGTATTTGAACGGCACGGTCACTGTGCCTCGTTACCAGGACTTCCAGGCGCTGGTCGACGAGGTCAGCTACCTTGAAGACTCGTTCCTGATCGGCATGCCGCAGTTCGGCAGCCCCGCGGGTGGTGGACTGCTTGAGCCGCCGCCGCCTGAGATGAGCCAGTTGATGCAATCCGGCTGGCCGACCCAGGACCAGATCGACGCCTACCTGAGGACAACCAACAAGCCGGCGTGGTCGGTGACGCTGCAGTTCTACGGACCCGAGGAAACGGTGCGTGCCAACTGGGCGGCTGCCAAACGGCGCATGGCGAAAGCGATCCCGGGTGCAGCCTTCCGGGACGGCATCTTCATCCCGCTGCCCGTGCCTCCCGAGGCCGAGCAGAACCTGCTGCAGCCGATCAAGACGGCGCTCGGCATTCCGTCGCTCGAGATCTTCTTCATCACGACGCGCAACCCGATGACGGACGCTGATCCCTGGGACGGGCACGCCGACTTCTTTGCCTTCGTGCCGCGGACCGCGAAGGCCGTGCATGAAGCAGCACGGGTGTTCTACGACGTCTATCGCGAGTTCGGACTGCCCGCCATCCACAACCCGTTCTTCACGCCGATCAACTACTACTCGCGCAGCTATGTCGTCGCGACGCTCGTGCCGACGTGG
>JBEBIT010000010.1:0-71758 GCA_040080215.1 Steroidobacteraceae bacterium
GCAGTCCGGCGTGAAGCGGCGGAACGCGGGCGGATAGCGCTGGAAATACGCGGGGCCGTGATTGCCCATCTGATGCAGCACGATCACCGTGTCGCCCGTGACTGCATCGAGATCCTGCTTCAGGGTACGGACCAGCACTTCATCGAGGCATTCGTCGCTGTCGCACAGGTCAGGCGCATAGGCCTTGTCGGGCTTGCGGTACTCGAGGCCTGCCGCATCACACACGCCCTTGCAGCCCGACTGGTTGTCAGTCCACTTGACCGAAACGCCGGCCCGCGCCAGCACGTCCAGCAGTCCCTCCGACCCGCGGATCCGGTCTTCGTCGTAGTCGACCCGCCCATACGGCGAGAACATGCAGGGCAACGAGACTTCAGTCGATGTGCCGCAGGACTTCACGTTGCCGAAAGGCAGGATGTCGAGTGTCGGCAGTTCGGGATTCGTCTCGCGCGCGTAGCCGAACAGCGAGAAATTCTGCGCCCGCGCGGTCTCGCCCACGACGAACACGAACACCTTCGGCTTTGCACCGGGCGCAGCAGCTGCACGCTTTGCGTCGGCGCCGACTATCGCTTTCGGCGCGTTGACTGTCTTTGCATCGCTCATGGCGTTGCGCCCGAGCGAATAGATGAAGTTGCCGGGCGTGACGAGGTAGCGCAGCGCAGGCTGGTTGCGCATCAGCGAAGTGAAGTCGCGGGACACAGGCAGCACCGCGGCGACAGCCACCACGAGCGCAATGGCCAACGCCGCCGCCTTGAATCCGGCAGCGCGCAGCAACGGCCGCTCATCGAGATGCACCCACCAGATGAATGCAACCGGGACCACGGCCCAGGCCACAACGTTCAGGGCCAGCACCGCTGTCAGCAGCTCGCTAGCCTCGCGCTTGTCCGTGCTCACGACATTGCGGAGCATCGACGGATCGAGCATCACCGCGTAGGTCCGCATCCAGTACACGGCGAACGACGTGCCGATGACGATGAGCGTCAACCAGACTTTCGCAGTCCACCGCGTCGCAGGCAACGCGAGCACGAAGAAGTGCAGCGCCACCAGCATCACGAAGCAGCAGCCCATGAACAGCCACGTCGCCGGATCGCCCATCGACCGACCGGTCGCCACCGCCGCCCACCACGGGCCATTGCCGAAGACCACGCAATAAAGCGCAATCAACGCCACCAGCGATTCCACGCGGAGTGTCGGACGTCTCAAGCAATCCCCCCGGAAAGACCGGCCCGGCGCGGAGTCCGGGCGCGGGTATGGTACACGGAACAAAGGCGGGGCGGCCTTAAGGGGAAGCGACCGGCGAACTGTGTTCGCAGGGGGAGCCTGTCGGCAAGTGAGCCTGCGGCAAGAGGGACTACCGTCAAGTAGGCCTTCGGCAGGAAGGACTCCCGTCAAGTAGGGCTCCGCCAAGCCAGACAAGAGCTGAGGCGGCAACAACAACGCCCACGCAATTGCTTTGCAGGCGTTCGTCGCGATTCGCTCTGGCTTGGCGGAGCCCTACTTGGCAGCGCCCTACTTGCCGACAGGCCTACTTGGCGGAGCCCCACCTTGCCGGCAGGCTTCCCTTGCCGACAAAGTCGGCCGGTCTATTTCTCGCCCCGCTCCGTCATCACCCTCATCAGCCCTTCCTGCGCCGTCGATGCGACGAGGCGGCCGTCGCGGCTGAAGATGCTGCCGCGGGACAGGCCGCGTGCGCCGGAGGAACTCGGGCTGTCGATGGAATACAGGAGCCAGTCGTCGACGCGTACCGGGCGGTGGAACCACATCGCGTGGTCGATGCTGGCGAAGCGGACGTTCCTGCTCGGGAAAGGGATGCCGTGCGGCAGTGTTGCCGTCATCAGCAGGTAGTAGTCGGATACGTAGGCCAGGATGCCGCGGTGCATGGCCTCGCCATCCGGCAACTTGTCGGCCGCACGGAACCAGACGTGCAGCTTCGGATCCTTGGGCTCGCCGTTCAACAACCGCTCCACGTCCACCGGGCGGATGTCGAATGGGCGCACTCGTTCGAAGAATCGCCGCTGCTGGTCGGTGAGCAGGGGGTTGCTGATCCAGTCAGCGCGCTTCGGCAACGACTCCGGCGGCGGTACGTCGGGCATCGTCGCCTGATGTTCGAGGCCTTCTTCCGGCGTCTGGAACGAGGCCGACATGTGGAAGATCTGCTGGCCATTCTGGATGGCGACGACACGGCGGCTCGAGAAGCTGGCGCCATCGCGGCTGCGGTCGACTTCGTAGACGATGGGCAGGTTGAAGTCGCCGGCCCGGAGGAAATACGCGTGCAGCGAGTGGACGATGCGATCCTCGACGGTGCTGGTCGCGGCCATCAGCGCCTGGCCGAGCACCTGCCCGCCGAAGACCTGCGGATTGCCGATGTCGCGGCTGGTGCCGCGGTACATGTTGACTTCGAGGCGCTCGAGGTTGAGCAGGACCAGCAGGTCCGCCAGCGCAGCATCCATGCGTCACACTCCCCTTTGGCTGCGTGGCGGCATGATCCACATGTAGATGGCATCGGTGCCGAAATCGTATTGCTTGTCCGGCGGCCAGCCCTTGCCCATGTCGAAGTCATGCGACACGACGCGCACCCCCTCCTGCAGCTCGCGGAACAGCTTTGGCTTCACGCGCAGGTTCATCTCGGCGAACAGGTACAGCGTGACGACGGTCGCGCGCGAGATATCGAGGTCGAACAGGTCGCCGTGGGTGAACTTGACGAACTTGTCGACCCCGGCCGCCTTGGCGTTCTCGCGGGCGACGGCGACTGCCTGGGGATTGATGTCGACACCATAGCCTTCGCAGCCGAAGCGCCTGGCCGCTTCGATGACGATGCGGCCGTCGCCGCAGCCGAGGTCGTACACGATGTCGCCGGGGCGCACGTTCGCGATGCGCAGCATGTGGCCGACCAGCGTCGGCGTCGTCAGCACGTAGGGAGGCAATCGCTTGGGAATGCCGCTGGCTTCGGCGGCTGTGAAAGCCCACGGACTCACCGCGCCGAGCAGCATGAGTTCACGGCGGTTCATGCGTGTCCTGGCCCGGCGCCGGACTGCCTGGCCGGAAATTCGCGCAAGGCAGTCCGGTGCAAACACCTCACGCCAACGTGTACCCCGATTTCACGAGCGGCAGGGTGCGCACTCGCTGTCCCGACGCTGCAAAGATCGCGTTGCAGATCGCAGGTGCAACCGGCGGCAGCGACGGCTCGCCGATCCCGGTGGGCGGATAGACACTCTGGATGAAGTGCGACTCGATCTTCGGGATGTGCATGCCCTGTCGCAGGATGGGATAACGGTCGTAGTTGGACTGCTGCACGCGGCCCGCTTCGATCGTGATCTCGAGGCCGAACATCGTCGACAAGCCGTCGATTACCGCGCCTTCGCACTGGGCGAGTGACCCCGTCATGTTGATGATGGGGCCGATATCACCGGCCACCGTGACCTGGTGCACCGTCAGGCGCTTCGCGCGATCGACGCTGACCTCCGCCACTTCGGCGAAATGGCCTGCGTGGCTGAAGTGGAACGCGAGCCCCATGCCGCGGCCTTCCGGCAGCTTGCGGCCCCAGCCGGCTTTCTCGGCAGCGAGCTTGATGACGGCGATGGCGCGTTCCGTGTTGAGCGCGAACTCGGTCTTGGGTTCGAGCCAGCGTGGTTCGCCCATGACGTCGATCAGGAACTCGAGATGGTCGCGGCCCGCCGCGGCCGACAGTTCATGCAGGAACGACTGCACGGCGAACGCGATGCCGTTGGAACGCGGCGCTCGCCACGGCCCCGTCGGCGTGCCGAGCGGCAGCAGTGACTGCGTGACACGATAGTTCGGTACGAGCATCGCCGGGAATTCCTCGGCGGGATAGTTTGCCGAGTTCGAGGGCACCTTGCCGTCCACGGTGAACGTGATGAAGTGGTTGGCCCACGCGGTCAGCTTGCCGTAGCCGTCCACCGCGCCCTTGAACGCATGGAAACCGGCGGGACGGTAGAAGTCGTGCGCCATGTCGTCTTCGCGCGTCCACTGCAGCTTGACGGGAATGCCACCCGCCTGCTTCGAGATCTGCGCCGCTTCGCACGCATAGTCGTTCATCAGGCGACGACCGAAGCCGCCACCGACGCGCGTCTGGTTGATCTTCACATTGTCGACGGGAATGCCGAGCGTGTTGGCAACGAGGCCGAGCGCGGGGTCCGGCGTCTGCGTCGGCGACCAGAGTTCAACCGTATCGCCCTTGACCCACGCCGTGGTGTTCATCGGCTCGAGCGGCGAGTGCGACACGAACGGATAGCTGTAGAACGCCTCCACCTTCTTCGCCGCAGAAGCCAGCGCCTTGTCGACATCGCCGTCCGCACGGACCACGCCGGGACCCTGTGGCAGTTTCGCGAGTTCCTGCGCCTTCGCGAGGATCTCGTTCGAGCTGTCGGTGGCGGCATTCGTCTCATCCCACACCACACGCAGCTGGCGCTTGGCACTGAATGCGCCCCAGGTGGTCGTCGCGAGGATCGCAACGCCGGGCATGACTTCCGTCGGCCTGCCGTTGCCTTCGACGATGAACGCCTGCTTGACGCCGGGGAGTGCGCGGATCTGGTCGAGGTTCGCCTCCTTTACCTTACCGCCCGTGGCCGGACACTTTTCATAGACGGCGTACAGCATGCCGGGCAACGTCTGGTCGATGCCGAACAACGGCGCACCGGTGACGACCTTGCGGTTGTCGACGCCATTGATGGACGTGCCGATGATCTTGTAGTCCTTGCGGTCCTTGAGAGCGACCGTCTTCGCGTCGGGCACCGGCAGCGCGGCTGCCTTGGATGCGAGCGCGCCGTACGCCAGCTTGCGTCCGCTGGCCTTGTGAATGACGAAGCTCTTCTCGGTACTGAGCTCGGTGGGCGCGACTTTCCACTCGGCAGCGGCTGCCGACACGAGCATCGCGCGACCGACGGCACCGGCCTGGCGCAACTGGTCCCAGCTCGTCGGGATCGAACGCGAACCGCCCGCACTCTGGCGGCCGAAGACTTTCGGATTGATCGGCGCCTGCTCGATCTTGACCTTCGCCCAGTCCGCATCGAGCTCTTCCGCGATGATCATCGGGAACGCGGTCTTGATGCCCTGCCCGATCTCGGGTCCCTTCGAGAGAATCGTGATCGTGCCGTCACTCGCGATCTGCAGGAACGCATTGGGCGCAAACGCCTTCGCACCGCCCACGGCCTCTGCGGCCACGGCCGTGGCTTCATCGCCCATCCAGAACGCGAGGACGAGACCTCCGCCCGCAAGACCGGTGAGCTTGAGGAACGAGCGGCGGCTGAACGCGGCGGGGCTCGCAGGCACCTGCGCCTCCGCGGCAGACAGGATATCGAGGACGTGGCGTTCGGCGGCGAGCCGGGCTTCGGTTACGGTATTCATGGTGTACTCCTCAAGCCTTCTTCTGCAGCTTTGCTGCGGCGGAGTGGATTGCCTTGCGAATGCGGTGGTACGTGCCGCAGCGGCAGAGGTTGCCGGCCATGGCTGCGTCGATATCGGCATCGGTAGGCTTGGGGTTCTGCGCGAGCAGTGCAGAGGCGGACATCATCTGCCCTGCCTGGCAGTAGCCGCACTGCGGTACGTCGTGTTCCATCCATGCCTGCTGCACGACATGCAGCGTGCCGTCGGCCTTCGCGAGGCCCTCAACCGTCGTAATCGCGGCGCCGCTCGCCGCGGCAGCTGGAATCTGGCAGGACCGCACCGGGTTGCCGTTCATGTGCACGGTGCAGGCGCCGCACTGGGCCACGCCGCAGCCGTACTTGGTACCCACCAGCCCGAGGCTGTCCCGGAGCACCCACAAGAGCGGGGTCTGGGCGTCGACATCCTCGACCACCCGGTTCTGTCCATTGACGTTGAGTCGCACGGTTGCCATTTGGAAATCCTCTGATGGGTCTCAAGCCCGCGGGGCAAGGGGAGTCACGCTCGCTCGGCAGCGTCCGAGTATGTCACCCGCAAAAGGGGCCAGCAATCGGCGCCGCCGCGCCGGCTTGGACAGGAGTCCACCTGAAGGGTTCGCCGGCAACCGCACTCGGCGGGTGGATCGAAAATGCAGCGCAGCGGGAGCCTCACCGGCTTGCCGACTGCGTGCCGACCTGCTCGCCCTGCCGGTTCGCTATTCCTGGATCCGGGGTGCCTTGTCCCGAAGCGGCGGGCTGGTCCGGCACGGCGTCGGGTTCCACTTCGAGCCGTCGGCCTCACGCAGGTAGTGCGTGCTGGTGATGAACGGCAGCGACAGGTACTCGGGGTCTTCCATGATCGTGGTGACGATCAGCCAGGCATCGCCGTTCGGCTCTTCGATGCGGTTGAAGTACTCGGTCAGCTGCAGGTTCGCGCTGTAGGGCACGCCGTTCTTGCGCAGGTAGCCCGGACGCAGGTGCGAGGTCACGACTTTGAGCGAGCCACCCGGGCCACCGCCGACGCGGCCAAACGCCTGGCCGTTCGTACCGACGTCACGACCGGGTGAAACCTTCTGCCACGCAGCGACGGAGAAACCCTGCCAGCCGGCATCGCCCGCGGGCGGCGTCGGCGCGCCGAAGCGGAACAGGCGCGTCTGCTGGCCTGCATCCGTCTCCATCTTGAGCGTCGTGTCGTCCTGCCAGCTCACGCGCAAGCGGGTCGGCAGGCGCATGACGCCGGGGGCGCCGAATGCCTTGCACTGCAAGCCCGCCGCATTGTCGGCCTCGAGGTTCCAGCTGTTGGCGACAGCGACTGCCGCCGCCGTCAGCGGGAGGCTCGAGAACTCGCCCTTGGGCGGCGTCACCATGCGCCACTGGTAGTCCTCGTTGACGATGGCTACCCAGTTGCCCGTCATGTCGAACTTCGCGCCGGCACGCGGCGGCTCGAGGGGTTGCGCTGGCACGAGGCTCGGACCTCCGCCGACGCCCGGAGGCGGACGGAACGGAGGGGGTGCCGCGGCATGGACGAGCGACGAGGCAGCGACGAGCAGCAGTGCCGATTGCAGCGCCACACGGCGCCAGGATGTTGCGGCGATCATTTTTTCGCGAGCTCCCGGTAGGCCGCCGTGATGAACTGCGTGGTGGTCCAGGGCCCCTGCGTGGAACCGTACGTGCCGTCGTAGTCCAGTGTCGGCTTGGCCGCCAGCACCTGTTCAAGTGACTTGCCCTGCGCGATCAGGTCGGTGATGCGCGCCCGCACCACGGTCAGCATGTCGCGATACTCGACGACTTCGCCTTCGTCGCACAGGCGCCCATGACCCGGGATCACGAGCGTCCCGCCTTCCTGCAGGTCCTCGGGGACGGTGATGTCGAGCAGGCGATTGACCGCATCGATCGTGCCGTTGAGGCTGCCACCGCGCTCCGGACGGATCACGGGGTAGCGATCGGGAGAGAAGACGTCACCCGTGCTGACGACATCGGGCCGCCGGAACACGACCATGCTGTCGCCGTCGGTGCGCGCGGCCGGCACGTGCACGAGCTGGACCGGCGTGCCGCCGAAATAGAGCTCCAGCGTATCGACGAAATAGGTGACGAACGGCCACCCGCTGCTGTCGATCGCTTTCTGGTCGGGGGACACCTTCTGCATGCGCAACGACGCACCTTCATGCGCAACGACGTGCGCAATCTGTGGATCGGAATCCGGCACGCCGGGCGGGCTGCCTGCGCGAGCGAGATCGGCATTGCCACCGATGTGCTCGGCCTCGGCAGAAGTGTTGACGATGTACGCGATCGGCCGCGACGTGAGCGCGCGGATGGCGGCGAGTACTTTCGGCGTCATGGTGCCGTCGCCGGAATCGACGATCATCACGCCACTGTCACCGAAGTGCACGGTGATGTTGCCGGCGCTGGTCGTCAGCATGTAGATGTTGTCGCGCACGGGCAGGACCGCGACTGCGTTCGGGTCGAGCGCCGGAATGACATTCGGCACCTTCATGCGATCGCGAGGCGCAGGCGCGGCGGCCATCGCAGGCACGGCGAGCATCGCGGCGAGCAGCAGCGACAGGGGACGGAAAGACGTGAGTCCGTTGCGGTTCATTTACCGGCTCCCTAGCGAGCCGCGGGCGGCGTGCCCGGCAACGTCGACAGCGTCATGATGAATTCGGGATACGTCATGTCGGCGCCGCCGCGGACGACAGACAGGGGCAAGCCGGTCTCGAGCGCGAGCTCCCTCAAGTCGGGATTCGACCAGGGCATCGTCGTCGGCACCACGCCTTTTTCGCGCGGGACTTCGATGGTCGGGTAACAGGGCCGAGCCAGCCGCTGCAGGGTGTCGTCCTGGACGAACGTCTCGGTCGAGATATGCGGGGCTGTCAGGTAGACGGGGTCATACACCACCGTCGCGAGCGTGAGATACGGTCCGTTGCGCATCCAGTGCTCGCTGAACGTCGCGCGGTCGCTGCGGGGCACGCCGTTGCGTTTCACGTAACCGAGCTTAAGGTGCGTGGTCCACGTGACCAGCGTATCGCCCTCCCACTTGCCGGTGGTGAAGCCCTGGCGCGTGTGGCGTGCATTTGCTGGAGGATGCGGACGGCCATCCATCCAGATGGTGCGTTCGGGGCTCATCCACGACAGACGGAATTTCCACGCGACGATGCGCTGCGTGCCCGGATCGACTTCATTCCACCAGACGAGGTTGGCGGGACTGCGCGTGCCGTAGTCGCTCGGGTGCGGGATGCACTGGCGCTCGGGCATCGTGATCAACGCCGGATTCCAGCTGTCCGCAGCCATGCGAGCAGCGTCGTTGATGGGCAGGCCCATGTAGTCGCCCGCCCGGGGGCCGGGCCAGCGATCGGAATAGTCTTCGTGGAAACGGAAGCCCCAGCCGCCGGCGAGATTCACCTGTGCGTGGGCAGGTGTCAGGGCGGGCAACAGCATCGCACACACAAGCAGTGCAGACAGGCGACGCAGCGCCTGTGCGCGGATCACTCCATTCAGCAGCATGGACTCCCCCGATCAACCCGACTGTGGCGGTCGCCGGTCTGCGCCAGCGATCCCCGACGATGGTAGCAGCAGCGCGGCATGCTGCGATGCGGTTTCAAGACCGATCACAGCGCCGTCTCTAGCCGTTTACGAAGAAGGACTGGCCGAGCGGCAGGCTTACCTGGCCGAGCACGCCGTCGGATGCCACTTGGCGCGGTCCGCGTCCTTTTCCTTCTTGAAGTTCAGCGTCGTGAGCCACGGCGCATTGAGGTACACGGGGTCCTCGGCCAGCGTCGTGATGACGAACCACTCGGTACCGTCCGTCTCCTCGAACCTGTCGAAGTACTCGGTGAGCTTGGCGCCTTCGCCGAACGGAATGCCGTTCTTGCGGAGATACCCGGGCTTCAAGTTCGTCGTTGTCACCTTGAGCGTGTTGGAGGTGCGCCCGGCGCGCTGCACGCCGATGGCGAGACCGACCGGGCGGCCGCCCGGAGCACCTTCCCACTCGGCGATCGAATACCCCTGGAGGGTGGCCGGCGTGCCTGCAGGCGGTGCTTTTTCACCGAAGTGGAGCACACGCGTCTGCTGGGCCGCATCCGTTTCGATCTTGAGCGTGTTCTCGTCCTGCCAGGTAATCCGCAGACGCCCGGGCTCGCGCATGATCGCCATCGCGCCATAGCCCTTGCACTGGTCACCGGCCGCCTCGTCCTTCGCGGGATCCCACTGCATGCCTACCTTGCGCGCAGCTTCAGTGACCGGGATGTTGGCGAAGTCGCCCTTGAGCGGCGTGACCATGCGCCAGCGCCAGTCCTCGCTGATGACGGAGACCCACTGCCCGGTGAGGTCGGCCGGCGCGGCTGCCTTAGGCGTGCGCGGGGCTTGCGGAGGCGGTTGCGCCGCGTCGGCAGCGGTCACCACGAAAAGGGAAGACATCGCGACCAGGAGCGCGACCTTAGGTTTAATGGACTTCATCTTACTTGGCTCCCTTCGGGGGCGCGGTCAGGCTCTTGTAGACGGTCTCGACGAACGCCTGGGCCGTGGGTCCGCCGTTCTTGCCGTAGGTGTTTTCGTAGTCGAATGCCGGGCGCGCGGCCTGAACCTGCTGCAGCGTCTTCTTGTCGTTGATCATCGCCTGCACGCGGTCACGCACGACCGTGATCATCTCGCGGAACTCCGACAGGTCGGCTTCATCGCACACACGGCCGTGTCCCGGAATCACGTACGTGCCGCGCTCCTGGAAGGCAGCCGGCACAGTGATCTCGAGCGCCTTGTTCACGCCACTGATCAGGCCGTTGATGCTGCCGCCCTGCCCGAGGTCGATGAGCGGGAAGCGGCCCGGTGTGAAGAGGTCACCCGTCGCCAGGACGTCCGAGCGGCGGAAGTAGACGAGGCTGTCGCCATCCGTCAGCGCGTTCGGCGCGTGGGTCAGGACGATCGACTCGTCGTTCATGAAGAAGTCTTTCGTCGGCAGGTAGTACTCGGCGGTGATGGTCGCGCCCGGGATCGCCGGCTGCTTCCTGTCGGTGACGCGATTGAGCACGTTCTCGTGGGCGAGGATCTGCACGCCGTCGGCGGTGAAGCCCGCGAGGCCGCCCGCCGCGATACCCATCTTCTTCATGTTGGCAAGCTGCGCGGCGCTCGTGCCTGCAAGCTGGATGGCTTCGTCACCGCTCACGTGGTCAGCAATCGCGCTGGTATTGATGACATAGCGGATCGGACGCCGCGTCTTCTGCATGACGAGTTCACGCACCTGCTCGAGCAGGGCGGGCGGCGGCGTATCGACGAACAAGGCGGCTTCATCGCCGATCTGGACTGCCACGTTCACGTCAAGGCCGGTCACCATGTAAACGTTGCCCTGCACGGGCATGAGGTCGAGCTTTGCGGCCGGTGCTGCCGGTGCCTGCGCTGCCGGAGCAGCACGACCCGCCCGCGCCGGCGCTTCGCCGGCAGAGGCAAGGCCGGCAAGCCCAAGCACGAGCGAAACGGCGAGCGCCAACTGCGTCTTCGGTTCTGGATTCTTGAAATTCATGTTCGGTACTCCTGGTGTCGGATGGGTCGCTTGAGGAGGTCGTCTTCAAGGACCATCAGGACATACGGCACCGTCGTTCATGCACTTGCAGTACAGCGTGCACTTCTCGGGCGTGGTTGCCGGCTTTTCCATGTTCAGCCGGAATTCCGGATACATGGTCGCGGCGCCACCGCGGGCACCGCTGCGGGGCAAGCCCCAGCGATCGGCAAATTCATTGAGGAACGGATTGGTGCCGGGCAGGTAGGCGGGCACCGTCCCGGGCTCAGAGGTCGACTCGCCGCCGTACTCGCACGGATTGGCAAACGTCCGCTGGCCCGGATCCAGCATCCAGCTCTGGCTGCGCACGAAGCGCTCCGTGAGCATCTCCGGATCATCGACGATCGTGACAACGGTCAGCACGTCGCCATGACGCACCCAGCGCTCGGTAAACGTGCGGTTCGGGCCGGACGGAATGCCGTTACGCCGGTGGTAGTTTTCCTTCAGATGCGTGGTGGTGATCGCAAGCTGGTTGCCTTTCCACTCGGCCGTAGAGAATCCCTGCCACGTATGCGGGGCCTGCGGGCCCGGGTGCGGGCGACCGTCAAGGTAGACCGTGCGGTCCATCGTATGGAAGCCGATGCGCGTGTGGAACGCTACGGCCTGCTGGGTGACGGGATCCAGCTCGCGCATGATGCGGAGGTTGGCCAGGCCCCGCATGGAGTAGTCGCCACCGTGCTGGCGGCAGTTGTTCTCGGTGACGGCGACGATGCGCTCGGGGCTGTAACTGTCGGCGCGCAGACGGGCCGCGTCGTTGATCGGGATGCCGGAATAGTCGCCGAGATCGGGAC
Source organism: Steroidobacteraceae bacterium (assembly GCA_040080215.1). GTDB lineage: Bacteria > Pseudomonadota > Gammaproteobacteria > Steroidobacterales > Steroidobacteraceae > CAIUGU01. The sequence goes on from JBEBIT010000010.1 coordinate 11,712, forward strand.
CCGGAATGCGCTCGGGGCCATCCTCGTGATAGATCGGGCGCCATTCGCCTGTGAAGTCGATTTCCTGGGCGTTGACGCCCTGCCCGATCAGGGCCGAGGCGAAGAACAACAGCCCGAACGAGGCCGCCCGGCAAGAAGTGCGCATACAAACCCCCTCGAAGTGCAATCCAGCCCGTGGCGTCAAGGCAACGAGTCTGGCGAACGGGGGGAATCCTAGGGCAGTGGAGCGAACTGCGCTAGTAGGATTTGGACATCACAGCAGGTGGGATGCCGAACGGAACTCGGCCGGGGAGTCTGTAACCGATTTCAGGAACGCGGACGGGCCCTCCCCGACGAGGAACTTGAACTCCTTGGCCATGTGGTTCTGGTCGTAGTAACCCGCCTCCTGGCTCACGTCGGCCCAGCTCAATAGCGGCCGTTCGAGCTTCAGCCTCATGGCATAGCCAAAGCGGACCACGCGGGCATAGCGCTTCGGCGTCATGCCGAGCTGCTGCCGGAAAGCCCGGCTGAAGTGGCGGAGGCTGTGCCCGCTCTCGTCGGCCAGGCGCTCGAGATCGATAAGCCCATGCGAGCGATGCAGCGCCAAAGCGGCCCGGTGGATGGGCCCTTCTTCGAGGCTTGCTGCCAGCCGCGCCTGCAGGAAGTCCTCCACGCCCCGCCGCAACTCCACTGGATCACCGCCGCGGGCATGCACCTCGCGCAGGCGCCTCATCAACTCCTTGACGCCGGCACCGAGGTAGTCGGCGGCGTCGACGGCCGTGCCGAGAAACGCGGAATCCGGCAGGCCGAACAATCGACTGAGCGCCGCGGGCTGGAAAAAGACGATGAAGACCACGTGCCGCCCGGTGATCCGCAGATCGGCCGGACGCCGGCTTTGCGGGCCGACCAGCATGACCTCGGGCAGCTCGCGAAACCGCCCCGTGATGTATTCGAACGCCTCGTAAACATCGCCGAGCCGGAACACCAGCATCGGATTCGTGTTGGCCGAAACGGGGCGGACGACTTCGCTCGCGACGAGGCAATCCCGATGGACATAACCCTGAACATGATCTGTCAGCGGAGCGGTACCGGGCGGCAGCAGCGTCGCCGCGTCCGTCGGGAAGGCGTCGAGCGTCGTGAGCAGCCTGGCCATGTTCTTAGGGAAGGATGACGGCGAGCAGCGCCTAAGGAAACCCCGACGCTGCAGCCGTACCAACCTGTTACTGCGGACGCGGCGGGTTCTTGAGGGCGCTGTCCCAGTGCTCGACGATCTTGCCGTTCTGGATGCGGAACGTATCAAACCACGTGGTCGTGTACTTCTTCGTGGCATCCGCCGGATCCGGGTATTCCTGCACGAACGACATGTTCACGAGATCGCCTTCCGCGACGATCGCCACCACCTGGCGCTTGATGTTCGGCACGATGGGCTGCGGCTTCGCGAAACGGCCGAAGAACTCCTTGAACCCGGCAAGCCCGGTGGGCACGTTCGGGTTGTGCTGGATGTACGTCGGAGCGAGGTACTTGTCGGCGAGATCGAGATGGCCGCCTTCGAGCACCTCGCGCCAGAAGTCGAAGGCAAGCTTCTTGTTGGCGGCCAGCTTCGGGTCGCTGCTCTTGAGCAGCGCTTGCTGGTCGGCCACGCCCGTAACGGGCACCTGCGCCTGGGCTGTCAGCGCTGCAAGGCCGAGGATCAGTGCGGATACATAGCGGTACATCGTCGTCTCCATGGAGTGGAAAGGTAAAGCTTCCGACATCCTGGCAACGTGGTGGTTCCAACGCCGGGGATGTGGCTGCGGCCTGGTGATTGCCGCGGGAACGGCCCCCTGCCTCGTCTCGGGACGGGACAGGGGGTTCTCGATCTTCCAGTGCGGAGCGCCAGCCGGCGATCCGCGTCAGCTCAGCCTGCCGGCTTCGCGGCCGTCTTTGCAGCAACGGTATCCGCTGCTTCCTTGGCCGTCTGCAGCGTGCCGTGGATCGGCAGGTGCTTCTCGACCTTGATGCCCCGGTCGGCAATGTTCTTCAGCATGGTTTCCCACGCCGGGAAGATGGCGAAGCCAGGGCCGTACAGGTCTGCGTTGATCAACAGGCCCTCGCTCGGCACGAACGCCATCAGCATCGTGCCGGCATGCTCGAGGTTGTTGACGTGGTAGAGACGGATCTCCATCGCGTCGTCCTTGAGCATCTTCTGGTCCTCCACCGAATCGATCTTGGCGGCCTTGGGTGCCTTGGCCAGCGTGTCCTGCACGATCGTGTGCGGACGTGCCGTCATCTGGTCGATGAACCCTTCCATGCTGCGATCCGCAATGATCGTCAGGCCTTCGGCAACGGCAGCGCGCAGGCCACCCGTATGATCGAAGTGATGGTGCGTGACGATGAGCGTCGTGAGCGGCTTCCCGGGCACGAGCGCCTTCGCGGCGGCGATTACTGCGAGGCCGCGGCTCTCGTTCAGCGGCGCTTCGAGCAACGTCAGGTGATCCTTGAACTCGAACACGACGCTGTTGTGGCTGCCGGGCAGCAGCCAGATGCCCTTGGCAACCTGCTGCGGCTTGATGTCATACACCGGGAACATCGGCGGCTCTTCCGCGGCAACGACATCGGCAGGAGCGGCGAGATCGCCCACGTCGGCATCTACCTTGTTGCTGCTGACCTTGAGGTCAAGCGCGACGTCCTTGTCCTGCTTCGTCTGTATATGCGTGGGCAACTTGAAGCCGCCCGCATCAGCATAGTCGGCGAACACGGTCTGGATGACGACGTCGCCAAGATTGGCGTTGTACGCCGTCGACCGGACGGCCGTCGGCAGATGCGTGGCGAGATCGACTGCGAGCGTGAACGTGTCACCCTTTGCGGTCTCGACGTTGACCACCTGCAAAAGGCCCTCGTTATGGAAGCCAGTGACTTTGCTGGTCGGATCAAGGGCCGCGCGAACTGCAGCCAGCGGATGATGCAGCGCTTCGAGCCTGCGGTCGCGAGCAACCATCGCAGAGGCCCGTGCGGCCGCGTTCTGCGGTCCACCTACGTTGTAGGCGACGTCACCATCGAGGCCCTGGAACTGCCGCTGGACGCTGCCGGGGGCGAACGGGAAGGTATTGGCAGTGCGGACCATCTGCTGCGTGTAGCGACCGCCCGCGAGGTCGGTGCTGCGCTTGTATTCAGTCACGTCCCAGTTCTGCAGCTTGTTCTCGGGCAGCACGTTCTGGCCGAGGTTGCCCGCGAGCCCTTCCCCTTCGATCACGAGCGTCTTGGCCGCCTGGATCTTGGCGACACCACCCATCGCGTCGGCAGCTTGCTGAATCAGCTTTGTTTCAGGAGGCGTCTGTGAGCAGGCAGCGAGCGCCGCCAGCATGAATACGTGAGCCCAGCGTATGAACTTCATCTTCTTGTCCCCTCTGGTGGCCGGGCCCCGCCGCTCCGGCTTTTATTTCGATTCATGAGATGACGGATGCGACGGCACTCACCTGACCCGTCGCAGCAAAATCGCCGCCGATCATAGCGCGCAATAACTTAGGGAGGCCAGCGTGGTGAAGGGATGCGCTGCAACGGGAATTCGTGCTGCGGCGCGAAATAACAGGGCGAGACCGCGCGGAGGCATTCGCCCGACAAGCGCGCAGGCGCAATCCGTGCGAAAGCGCTAGTCAGGACATGCGTCTACGTCGTTCATGCACTTGCAGTACAGCGTGCACTTCTCGGGCGTCGTGGCCGGCTTCTCCATCTTCAGCCGGAATTCGGGGTACATCGTTGCCGCGCCGCCGCGGGCACCGCTGCGGGGCAAGCCCCAGCGATCCGCGAACTCATTGATGAAAGGGTTGGTACCGGGCAGGTAGGCAGGCACTGTCCCGACAGCGTATGTCGATTCGCCGCCGTACTCGCAGGGATTCGCCACCACGTGCTGGCCCGGATCCAGCATCCAGCTCTGGCTGCGGACGAAGCGCTCCGTCAGCATCTCGGGATCGTCCACGATCGTGACCACCGTCAAGACGTCGCCATGGCGCACCCAGCGCTCGGTGAACGTTCGGTTCGGGCCGGACGGGATGCCATTGCGGCGGTGGTAGTTTTCCTTCAGGTGCGTCGTGGTGATCGCGAGCTGGTTGCCCTTCCACTCGGCCGTGGAGAAGCCCTGCCATGTATGCGGGGCCTGCGGGCCCGGGTGCGGGCGGCCATCCAGGTAGATCGTGCGATCCATCGTGTGGAAGCCGATGCGCGTGTGGAACGAAACGGCCTGCTGCGTCACGGGATCAAGCTCGCGCATGATGCGCAGGTTCGCGAGGCCGCGCATGGAGTAATCGGCACTGTGCTGACGGCAGCCGTTCTCGGTAACGGCGATGATGCGCTCGGGGCTGTAGCTGTCCGCGCGCAGCCGGGTCGAGTCGTTGATCGGAATGCCGGCGTAGTCGCCGAGCTCGGGACCGGGTCTGCGTTCGGGGCCATCCTCGTGGTAGATGGGGCGCCATTCGCCTGTGAAGTCGATTTCCTGGGCGTTGGCTCCCTGCCCGATCAGGGCCGAAGCGCAGAACAACAGCCCAAACGCGGCCGCCCGGCAAGAAGTGCGCATGGATACCCCCGTTAAGTGCAATTCAACCAGTGCGGCAAAGGCAACACGCCTCGCGACCTCTTCGACAGATTCTCGTCCTGCCTTAATTTGGTGGGCCCGGCAGGACTCGAACCTGCAACCAAGAGATTATGAGTCTCCTGCACTAACCATTGTGCTACAGGCCCACGCGGCACCAGTTTAGCTGACGCAGAAATGAAAACGGCGCCGCATCTTTGTCGGATGCGGCGCCGTCACTCAAACGCTCGGGATCAGCTGATCAGGCCTTGTCGCAGGGGAGCGGAGTCCACTTGCTGGCATCGGGGAGCTTCTTGAAGCTCGAGCTCGTGATCATTTCCTGGCGCAGGTACTTGGGATCGCGCACGACGGTCGTGATGGTCAGCCACGTGTCGCCGAAGTCCGTGTGCTGGGTCCAGTACTCGAACACGATGGCGTTTTCGCTGTAAGGCGCGCCATTGCGACGGAGGTAACCGGCCAGCAGGTTGTTGGTAGCACCTTCAAGCGTATTCACGTTCCAGCGGGCGACCGTGTTGCCCTGCAGGCTCGCTGCGCCCGCGACGGGTGCCGGGTTCAGCGGAGGCAATGCGGGTGGGCCACCACCGCCACCACCGGCGGCAGGAGCCGGACGGGGAGCAGCGAAACGGAACAGGCGGGTCTGCTGGCCGTGGTCGGTTTCGACCTTCAGCGTCAGATCATCCTGCCACGTGATATGCAAGCGGGTCGGCATGCGCATGATGCCGCCGGCTCCGAAGGCTTTGCACTGGGCTCCGGCAGCGGCGTCCTTCGCAGGATCCCATTCGTTGCCCACCTTCACGCCCTCGTCGTTGAGCGGCAGGCTCGCGAAATCGCCCTTGGCCGGGGTGACCATGCGCCAGCGCCAGTCTTCGCTGACGACGGCAGTCCAGTAACCCGTCAGATCAAACGGCGCTGCCTCGCGAGGACTCCGCACCTGCGCCGGGGCCGCGGCCTCGGCAGCAGTCACCACGATTCCCCCAAGGGACAGGATCGCCACTCCCACGGCCATCACCTTGGGCAGTGGCGAAGTGCGCTTTACCATCCGGAATTTCATTATCTGGTTCTCCACCGATTGCATGTATCGAAGCGAGGAAGAGGAACAGCCTGTGGCGTCGTGGAGACCACAACGCCACGGCTAGTCCTGCATCAGCTCGGGATCACTCGAAGTCGCCGCCCCACTCCCAACCATCGGCCGGACGGGCAATGTGGACCAGACGGATGCGGTGATCAGCCGGGTTGCGGCCAGGCTGGCCCTGCACGACGACCTTGTCGCCGGGCTTCAGGGTGTCCTTGCTGACGTTGCCGTCGCGGGCGAGAGCCGCGCCGCCGCCCCACTCAACCGCCCAACGCTGCATCTTGCCGTCCTTGTCCGGCGCCATCACGTGAATGAACGCGTGCGGGTTGCGGAACAGGAACTGCACCACTTCACCTTCGATCTCGGTCTTCTGGTCGACGAAGTACGTCGCCGGGAACGAGTGGTGCGCATAGGCGGGAACGCCCGCGACAACAGCACCGGCGACCAGCGCCGACAGCCACTTTGCCTTGTTGCTCATCATCTTGGATCTCCTCAATATAGAAACGCTTGCGGATACTTCAAATCACTGCCGATCCCTTGCAGGATCGATTACTTGGCTGCCTTCAGGTCGTTGTACACGATCTCGATGAACCGGTCGGTCGAGCCCGGACCGTTGCCAGAACCATAACGCGGGTCGTAGTCGATCGTCGGCTTGGCAGCCTTGACCTGCTCCAGCGTCAAACCGCGGCCGACCATGTCCTTGATGCGGTCATGGATGATCGTGACCATGTCGCGGTACTCGGCGACGTCGGCTTCATCGGACAGACGGCCATGGCCCGGGATGACCACCGTGCCGCCTTCCTGACGATCCTTCGGGATGGTCAGCTCGAGAATGTGATTGAGCGCCTTCAGCACGCCCTGGATGCTGCCATCACGCGCCTTGTCGATGACGGGGTAGTTGTTCGTGTTGTACACGTCACCCACGCTCAATACGTCGGAGCGACGGAAGTACACGATGGTGTCGCCGTCCGTGTGGGCGTTCGGCTCATGGAACAGGCGGATCGACTCGCCGTTGAAGAACATGTCCTTGAACTCGGAAATGTACGTCACGGTCGGCAGCGTGTCGGCCGGAGCGGGCGGCTGGCCACCGATGGACTGTTCCATGCGCATCAGGACGTTCTCATGCGCCAGGATCGTTGCCGCCGCACCAGCAGGTGTAGCGCCGCCGACGCCCTGAGCCGCAACCGCGATGGGCCCGAGCATGTTGCCGCCGGCAACCGACGCGCCGGCCTTGGAGAGATTGCCGTTGCCGCCGGTGTGGTCGCCGTGGCCGTGCGTGTTCAGGATGAAACGGATCGGGCCCTTCGAGATCTTGCGGATCTCGGTCAGGATCTTGTCCGAGAGAGGTGCGAACTGCGTATCGACGATGAGCACGCCGTCGTCCCCGACCTGCAGCGTGATGTTGCCGCCCTGGCCCACGAGCATGTAGATGTTGTCGCGGACGGCCAAGACCTTGATCTGCACGGCGTCGAAGTTGGGAGCCTGCTGCGCCGGGGCTGCGGGGGCATTCCGGTTCTGGCGAGCGGGCTGCGCCGCCATGGCGACAGACGCGGCACCGAGAATTGCGGCAACGGCAAGGGCCGCAGCCTTCGCCTTGGTGACTGTATTCCTGTTCATGCTCATACCTTAGGGCTCCCCCGGTTCACAAACTCTTGATCAAGCTTTGCGGCTTGCCGGCGGGCGCCCCGTTGTTGGGGATCCCGACGGATTGCCGGATGTTTCTTTGAGTGCGCGCGGCCTCGCCGTCGTGCTCAGCGCTTCTTGGCCGCCAGTGCCTTTTCCATGAATTCCGGATAGGCCGTCTGCGCGCCGCCCAGAGCAGCTTCATGCGACAGGTTGTAGCGGTCGGCGTATTCGAACTCCGATGGATGCTTGCCGGGCAGGTAGTGCGGCACGTAGCCCTTGGCCTGGCCGACGATCTCGACTACCGGATCACAAGGATACGGGGCGATGTTGCGCTTGTTGTCGAGCGCGTAGTCGCTCGAGCGGATGAACGATTCGGTGAGGTAAGCCGGGTCGTGGATGACCGCAATGATCGTCAGGTAGTCCCCATGGCGGACATAGTGCTCGCGGGTGGTCGCGATGTCACTGCGGGCAAGGCCGTTGCGGCGGACATAAGACTGCTTGAGGTGCGTCGTCTCGACGGCGAGCACATCACCCTCCCACTTGCCGAGGGAGAAGCCCTGCCACGAATGAATCGCGTATTCAGGCGGACGCTCGCGGCCGTCCATCCAGATGGTGCGCTCGGCAGCCTGCCATTCCTTGCGGATGTGGATGCCTTTGGTTTCCTGCGTCTCGGAATCGATTTCCTTCCAGATGCGCTCAGGCGAGAAGCGCGTGAAGTAATCGGAAGGATGCGGACGGCACTGGTATTCCTCGAGCGTCAGGATCGAAGGATCCCACGCGAGGCCGCGCGCGCGGTTTGCGTCGTTGATCGGGACGCCGTGGTACTCGGCCATGTCGGGGCCGGGGATACGCTCGGGCAGGTCTTCATGCAGGCGGACGTTCCAGACTCCGGACAGATCGACCTCTGCCATCGAGGAAGAACTCGCGAGCAGCAGCAACGCTGCGGCAATCGCAGAACGGTTGGGTTTACGCATGACTGATTAGGACCCCTGCAACATCTATCTAGTATTGGACTGCCAATCGACGCAAGCAGAACTCGGCCCCTGCCCGCTCACTCGGACGTGGGCCGCTTTCGCGTGCCGTGGACGACCCCCCGCCCGGCAACATTCATGAAGCGTCATCAGATCGTGATTAATGATACGTCAGCGGTCGAGAGCCTGTCGACACGGGCCCGGCAGATTAGTGTCAAGAAGTGTCGTCGGAGTGGCCGCTGCATCAGTTGCTTTGCAGCGCAACGTAAACACCTCGGCAGAAGCAGAATCATGTCGACAGTCCCGCACGGCGTGAGTATAAAGGCGCCAGCCAAAACAGGTGGAGCCGGGCGCTTGCGCCAAGGCCACTGCCTTCGGGAGATGTAGCCGACCATGGATTCCTTCATTTTCGATCTGCCCCGCCTGCGCGTCGTGTTTGGTCCGGGACGTCGTAGCCAGCTGAAGCAGGAAGTGGAAGCGCTCGGACTGAAGCGGGTGCTCATCATCGCCGACCCGATCCACGTCGGGACCGCAACCAGGCTTGCGGATCAACTCGGCCCGTTGGCCGCGGGCGTCTATGACAAGGTGGCCGTCCACGTTCCCGTGGAAATTGCCGAGGCAGGCAAGGCCAAGGTCAAGGAATTGGGCGTCGACGGATGCGTGTGCTTGGGCGGCGGGTCGTCCATCGGCCTCGCCAAGATCATCGCGCGGGACCTCGGTCTGCCCATCATTGCCATTCCGACCACCTATGCCGGTTCCGAGATGACCCCGGTCTGGGGGCTCACCTCAGGCGCCCTCAAGACGACCGGCAAGGACCTCAAGGTCCAGCCGAAGTCCGTCATTTACGATGCGGAGCTGTTGACCAGCCTGCCGGCAAAGATCGCGGGCCCGAGCGGCATCAATGCGATGGCCCACTGCGTCGAGGCGCTGTATGCGGAGAACCGCAATCCCCTGGTGTCCACGCTGGCCCAGGAAGGCGTGCGCGCCATGGCCGAGTCATTGCCGCTCGTCTGCAAGAACCCGAAGGACCTGGACGCGCAAAGTGGCGCGCTTTACGGCGCCTGGATGGGCGGCATCGTGCTTGGTTTCGGTGGAATGGCACTGCACCACAAGCTGTGCCACACGCTGGGCGGCACCTTTAATCTGCCCCACGCCGAGACGCATGCGGTCGTCCTGCCCTACGCGACGGCCTACAACATCGACTACGCCCCGGACGCAAAGCGCAGGCTCACCGCGGCCCTGGGCAATGCGAACGTCGCCGCCGCGCTGCACGCCCTCGGGCAAGCCGTCGGTGCACCGGCATCGTTGAAAGCCATGGGCCTCACGCCGGCCGACCTCGACAAGGCAACCGACCTCGCGATGCAGAATTCCTACGTCAATCCGCGGCCCCTGACCCACGAAGGCATCAGGCAGCTGCTGGAAGACGCGTATCAAGGCATCGTTCCCCGTTCGTAACCCAAGGCTTGAGGCCCCCACTGCAAACCGCTGTGGATTAGACTTCGCAGCCTGAAGAAGAGCGCTCCGTTTACATTCGCATTCACATTCAAAGAGACTGAAGCGGCATGGACAACTTCCTGATGATGCTGGAAAACCTGGACCTCTCGCAGTGGGTCCTGGGATCGATCTGGGGCTACCCCATCTTCCTGACGTTCCACTCGCTCGGCCTCGGCCTGCTGGTGGGCCTGCTGCTGATCATCGACCTTCGCGTGCTGGGGTTTGCGAAGCCGCTGCCGCTGTCCGAGCTGCGCAAGCTGATGCCCTACGTCTGGTTTGGCTTCGTGTTGAACGCCATCTCGGGCGTGGTGCTCTTCATGGCCGATGCCACCAAGGACTTCTACAGCAACTCCTTCCGCTGGAAGATGCTGTCGATCCTCATCGGACTCGTGGTGGCCGTCACGCTGAACGGCACGGTCCTCCGCGAGGACACGAAGGACACGCCCCCGATGGCCAAGATCCTGGCCACCGTGTCCCTGCTGAGCTGGGTCGGCGCGATCGTTTCAGGCCGCCTGATCGCCTATCTTTCCCCGCCAATCTGAGCGCCTCCCAGAGCCCCTCAAGGTCACGCTCCGGTAACGACACAAATTTAGAGTAATCAAGATGTTGCAAGGATTCCTGGAATCGCTGGTCGGCACTTCGATCGGCACGACGGTCAAGACCTCAAGCTGGATTTTCCAGACGCTCGAGGCGCTGCATTTCATCGGGCTCGCCACCCTGATTGGCGGCATCGCGGCACTCGACCTCAGGGTCTTGGGCGTTGCCAAGCGCCTGCCGGTCGCACCGCTGCACAAGCTGTTGCCGCTGGTCTTCATCGGCTTCGGCATCAACCTGATCACCGGCGTACTCTTCTTCCTGTCGGACCCCGTGGGCTACGGCGACAACCCGTCCTTCATGCTCAAGATGGTCTTCATCCTGCTGGCCGGCCTGAACGCCCTGTGGTTCGAGCTCAAGCTGGCCAAACATGTTGAAGAGTGGGGCCCGGGAGTGGATGCCTCGACGCACGCCAAGATCGTCTGCGGCCTGTCCCTGTTCCTGTGGGCGGGCATCATCACGGCCGGCCGCTTGCTGCCTTCCTTCGCAGCCCTCCTCTGAAGGCCGCACAGGGCGGCGGGTGGCCCGAGTGCCACACGCTGCCCCATGGCGGTGCGGTCGACACTGGACTGAGCGGCCCGGCGCCGCCCGTCGCGGCGAAAATTGAATGGCTGTCGGGCAACTAGCCGGCAATGGATTTGTCATATTGATTGCGGGCTTGCGCGCGCGCATGAGCCGGGAAATCCTGTGTAGTAGATTGCATCCGGCGATTTGTATTTAGACCGCAGGCCCGCTTAAGATTGGCGACTCAAAATCATGATGACGGCGATTCCGATTCATGATGAGGTTTCGTCAGACAGCCTATTTTTCGCAGGGCGGACAGCACACCCTGCACGGCAGACCCAGACCAGGACCCTTAAGGACACGTGATGAGTGAATTCCAGACTGTTTTCGGCTCCCTGAACGACTACACGAAAGGCGAGCTCAAGATCATCAACGATGATCCCAAGCACTACGTCTTCTCGAACATCTTCGATGTGGCATCGAAGTCGAAGCCCTACGAGAAGGTGGTGGTCGCCATCAACCTTGAATACGTGATCGAAGCCGTCCGCGCCGAAGGCGTGTCCGACTGGTTCGCCGTGGCCCACGACGAATTCGCCATCATCATGGACGGCGAAGTCCGCATCGACCTCGTCAAGCTCGACAACCCGAACGCCGTGGTCGCTCCCGACAAGCAGGGCGCGGTCAAGGTCAAGGGTGAACCCGTTGGCAAGAAGATGGGTCATATCGTCTGCAAGCGTGGCCACCAGGCCCTGCTGCCCGCGGGCGCTGCCTATCGTTTCACCGCGACGAAGACCGGCGTCATGATGATGCAGACGGTCATCGGCGACCTGTCGGTGCAAAAGTGGGCGGATATCTGCTACAAGTAATCGCATTATCGGGCGAGCGGACTTCCCTTACGTAGTCGCCTGATTTTTCTGGAGGATTGAGTCAAATGAGCGCAGCAGCAAACGTGTTAGTGAACGCATCCGCTCCCAGCAACGAAACGGGCTACCGTACGTTCACGCTGGGCAGCTTCAAGATCAGCCGTGACGAATACTTCGTGCATGTCACCTGGCCGGCCAAGGGCCAGCAGATGAAGCACATCATGTCGGCCGACGCCTTCCTGCGCGCGATGATGCGCGATGTGGCCTGGGGCTTCTTCTACGGCTGGGTGAACTTCGACGGCATGGTCGGCACCCGCAACAAGTACGGCCAGGTCGAGTTCTATGCCGGTCGCTACGCCCCCGCGTATCACGAACGCGGCCTGGACCTGGTCGAGACGTTCGATACGCCGCTGATCATGGCGACCTTCAAGGCCATCCTCGAGGACTTCACGAACAAGGGCTTCGACCCGTTCGCTGCCCCGGATGAGACCGGCTCCTCGTGGGTCGGCAAGAAGAACGGCTCGAACTCGGAAGCCATCGACCGTCAGCGCCAGGCCTGCAAGCGCATGCCCGGCCTGCCCGGCGACGCCGAGCTGCGCACGGATTCGAACGGCTATCCCGTCAACCGCGCCTTTGCCGACGTGGTCCAGGACGCTCCCGAAATCCACGCCGAAAAGGGCTTCGAAAACGACGTCCACGCGATGAACCTGTTCGCGTACCTGTCGCGTTCCGACGTGACGTGGAACCCGTCGGTCACCTCCGTGTGCGGCCGCAGCCTCTGCTGCCCGACCACCGAGGAATACATCCTCCCGATCAAGCACGGCAACGACCGCGTCGAGTGGTTCGTCCAGCTGTCCGACGAAATCGAGTGGGAAGTGGAAGACAAGCTGACGGGCCTGCCCCGCGCCAAGGCCATCATGAAGGCCGGCGACGTGGCTGCCATGCCGGCCAACATCCGTCACCAGGGCTTCTCGAAGAAGCGTTCCATGCTGCTCGTATGGGAAAACGCGACGCCCGAGCTGCCGGATATGTACGAGAGCGGCAAGCTGCAGCCGTACCCCGTCAATTTCTGACGAAAAGTCGCTCTTGATGCGATAATGGTGGCGGCCTTCGGGCCGCCACTTTTTTTTAAGGCTCCCCCGGATGAATATCGGGGGACAGGAACGAAGCAACTCATATGAAACTGCAAACCAAACTGTTCATCGGTGGCGAGTTCGTCGACGCAGCGGACGGCGCCACCTTCCCGACCGTGAATCCTTTCGATGGCTCGACCATTGCCAACGTGGCGGAAGCCAAGGTGGCCGATGTCGAGAAGGCTGTCGCCGCGGCCCGCAAGGCCTTCCCGGCCTGGCGCGACATGGCGGCAATGCAACGCGGCCGCCTGCTGCTCAAGCTCGCCGATGCCATCGAAGCCAACGCCGAAGAACTCGCACAGATCGAGTCGCTGGATACCGGGCATCCGCTGCGCGACAGCAGGAGCCTCGACGTGCCACGTACTGCGGTCACCTTCCGTTACTTCGGCGGCATGGCCGACAAGTATCAGGGCAGCGTCGTGCCGGTTGAGCAGGGGTTCCTGAACTACGTGTTGCGTGAACCGCTCGGCGTCGTTGGCCAGGTCGTTCCGTGGAACTTCCCGCTGATGTTCACCAGCTGGAAGATGGGGCCTGCGCTCGCGGCCGGCAACACCATCGTCCTGAAGCCGGCGGAAATCACTCCGCTCAGCTCCCTCAAGATTGCGGAACTGATGGCCGAGGTTGGCATTCCGCCGGGCGTCGTCAACATCCTGCCCGGCCACGGTTCCATTGCCGGCCAGCACATGGCTGAACACATGGATGTCCAGAAGATCTGCTTTACAGGGTCAACGGCTGTCGGCCGCAAGATCGTGCAGGCTTCGGCGACCAACCTGAAGCGCGTACAGCTCGAACTCGGCGGCAAGGGCGCCAACATCGTGTTCTCCGATGCGAACCTCAAGGCTGCCATCAACGGCAGCGCGTTCGCGATCTTCCACAACCAGGGACAGGCCTGCATCGCGGGCTCGCGCCTGATGCTGCACAAGAGCATCGCGGACGAGTTCCTGGATGGCTTCATCAAGCTCGCGAAGTCCATCAAGCTCGGCAACCCGCTCGACCCTACGACCGAAATGGGCCCGCTCACCTCCAAGCTGCACCAGAAGCGCGTTCTCAACTACTGCGAGATTGCGCAACAGGAAGGCGGCAAGATCCTCACCGGCGGCAGGCAGCCGGATGCGCCGGAATTGGCGAAGGGTTTCTTTGTGGAGCCAACGGTCGTCATGGCCCAGCCCCAGGACCGCATCTGCCAGGAAGAAGTGTTCGGGCCGTTTGTCGCCGTGAACACGTTCGAGTCCGACGAGGAAGCGATCCAGATCGCCAACTCGACGGAGTACGGACTCGGCGGCGGGCTGTGGACGACCAACCTGCAGCGCGCGCATCGCGTTGCCGCAGCGATGAGGTCCGGCATGGTCTGGATCAACTGCTACAAGCGCGTGAACCCGGGTTCGCCGTTCGGTGGCGTGGGCAGTTCGGGATACGGTCGCGAGATGGGCTTCGAAGCCATGCACGATTACACCGATGCGAAGTCGGTGTGGGTGAACGTCGACGCGCAGATTCCCCCGCACTATCCGCGGTGACCTATGCCGTCGTGGCGGGACCATCCGAATGCCCCCGCGCAGGGCAGCGTGCTCTGCGCGGTGGAAGACATCCCTCAAGGCTCGGGCCATGAGGTGATGTACGGCGAGGGAATCAAGAAACTGCGCGTGGTCGCTTTCCGCGACGGCGAGACGGTGTGGGCTTACGTGAACAGTTGCCCGCACTTCTCGCTGCCGCTCAACGCGAAGCCGCAGACATTCCTGATCTCGGAACACAATCAGGTCATGTGCGCCTTTCACTGTGCCATCTTCCGCTTCGAAGATGGCTCTTGCATCGACGGTCCGGCGGTGGGCATGGGCCTCGAAGCCGTACCCATCAGGATCGAGAACGGCCAGGTCGTCATTCAGGCGGCCTGATCCCTACAGGCGGAGAGATATGGCGGCGGACACGTTGACTGACAGCGAAGCGCGGGAAGAGCAACTCCTGCTGTCGACGCCGGATACCACGGTCAATGTCCGAAGTGTCTTCGGCATCGACAGCGACCTCACCGTACCGGCATTCAGCCAGCGGTCGGAGCACGTGCCGGACATCGACAACGCGTATCGCTTCGATCGCAACACCACACTCGCCATCCTCGCGGGATTCGCCCACAACCGCCGCGTGCTGGTACAGGGCTACCACGGTACCGGCAAGTCCACGCACATCGAGCAGGTGGCAGCGCGCCTCAACTGGCCCTGCATCCGCATCAACCTCGACAGCCACGTCAGCCGCATCGACCTGATCGGCAAGGACGCCATCGCGATCAAGGGAGGCCAGCAGGTCACCGAGTTCCGCGAAGGCATCCTGCCGTGGGCGTTGCAGCGCGCGGTCGCGTTGATATTCGACGAGTACGACGCGGGTCGCCCGGACGTGATGTTCGTGCTGCAGCGGGTACTCGAAGCCCAGGGCAAGCTGACCCTGCTCGACCAGAGTCGCGTCATTCGTGCCCACCCCGCTTTCCGGCTGTTCGCCACGGCGAATACGGTCGGCCTTGGCGATGCGAGCGGCCTGTACCAGGGCACGCAGACGATCAACCAGGGACAGATGGACCGCTGGAACATCGTGGCCACGCTCAACTACGTTGCCCCCGAAGCGGAAGTGGAAATCGTCATCGCGCGTGTCCCGCAGTTCGCGACGGCAGAGGGACGGGCCACGGTGCAACGAATGGTGGCGCTGGCTGGACTCACCCGCACCGCCTTCATGGGCGGAGAGCTGTCCACGGTGATGTCGCCCCGCACGGTGATCAACTGGGCAGAGAACGCCACGATCTTCGGCCAGATCGAGTATTCGTTCCGGCTCGCGTTCCTCAACAAGTGCGATGAAGCAGAACGGCCGATCATCGCGGAGTTCTACCAGCGCTGCTTCGGCGTCGACCTGGTGGAAGCGGCCATCGCCCAGAAGTAACCGTGTCCCAATCACGCAAGAACGCCGGCGAGCAACTGCGAGAGGTCTCCGGCGTCGTGCTGAAAGCGCTGTCACGGCGTGCCGACGAACCGCCTCCGCTCGAAGCACAGCCCGACGCCCTGCCGGGCTCCGCCGCCCTGCTGCAGTCGGCGCCATCGAACCCTTCGGACATCGAGCTCGCGCGCTGGCGCGGCTCCATCGATGCGTTCGGCCTCCGTGCGCGCCTCACGGACCCAACGATCCTGAAACGCTTCATCCCGTCGTTGCCGTTGCAGCAGCGGTTGTACCAGCAGCTGGAACAAGGCCGTGTCGAAGCCGTCGGGTCGCGCCACATGCTGGGTGTCCAGCAGGACCTCGCCGCATTCCATCGTCCATGGCGCGTCAGCCTCGGGCGGCCGCTGCAACCCGAAGCGGCAGAGGCCGAAGAACTCATCAAGACCGTCGCCGATACGGTCAGGCAGCACATCGGTGCGCCGCTGCCGCCCGAGCGGGCCGCCAAGCTTCAGGAGCAGTGGCAGTCGCTGGTGGATTCCGGCGCGGCCGAACAGATTGCGGCACTGGCCCCGCTCGCGGACGACCAGGAAGCGTTCGCGCGCAAGTCCGTTGCCCTGATCCACCTGCTCGGCCTTGCGGTCACGCCGGAGGAAAAGGAGCAGGAAAAGCGCGACTCGTCGCGCGAGCAGTCGGATCAGACGCAGGAAACCCAGGAATCATCGGACGAAGGCGAGGAGATGAACAAGGATGGCCAGTGGGACCCGATGAGCGGCGAGAAGGTCGAGGAATCGCTCGCCGAACCGGTGGCCCTGTCGCAGAACGGATCGCAGTCGGGCACCTTGTACCGCGCCTACACCACCCAATTCGACACCGTGACGAATGCGGAGGATCTCTGCAGCGAGACGGAACTCGCGCGCCTGCGCCACAAGCTGGATGAGCAGCTCGAGGGCAAGACCGACAGCGTGGCTCGCTGGGCGCACAAGCTGCAGAGACACCTGCTTGCGCTGCAGACGCGCTCATGGCAGTTCGACCTCGAGGAAGGCTTGCTCGACACCAGCCGGCTGACACGCGTCGTCACGCATCCGCTCGAATCGCTTGCCTTCAAGCAGGAGTCGGAAACGCGCTTCCCGGATACCGTGGTCACGATCCTGATCGACAACTCGGGCTCGATGCGGGGCTGGCCGATCGCAATGGCGGCCATGTGCGCGGAAATCCTCGGCACGGTGCTTGAGCGCTGCGGCGTCAAGTCAGAGATCCTCGGATTCACGACGGTGAGCTGGCGCGGTGGCCAGTCGCGGCAGCGATGGGTGGCGGACAACCGTCCTGAGAATCCCGGACGCCTCACGGACCTGAAGCACATCGTCTACAAAAGCGCGGATACGCCGTGGCGCCGCTCGCGTCGCAATCTCGGCCTGATGCTGCAGGACAACCTGCTCAAGGAAAACATCGACGGAGAAGCCCTGCTCTGGGCCCATGAACGCCTCGTCTCGCGCCAGGAGCCGCGCAAGATCCTGATGGTGATCTCGGACGGCGCACCCGTCGACGACGCCACGCTGGCCGTCAACCACCCGGAATACCTCGAACGGCACCTGCGCGCCGTCATCCGTTTCATCGAGCAGCGGTCTCCCGTCGAGCTGTTCGCCATCGGCATCGGGCATGACGTCACCCGCTACTACAACCGCTCGATCACGCTCGCGACGCCCGACGAGCTGGGTGAAGCCATCGTCGCCCAGCTGACGGCACTGTTCGACAACGGCGGCAACAGCCGCGGGGCGCGACGCCGGCGAGCGCGATCACAAAAGCAGGGCTGACCGCCGCAGCGCAGCGCGAACGGGCAGCGAATGGCCTTGGCATGCCGGACAGGTCGCGTGTAACGTCGCGGTCTGTGAATCGGCCTTCAAGTAGAGGTGCGAAGTGGTACGGCATGTAGTGATGTGGCGGCTCAAGGATCGTGATGCGCTGACGACGACGTCGGCCAAGTGGGCAGAATTGCAGGCGTGCGTGGCTGCGATGCGGTCGGGGGTCCCGGGACTCACGAAGATCGACTTAGGGATGGACCAGCCGCGGACGGCCGAGTCCACGGATCTCATCCTCTTTTCCGAATTCGACAGCTGGGCCGCGCTCGATGGCTACCAGACGCACCCGACGCATGAGGACTTCAAGAAGCTGCTCGGGCCGCTGCGCAAAGAGCGCCGCGTGGCCGACTACGAAATCTGACGATTGACGTTAGCGTCCGCGCGAGGCGGGCTACAGACAAGACGAACGCAACGAGGGGGATCTTCGATGAGCACCGACAACACCAGTGGCAAGCCAGCTCAGCCCGGCATTGATGACAGCGGCATGACCCGCCGCGAATTCCTGGGACACACCACGGCATTGACAGCTGTCGGCCTCACGGTCGGTTCCATCCTCGCAAGCAGCGCAGAGGCCGCCACGCCGGCACGCAACGTGCGAACCGCGGCAGATCCCGCGCTCGACCTCGCCGAATGGAGTTATTTCTGGGTGGGCGTCGAACGAGCAGACCTCGCGATGGGCTCGTACATCAACGGCAAGCAGATGTACGTCGAGTACTGGGTGCCGCGCGAAGTGAAGCACCCGTATCCGATCGTGCTGGTGCACGGTGGCGGCGGCCAGGGCCTCGACTGGATGGGCACGCCCGACGGCCGTCGCGGCTGGGCGCAGGTCCTGCTCGAACAGGGCTACCGCGTCTATGTGGTCGACCGTCCGGGACACGGCCGTTCGCCACTGCATCCCGAGCTGCATCGTGCCTTCCCGCCGCAAGCCGGCACGCTCGAGAATATTTCCGGACGCTTCACGCCGCCGAACCCGACTGCCACCGCGCAACCCGGGCCTTTCCAGCACTTGCATAACCAGTGGGTGGGCGAAGGGACGGTCGGATCGCGCGATCTCGACCAGTTCGTCGCGTCGCAGGGCGGCTCCTACGTGTTCGTGCCGCAACCTCCGGGCGCGCCGGCACCGGGTGCAGGTGCCCGAACCGATGGAGTGCCTCCGCCGGCCGCAGCCAGCCAGACCAACATCATTGCGCACACGGCCTGGCGTGAACGCGGTGCGATGCTGCTCGACAGGATCGGCCCCGCGGTGATCATGACGCACTCGGCGGGCGGACCCTTCGGCTGGCTGGTGGCGGAAGCACGGCCCAACCTCGTCAAAGGCATCGTTGCAATCGAGGGCGGCGGCCAGCCGTTCGGCGGTGCCAATGTGTGGGGCATGTCGACGATTCCCGTGACCTTCGATCCGCCGGTCAAGGATCCTGCCGAGATCCGCACTCGCGTCGTGCCGTCGCCAGAGATGGGCGTGTCCGCGTATCGCCTGCAGGAAGAGCCGGCACGCAAGCTCGTCAACCTGCAGAACATCCCGATCATCATCGTCACGTCCGAAGGCTCGTTCGCCTCCCCGGGCAACCCCGGGGCCATTGCGTTCTTCAAGCAGGCCGGGGTCGACGCCGAGGAGCTGCGCATGGTGTCGAAGGGCATCAAGGGCAACGGCCACATGATGATGGTCGAGCGCAACAGCCGCGAGGTGCTGAAGCCGATCACTGACTGGATCCAGTCGAAGGTCGAGAAGGGTGCGGCGATCGCCCCAGCGAAGGTCACGGAGACAGCGGTGAAGCTCGCGAACCAGAACTTCTTCTGGACCGGCACCGAGCGCAAGAAGATGCCCTACGGCACCATCCTCTCGGGCCAGATGTACGTGCAGGAAATGATTCCCGCCGAAGTGAAGCAACCGCTGCCGATCGTGCTCGTGCACGGCGGTGGCGGCCAGATGCTGCACTACATGGGATTGGGAGGTGGCATCGCGGGCTGGGCGCACTACTACCTGCAAGCGGGCTATCGCGTGTATCTCGTCGACCGCCCCGGACACGGCCGGGCGCCGTATCACCCTGATGCGCTCGGACCCATCGGCGCGAATGCCCCAATCGCGGCCGTCAACGTCGATCTGATCAAGTCCGCGCAGGCACCGCAGAAGCGCTGGGCCGGCACGGGCGATATCGACGACCCGCAGGCGCTGCAGTTCATCGCGGGACAGAACAGTGCGCCGCAGGACAACGCGTTCTCGCATCGGTTGTGGGCGAGCCGCGGCGCGGAACTGCTCGACCGCATTGGCCCTGCGATCATCCAGGTGCACTCGGCCGGCGGCCCGTTCGGCTATCTCGTCGCGAACGAACGGCCACAGCTGGTCAAGGGCATCGTGAACTTCGAAGGCATCGGCAATCCGTTCGCCGCCAATACGCCGTGGGGCGTGACGGCCGTACCGCTCGCGTACGATCCGCCGGTATCTGATCCGAAGGAATTCTCGCTGCGCGACGTCGCGCCGCCTCCGGGTGCTGCGCCTTACAAGCTGCAAGCGGACGGCAGCGCCCGCAAGCTCAAGAACCTGCAGGGCATCCCGATGGCGTTCATCACCACGGAGAACACCCGCTTCCTGCAGGGCACCGGGCAGGTCGCCTGGCTCAAGCAGGCCGGCTGCAACATCGAGCATGTACAGTTCAAGGATCTCGGTATCCTCGGCAACGGCCACTTCATGATGGTCGAGGAGAACCGCAAGCAGGGGTTCGACGTCATCGAAGGCTGGATCCGCAAGAACGTGAAGGCGTAACGCCGCCTCAGTAGACGAAGGACGCAGCAATGGCACAACAACCACAAGGCACCGGCAGCACGGCAATGCGCCTCAAGGATCAGGGCTTCTTCTGGGTCGGTGTCGACCGCAAGAAGACCGACTACGGCACGATCGCAAGCGGCCAGATGTACGTGCAGTACCTGATCCCTGCGAACGTGACGCAGCCGTTGCCCATCGTGCTCGTGCATGGCGGCGGCGGCCAGGGCACCCACTACATGGGGTTGGGTTCAGGGCAACCCGGGTGGGCCCACTTCTTCGTGCAGCAAGGTTATCGGACCTACATCGTCGATCGTCCGGGCCATGGTCGTGCGCCTTATCACCCGGATGCGCTCGGCACCCCGACTCCGGTGCCGACCATCGAAGGCGTCGAAGCAGATTTCTCTGCCGCTGCAACTGCGGCGACGCCAAGGTGGAACGGCACCGGCAAGGTCGGCGATCCGCTGCTCGACCAGTTCCAGGCTGGGCAGAATGCAACACCACAAGACTTGGGCCTGGCGCATGCGCTGTGGGCCAGTCGCGGCGCGGCTCTACTCGACAAGATCGGACCCGCCATCGTGCTGGTGCATTCCGCCGGTGGCCCATTCGCGTGGGTCGTCGCCGATCAACGCCCGAACCTCGTCAAGGCGATTGTTGCGGTCGAGCCTGCAGGTCCGCCGTTCGGCGCACTGGCATGGGGATTGAGTTCGAGCCCCGTCACCTATGACCCGCCCGTGCCCGATCCGAAGCAGCTCGCGACTCGCGATGTAACGTCGCCGGGACTGCCACCCTACAAGCTGCAGGCCGATCCACCACGCAAGCTCAAGAACCTTGCCGGCATCCCGATCAGCTTCGTGCTGGGCGAAAGCTCGCCGCGGCACAAGCTCACCGACCCGCCTTCCGTCGAGTTCCTGCGTCAGGCCGGCTGCAACGTCGACTTCATCCGGCTCGAAGAACGCGGCATCCGCGGCAACAGCCACTTCATGATGCTGGAGACGAACCGGCGCGAAGTCTTCGACGTGATCCACGCGTGGATCGCTGCGAAGGCGCGGGCGTAACGGGAGCATTGCCATGAACGACACCCACCTCATCCCCACCGATTCCGCCACCACAGCCACGGACGCGTCACTCACGCGCCGCGACTTCATCATCCAGACCTCGGCCATCGCCGCAGCGGGCATGGCCTTGGGCTCATTGGGCGAGGCCGAGGCAGCCCAACCCGCGAAGGTCGCCGCCGATCCCGAACTCGACATCGCGGAATGGAGCTTTTTCTGGCTTGGCGTGAAGCGCGCGGCACTCGCACGAGGCACCGTCATCAACGGCGCACAGGCGTATGTGCAATACCAGATCCCGACGAAGGTGCGGCACCCCTACCCCATCGTGATCATCCACGGCGGCGGCGGCCAGGGCCTCGACTGGATGGGCACGCCCGACGGACGCCGCGGCTGGTCCACGCACTTCCTCGAACAGGGCTACAAGGTGTACGTCGTCGACCGTCCGGGGCACGGTCGCTCGCCCTATCACACGGAACTGCACGGGCCTTATCGCCCGGCTGCCACGTACGAGAACATGGAACGGCAATTCTCTGCGCCGGAGAAGTCGCCCAACAAGACCGTCACAGCGCATCTGCATACCCAGTGGCCCGGTACCACGGGACAGATCGGCGATCCGAGCGTCGATCAGGCCGCAGCTGGCCAGGGCGGCGCTTTCCTCACGGACCTGCCTGCTACGCACGAGCTGTGGGCTGAAGTGCTCGGCGAACTCCTAGATCGCATCGGACCGTCGATCGTGATGGCGCACTCGATGGGCGGACCGAGTTGCTGGATTGCTGGCAATGCGCGGCCCCAACTCGTCAAGGGTATCCTCGCCATCGAGCCCAATGGCCCGCCGATGGGCCCGCTGCAATGGGGTGTGACTGCGAGCCCGATGGTCTATGACCCACCCATTGCGAGGCCTGCGGAACTCAGGACAGTGACAGTGCCTGCACCGAAGCCGGGTTACCAGGCGTGCCAGATCCAGGCCGAGCCTGCACGCAAGCTCAAGAACCTGGCCAGCATCCCGATCATGCTCGTGACGGCAGAAGCCTCCTATCACGTGCCGTATGACTGGGGCACCGTCGCTTACCTCAAGCAGGCTGGCTGCAATGTCGACCACGTGGAGCTCGCCAACATCGGCATCCACGGCAACGGCCACTTCATGATGATGGAGAAGAACAACCGCGACATCTCGCGCGTGCTGTTCAGCTGGCTGGACAAGAACGTTCCAGGGAACACGACCGCCGCGTAACGGCAGCAGGCGTCAGCCGGGCTGACGCCTGCCTGTTTCACAGCCTCAGTGCGTGCGCGCCGGGATCAGGTGCGTACGGATGTACTCCGGATACATCTGCGGCGCACCGCCGCGAAACACTTCCGGGTTGATGTTCCAGCGCTTCGACAGTTCGGCGAGGTTCGCATTCTGTCCCGGCAGGAAATGCGGCACGTCGCCCTGCACGCGCGGCACCTCTACAACCGCGACGCACGGATAGGTCCACGCCGCCTGGCCTTCGATGCGCGGGTTCATCACGAACGTCTCGCTCTTGGTCAGCGGCTCGGTGAGATACACCGGATCCTCGACGATCGAGATGTGCGACATGATGTCGCCATGACGCTGGAAACGCTCGATCAGCGTGGCGCGATCGCTCTGCGGGATGCCGTTGCGTCGCACCCAGTTCTGCTTGATGTGTGTAGTCGTGACGATGAGCGCGTCGCCGTCCCACTTGCCCGTCGAGAAGCCCATCCACGTGTGGGGTGCGAGCTCGTTCGGGTGCTCGCGGCCGTCCATCCAGATCGTGCGCGTCTGCTCGTACGTGCGGATATACATCATGATCTTCTCGACGACCTGCGTGCTCGGATGGTGCTCTTCCCAGATACGCAGGTTCAGCGGCCCACGAAAGATGTAGGGCGCCGTGTGCACGCGGCACTGGTGTTCGGGCAGCGTGAGCCGCGCGGGATCCCAGCTGTCGGCGAACAGCCGCGCCGACTCATTGATGGGCAGGCCGAGATAGTCGCCGAGCTCAGGGCCAGGCCCGCGCTCGGGCTGGTCTTCATGCTGCCGCGGTTGCCAGCGGCCAGTGAGGTCCGACTGCGCCACGGCTGGCAGCGTCATCATCATCGACGCGGCGAGCAGCAAGAAGCTCGCGGCAACACTTTTCCGGGCAGTCATAAGCAATCTCCAGATAAAGAAAAGCGGCGCTCATTGCCTATGACACGCCGCTTAACCCACGATCCTGTGCCGGCTTGCCAGCACTCCAAAAGCCCGGGCCGTCAACCACTCCTCAGCGGGTTCGCTCCGCCGTCTGGTGGGTCTTGATCCACTCGGGATACATCGTGGCGGCACCACCACGGAACGCTTCATGCGAGATGTTCCAGCGCCGGTACAGCTCTTCCATGTTCTTGTTCTGGCCGGGCAGGTAGTGCGGCACGTCGCCCTGCTCACGCGGCACTTCGACTACTGCCACGCACGGATACGTCCAGGCAGCCTGGCCCTCGACGCGCGGGTTCAGCATGTAGACCTCGTTCTTGGTCAGCGGCTCGGTGAGGTACACGGGATCCTTCACCGTCCACAGGTGGTTCATCATGTCGCCGTTGCGGATGAACACCTCTTCCATTTCCGCAGCGTCGCTCTGCGGCACGCCATTGCGACGGATCCAGTTCTGCTTGATGTGCGTGGTACGCACCTTGAGCATGTCGCCGTCCCACTGGCCCGTCGAGAAGCCCATCCACGTATGCGGCACGAGGTCGTTCGGATGCGGGCGGCCGTCCATGTAGATCACGCGGGTCTGCTCGTACGTGCTGATGTACATGCGGATCTCTTTCAGGATCTGCGTCGCAGGGTCGCGTACTTCCGAGATCCTGAGGTTGTGGGGACCGCGATGGATGTACGGCGAGGTATGCACGCGGCACTGGTGCTCAGGGAGCGTCAGACGCGCCGGATCCCAGCTGTCCGCAAACATCCGGGCGGAATCGTTGATCGGCAGGCCGACGTAATCGGCGAGCTCGGGGCCCGGGATGCGTTCGGGAAAGTCCTCGTGCAAGCGGGGCTGCCACTTGCCGGACAGGTCCATCTGCGCGTACGCCGGCGCGACCGTGCAAACGGCAGCGAGCGCCAGGAAAAGGCCCGTATAGCGGGTGCGTGCCATTGTCATTTTCTATTCCCCAAGAACTGCTGCGGTCCCTGCCTGGACCCTGCCGCTGCCCGGACTATAGTGAAAGTCGGGAAGCCCCAAGAAGCGATATTTTCTGAGACCTATCATGACCCGGAATCATTGCTCCGGGGGGGCTTTAAGGGGACAGATCTATTTTTCCGCCGAGCCGCCTTCACTGGCGACGCACTGCGGAAAATAGATCTGTCCCCTTATAAGGCAGATCTATTTTTCCGCCGAGCCGCCTTCACTGGCGACGCACTGCGGAAAATAGATCTGTCCCCTTATAAGGCACGTTCAGGCGCCGCGCGCTGGCCGCGATGCGTCCAGGACGGCATTCACCGCCCGAAGCTCTTCACCCTTGTAGTCCGGTACTGCCTTGGTGTCGATATTGAACACCATCGTGTCGCGGGCCTCGAGCGTAAAGGGCTTCCACTCCGGGATACCGGGGTGGTTCGGGTTGCCCGTGCGCGCAAACGTCGCCCAGGCGGTGGACATCTTCTCTTCCAGCCCCTTGAGTTCGGGCGCCGTGCCGAGCACCGGCCCTGCGACCTCGACGTTGTGCAGCGCAAAGGGAATATCCATGCAGTGCATGGAACGCAGCTCCCCATCGCGCACCGGCGAATAGAAGCCGAAGTGGTACTTGAACACAGGCGCCTTGCCCAGGGCCGCCTTGCGCTCGGCCTGCAGGCCGGTGCCGCGACGGAAGTTGGACGCGTCCGTGCCGAGCTTGAGGAACAGGTCCAGGTTGCTGGCATTCGGATAGGAGGTGCGATACAGGGCGATGAGACGATCTGCTGTCGCATCGTCCGAGCGGAGCGCACCGCGAACGTAATGGCGCAGGCTGGCCTCGTCGAGTTTGTCGTAGTTCTGGAAAGTGTTCCAGGTGATCTCGGTGTCGGTGGAGCCGATCATCAGCGGGACGTCCTCGGAGATCGACGTCGCGACGGGATCGAAGATGTGGGCCGGAATCGTGCGGCTGTCCATGACGGGCGAGAACTGGCCCACGCCCGGGGCATCGGTCAGGGCATCGCGCAAGACATAGAACGGCATCTGCTGCAGCTGGTCGAGCTGGTTCGGCTTCAGGTTCACGGCCTTCAGCACTGCGCGGGCGGTGGCAGTGGCCTGGTCCGGTGTCTGGCTGCGCACTTGCGAGCCGCTCTGGGCAATTGCGCGATGGAACAGTCCCTTTGCAGCCGGCATGCCGAGCAACGTGCTGACCTTCGATCCGCCGCCGGATTGACCGAGGATAGTGACGTTGTTCGGGTCGCCGCCGAACTTCTCGATGTTGTCCTTGACCCATTGCAGCGCGAGCACGACATCGAGCATGCCGACATTGCTGGCCTGCGAGTACTTCTCCCCGCCGACTTCAGGCAGGTACAGGAAACCGAATACGTTGAGGCGGTGGTTCACGCCGACGAACACGACGTCGTGCACATTCGCCATGTTGGTGCCGTCATACGGCAAGCCACCGGACGAGCCACCCGAAAAGCCGCCGCCGTGCAGCCACACCATGACGGGACGCTTGGCGTTGTCGGCGAGGCCTTTGGACCAGACGTTGAGAACAAGGCACTCTTCGCTCGACGCTTCGAGGCGATACAGCACGCCCCACTCGTGGATGATGCGGGCCTGCGTCTGCGGTGCGCGGGGACCGATCTCGGCGCAGGTCTTCA
Source organism: Steroidobacteraceae bacterium (assembly GCA_040080215.1). Taxonomy (GTDB): domain Bacteria; phylum Pseudomonadota; class Gammaproteobacteria; order Steroidobacterales; family Steroidobacteraceae; genus CAIUGU01. The sequence continues at coordinate 37,889 of JBEBIT010000010.1, forward strand.
CGTCGGTCCACGGCGCTGGCGCACTCGCGGGCAGGAAGCGGTTGTTGCCGCCGGTAGGTGCGCCATACGGCACGCCACGGAACGCGTGGATGTCACCGCGACGCGAACCCTTGATCTTGCCGAACGTGGTTTCGACGGTCTCGCCGTCGACGTAGGGAACCGGGCCTGCCTTCGCCGGTGCGGCCGCCGCGGGAGCCACCGATTGCTCGGCCGGGCTGCAACCCGCGGCCAACGCGCCCGCTGCAGCCAGCGCGCCCATTCCCAGGAACGAGCGCCGATCGACGCTGCTCTGCTCGGTGCCCTGCTGGCGAGACTTCGTGTTCTTCGACTCCGCAACCATGGCCGATCCCCCTCGAATGATGTTGTATTCCGAAAGGGGACAGATCTATTTTCCTCGGCAGGTTGCCGCGCACTGCCGAGGAAAATAGATCTGTCCCCTTTCGGAATACCAAGTATGTGCGCTGGACTCCGCGTTGCCAACAGCTTGAGAGGACGCTCGCAGCGCAAAAAAAAGCCCCGGGACCTTTCGATCCCGGGGCCAGCGACTTAACGCTTCATTTTCTCGAGTTCAGATCAGGCTTGAGTGATCACTCAAACTTGAAGTTGAACTGCAGGCCATACTCGGCGGGACGGCCGACCGTCATGAAGTGGATCTGTTCCGCCTTCGTGAAGAAGCCCGAGTTGAAGTAGTACTCGTTCGTCAGGTTGGAACCCGTGAGGGCCACCTGCCAGTTCGAACCCGAGTCATACCCGATACGTGCATTCAGGATGCCGTAGGCTTCCTGGACGCGCTGGAGGACTTCACCCGTCTGCAGGGTGTACTGGTCCGTCCAGGTGTAGTCGAGGCGCGGGGTGATCGAACGGCCACCGGCCAGCTGGAACTCGTACGACGTGCCGAAGTTGGTAGTCAACTCAGGAGCACCGGCAAAGATGCTTCCGGCATTGACGGCTGCAAACGGCAGCTTGCCGCCGTTCGCAAAGTCCGCTGCATCACTACCCACTTCGGTGTACTCCGTCTTGAGGTAGCCGACGTTCAGGTTGAAACGCAGGTTGTCGGTTGCACGCCACGTGGTCTCGAGCTCGATGCCCTTGGCCTCGGCCTTCTTCACGCCCACCGTGTAGAGCGACGGGAAGAAGAAGATGTCGTTGCCGGGCACGCCGTCAACATTGATCTGCGAGTCCGCAAAGCCGTTGCCGTCGACGTCCCACCAGCTCGTCGCATGGTAGGCGCTGACCGGGATGTTCTCCCAGTCGGTGTAGAACGCCGTCACGTTCGTGCGCAGCTGGCCACCGAACCAATCGGCGCGCATGCCGACCTCGAAGCTCTTCACGGTCTGCTCGTCGCGCACCAGCGGGTTCAGCTGGCCATACACGTCGTTGCCGGCCGGATTGTTGACGAAGATGTCACGCATGTAGCCGCCAACGCAGCTGGTGCCCGATGCCAGCGTACCTGCACCGCACGTGCCGGTGTTCGGCGTCACAACCAGGATGTTGGCACCCACGGACGACGTCCCACCGGGCTGGTAGCCGTCGGAGTAGCCGACGTACGTCATCAGGTCCGGACTCCACTGGTACTGCAGCGTCAGGCGCTTGGTGAGCGCGTCGAACTTGCTGGGATTGAGGCGGCCCGGCAATGGAGTGCCGGCCGAATTCACCTGCAGGTAGCCGAAGTAGTTCGGGATATCCGTGTCAGGCAGCAGCCCGGCGCGGCTCGGCGTGTGGTTCAGCAGGTTGATCGAGCCGGGGTTCTCGTCCCAGCTCTTGCGCAGGCCGAAGGCCACGTTCAACTTGTCCGTCGCACGCCAGGTGACGTCGCCGAACACGGCCTTCGTGGTCGAGTTCGTGAGCGATCCCGTGTCGGCGTTGCTCGCTGCCGCCGCGGTGAAGACACCGGGGTTCACGCCCAGCGCTGCGGTCTGCAGCGTCGGATTGTTGGCAGCCAGGCCGGGCTGTGCAGCTGCCAGCGCACCAGCGGTGGTGGTGACCGGGTTCAACTGCGATGCATCGCGGTTCAACGCACGGGCACGGTTGTTGAAGCAGTTGACCTGGTCGTTCAGCGTGATGCCACGGCCGGTGCGGTTTGAGGCACTCCACAGGTCGCAAGTGAACTCGGGCATGCCCCAGGTCACGCCGCGGCCGTTGGTGTTCTGGTACTGGTAGAACCCGCCAAGGACCCAATCAACCCGCTCATGCGAACCCAGGATCTGCAGTTCCTGGCTGAAGCTGTTGGTACGGGTGTTGTTCAACCGCTCGAGCAGGACCACCTCGGCGGCGCCGTCGAAGTCAACCTGGGTGACGCGCTTCAGTTCCTTGTAGCCGCTGATGCCGCGGACGCGGAACGTATCGTTGATCTCCCAGTTGAGGTCGAGGGTATGGCGCAGGTTGTTGATGACGATACCGTGCGTTTCCCACGCCACGCGCGTGTCGTACTTGCCAAGCGACGTGCTGTACGGCTGGCCCGACGTGTTGTTCGCGTTGTTGTACGCGATGTTCGTGAAGCCGTTGATGTAGTTGCCGTTCCGCGTTGCATTGGCGTAGGCCTGCACCTGCGGGTTCGTGTTGAACGTCGTTGCGCCGACGGTGCGGGTGCCGGTCGGACCGATTTCCCATACGACGCGGGCCGGGCCGAGGCGGTCCGTATCCGACTTCTCGATGTTGTAGCGGGCCGAGAAGCCGTCGAACGGCTTCCACAGGAAGTCCGCGCGATACAGCGTGTCGTTGGTGTCGCCGTACTTGCGGTCGATGACCTTGGAGGTCACGAAGCCGTCACGCGTCATCGAGGCACCGGTCAACTTCGTCTTGAAGGTATCCGACAGCGGCAGGTCGAGCGAGAACTGGATGTCCTTGCGGTCGAAGCTGCCGAGCGTTGCCTGGACGCGTGCACCGTAGACATCGGCAGGAGCCTTCGTCACGTACGACACGGCGCCACCGAGCGAGCCGTTGCCGAACAGCGTGCCCTGCGGGCCGCGCAGCACTTCAATGCGATCCACTTCGACGACGCCCATGGTGAGCAGGCCGTCGGTGGTGGGCTGGTCGACACCGTCGATGTAGACGGACACGCCGGGCATGCCGCGGACGCGGAAGCTGGCCTGCGACTCACCCGAGTTGCCGCCACCCATGACCGACAGGTTCGGGGCCACGGCGTTCATGCTCTGCACGGACTCGATACCGCGCTGCTGGAGGTTCTCGCCACCGAACGCGGAAATCGCGATCGGCACGTCCTGCAGGCTTTCCTCACGACGGCGAGCCGTCACGAGCACTTCTTCGATAGCACCGGCAACGGATTGACCGGCGGGCTGGGCGGCGTAGGCGCCCGTAGGCAGCCATGCGACAGCTGCGAGGCTCGCAGCGGCATAGATTGCCTTGTTGCGACGATGGGTCGACATTGATGAATCCCCCTAATAGATACCAGACGACAAATCAAACCAAGACCATCGAGATCGATCCGGCGGCTCGGCCGCCTTGACTTACGCTCCGCAACAGCCTCCGGCTCTCGATGCAGCGCCGGGGTTGTGTCATTTCGACAACAAGCGGAACGGTGGTGTCTTGCAGGTGCTTTTCAGCGCCTACGGTTTACCTTGCTCTCGCTTATGCGTCAAGCACGACTTGATATTTGTCAATTTTCCGCTAACAGAGACAGCCCGGCGCTCGGGGGGTTCCCGAGTCGTCGAACGTGACGTTATGGCATGTTGCGTTGCACATTCGCCACGGATGTCGCAGCGTCGTTCATGGAGACCGGTCGATGGCGGGTCGCGCCTCAGCGCAGCTCCTCCACCAGGCGACGTGCCAATGAGATTTCCTCATCGTTCACGACGTGTTCGGCACCTCTGTAGTAGTGCTCCACGACCTGTGCACCCCGATCGGCGAAGAGCCGGGCGGTTTCCCGCATGCGCGCCTCTGGAATCCAGGGATCATGGGTCGCACCGCTGACCAGCACCTGGGTTCCGCCGAAATCACCGGCATAGGGCCATTGCCTGCCCTCGGGTCCAATGGCAGAACCGGTCAGGACGACCAACGCACCGTAGCGCGCAGGATGCCGCAGCGAGTACTCGGCCAGCAGGCAGGCGCCCTGGGAAAAGCCCAGCATGACAATGCGCTCGCGAGCGATGCCGGCGTCGATCACTTCACGGACCAACGCATCGAGCCCTGCGAGCGACTGCGACAGCTTGGGTTCGTTGCTGTCGAGGGGCGCGGTGAAGACCTGCGGATACCAGCTGCTCTCGGGCGCAGTGGGTGCAAGGCACGCAAAGTCATCGAGGCCGATCCTCGCGCAGACCGACTGGATATCGCCCGGGTGTTGTGCTCGCCCATGCAGGGCGATGACAGCGATACGGGCCGTCGCCAGGGATCGACCCCAGGCCACCACCGGCTGTGTGAGGTGTGGGTTCTTCATTCGTTCTCGCGCCTATCCCCCGAACGCACGCACTATAGGGAGCGGACTCCCGCCAGCTGAACCTATATTTTCTGGGGATCAGGATGACGGCAGGTCATGGGCGGACCTTCACGGTCCGGTATTCCGCCCGATTTTTCTTGCTGGCGGCTGATAACGACGCCTGCGGCTCTAGAATGACCCCGTGAAGATCACGCTGACTTTTGACAATGGCCCGGACCCTGACACCACGCCCGAGGTACTCAAGATCCTTGAGGCACACGGCATCCTGTCGACATTCTTTGTTCTTGGGTCGAAGGCCGCCTCCGCCGACGGCGCAGGCCTCGTGGCGCGAATTGCCGCCGCGGGTCACTGGGTCGGCAACCACACCTGGTCGCATCACACGCCGCTCGGGGAACTGGATCCGGCGTCATCGCTCGACGAACTCGAGCGCACGCATGAAGTGCTGGTCGCGCTCGGCATCCGGGAGCGGCTGTTCAGGCCGTTTGGTCGGGCCGGCCAGATCGGCACTCACCTGCTCAATCCATCCGTCGTCGCCTGGCTTGAGTCGAAGGCCTACGGTTGCGTGCTGTGGAACTGCGTGCCGGGCGACTGGCGCGACCCTGAAGGGTGGTGCCAGCGGGGTCTTGAGGACGTCCGGTCGCGATCGTGGAGCGTCGTCGTGCTGCACGACCTGCCGACCGGCGCGATGCGGCACCTCGACGCGTTCATCACGCAACTCAAACGCGAAGGCGCGGACTTTGTGCAGGCGTTCCCGCCGGAGTGCATGCCCATCGAGTCGGGACGGATCGTGCTGCCGCTCTCGGCATACGTCGCGGACGACCCAGGCGACGTCGACAGGTCCTGAAACGAACAAGGCGACGCTGGAATCCGGCGTCGCCTTGTGAGTCGTAAGCGGGATCACCCCGCCTTCGGTAGCGTCAGGTCAGTTGAAGGGATCGACGCCCATCTGCTTGAGCGGTCCCCACTCGGAAACGCAGTCGGAAGGCGCCCACTTCGAGTCGTTGGGTTCCTTCTTGAAGCTGGAGCTCGTCAGGAACGGCTGCCGCAGGTACTGCGGGTCTTCGACGACGGTCGAGACAGTCAACCACTCATCACCGAATGCAGAGTAACGGTAGAAGTACTCGGTGATGTTCGCCTTGTCGCTGTACGGCACGCCATTGCGGCGCAGGTAGCCGCCGGTGTGGTTCGTGGTCGTGACCTTGAGATCGGACCGTTCCCACTCGGCCCGCGACGTGCCCTGCAGCGATGGCGGCGACGCAGCCAGGGTACCAACGGCAATGTTCTCCGCCTGCTGCCCTGCCGTATCGGGACGCGGAGTGCCACCCCCCGTCGCGCCGATTTCACGTCGGGCCTGCTCGATGACGACGTTCGTGAACGTGAGGGTACGCACCTGCTTGCCGGCGTCGGTCTCCACTTTGAGAACGTTGTCGCCGGTCCAGTTGATCTTGAGGCGTGTCGGCATGCGCATGATGTTGCCGACCCCATAGGCCTTGCAGGCGTTGCCCGAAGCCTTGTCCTTCTCCGGATCCCATGCGTCAGCGACTTTGCGAGACGCTTCAGTGAGCGGCACGCTCGCGTAATCGCCCTTCGACGGGATGACCATGCGGAAGCGCCAGTCCTCGGTCACGACGGCAACCCAGTTGCCCGTGATGTCGATCGGCGCCGCAGCACGAGGCGTGCGCGGCGGCTGCGCCGGCGCCTGGGCCGCGTTGGCCGGGGCGAAGCAGGTTCCCGCCACGCCGAACAGCGACATCGCAGCCAGTAATGCGAGCGGCAGGGGCTTCTTGTTGCTGACTTTCATTGTTCTCTCCACCAGATTCATCGCGGGAGCAATTAGGGGAACCTCTGCGAGGTTCCCTGGCTACTTCTTCGCCTTGGATACGTCCTGATACACGGCCTCGACGAACTGTGCGGTCGTCCAGAAGCCGGAGTCGGCACCGAAACGCGGGTCGTAGTCGAGCGTCGGCTTTGCCGCCCTGACCTGCTCCAGCGTCATGCCCTTCGCCACCAGGTCCCTGATGCGGTCGCGGATGATGACGAGCATGTCGCGGTACTCGAGTACCTCGTGCTTGTCCGTGATGCGGCCGTGGCCCGGGATGATCATCGTGCCGCCCTCGTCCTGCCACTTCGTGACGGCAAGGTCCAGGATCGAATTGAGGCCGGCGATGATGCCGTCGACGTTGCCGCCGCGCGAGTGGTCGATGAAGGGGTACCCGGTCGTCGTGAAGATATCGCCGGTCGCGATGACGTCCGAGCCGCGGAAGTACACGTAGCTGTCGCCATCGGTGTGGGCGCTCGGCACATGGAACAGCCGCACGTCCTCGTTGTTGAAGTAGACGTCGAAGAACGGCTGGAAATAGGTGTCCGTCGGCCAGGCTGCCGAAGGCATCGCGGGCGTCGTGCCGTGCGCGGTGCTCAGGTAATTGAGCACGTTTTCATGGGCGATGATCTTCGCGCCCTGGATAGCCTGGTTGCCAAGCAGGCCGACGACATTCGCGCCGCCGAGCGACGCGCCCTGGCTCGCGATGGCCTGGTTGCCGCCCACGTGGTCGGGATGTGAATGCGTATTCACGACATAGCGGATCGGCTTGTCGGTCAGCGTGCGGATCGCGGCGACGATCTTGTCCGCCATCGGTGCAAACTGCGTGTCGACCACCAGCACGCCGTCGTCGCCGATCTGCACGGTCGTGTTGCCGCCTGCGCCGTTCAGCAGGTAGACCTTGCCCTGCACGTGCACGATGCGGATCTGCACGTTGTCGAAGTTGGGCTGCTGTGGAGCCGCGGCTGCGGCCGGGGCGCGGGCATTGCGGGCAGGCTGGGCGGCATGGGCCACGAACGCGGCGCCCATCAGCACCGAGCCCAACGACGCAATGCCCAACCACGCAAACTTTCGCTTGTTCATCGACCTTGAACTCCTTCACCTTGCCCGCAGCAGTAGCAGCGGACGGCACTCGCGCCCGAAAGAGCCCGAGGGCCCGCTGCCCGCGTTGAGAATCCCCCGAACGCCCGCCCCTGGCGCGAGCCGGCACGGGGGTCGATGCGGGTCGCATGACCCCGTGCCTTGAACCTTCTTCGTATCGGGCCCTCTATCGGGCCCCCACCCATCGAGACCGGCCCCAAGCGCTTACCGCGCAGCGGCAATGACGCTTCCTGTCTCGTACTCGATCGGCTCGAGCTTCGCCATCAGTTCTTCGCGACGGTCCTCGAGCCACGGCGGCAGCATGAAGCGGTCGCCGAACTCTTCCCGCTTCTCGTCGATCTCGAACGACTCCGGAATCGAATAGGCCGCTTCGAACAATGCACCGCCCGGTGTACGGAAGTAAACCGAGTGGAAGTAGTTGCGGTCCTTGACGTCGGAAACGTCGGTGTAGCCGATGCCTTCGACGAAGTCCTTGAACTGCTTCTGCTGGTCGGCGTTGTCGACCTTGAATGCGCAGTGGTGCGGCGTGCCGGCTCCGAACGTCCACGTGCCTTGCGCGAGGTCGGGTTCGCGGACGAAGTCCACGATGCAGCCCGCACCGCCGACGCCCATCTCGAAGCGCGTGTAGGCGCCGTCGGTCTTGGTCTTGCGGGCACCGAACGCGACCTGCATGAACTCGGACTGCGGATCCATGTCCTTCAGCGACACGGTGATGCCGCGCAAGCCCTTGATGGCAACTTCCGCCGGCGTCTCGCGCGTCGTCCACGGCTTGCGGGTGTCCTTGTCGTCCCCGACGATTTCGTACTCGATGCCGCACGGATGCTCGAAGTGCAGGCCCTTTTCGCCGAAGCGCTCGAACGGCTTGAAGGCATAGCCCTTGGCCTTGAGCCGCTTGGCCCAGAAGTCGAGCGAACCGGACGGCGCGGACAGGTTGACGATCTTGATCTGGCCTGAGCCCTTGCGACCGATTACGCCGGCCTGCTCGAACGGGAAGCAGGTGATCAGCGTGCTGGGGTCGCCGTTCTCGTTACCGTAGTAGAAGTGGTAGATGGGCACGGTGCCGTCGAACAGCACGGTCTTCTTGACGCTGCGCAGGCCCAGCAAGCCGACGTGGAAATCGTAGTCTTCCTGGGCCTTGCCGACGCACAGCGTCAGGTGGTGGTGGCTTTGAATCAGGTTCATGGCGTAGCTCTCCAGTACTCGGGGTCAAGCAGGCAGGCATGTTACTTGACTATGCGACAGCTCAACAATCAGCATGGCGGCCGACTGCGCAGCACTATAGAGAACCTGCCTCGCCACGCAGAACCGATATTTTCTGGGCTTGAGGATGACGAGAGATCATGAGCCGCGACCTGCCCTCCCTGAATGCCATCCGGATGTTCGAGGCAGCAGCGCAGCACCTGAACTTCACCCGCGCCGCGGAAGCCTTGCATATCACGCAGGGCGCCGTCAGCAGGCAGATCAAGCTGCTTGAGGAGCAGCTCGGCCAGCAGCTGTTCGTCCGCGACGGCCCCCGGCTTACCCTGACCGACACCGGCCAGGAGTACAGCCGTATCTGCCAGCAGGCACTCGAAATCGTCCGGCAAGGTACCGCCCGGCTGCGGCAGCACGACAAGCAGGCCCGGATCCGCATCAGCGTCCTGCCGTCTTTTGCAGCGCGGTGGCTGGTGCACCGGCTGGTCGATTTCCACCACAAACACCCGGACACCACCGTCTGGCTGTCGAGTTCGTACGACCTGATCGACTTCAACCGCTCGGACGAGGTCGATGTCGGCATCCGGCTCGGCAAGGGCGGCTGGCCGGGCGTTCACTCGGAACCCCTCGCGCGCGAACACATGAGCCTCGTCTGTTCGCCGGCGCTGGCCTCGGATCTGCGGGAACCCGCTGACCTGCTGCGCCACAAGATCCTGTCGGCAGGCCCGCCGCACGACGAATGGAGCCGCTGGTTCGAGACGGCCGGCATGAAGCCCATCTCCCTGACGCCCACGCTGAGCCGGGACTACTCGGTGCTGCTGGAAGCGGCCGCCCAGGGAACGGGGGTCGCGCTGGCCAGGGACTTGCTGGTGGCAGACGACCTCGACCGGGGCCGTCTGGTGCGGCCCTTCGACTTGAGCTTCGAGTCCAACGTCCAGTACCACTTCGTGGCACCCCGGGAGCGGATGGCGCAGCCACCTGTGCTTGAGCTGCTGCAATGGTTAAAATCCGAAGGCGAGGCGACGGTCGAGGCCGCGAGGCCTCTCGACAGCCGTGCAAGCTAGGCGTATTTAGTCGTTCAAGGTTTGGTTCCTTATTCAAGGTCAATTTTTCGGGGGATTTGCATGTTCAAGAAAATGCTGCAGCGCACCGGGGTCTCGTCCATCGTGACGCTCGGGGCCATCGTGCTCGTGGCTGGCTTCGCCGCCCCCACCCAGGCTGCCGAGCAGTCTGTGGATGACATGTTCGTCGCCGCCACCAAGGCCCTGAACTCCGGCCAGAACAAGGAAGCCATCCGGATCCTCACCCGCGCCGCACAGGCCGCACCGAACGATCCCGAAGTGCTCATCATGCGGGCCCGCGCCTATACGTCGGACGGCGACCACACGCGCGCCCTCGCCGATGCCACCAAGGCGATCGAAATGAAGCCGACGGATCCCGAAATGTACCTGGCGCGGATCCGCGTGCTGCGGGCGGACGACAAGTTCGAAAAAGCGCTCGAGGACGCACAGAAGGCCGTCGAACTGGCGCCGACCAACTCCGACGTATTCCTGGCCCGGGCCGACGTCTACCACGACATGGGCAACGACGCCGCTGCCAAGGCCGATGAAGCCAAGGCCGACGCACTCGACAAAGCTGCGCGCTGACGCGGGCTGGCGATGACCCAAGGGCCCGTGGCACCCCAGCCACGGGCCCTTTTCATTTCAAGCATCCCTTCCCCATGCGTCCCCTGACCCGCGCCCGCTGGCAGATCCACTTCTGCGTCGTCCTCTGGGGCTTTACCGCGATTCTCGGCAAGCTGATCACGCTCGACGCGCCAGCGCTCGTGGTGTGGCGCATGGCGATCGTCGCGGGCGCGCTGTTGCTGGCGCCCCGCGTCTGGAAGGCGCTCGCACGCCTGAGCCCGAAGCTGATCGCCATCTATGCGGGCATCGGTATCGTGGTCGCCCTGCACTGGGTGACGTTCTACGGCGCCATCAAGCTGGCGAACGCATCGGTGGCAGCTTCCTGCCTCGCCCTGGCCCCGGTGTTTCTCGCGATCATCGAGCCGTGGATCGCGAAGCGTCAGCACCGTCCCGCGGAACTCTGGCTGGGCGTCCTCGTGGTGCCCGGCGTCGTGCTGGTGGTCGGTGGCACGCCTGACAACATGAATGGCGGCATCGCCGTCGGCGTGTTGTCGGCCTTCTTCGTGGCGATCTTCAGCGCCCTCAACAAGCGCTTCATCCATCAAGCGGATGCACTGACCGTCACGTGGATCGAGATGGCGGCGGGTGCGCTGTGCCTGAGCGCAGTGCTGCCCCTGTTCGGCACGCCGGCCCCTTTCGCGATCCCGAGTGCGAGCGACGCGTTCTACTTGCTGCTGCTCGCCTTCGCCTGCACGCTGTTGCCGTTCGTCATGGCACTCGGCGCGCTCAGGCACTTGAGCGCCTTCGAGACGCAGCTCGCCGTGAACCTCGAACCTGTGTACACGATTCTGCTGGCGATGCTGCTGTTCGGCGAGCAGCATGAACTGGAGCGTGGCTTCTACGCGGGTGTCGTCATCATCCTTGCCGTCGTGCTGCTGCCGACCCTGAAAGGCGCCGCCCACGCAGAGGCCCCTCGTGGTGCCGATTGATCGGGCTCCACCGACCGTCCAATGAACAGTGCTGCATCCCGCTTCCCCGAGGAGGAATCCCTTGCGCTTCCCTGATCGAACGTCGATGAACCGGGCCCGCTTCGCGCTACCCGCTTTCGTGGCGGCGATGCTCGTGCTGGTGAACCCTGCGCAGGCGGCCACGGAAGACCTGGATTTCATCACCGAGCACCTCGCGGAAGTGGCGATGAACAGTGGCCTGGCGTCGCTGCCGCTCTGGCAACGGGACTGGCGGGACAAGCGCGCGTGGCGAGGCTACTTGACCGGCGGCTACAACGCGATTTCCGCGCAGGCGATCGACGTCAAAGGACATCTCGTGGGAGGTGCCGTCGAGCACACGCTGTCCGCGAACTGGTCGGTGCGCGGCTTGCTGTTCGAGGAGCGTGCCGTGCTGACCGGCACCCCCGGTGTGCGGGCGCTGCACCCCATCTTCCTGAACCCCTTGCCGGCCGGGCTGCCTGCGCCGGCCTCCTTCGGCAGCCTCGATGGACGGATCGGTCAAGTCGGCGCAGGCGTGACAGCGACGTGGCGCAATCACTCAGGGTGGATGGATGGCAGCGAATGGATGGGCGGGCTGCTGTGGCAACGACTGTCCATCAACGATTCCACCACGACGTACAGCGTGCTGGAGGGACCCGCAGCGGGCACGGGCGGCACCATCGGCTATGACAGCCGCTTCACCTTCTACACGCTGGTCGGTGGCATGCAGTGGCATCGACGCTATGCCGACTGGCTGTTCTCCCCGCACTGGCACGTGACGTTGCCACTGCCGCGCGGTGCCGTCGCGGGCCGCTTCACGGCACCCGGTGTCGACATTACCGGCGACAGCGCGCTCGCCAGGAACGGCCATCACCTCGGCGACGGCTACCTGTCGCTGGGCCTGTCCATCACCTGGCTGCCCGCCCACCTCACCGTCGACCTCGGCACGACCTTGAGTCAGTACTTGCTCGAGCCCGTAGTGGACAAGGGCATCGACCGCGATCTCGTGCTCGCCATCGAGTGGAGCTTCTAGCCTACGGAGCGTAGAAATACGCGAGCGCCGTGAGAAACACCGGCGTCGTGATCGCCGCGAACACGGTCGACAATACGAGCGCACTGGCGACCGCACCTTGCATGGTTTTGAACTGCATGGACATCAGGTAGACGTTCGCACCCACCGCGCATGACGCCAGCAGCACGATGGACTTCGTTTCCATCGGCGGCAACCCAAGCGCGATGGCGAGCATCCACACCACGGCCGGTTGCAGCAGCAACTTGAGGGCCGTGATCGCGACGCTCTGCTGCCAGTCGTCGCGAATGCTGTACTCGGCCAGTCCCATGCCCACGACGGCGAGGGACAGCGGCGATGCGATCTCGCCCAGTGCGGCGAGCGGCAGGTCCAGGAACCGGGGGAGCGCGAAACCCGCCATGCCGAACAGCGTGCCGCCGACGATGGCCGCGACGAGGGGATTGGTGACGACACCCCAGGCCGTTTTCGCAAAGCCCCTCGGTGACAACGCCCCGTGGCGCGCCCATTCGATGGACACGGACACCAGCGTCCACAGGATCAGCGCGTTGAACACCAGCACGAGCGCAATGGATGGCAATGATGCCTCGCCGAGCGTCACCCGCGCGAGCGGCAGGCCGAGCATCAGGTTGTTCGAGAACACGCCTCCCAGCCCGAAGATGGACTGGGCCACGCCGTCGAGCCGGAACCCCCGCCACGCAACGAGGCGCCCCGCGACGAACACGATGAAGCAGCTGCCGAAGAACGCGAACAGCAGCCGTGAATCGACGGCGGGGAGCTGCGAGAAGCCCGCCATCATCCTGAACAGGTACGCGGGCAGCGCCACCGCGAAGACGAACTTCGACAGCCAGGCGGTCAGGCCACGTGGCCAACGAGGCAAGCGGGCGAGCACGTACCCTGCGAGGACGATGCCGAACAGCGGCAGTGACAGCAGGAAATACTGGACAAACAACGACATGGTGCGGATGCGCGGCTGACTTCAGGACCGCGGATTATTGCAGATGCCGAGGCCGCTCCGGGGGGCAAGTCCGGGAGGGGCCACTACCGATCGTGAGCCAATCCCCGAATCCGGTGCAGCGCCTTCAAGAATGCGACTCGACGGGCCGAGAAAGCCTCACAGGACGCGCTAACTGCACGTCGGTGGCCGGAGCAATCCGGCAGGAACCAGGGTCATCGCGCCACAGGATCCGGGCGTTGGCCTTGCAAGGGATTCCGCCGCCCGCCATGGAGGCTCGAGGGTAGCGGGCTTGCGGACCGTGAACGTCGCACGCAAGGGTCGATTGAACCCATGGAAGCGCGCGCGGACACGGTCCCGACACGGAGGTTTGTGTGGGTCGGCTTACGGCAGCCTCGCCAGGGATGAACCCCAAGGCTGCCAGGCCAGGCGCAGGGGCCGGGGAACCGGCTGGATCGATAAGATCGCGCCAGTGATCCGTCTCCCCGCTCGAAGGTGGCAACGGACGCCGCAAAGGGCGAGAAAGCAGGGATGCGGCTTTGCTGTCGTGGCTTCCGGGGTGCGCAATGTCGCCACCCGGGGGTCCACGACAGTGAAGGAGATCCGGCAGACGTACCCTGCCGGCCGGCCTTCAAGCAGATCAACCGGTCAAGCGACAGGAGTGAGTGGGTCCATGACGATTCCCATCCCGGCAGTCGCCCCGCCGGCAGGCGCAAAGACAGCAGCCAGCCAGCAGATCCTGACCTTCAGCCTCGGCGCGGAGACCTATGGCGTCGAGATCCTGCGCGTGCAGGAAATCCGCGGGTTCTCGACCGTGACACGCATTCCGCAAGCGCCGCCGCATGTCCTCGGTGTACTGAACCTGCGCGGCACGATCGTGCCGATCGTCGACCTGCGTATGCGGTTCTCGCTCGCCGAAGTGGCCTTCACGGCCTTGACCGTCATCATGGTGCTGTCCGTCGAGGGCGGCTCGGGCCGTCGCAATTTCGGCCTGGTGGTGGACGGTGTTTCCGACGTGATGGACCTCGCCCCGGATGCGGTCCGGCCGACGCCGGAATTCGGCAGTCACGTCAACACGGACTTCATCCGTGGACTCGCCACGCTCGGCGATTCGATGGTGATGCTGCTCGACATCGATCGCCTGATCGGCGACGACCTGCGCGAAGTGAGCCAGGCGGCCTAGGGAACCTAGCGTCAGCTTCCGGCCAGCATGTTCGCGAACAGCTGGCACAGGAGCGCCCCGACGATCGTCATCGAGAAGCCCCACGCGAGCAGCTGGTAGAACACGCGGCGCGACTGCGACTGATCGACCACGGCGGCCACGCACAGCGCACCGATGGTGGACAGCGGCGACACATCCACGAGCGATGAACCGACGTTGATGCTGAGCGCGATGCCGAGCGGATTGCCGCCGCCCAGCTGCTCGACGACTCCGGGTACTGTTGGCAGGAATGCGGGAATCACGACCCCCGACGTGCTGCTGTAGGTGGAGATCACGCCGGTCACGAACGCGATCACGCCATTGATGCTGCCTGGACCCGCGATCGCCGCGATCATCTGCGTGAACAGGTCCATGCCGCCCTGCGACTCCAGGATCGCGATCAGCGTCGCCATGCCCGTGACCATCAGGATGATGCCCCATGGAATGTGGCGCATCGCTTCGGCCTCGTCCGCCGCCCGCATCACCATGAGCAGCAGCGCAGCGGCAAACGCACTCAGGCCGACGTTCAATCCAAAGACGATCACGCCCACCAGCCACAGCATCAGCATCACGACAGTACGCAGTTGCGCGGGAGTCATCGGCGGGACGTCGACTACCACGTGCACCTCGTCGACGCCTGCCGGCTTGCGCAGCCTAAAGAAATAGAACAGGTAGGCGATGGCGGCCACGAAGGCGTGCGCGAGGAAATTGGCGAGCATCACCTTCCATTCATGCCCGCCGATGCCGGCAGCCGCCATCCGCGAATTGGCAATGATGCCGACGGCGCTGATCGGCGAGAAATTACCGGCGTTGCCGCCGTTCGCCACCATGAGCGCCGTCAGCATCGGCGGCAGGTTCACGCGTGCACCGATGACCATGGCCAGCGGCACGACCAGCGCAATCGCGGGCACCGCGCCCGGACCCACCGTCGAGAACACGAACGTGAGTGCGAAGAACATCAGGGGCATCAGGTGCACGCTGCTGCCCACCAGACGGATGGAACGCTGGCTCAGTGCCTCGAACGTCTGGTTCACCTGCGCCACGGCAAACAGGAGCGTCACGCCGGTCAATGTGAGGAACAGCCCCGAGGGGAACCCGGCCAGCACCGCATCCGGCTTCATCCCCGCGAGGTAGACGCCGATCAGCCAGGCGCACGCGATCGCGATCAGCCCGACATTGAGCCGGGAGAACATGGAAATGCCGATCGCGCCGAACAAGGCGATGACCGAGGCAACGGCTGCTGTCATGTGGGGGTTCCCTTGAGGTGGCCTGTCCGCTACGGCGGCAGGACCTTGATCGTTACCGGGCTGATCGTTATTGGGCGGCTTCGCCGAACACTTCGTCGGCGAGATGGAAAGCGCTGTTGGCGGCCGGCACTCCGCAGTAGATCGCGGCCTGCATCAGTGCCTCCTTGATCTCGTCCTGCGTGACGCCGCTGTTGCGCGCGGCTTTCAGGTGCATCTTGAGCTCGTCTGCCCGGTTGAGGGCAATCAACATCACGATGGTGAGCAGGCTGCGCGTATGGCGCGGCAGGCCGGGGCGCGTCCAGATGGTGCCCCACGCGTATTCGGTGATGAGCTGCTGGAATTCGGTATTCATCGGCGTGCGCTTCGCGAGCGACCGGTCCACATGGGCATCGCCCAGCACCTGCCGCCGCACCACCATGCCCGCCGTGTAGCGTTCGCTCTCGCTCATGAGTCATGCCTCCAGGAAGTTGACGAGCGCGGCCGTGAAGCCGGTCGCGGACTCGATGTTCGACAGGTGCGATGCCGGCAACTCGACGAGTCGCGCACCAGGTACGCGATCGACGATGAAGCGGCCGTCGGCAACGGTAGTCACCGGATCGGAAGTGCCGCCGATGTACAGCAGCGGTGTTGCGATGGAGGCAACGCTGTCGCGAAAGTCGGCATCGCGCACGGCCGCGCAACTGGCCGCATAGCCCTGCGGGTTGGCGGCGAGCAGCCCCTCGCGAATCGGCTCGGCGAGCTCGGGCGCGCGCTTCACGAACGCCTCCGTAAACCAGCGGCCGTACGCGGCGGCCGCTATTTCCGGCATGCCGCGAGCTTCGACTGTGGCGATGCGTGCATTCCAGACCTCGGCCGTGCCGACGCGGGCCGCCGTGTTCGCGATGACCAGCTTGTGGAGGCGCTGCCCTGCGTGAATGCCCAGCCATTGACCGATCAACCCGCCCATCGACAGGCCGCAGAAGTGGAATCGTTCGATGCCGAGTGCGTCGGCGAGCGCAAGACAATCGCAACCCAGCAAGTCGATGGAATACGGACCCGGCGTGACTTCGGAATCGCCCTGGCCACGCGCGTCGTAGCGAAGTACACGAAAGCGATCGCGTAACGCGGCAGCCTGCGCATCCCACATCGACAGGCGGGTGCCCAGCGAATTCGAGAACAGGATGACCGGCGCCGCCTCCGGACCCTCGAGGCTGTAGTGGACGCGATGGCCATTGGCAACGACGAACGGCATGACTTCAGCCCCGGCCCGCCGCGGCGAGCACGCGATCGATGAACCCTTGCGTCGACCCGAGCGCCTGCGCCGGATCGAACACTGCATCCAGGTCTGTGGCAGCGAGCACGGCCATGACCTTTGTATCGGCGGCCAGCGTTTCCTTGAGGCTCTTCCCCGTCGCGACGGCACGCTGGCACGCGAGCGTCGTCAGTTCGTGGGCCGCATGCTTGCCCAGCTTCTCAGCCAGCCGGAACGTGACCCGTTCGGCGTAGAGCAGTCCCTGCGACAGATCGAGATTGCGGAGCATGCGTGCGGTATCCACTTCAAGGCCCGACAGCACCTGCGTCATCGCGCCAAGGCTACCCGCCGTCAGCGTGAAGATCTCGGGGAGCGTTTCCCATTCGGCCGGCCAGTTCCCGAGACCGCGCTCGTGCTCCTGCGGCTGCGCTGCGAACAGCGTCGCCACGAGACCAGGGATGCGCACGCTGGCCGAGATGGCAATCGAGCAGCCGACGGGGTTGCGCTTGTGCGGCATCGTTGATGACCCGCCGCGTCCTTCTTCTGCCGGTTCGAACACTTCGCCCACTTCGGTCTGGCTCATGAGCGAGATGTCGCGCGCGATCTTGCCCAGCGAGCCCGCAAGCAGTGCGACCACGCTACCCGCCTCCACGATGCGATCGCGGCTCGAGTGCCAGGGAATCTCGGGCACCGACAGTCCGAGTTCAGCACCGAGTGCCTGCGCGACGTCGAGGCCCCGCGAATCCAGCGACGCGAGTGTTCCTGCCGCGCCGCCGAACTGCAGTACGCCGAGACGGGGCAGCACTTCACGCAGCCGCGATCGGCAACGCAGGATCGCATCCAGCCAGACGGCTGCCTTGTAGCCGAACGTGACGGGAACCGCCTGCTGCAGCCAGGTTCGGCCAGGAAGGATCGAGTTCCGGTGTTCGCGAACGATACCCACGAGCACCGTCACGAGTTCATTCAGGCGGGAATTGAGGAGATGAAAGGCTTCCCGCTGCTGCAGCACGAGGCCCGTGTCCATGACGTCCTGGCTGGTGGCACCCCAGTGAACCCAACGCGCGGCCTCTGCGTCTACAGCGGCCACCCGTTGCGTCAACAGTTTGACCAGCGGGATGGCGGGATTGCCGGCTTTCGCCGACGCGACCCCAATCGCGTTCAGGTCGAACGCGGTCGCGTCGCAGTGCTTCGCAATGACGGGCGCGGCGGCCGCGGGGATGACGCCGCAACGGGCCTCGGCCCTTGCGAGCGCCGCCTCGAAATCGAGCATGCGTTGCAGGCGCGAGCGGTCGCTGAAAAGCGCCTGCATGCGCGCGTCGCGGAAGAGTGGATCGAGTAGTGACAAGCTTCTTTTCCCTGATTGCCTGACGCGACCGGCAGCAGATGGGGTGCCGCATCGTAGCAGAGCATTGCAGGCGTTACCGCCCGCCGACGACAGGTCTGCTGGCTAGCCGCTCGCGGGAATCAAGCACCGGGGCGGCCTCTTCGGCGGCCGCATGCCGGTGGTGTCGGCGGGAATCCGCGTTTCAGTCGTGTCCCGCCTTGATCCGCTCGATGACCGTGGGTTGCAGGCCTGTCACACCTGAGGCGACGCCCAGCGCCAGCGCGGACTCGTCATCTGCCCCCTTGAGTTTGGCGCGCAGCGCCAACAGCGCGCCGGCCCGATTGCCGCTGGCGCAGTGCAGGAGGACCGGTCCCTTGGCTTCGGCGAGCAGCTTGTCGAGCGCGGCCGCGTTGGCGTAGCTGATGTCCTTGGCGCCACTGACCGGCAGCGTCACGTAGCGCATGCCGAGCTTCTCGACAATCACCCTCTCGTCCATGCCGTGGTCTTCGCTCGCCGGGCGCAGATCGATCACCGTCTTGAACCCTTCGGTCGCGGCGGCAGTGAGTTGCTCGGCGGTCGGTTGGCCGGCCGACGTGATGCCTTCGAGCGGATCCTTGCGATTGGGCAGCGTCGCGGTCTGGGCGAGCGCGAGACCGGCAGAGCAGAGGGCCACGATGAAACCTGCGACGAGGGAATGCGGGCGTACCCGGTTTGATGCGCGGCTGGCGATGGATGACATGACGTCCTCGGTGATCTGGCGAGTCGTGAACGGGCGAGCTATTGTGTCACCCGGACCTGACGTTGCAAACACTCTTGTGGGGATGAACCTATGACCGACGAATCCGGGAAGCCCATCGCCCGCCGCGCCATCGTGACTGCACTCGGCTCCGGCGCCGTCGCGCTCGGCGCGTTCTCGACAGCGCCGGCAGCATCGGCCCAAAGCACGGGGTGGCGGCCCGCCATGGAAGCCCAGGATGAATGGATGGAGCTCCCCGGGCGCCACCGGATGGTGTTCGACTCGATTTCTGCGGGCGGCCTCGGCCAGGCGCTGGTCTTCGCGAACAACGTCATCGAAGAGAATCGACGTGCCTATGACCTCGACCCGTCGCAGCAGGCGATCATCATGATCGTGCGCCACGCCGCGACGATGTTCGGCTACGACGATGCACTCTGGGCGAAGTATGGCGAGGCCTTCACCAAGAGAGCCGCGTTGCTCGATCCAAGGACCAAGGCTGCGCCTGTCCGCAATCTCTACAATGCGACGGGGTACGGACAAGAGCTTGCCAATGGCGGGGTCACCTTCGCGAGCCTCGCCGCCCAGGGCGTGCATTTCGCAGTCTGCGGCCGATCGACCCGCGGGATGATCCAGGGCATGGTTGCGGATACGAAGCTGAAGGCCGAGGACCTCTTCGAGGAATTCAAGGCCCACCTGCTGCCGAACGGGCACATCGTCCCGGCAGGCATCGTTGCGTTGAACCGCACCCAGGAACGCGGGTACGCGGTCGCCTACACGGGATAGCGCCTACTTCCCGCCGAGCATCACTCCATCCGGCGCCGTGCCGTAAAATTCGTGGGCGTGATTCTTGTGGTAGAGCTCGTGCGTCTTTTCCACGCTCTCGGTAAAACGCGGATCCTGCGGGCGCGGCTGGCTGTTGAGCCAGGCGGCCACATCCCACGCCTGCTGCACCGTCAGCGTTCCGGGCGCGCCGTAAGGCATGTTCGAAAAGACGAACGCAGCGGCATTCTCCACGGTGTGCATGCCGGCTCCCCAGTTATAGGACTGCGGGCCCCATAGGGGCGGCATCACCTGCGCTCCCGCGACGACGCGCCCCTGACCGTCTGCACCATGGCAAAGCGCACAGTTGTCGGCGTACACCGCTTTGCCGCGCTGTCGGTCCGGCGCAGCGGCAGGCGCAGCCAGTTCCGGATAGCCCGCGGCCTTGGGCTGGATGCCGATAGGCAGCCCGGTGGCGAGCCACCCCATGTAAGTCATCAGCGCGACCATCTCTTCGCTATCCGCAGGCGGCGGCGTGCCGTTCTGGCTGTAGCGGAAGCATCCTTCGATGCGGATCGCGAGCGAGTTCACCAGACGGTCTTTGGGACGGTATTGCGGATAGACCGGCACCGCAGCCCACACCGGGCCGGACACAGGATTGCGGCCCCGGTCAGTGTGGCAATTGCGGCAGCTCAGCGAATTGCCCGCGTACTTCGGGGCGTATTTCGCCGTGTCGGTGAAAATGCGCTCGCCAAGCAGGACTGCAGCCGCATCCTCGGCGCGCGCAGGCAGGGCGTAATCCGGTGGCGGTTCGAACGCATCCGGATTCTGCGCATGCGGCTGCCAATCGCCGCGCGCACCGCGAGATGCAGTGGCTGCCTCGCCTTCGCGAAGGGACGCCGCATAGGTTGCCGCGGCATTGATCTCTGCAGCATCGAGTCGAGAAGCGATCTTGCCCATGACGCCAAGTGGCCCTGCCGGGCGCTTGCCATTGCGATACGCATTGAGCTGCGCCACAAGGTACGCCTGCGGCTGCCCGGCGATTCCCGGAATGGCCGGTCCGCCCCCCAGCAGCGACGGTCCGTGACAGTCGCGACATGCGGGCATGCCGTCCGACCACTTGCCGGTCGCCACGAGCCGCGCACCCGCCGCGAGCACCTCGGCCGAGGCCGCGGGCGGGGGCAGGTACGGCGCGGAAAGCGTCGCAACGTAGTCCGCCACGGCCTGCATCTGCCGGGTTCCCAGCGGCTTGGCGAGGGGTGACATGACGTCGTTCGGCCTTCCGCCGTCGCGATACGCGGCCAGCTGCGCAAGCACGTATTGCGAGGGCAGCCCGGCCAGGCGCGGAAACTCTGCCAGCCCTTCGCCTTTCGTTCCGTGGCATGCCACGCAGGGTGCGACCTTGCCCGCAACGCCCTGCGTATAGATCCGCGCACCGGCATCACTCTGCGCATGAGCGCAGCTGATGGTGCCGAGCCACAGAAGGGCCGCTGCGACTTGCTTGAGCTGCTTGAGCCCGAGGAAGGAATTTCTCATGTTGTCGGAACGCGGCATGGCGCCGCCTCGAGCAAGGCGCAGCTATGGCTTGATGAAGATATAGCCCTGCTGCTGCAAGGCGATGATCGTGGTGAGCGCCCACAGGTCGAGCTCCACCTCGGGCAGGATGTCCTTCGGGTCGATCTTGCGACCGAGCACTGCCTGCCCGCACACCCGGAAATCCACGCCAGCCTTGGCGAGCGCCTGGATCATGGCGAGGTTCGGGTTGGCCTGTCCGTCATGCTTCGCCTTGTACGCGGCGGCATTCATGATGTAGTCGGTCGCGCCCTGGTGAAAGATCACCGCCACCTTGCGATTTGCCGCGGGCACGCCGGTCTTGGCGAGCGTGTTCACGTAGCGCGCCACCGCCTGGAGCATCGGGTGCACCTCGGTGGGCTTTCCTTCGGAATCCATGTCGAACAACACCTTGTGCACGATGCCGGGATTCGGCATCTCCTTGGCACCCGGGACGTCGCGAGCCGCGTCGACTCCGGGAACAGGCAGTGCCTGGGCGCTGGCGGGGGCTGCATTCGACAGGAGTGCAAGGCCGGCAACCACGGCGAACACGGTCTTGATCAGTGCCATGTTATTTCTCAGGATACTTGACGATGAAGCCGCCCTGGTTCGGCATCTTCACCTTGGCGAGCGTCTTGGCGTTCATGACGTCGCGCTCCTTGATGACACCGTTCAGCGACAGCAGGTACGCCGTCAGCGAATACACCTCGTCGTTCGTCAGCGATTGCGGCGCCACGAGCGGCATCGCACGACGGATGTAGTCGAACACCGTGCTGGCATACGGCCAGAAGCTGCCGATCGTCTTGATGGGAGCGGCGCTCGTCAGCGTCCCCTGTCCGCCCACGAGGCGATCGAACGGCTGGCCCTTGCCTTCCTCGTTGTGGCAGACGACGCACTTCTCGGCAAAGATCACCTTGCCGGTTACCGCGTTGCCGGATCCGGCAGGCAGGCCGCGACCATCGGGCTGGATGCTCAGGTCCCACGCCGCCATCTCTGCGGGCGTGATGGGCGTGCCGAGCTGCGGACTTTCCGCGGCGAATACCGGCAGTGCTGCAAGCAGCAGTGCCCCGACAAGGAGCGCGCGATCAGGCGTGGACATTGGTCACCTCTCCCGTCGCAGCGATGCTCCAGGGCTGAATGCCGTGATAGTGGTAGTTGGAGCGCTCGCCGCGCTGGGCCACGAGCTCGTCACGCGTCGGCTGCACGGCGCCCGTCTCATCGATCGCGCGGCTCTTGAGGATCGCCGGCCCGCCGTTCCAGCGCCACGCCATGCGGAAGCGCGTCAGCGACTTCGACAACACCGGATCCGTGAGGGCCGCTTCGCCCCAGGTCTTGCCACCGTCGGCAGACACTTCCACGCGGCGGATCTTGCCGGCGCCCGACCACGCGAGACCGCTGATTTCGTAGAGCCCGGGACCCTGCATCTTGAAGCCGTGCGAAGGACTCGTGATCAGCGACTTCACGCCCATCGTGTACGTGAACAGCCACGCCTTGCCGTCCGGCATGAGGTCCGAGTACTTCGACGTTTCGTCGCGGGTCATCGTGGGGCCGTCGTTCACCTGCAGGCGACGCAGCCACTTCACGTTCATGTTGCCTTCGAAGCCCGGCAGGAACAGGCGCATCGGGTAACCCTGCTCGGGACGGATGCGCTCCCCGTTCTGCCACAACGCGACCATCGCGTCGTCCATCGCCTTAGGCAACGGTACGCTGCGGCTGAGCGCTGCGGAATCGGCACCTTCGGCCAGTACCCACGCTGCGCCGGGTTCGACGCCGGCTTCATCGAGCAGGATCGAGAGCGGTACGCCCGTCCATTCGCTGCAGGACAGGAGACCGTGCAGGTTACCGACGGACTGCTGCGCGGCATCCTTGGCCCAGCCCACTGCGCTGTTGCCCGAGCATTCGAGGAACTGGATGCGGGACACCGTCGGGTAGCGCAGCAACGAGTCCATCGTGAAGCTCAAGGGGCGCTTGACCTTGCCGTGGATGACGAGGCGATGCTGGGCAGGATCGATATCGGGAATGCCGTTGTGGTGACGCTCGAAATGCAGCCCGGCCGGCGTGATCGTCCCGTTGATGAGTTCGAGCGGTGTGCGCGAACCACCGGTGCCGGGTGCGCCGGGCGCGCCAGGGCGCACGATGCGCTGCACTTTTTCCTCGTACTTCGAAGGGACGCCGTAGCCGCTCATCGGCGCACCGATGCTCTTGGTCCAGGTCGGCACGGTCAGGGTTTCTGCGCCTGCGGGCCTTGCCGCCAGCAGCGCAAGACCGCCGGTTCCCACCAGGGCGGCTCCCTGGGTAAGGAACAAGCGCCGATGCAGCAGGCCGTTGCCGGCCACTGCTTCAGGCGGAGTGGCCGTCTCTACCGGTTTGTCGCTCATAAGGGCTCCCCAATCCGCGATTGTTCTTGTCGACCCGTTCAGAACGGGTAAGCGTGCGCTTCGGCGTCAATCGTAACCCATTGCCACTGGGAGAACTCCTCCCAATTGGCGGGCCCGCCGTGACGTCCGCCGTTGCCCGACGCGCCCACCCCTCCGAACGGGGCAGAGGGATCGTCGCCGACCGTCTGGTCATTGATATGCACGAGGCCGGTCGGGATGCGTTCGGCCAGCGCAAGGCCGCGCGAGACATTGCGAGTGATGACACCCAGCGACAGGCCGTATTCGCCCTTCGTAGCGAGGGCGACCAGCTCGTCTTCGGTCTTGAAGCGGATCACCGACGCCACCGGGCCGAATACCTCTTCGTCGAAGCTCCTCATGCCGGGCTTCACGCCCGTCAGCACCGTCGGCTTGAAGTAGCGGCCCTCGTGCGTGCCGCCGGCGCGAAGCGCAGCCCCGGCAGACACGGTGTCCGCGACAATGGACGCGATGCGTTTCACCTGCTTGTCGTCGATGACCGGGCCGAGCGCGACGTGACCGGTGGCCGGATCGCCGACGGGAAGGTGATTGGCCTTCTCGGCCAGGGCCGCGACGAGAGCGTCATAGATCGAGTCGTGCACGAACACGAGGCCGGTCGTCATGCAAATCTGGCCCTGGTGCAGGAAGGCGCCCCACGCGGCATTCGACGCGGCAATCGCCACATCGGCATCGTCCAGGATGACGAGCGCATTCTTGCCGCCGAGTTCGAGCGTCACCTTCTTGAGGTGCTTGCCGGCCAGTTCGCCCACGCGGCGGCCAACGACCGTTGATCCCGTGAACGACACCATCGCGATATCCGGATCCGTGCACAAGGCTTCGCCGGCCGGTGCGCCGCCCGGCAACACATGCAGGCACCCCGGCGGCAAGCCAGCCTCCTCGAAGACCCGCGCAATCAGGTAGCCGCCCGTGATCGGGGTACGCAGGTCGGGCTTCAGGACCACCGTGTTGCCTGCGGCCAGCGCCGGCGCGACGGCGCGGATCGACAGGATCAGCGGGAAATTGAAGGGGGAGATGATGCCGACCACGCCATGGGGCACGCGCCGCGCAAGCGACATGCGGGTGCCGTCCGACGGCAGGATCAGCCCTTGCGGCTGGGTAAGCATGGCGGCAGCTTCACGGCAGATGCCGGAGGCCATCTCGAGTTCGACGCCGATTTTCGGGGCGATCGAGCCCGTCTCGCGACACGCGACCAGCGTGATGTCAGCCGCATGCTGCTCGAACAGGTCGGCCGCCTTGCGGAAAATCGCTGCACGCTCCCTGCGCGGCAATGCGGCCCACGCCCGTTGCGCCGCGCGTGCGGCCTGCGCGCTCTTGCGGACTTCGGCCGCGCCGGCCAGACCCGTATTGAATAAAGTCTTGCCGCTGGCCGGTTCGCTGACGGGCTGGCGCAGGGCCGCGTCAACCCAGCCACCCGCAAACAGCTTGCCTTCGAATCTGTGGGTGCCGAGGAAGGTCATGTCATTGTCCAGTCCGCATGTACGGGTTTATCACCACACCTGGGTCTCCACGAACATTAACGGAGTGGCTTACAATCCGCCACGCAGTCGCGGGTGCACCGCAGTGCAAGAAACGTCCTGTGTGCACGGCCCGCGCTGCAACCAACCCAACCGGATGCATCGCCATGGACAATAAGTCGCTTACCCGCCCGCTCACCCCGCGGGACTGGACCAGCCACTCTCCTTATATTCATCCCGATTACCGCTCGACGGTCCTGCGCGGCCCCAAGCGCCCGCTGCTGCCGATCAAGACGCAGCTCGCGGACCTCGCGGCGCCGGTCTATGGCCACGAAGACATCGGCGAGCTCGATCATGACCTCACGCGCAACGCACGCCGCAACGGCGAGCCGCTCGGCGAGCGCATCATCGTGGCGGGGCGCGTGCTGGATGAACGCGGCCGTCCGGTGCCGAATACGCTGATCGAGATCTGGCAGGCCAATGCGGCCGGACGCTACATCCACAAGGTGGACCAGCACGACGCGCCGCTCGACCCGAACTTCCTCGGCGCCGGCCGCTGCATGACCGACAGCGACGGGCGGTATCGCTTCCTGTCGATCAAGCCCGGCGCGTATCCGTGGGGCAACCACCACAACGCATGGCGACCCAATCACATCCACCTGTCGCTGTTCGGGTCGAGCTTCGCGAGTCGCCTCGTCACGCAGCTGTATTTCCCGGGCGATCCGCTGCTCGCACTCGACCCCATCTTCCTCGGCACCCCCGAAAAGGCGCGCGACCGGCTGATCTCGAAGTTCACGCTTGGACTAACCGAGCCGGGCTTCGCGCTGGGCTACGAGTTCAACATTGTCTTGCGTGGCGACGCTGCCACGCCGATGGAGAAATGACCATGACGCCCGGACAAACCCCTTCGCAGACCGTCGGCCCGTTCTTCGCGTACGGCCTCACCGCGGAACAGTACGGCTATCCGTTCAACAGCCTGTTCCCGCCGCGCATCGCCGAACCGCGAGCCGCAGGCGAGCACATCCGGATCACGGGACGCCTGTTCGACGGCGACGGCAAGACCATTCCCGACGCGATGGTCGAGATCGCGCACGTCGATGCTGACGGTAACCCCGTCACCTCGCGCGAAGCGGCGGTGGCCAGCGGCTTCCGGGGCTTCGGGCGATGCGGCACCGGCACATCGGCCGACCAGTCGTTCGAGTTCCACACGATCAAGCCGGGCGTGGCAGCCCCCGGCAGCGCACCGCATGTCAATGTGATCGTCACGATGCGCGGCTTGCTCGTACATGCCTTCACGCGGCTGTACTTCGAGGACGAGGCCGCCGCGAATGCAGCGGATCCGGTACTCGACAGCGTCCCCGTGGAGCGTCGTGCCACGCTGATCGCGAAGCGCATCGCGTTGCCGGAGGGCGTCGAGTATCGCCTCGACATCCAGATGCAGGGTCCGGACGAAACCGTCTTCTTCGATCTCTGAAGCTTCAGTTCACAGTCAGGGCGCCGGAGCCAGACGGCAACGGGCTCGCCACAATTCATCGGGGTATTCCATGCGGGTACAGGTTGCCATCATTGGCGGAGGTCCGGCCGGACTGCTGCTGGGACAGCTGCTGCATCGGGCCGGCATCGACACGATCGTCCTCGAACAGCGCAGTCAGGAATACGTGCTGAGCCGCATCCGTGCCGGCGTGCTGGAGCAAGGCACCGTCGACCTGCTCGATGAAGCCGGCGTCGGCACTCGGGCACACGCCGAGGGTTTGGTGCACGGCGGCTTCGAGCTGTGCTTCGGCAATGTCCGGCATCGCATCGACATGCATGGCCACACGGGCAAGAACGTGGTCGTCTATGGCCAGACGGAAGTCACCCGCGACCTGATGGACGCCCGCGACCGTGAGGGAGCGAAGATCGTCTATGAAGCGGAGAACGTCAGCCTGCACGACTTCGACGGCGCGAAGCCACGGGTACGCTATGTGAAGGACGGTGTGCCGCATGACGTCGAGTGCGACTTCATCGCGGGCTGCGACGGCTACCACGGCGTCAGCCGGCAAAGCGTCCCGGCAGGCGCCCTCAAGACCTACGAGCGCATCTATCCGTTCGGCTGGCTCGGCATCCTGTCGGAGACGCGACCGGTTTCGCACGAGCTCATTTATTCGCACCACGAGCGCGGCTTCGCGTTGTGCAGCATGCGGTCGATGAAGCGCAGCCGCTATTACATCCAGTGTTCGCTCGACGAGAAGGTGGAAGACTGGTCCGACCAGCGCTTCTGGGACGAGCTGCGGCGCAGGCTGGACCCCGAAGCCGCGGAGACCATGATCACCGGACCGTCGATCGAGAAGAGCATCGCGCCGCTGCGCAGCTTCGTCGCGGAACCGATGCGGTTCGGCAAGCTGTTCCTGGCCGGGGACGCCGCACACATCGTGCCGCCAACAGGCGCCAAGGGCCTGAACCTCGCCGCATCGGATGTGCGCTACCTCTCCTGGGCGCTGATCGACCACTACCGGAACGGCAAGTCGACGGAACTCGACGGCTACTCGGACCGCTGCCTGCGTCGCGTGTGGAAAGCCGAGCGCTTCTCGTGGTGGATGACGTCGCTCCTCCACAAGTTCCCGGACACCGGCGACTTCGGCCAGAAGATCCAGGTTGCCGAACTCGACTACGTGACGAGTTCAAGTGCCGCGATCACGTCGCTGTCCGAAAACTACGTGGGACTGCCCTTCTGAGCAGAGCTCTGGAAGCCACGGAAGTCAGGAAGCGACGGAAGCCGGAGAAGCAGCAGGCACTACCTTACACCATCGATTCCGGCTTACTTCACTTCCCGGCTTCCCGGCTTCTCTGCCTCCTATTTGACGCGCAGGCCGCGCACCGCCAGCATCGCGACGGCCAGCGGGACTGCGTAGAGATAGTAGAGGTGCGCGGCTTGCCAGCCGCTGTCCACCAGCACGCCCGCGAGCAGCGGCGCCAGGATCGCTCCGAGCCGGCCAATGCCGATCGCCCAGCCCATGCCGGTCGTGCGCACCGCTGCGGGATACAGCACCGGCGTGATCGCGTACAGCGAGACCATCGACGCAAAGATGAAGATGCCGCTCATCAAGGCCAGCACGAAGGCGAGGCCGAGCACGCCGGAGTAGTAGCCGTACGCGATCAGCGCGATCACCGTCAGGAACATGCTCAACGAGGCAAGTCCCTTCAGCGAGCCTTTCACCGACAGCCACGCAAAGACCGAACCGCCGATGATGCCGCCGATGTTGAGCAGCACGCCGCCGGTAATGCCCTGCTGCGTCGACATTCCTGCAGCGACGAGCAGCCGCGGCGTCCAGCTCAGCACGAAGTAGAAGCCCAGCATCACCATGAAGAAGGACGTCCAGATCAGGAGCGTGCTGACGGCCCAGCCGCCCTTGAACAGGTCGGCGAGCCTCGCGTGTGCTTGCGGCACGTCCTCGATGCGCGGCAGCTCGGTGACGGGTTCGCGCTCCATCTTCCCGAGCAGGTGATTGAGCTTGTCGAGCGCACCGGTCGGGCGCCGGGCGAGCAGAAAGTCGAGCGACTCCGGCAACCGCGACAGCACGAGCGGAATCATCAAAGCGGACATCACGCCGCCGAACAGGAAGATCGACCGCCAGCCGAAGCGGACGATGAGCCACGCCGCGATGATCCCGCCGATGGTCGCGCCGATGGGATACCCGGTGGCCTGCATGCTGATCGCGGCACTTCGCCAACGGTTTGACGAGTACTCACCCGTGATGACGTTGAGGCTCGCGAGCATGCCGCCGATACCGATGCCCGTCAGCACCCTCAATACGCCCAGCACCTTGGGTCCGGTCGCCAGCGCGGACATCAACATGCCGGCCGTGATGAGGACAAGGCAGGTCAGGATCAGCGCGCGGCGCCCGAAGCGGTCGGCAAACGGCGCAAGGAACATGGAGCCGGCCGCCATGCCGAACAAGCCCGAACTGAGCAGGATGCCTAGCTGAGCGCCTGACAGCGCCCACTCCTTCTGCACTTCGGAAGCGGTGAACGCCATCACGAGGACGTCGAAGCCGTCCAGCATGTTGAGCGTGATGCAGATGAGGACGGCAACGACCTGGAAGCGGCTCATCGGGCCGGTGTCGATGGTCTCGTGGATCCTGTCCGTCATTCGTGGTCTCCCGGGCAGGACGGTTGTCCCGCATTCACAGCAAGTCGAAGAGCCTCCCGTAGGCGGCGGGATCGAATACTGCCACATACAGGAGGCCGACGACGGCCCCGCCCAGGTGGGCATCGTGGTTTACCCGGCCGATCTGGGTGCGGGAGGCATACCAGGAGTACGCGAGATAGCCCACGGCAAACAGCGGCGCCGGGATGGGCACGGGGATCGGGATGATGAAGAGCGACTGCGTCGGGAAGTAGATGATCGATGCGAACAGCACGGCCGAAATGGCGCCCGACGCGCCGAGCGACGCGTAGTTCGGGTTGTTCCGCTGCTTCCACCAGGTGCCGGCGTGGCTCAGCACCAGCGCGACGAGATAGAACACGATGAAGCCCACGGTGCCGATCACCCGCTCAAGACCCGGTGCAAAGAAGTAGAACGTCATCAGGTTGAAGAACAGGTGCGGCCCGTCGGCATGCACGAAGCCGCTCGTGATGACGGTCGGGTACTCGCGCCGGCGCAGGAACCAGTAGGGCCGGAACAGGCTCTTGTCGATGATCTGCGGCCGGCCGAACAGCCCGAGCAGGCTCGGGATGAGCGTCGCCAGGAAAATCACGATCACTCCAAGGCCGATCCCGTTCAACATGCCGCTTGCCGCTCCTGCTTGCCACCCACGACGCTCTTCTGCCGGGGGGACGTCATGGGATCAACGATTCCACGGCGTCTGCAACGTCACGACTCAGGTCGATCTCGCTGGTCTCGTGAGGGATCGTGTTGGTCGTGACGATGCGCGCCGCGCCCGCTGCCGACAGTTCGCGATACGCGTCGGGTGCAAACACGCCGTGGACGCCGATACACACGGGCGCTGGCAGACCTCGGTCACGCAACTGGCGCACGACGGCCATCATCGTGTGCGCAGTAGAGATGATGTCATCGACAAGGACGGGCGTTCGATCCCGCAAGGCCGCGTCGTCATTCACTGCGATGGTGACGTCGCGATCGCCGTGCCGTGTCTTTTCGAGTACGACGAACGGCGCACCGGCGAGGGCGGCAATGGCAGTGACCCACTGGCTGCTTTCGCTGTCGGGACCGATCAGGACGGGGTTGGGCACGTGCTGCTTGATCCACTCACCCACGACGGGCGCGGCAGGGACCACGCGGGCATCGAGCGAGTAGATCTCGCCCAGCGACTTCCAGCGATGCAGGTGCGGGTCCACGGTGACAAGCCACGCAAAGCAGTGCGACAGCATGTCGGCGAAGTACACGGACGTGATCGCCTCGCCCGGCTTGAAGCGGACGTCCTGCCTCATGTAGGCAAGGTACGGCGCGACCAGTCCGACGCGGGCCGCGCCCAGGTCCTTTGCGACCCGCGCCGCGAAGACGAGCGGCAGGAACTGCGGATCGGGCTCGTGCAGGCCGCAGACGAAGGCGACCTCTCGTCCAGCCACATCCGTATCGAGCCGCACATAGGACTCGCCGTCGGGAAAGCGGCGAATCTCGAGCGCGCCGATGTCGGCATCGAGGTGCCGGGCGAGTGCCGCCGTGAAAGCCTCTTCGCCGGGCAGGGCAAACAGCAACGGCTGCGTCATCAGGATTCCTTGCCGGACTTCACGGGGTAGCCCGACTCCCGCCACGCCTTCATGCCGCCATCGAGCGCGACGGCGTTGCGGAACCCCATCTGTCTCAGCGTTGCGGTGGCCAGCGTCGAGACGCGGCCGAAGTCGCAATACACGAGGATCCGTCTGGTGGGATCCGTGAGTTCATCGTTGACCCGCAGCTCGAGCTGTCCCCGCGGCAGCCACTTCGCGCCCGGGACGTGGGCCTCCTCGTAGGCATCGCGTTCGCGAACGTCGAGGACCAGCAATTCGTCATTGCCGGCATCGATGCGTCGCTGCAGCTCCCCCAGTGACATGAATGGAACCACGGCAGCCGCTTCGGCCAACATCTGCGCGACGGTCTTGCCGCCGCTCATGTTGGTCCGGAGCGCCTCGGTGATATGGGACGGCATCGAGAGGTTCAGGCTCTGCATCATCTCGATGAACTCATCGCGATTGCGCTTCTGCAGCCGTGGGTTCCCGGCGATCTCCTGCCCAATGGTCGAGTGCCCCTTCCCCTTGTAGTCGTGCGCCGGAAACACAAGCAGCGCCGGATCCAGCTTCAGCAGCTTGCCGAACAGGCTGTCGTAGAGCGAGCCGGCATCGCCGCTCGGAAGATCGGTGCGACCGGTCCCGCCGATCAGGAGCGTGTCGCCGGTAAAGACCCGGTCTTCTACCTGGAGGCACATGGAATCACGCGTATGCCCCGGCGTGTGCAGCGCCTGCAGCCGCAGCTTGCCGATGGCGAGCATCTCGCCGTCCTGCAGCCTCAGGTTCACATACGGAGCCGGGCTCAAGGCGTGCATGACGATCTGTGCGCCCAGCTGCTTCGCGAGCTCCTGGGTTCCCGAGAAGTGATCCGCGTGGGTGTGCGTGTCGACCAGATAGCGGATACGCAAGCCATCCTTGCTGGCGAGAGCGACATAACGGTCGATCTTGCTGAGTTCGGGATCGATCACCGCTGCCGAGCAGGTCTCCTCGCAGCCGATGAGATACGACCGGCATCCGCCTGCAGCCACTGTCTCGAATATCATCACGCTCCTCCCGATTGACCAGGCTGATTGCACATCGCGTTTGTCACAGCAGGCAGAAGTCCTGGGCGACCCGCTCGAGTTCGTTCGCCGGCACGCCTGCAGAGCGGGCATGCGCCGGCCACGAGTCGAGCGCGGCGCGTACGTCGGCAAGCAGTGCGCGTGCACCGGCAACACCGAAGCGCTCCGCCACCGTCATCAGGTCGGCCCGCGTGATGTCCTTGAACCGGCCGTTGACGCTCATCAAGTGCTGATAGGTCCACTCCCCCTGCGGATTGTAAGCATGCGTCACGTCGTAGGCTGGCGCCAGCTCCCAAGGGCGTCCCCGGCGCAGCCGGAACGCGAAATTCTTGGTGTGGTCGTCGCAATTGCGCGCCAGCACGTTGAACGCCATGCGCAGGAACAATTGGCGGAGCGCATCGTCGCCCAGACGCAACCTCGTGGCGGCCAGGAACAACTGTTCATAGGCATGCGTCGCGCGCTGCTTGTAGTCCAGGTGATTGAGGGCACAGAGGCTCTGGATATGATGCTTCTGGTTGTTGTCGCGATCGAAGCGCCGAGTCATGAAGTGCGCGCGGCCGTTCTCCTCCAGCAGGCGACTGGGCTGCATGTCGATGCCTGCTGCCACGGCCATGAGGTGATAGGCGTACTCGATGCGGCCATAGTGCTCGCCTGCGCCCAGCTCGAGGTCCTTGCCGACCCCGTCGAACTTCAGCAGCCAATGCTCGAAGCCCGGCGGCACGTCGAACTGGCCGCTGCGGATTTCGTCGGTCTGCCGATTCCAGGCGACGACGGCCTTGGCACGCGCGCCACCTGCCGATGTCCCGACACGGATTACATTGGCGAGCGCCGCCTCCGCATGGGTGTCGTCGGAAAAATCGCCCTGCATGACCTTGCGCGCGGTCTCCACCAGCTTCTGCAATTGCAGCGGTTGAGTGCTCTCGGTAGCGCCCGCCTTGGCCGGCCGGAATTCCAGTGCGCCCATGCCGCGCTTGCCCATGTAGGCGAGCCGGTCGAGCGTTGTCACGGCTTGCTTGTCGATGCCCCGGCGCGCCATCCACGCATCGATCAAGGCATTGCCGAAATCATCGGGCAGGGCGTCAGCCAGCAGACCGGGCAGGCGCTTGAAGCTGGGCTCGGCTAGCGAGGGAAACAGGAAGATGGAGTCAGGCGCAGAGACCGGCATCGTGAGGGGCGCGAGCTCGATGCCCTGTCTTCGCCATGCAGGCGCGTATTCGAACGCGTAACAACCCGCCCGCTCATCTGCGGCGACCGCGCCGACGCGTTGATCCCAGATGCGGACTTCAATGGCCTGCGCCGTCACTGCGAGCTCCCGCCTTCGCGACGCTTGCGAGGTCGGCTCACCCGCTGGGGCTCAGCGCCTTGATCAAGCAACGCCAGTGGGCTGATCGCAGACGGGGGCGCCAAGGCCTCGAGACTGGAGAGCGCATCCAGCGCCTTCAATACGCGGAGCAACGTTTCAACGGTCGATCCGCGACCCGCCTCGAGGTTGCGCAGCGCCTTTTCGGAGATGCCCGCCTTGGCTGCCGCTTGCAGCTGGTCGAGATCGCGCCGCAGCCGCAGCCGGCGCAGCCGCTCACCGAGCGCCTGTTGCAGTTCTTCTGGAGTTTTGGATGCAGTAATCGTCATTCGGTTGAATTCGACCGGTTAAGTGCCGTTTTGAATTCTACCGGTATTTTAATACCGATTAAATGAAACAAGCATCAGTTCCTTTAATCGGCTTCATTGTGCCGTTTATTCGCCATTTCTCGCTATATCGGTCAATTCAAGCCGATTAAAGCCCTGCTTTCAAAACTCTGGCTGGAAATACGGGAAAGTGCTGCCAACCGACGTCAATGTAGCGTCAAAGTGCTTGAATTGTTGCGAACTGGGTGAGACCGGTGCCTTGGACGAGGACATGCAACGTATCGTCGTCCGGCCGAACGCCAATTCGGCTTGCCGAATTGGCCGGACCGACGACCGTCGGCGAACGGAGTTCGATTCGAGACCCCGGCTCCTTCCGTGGCCGGGGTTGGGCTGTGGCGGCGTCTGAATCGAAGGTCCCTGCGGACCTTCGACCGCCACAGCGCCGACGCCTCCGTGCGTC
>JBEBIT010000065.1:0-16725 GCA_040080215.1 Steroidobacteraceae bacterium
AACGGGAAGCGGGCTTCCATCTGCTCGAAGATGAACACGGCGCGCGCGTAGTTGTTCTTGGACATGTCGTCCTTGGCCATCCGGTACGCGTCGTCGGGATTCTCGAGGTCCCGGTTGGGATTGCTCTTGCAGCCGGCCAAGGCCACGACCGCGACCAGCAGGGTCGCGACGAGCGCGCGCGGCAGGGAACGGGAATCGCGGTCGGGCATCGGGAACTTCCGGTACGGCAAGGCTGGCCTCAAGGCTGGCGAGTATAGCCCAGCCTCTGGTCAGCATGCGGCGGGCAGGGGTGTGACTCCCCCCTGATTCAATAGTTCTCGGCCCCGGCTAATCGGATATTCTTCCCGGTCTTGCCACCTGCGCTCCTTTGGCGCCAAAGAGCCCGTTCGCATGCCTTCCCATGCCCTGACCATCCCCCTCGAATATGCCGGCCGCAGGCTCGATCAGGCCATTGCCGAGCTGCTGCCCGAGTATTCGCGGACCCGTCTCAAGGACTGGATCGATGCGGGGAAGGTGCTGGTGGACGGCGAGGCACTGAAGCCCCGGGACCGGCTCGTCGGCGGGGAAACCATCCAGATCGAGGCCGACCTCGAGCCCGTGGACGAGGTGAAGAGCGAAGCCATCGACCTCGATGTGGTCTATCAGGACAAGCATGTCCTCGTCATCAACAAGCCTGCGGGCCTGGTCGTGCACCCCGGTGCCGGCAACGCGGCGGGAACGCTGCAGAACGCATTGCTGCATTTCGATCCGGCCCTCGCCGTGCTGCCCCGAGCCGGCATCGTGCACCGCCTCGACAAGGATACGAGCGGCCTGATGGTGGTCGCGAGAACCGTGGAAGCGCACACCGCCTTGGTGCGCATGATCGAAGCCCACGAGGTCGAGCGCGACTACGAAGCCATCTGCGTCGGCGTCATGACGGCAGGCGGCACGGTCGATGCGCCCATTGACCGGCATCGCCAGGACCGGCTGCGTATGGCTGTCCGTCAGGGCGGGCGCAATGCCGTGACGCACTATCGCGTGGTGAAGCGGTTCCGGGCCCATACGCACGTCAGGGTGAAACTGGAGACCGGACGCACGCACCAGATCCGCGTGCACCTCTCCCATATCCACTATCCCATTGTCGGGGATGGGGTTTATGGCGGCCGCCTGGTCCTGCCGAAGGGCGCGTCAGCGGTGGTAGTGGAGGGGCTGCGGGCGTTCCGGCGACAGGCGCTCCATGCGGCGCGGCTCGCGTTTACCCATCCCGTCACCGGGGAGCCCGTCGTCTGCGAAGCCGCCCTGCCAGCCGACATGCAAGGCCTGCTGAAATTGCTGGCAGCCGACGCAGCTGCGGATGCCCGCGCGGCGGCCGCACGGCGTTGACGGATGGCAGGAGTGCTGCATGCCCGGGTCTGACCTCCGCTGGATCGAGCCGGACTGGCCGGCACCGAAGCATGTGCGGTCCGCGTCCACCTTGCGCCAAGGCGGGGTCAGCGGCGGGCGCTACGGCAGCCTCAACCTGGGTGCCCACGTCGGCGACCACCCCGCGGCAGTCCTCGAGAACCGGCGACGCCTGCGTGCGGCGCTCAAGCTG
The DNA here is from genome assembly GCA_040080215.1 of Steroidobacteraceae bacterium. Lineage (GTDB taxonomy): Bacteria > Pseudomonadota > Gammaproteobacteria > Steroidobacterales > Steroidobacteraceae > CAIUGU01. The sequence continues at coordinate 1,574 of JBEBIT010000065.1, forward strand.
TCCACCGAACCGCTCTGGCTGAACCAGGTCCACGGGGTCGCCGTCGCGCAGCCTGCCTGGCAGACGGGAAGGCCGCCGACGGCCGACGTCTGCGTGTACAACGGGTCCGCCGGGGGACAACGTGGCGTCTGCGCGGTGCTTACGGCGGACTGCCTGCCTGTCCTGTTCTGCGATCTGGCCGGAACCCGCGTCGCTGCCGCGCATGCCGGCTGGCGCGGCTTGGCCGCTGGCGTGCTGGCGCGTGCCGTGGAGGCCCTTGGCGTTCCCGGCGACCAGCTGCTCGCATGGATCGGGCCCGCCATCGGCCCGGCCGCCTTCGAGGTCGGGGACGACGTCGTCCAGGCGTTCACGTCGGTCCACGCGGAAGCAAAGTCGGCCTTCGAGCCCAACAGCCGGGGCCGCTGGCAAGCCGACCTCGCCGGGCTCGCACGCCAGGAACTCAAGCGGCTCGGGATCACCCGCATCCACGGTGTCGATCGTTGTACGGTCTCGGAGCCTGACTGCTTTTTTTCGTATCGGCGCGACGGCCAGACAGGCCGTCTGGCCACGCTGATCTGGCTCGACTAGTGGAACTTGAGCTCTTGACGAGCGTGCTACGCTGCCACGTTGTTCCTGCTCCGGCTTCTTTCCTTGGCTCCGGCACGCGATAACCTCCACGCACCATGTCGATTCTGTCCTGGGTCATTCTGTTCACGGTCGGCAGCGGCGCATTCAGTGCGCTGGCGGCCGGCCTGTTCCTGTTGCTGCCCGAGCACCGTCGCCAACGCGTACTGCCCCATCTGGTGAGTTTCGCGACCGGTGCGCTGCTCGGGGCTGCATTGCTGGGACTCATTCCACACGCGATCGAAGGTGCCGGCGTCGAGAACACGCACGGCATCGGCCTTGCCTTGCTGGGCGGCATCCTGGTGTTCTTCGTGCTGGAGAAGCTGGTGCTGTGGCGGCACTGCCACCACGACGAATGGGACGTGCATCCCCACGACGCGCATACGCACGGGCCGACGCACCAGCAGCGCGATGCCGCGTCGGCGTCGCTGATCCTGATCGGTGACGGTTTCCACAATGCGCTCGACGGCGTGCTGATCGCCGCCGCGTTCCTCACCGACGTGCATCTGGGCGTGGTCAGTGCGATCGCGGTGTTCGCCCACGAGATTCCGCAGGAAGTCGGCGACCTCGCCATCCTGCTCCAGGGAGGCATGAGCCGTGCGCGGGCGCTGATGCTGAATCTGCTGACCAGCCTGACCTCGGTGGTCGGCGGCATCGTCGGCGTCTTCGCGCTCGGTTCCGTGCTCGAATATCTGCCATACGCGCTCGCCATCGCGGCTTCGAGTTTCCTCTACGTGGCGGTTGCGGACCTGATCCCCGGCCTGCACCGCAAGGTCGACATCGCTTCCGCGATCCAGCAGTTCGTGCTGATCTCGATCGGCGTGGCCCTCATCTACTTCACGCACGCCGCGGCGCACTAGGGAACCTCTGCACAGGTTTCGCGACCGCGTTGCGTCTCCAATCCTCTGCTGCGAGGCATCGGGCCGCAGGCCATATCGGGAATATGGGCAAGGTCCGTAACGACGCAGCAGAGGATTAGAGTCGCAACCCATTGAATGACTATTTATTCTTTGATCGGGACGGGATCCATTTCGAGCAGGGCAGTGTTGCTCCTCCCTTATGTACATTCAGTACACAGCGGTCGTCGCGCCTCGCCCTGCTCGAAATGGCTCGCCGTCGCGGCCGTGAAACCTGTGCAGAGGTTCCCTAGGTAGATTTCCGGGCGCGGCGCACTTCCCTGACGCCGCACACTAAATTGCAGGTGCAGGCCCCGCGTGGGGTGCGGTAGCGCTCCCACAGGTTGAATTCGGCGCTGCCCGGCCCCAATTCCGCTCGCAAGTCGATAATCCTCATTAGATTCGGGGGCGCCGCTGCGGGCGCTCGCCTCAAGGTGGCAACAATGCGAATGGACAAGCTCACAAGCAAATTCCAGATGGCGCTGGCCGATGCCCAGTCGCTGGCGGTCGGGCGCGACAACCAGTTCATCGATCCGCTGCACCTGATGCTCGCGCTGCTCGATCAGCAGGGCGGGTCCGTCCGACCCTTGCTCGACAAGGCGGGCACGAACGTCAACCTGTTGCGTTCCCATCTCGGTCAGGCCGTCGACCGCCTGCCGAAAGTCGAAGGGGCCGGGGGTGACGTACAGTTGTCGAACGAACTCGGCAAGCTGATGAACCTGACGGACAAGCTCGCGCAGAAGCGCGGCGACCAGTTCATCTCCAGCGAGCTGTTCGTGCTTGCCGCACTCGAAGACAAGGGCCAGCTCGGGACGCTGCTGCGCGACACCGGCACGATCAAGGGTGCACTCGAGAAGTCGATCGACGAAATGCGGGGGGGCGAAAAAGTGACCGATGCGAATGCCGAAGAGAATCGCCAGGCGCTCGAGAAGTACACCGTGGACCTCACGGAGCGGGCGACCCAGGGCAAGCTCGACCCCGTGATCGGCCGTGACGACGAGATCCGCCGCACGATCCAGGTGCTGCAGCGCCGGACCAAGAACAATCCCGTGCTGATCGGCGAGCCGGGCGTCGGCAAGACCGCCATCGTGGAGGGCCTCGCGCAGCGCATCGTGAACGGCGAGGTGCCGGAGGGCCTGCGCAACAAACGCATCCTCGCGCTCGACATGGGCGCCCTGATCGCGGGCGCGAAGTACCGCGGTGAATTCGAGGAACGCCTGAAGGCAGTCCTCACCGATCTCAAGAAGCAGGAAGGCCAGATCATCCTGTTCATCGACGAGATCCACACGATGGTCGGCGCCGGCAAGGCCGAGGGCGCCATGGACGCGGGCAACATGCTGAAGCCGGCGCTCGCCCGCGGCGAGCTGCATTGCGTCGGTGCGACGACCCTCGATGAGTATCGCAAGTATGTCGAGAAGGATGCCGCGCTCGAACGCCGCTTCCAGAAGGTGCTGGTCAACGAGCCGTCCGTCGAAGACACGATCGCGATCCTGCGCGGCCTCAAGGAGCGTTACGAAGTCCACCACGGCGTCGACATCACGGATCCGGCGATCGTGGCGGCCGCAACGCTGTCGCATCGGTACATCGCGGACCGGCAGCTCCCCGACAAGGCCATCGACCTGATCGACGAGGCCGCCTCCCGTATCCGCATCGAGATCGACTCCAAGCCCGAGTCGATGGATCGCCTCAGCCGGCGCGTCATCCAGCTCAAGATCGAGCGCGAGGCGCTCAAGAAGGAAAAGGACGAGGCATCCGTCAAGCGGCTGTCACTGCTGAACGAGCAGCTTGCGCAGTTCGAGAAGGAGTATTCGGACCTCGAGGAGATCTGGAAAGCCGAGAAGGCGTCGGTGCAGGGCGAGGGCCAGATCCGCGCCGAACTCGAAAAGGTCCGCATGGACTTCGAGCAGGCCCGCCGTGCGGGCGATCTCGGTCGCATGTCCGAACTGCAGTACGGCAAGATTCCCGAACTCGAGAAGCGCCTGAAGGCGGCACAGGATGCGGAAGGCCAGGCGCCTACGCTGGTCCGCAACAAGGTCACGGAAGAGGAGATCGCCGAGGTCGTCTCCAAGTGGACCGGCATCCCCGTGTCCAAGATGCTCGAGGGCGAGAAGGACAAGTTGCTCCGCATGGAAGAGGCGCTCGCGAAACGCGTGGTCGGCCAGCAGGAAGCAGTGACGGCCGTCTCCGATGCAATCCGTCGGTCGCGCGCGGGCCTCGCCGATCCGAACAGGCCGAATGGCTCGTTCCTGTTCCTCGGTCCCACGGGTGTCGGCAAGACCGAGCTGTGCAAGGCGCTGGCCGAATTCCTGTTCGATACCGAAGAGGCCATGATCCGCATCGACATGTCGGAATTCATGGAGAAGCATTCCGTCGCACGCTTGATCGGCGCGCCTCCCGGCTATGTCGGCTATGAAGAAGGCGGCTATCTCACCGAGGCGGTGCGTCGGCGTCCGTATTCCGTGATCCTGCTCGACGAGGTCGAGAAGGCCCACAGCGACGTGTTCAACGTCCTGTTGCAGGTGCTCGATGACGGCCGGTTGACGGACGGGCAGGGTCGCACGGTCGACTTCCGCAACACGGTGGTCATCATGACGTCGAACCTCGGCAGCCACGCCATCCAGGAGCTGGCCGGCGAGCCGCAGAACGAGAAGACGTACTCGAAGATGAAGTCCGCGGTGATGGATGTGGTGCAGGGCCACTTCCGGCCCGAGTTCATCAACCGGGTCGATGACATCGTCGTGTTCCACCCGCTCGGCCGCGAGCAGTTGCGCTCGATCGTCAACATCCAGCTCGGATACCTGCGGAAGCGCCTGGCGGAGCGGGACCTCGATCTCGCGCTCGATACCGCGGCGGCGGACCTGCTCGGCGAGGCCGGGTTCGATCCGGTCTACGGCGCGCGGCCTCTCAAGCGCGCGATCCAGCAACAGGTCGAGAACCCGCTCGCGCAGAAGATCCTGCGCGGCGAGTTCCGCCCGGGCGATCGCATCGCCGTGACCGTCCATCAGGGGCAGCTGGTGTTTGCGCGCGGGACGTAACAGGGCAAGGCATCGAGGGAAGCCGGCGGCGACGGAAGGCTAAAGTCCAAGTGTCTGGTGCCCGGGCTTCCCCGGCTGCCGCGGGTTCCCGTATCTGCTTCGTCGGGGCGCTTCCCCTATAATGCGGCGCCCCGGGGAAACCTGCGCTCCAACCTACTTAAGCCAAGCAACCTGTCACCAGAGCCATGCCGTTCTACGAATACCAGTGCAGCGCCTGCAACGCCCATGTGGAAGTCCTGCAGAAGATTTCGGACGCGCCGCTCAGGAAGTGCCCGGAATGCGGCAAGCAGAAGCTGACGCGGCTGATTTCAGCCCCCGTGTTTCGGCTTAAGGGCAGCGGCTGGTACGAAACCGACTTCAAGTCGGACAAGGAGAACAAGCGCAACCTCGTGGACGGCCCGGGAGGCGATTCCAAGGATTCCGGTGTCGATGCGACCGCCAAGCCGCTGGACCCCAAGCCCGCCGACGTCAAGGAAGCCCCCAAGCCGGCGGCGGACAAGCCTGCCGAGAGTGCCAAATCCCGGTCTACGGCCAAGGTGGGTAAGGCCGCCAAGCCTGGACCCAAGGCCCCACCGGCCAAGCGGAAGGCCGCCAAGCGCTAGGGCTGCACGGTCTCCCGCACTCTGTGCGACCTCTCCCGGCGGGAGAGGTGTCGGTTACCCCTCTCCGAGCGGAGAGGGAAACGAAGTGGGTGAGGCCCAGCCCCTTTCCGGCTGGAGAGGGAAAGGGAGTGGGTGAGGTCGCTTGCGCCACCCAGAGTCGCTCCGTAACATCCCGCGGCTCTTCCTACTGCCGGTTTCCAGGTCCCCATGCGCACTCATTATTGCGGCCAAGTCAACGAATCCCTCTCGGGCCAGACCGTGTCCGTCGCCGGCTGGGTGCACCGCCGCCGGGACCATGGCGGCGTGATCTTCATCGACCTGCGCGATCGCGAGGGCCTGCTGCAGCTCGTGTTCGATCCGTCGAATGCGGGCGTGTTTGCCCAGGCCGAGCGGCTGCGCAGCGAGTATTGCGTCCGTGTCAGCGGCCAGGTCCGTCCGCGCCCCTCGGGTACCGCCAATGCGAACCTCGCCTCCGGCCAGGTCGAACTGCTCGCCGGTGAAATCGAGATCCTGAGCCGCTCCGAGACCCCGCCGTTCCATCACGACGAGCACGTCAACGAGGAGCTGCGACTCAAGTACCGCTATATCGATCTGCGTCGCGACGTCATGCAGAACCGCCTGCGCCAGCGGCATCGGATCACGCAGGCCGTGCGCAACTGGCTCGACGACAACGGCTTCATCGACATCGAAACACCGATGCTGACGAAGGCGACGCCGGAAGGCGCGCGCGACTACCTCGTGCCGAGCCGCACGCATGCGGGCCACTTCTTCGCGTTGCCGCAGTCGCCGCAGCTGTTCAAGCAGCTGCTGATGATGTCGGGCTTTGACCGGTACTACCAGATCGTGCGCTGCTTCCGCGACGAGGACCTCCGCGCCGACCGCCAGCCGGACTTCACCCAGATCGATATCGAGACGTCTTTCCTCACCGAGCAGCAGATCACCGACCTGATGGAGGCGCTGATCCGCAGCGTGTTCAAGAAGGTGCTGGACGTGTCGCTGCCGGATCCGTTCCCGCGGATGACCTATGCCGAGGCGATGCGTCGTTACGCGTCCGACAAGCCCGACCTCCGCATCCCGCTCGAGCTGGTCGACGTCGCGGACCTGGTCCGTGATTGCGATTTCAAGGTGTTCGCCGGCCCAGCCTCGAACCCGAAGGGTCGCGTCGTCGCGCTCAATGTGCCGAAAGGCGGCGAGCGTCTGTCCCGCAAGGAGATCGACGACTACACGGCCTATGTCGGTCGCTACGGCGCGAAGGGCCTCGCCTACGTCAAGGTCAATGACGTCACCAAGGGTCGCGACGGCTTGCAGTCGCCCATCCTCAAGTTCCTGAGCGATGCAGCGGTGGCGGGCATCCTGTCGCGCACGGGCGCACAGACGGGCGACCTGATTTTCTTCGGCGCGGATACGGCCCAGGTCGTGAACGATGCCATCGGCGCGCTGCGCCTGAAGGTCGGCACGGATCTTGGGCTGGTCGAGGCCGGTTGGCGCCCCTTGTGGGTCGTCGACTTCCCGATGTTCGAATGGGACGCCACCAACAAGCGCTGGTCAGCGCTGCATCACCCGTTCACCGCGCCGCGCATCGACGATCCCGCGCAGCTCAAGAGCAATCCGGGTGAAGCGCTGTCGATGGGCTACGACATGGTGCTTAATGGCTCCGAGATCGGCGGCGGTTCCGTGCGCATCCACCGCACCGACATGCAGTCGACCGTGTTCGAGCTGCTCGGCATCAGCGCCGAGGAAGCGCAGCAGAAGTTCGGCTTCCTGCTGGAGGCGCTCAAGTACGGCGCGCCGCCGCACGGAGGACTTGCGTTCGGGCTCGACCGGCTCGCGATGCTGATGTCGGGTGCCGACAGCATCCGCGAAGTCATCGCTTTCCCGAAGACGCAGACGGCCGCGTGTCCGCTGACCGATGCACCCACGCCCGTGAGCGACGCCCAGCTCAAGGACCTGCACATCCGCGTGAAGCTGCCGGTCAAAGCAGAATGATGAAAAGGGGACGGATCTATTTTTTTTCTCCACGTAAAAAGTAGATCCGTCCCCTTTTCAACCCACCATGACCACCCCCGATCTCGTCATCCTCGTCCATGGGTTGTGGATGTCGGGCATTGAGCTCGTGTCCCTCAAGAACCGGCTGAATGGCGACCACGGCTTCGAAGCCGTCCCGTTTTCCTATCCTTCCGTCAGCGGGTCGATGCTCGATCACGTGAAGGAGTTGCGCGATTTTGCGCAGTCGCAAAAGGCCGAGCGGATGCATTTCGTCGGGCACAGCCTCGGCGGCATCGTCGTGCTCAACCTGCTTGAGGCGACGGCGGATCTGCCGCCCGGTCGCGCAGTGCTGCTCGGGTCGCCACTGCAAGGGAGCCGAGCCGCGCAAGGCTTCGCGCGGTGGCCGCTCGGCAAGGCCATGCTCGGGATCACGATGCGACAGGAGTTCCTGCCCGACGCGAGCCTGGGGCCGAGAACGTCGCTGCGATCCTGGAATGACCGGCGCGAGGTTGGCGTGATTGCAGGATCGAGTGGCTTCGGTCTCGGTCGCCTCGTCGCCAGGCTCGATGGCGAGAACGATGGCACCGTGATGGTGGAGGAGACGCAGCTCCCCGGCGCGCGTGATCACCTCGTGCTGCCCGTCACGCACACCGGCATGCTCTTTTCAGGTGAAGTGGCGAAGCAGACCGCCGCGTTTTTGCGAACCGGACGATTCGCAAGAAGCGACTAGCGACGAGGGATTGGCGATTGGCAGGGCTCTACGGAAATCGATCCTGACAATACGTAGACATGTCTTGAGGGGTTGGCCTGCAGCTCCGGGTCTGGCCGATCGCTAGTCGCCCATCGCCAATCGCTTCAATCGATACAGCGCTTCCAGCGCCTCGCGCGGACTCAGCGAATCCGGGTCGATTTCATCGAGCGCCACTGCCAGCGGGTTCGCCATGGGTGCGGCTGGGACCGTGAGCAACAACTCCTGTTGCAGCTGCGGGGCATGCGCACTCGCGGAGCGGCGCTCCAGTTCCGCAAGGTACTTTCTCGCGGCAGTGATCACTTTGGGTGGGACGCCCGCGAGGGCCGCGACCGCAAGACCATAGCTCTGGTTTGCCGGCCCTTCCTTGACAGCGTGCAGGAAGATCAATTGCTCGCCGTGTTCGGTGGCATCGAGGTGCACGTTCGCGCAGGCATCGAGTTCCGTGGCCAGCGCCGTCAGTTCGAAGTAGTGCGTGGCAAACAGCGTGAACGCCTTGACGTGCTTGCCGATGTGCGTCGCACAGGCCCACGCAAGCGACAGGCCGTCGTACGTGCTCGTGCCGCGGCCGATTTCGTCCATCAACACGAGGCTGTGGCCCGTCGCATTGTTCAGGATGTTGGCGGCTTCAGTCATTTCCAGCATGAAGGTCGAGCGACCGCCTGCCAGGTCGTCCGACGCGCCGATGCGCGTGAAGATGCGGTCGATGGGACCGATGCGGGCGGAGGTTGCGGGCACGTAGCAACCGATGCGCGCCATGATCACGATCAGCGCGGTCTGGCGCATGAAGGTGGACTTGCCGCCCATGTTCGGGCCGGTGATCACGAGTAGGCGGCGATGGTCGCCGAGCCCCAGGTCGTTCGGCACGAACGGCTGGTCGATGAACAGTTCAACGACCGGATGCCTGCCCTCGCTGATTTCGATGACCGCTTCGTCGGTGAGGGCGGGCTTCGCGTAACGCAGGGCGACGGCCCGCTCCGCAAACGTGGCGAGCACGTCGAGGGCTGCAAGGGCAGCGGCGGTCTGCTGGAGGCGCGCGACGCGCTCGATCAGCTGGTCGAGCAGTCCGTCGTACAGCAGCTTCTCGCGTGCAAGCGCCCGGTCGCGCGCACCCAGCACCTTGTCCTCGAACTCCTTGAGCTCGGGCGTGATGTAGCGTTCCGAGTTGCGGATGGTCTGCCGACGGATATAGTCGGCGGGCACGCGATCGCTAAGGCTGCGATTGATCTCGATGAAGTAACCCTGCACGCGGTTGTAACCGAGCTTCAGGTTGGCAATGCCGCTGCGCACCTTTTCGCGCGCTTCGAGGTCGAGCAGGTACTGGTCGCTGTGTTCGCTGATCAGGCGCAGATCATCGAGCTCGGCGTCGTAGCCGGGCGCAATGACCCCGCCTTCGCGCAAGATCGGCGGCGGTGCTTCTACCACTGCGCGCTTGAGCAAGTCGACGATGTCCGGGTGCGTGCCGATCTCGCCCGCGAGGGTCATCAGCAGTGGCGCGTCCTGCTTGCCGAGCAGGACCTGTAATTCCGGGAGGCGAGCGAACGCATCGCGCAGTTGCGCAAGGTCGCGTGGCCGTGCGGACTTGAGCGCTACACGAGCCAGCGATCGTTCGATGTCGCCGACGTGCCGCAGGATTTCGCTGGCATCGCCGTAAGCCCGGTTGCCGACCAGGGTTTCGACCGATTGCAGGCGGAGCTCGACGCTGTGCCGGTCGCGCAGGGGTCGATGGATCCAGCGCCTGAGTTCGCGTCCACCCATCGCAGTCGCCGTGCGATCAAGGACGCCTGCCAGCGTACATTCGGGTCGATCGGTCAGCGAGGCGTCGAGTTCGAGATTCCGGCGGCTCGCGGCGTCCAGCAGCACGGCGTCGGAACGTGACTGCGTCTGCAGGCTCTTGAGATGGGGCAACGCTGCTTTCTGGGTATCGCGCACGTACTGCAGCAGGCAGCCCGCCGCACGGACCGCGAGCGGTAGATCCGCGCAGCCGAAACCCGACAGGTCCCGCGTGCCGAACTGATGGCACAGCGAGCGCGTGGCTGAGTCGAGATCAAAGTGCCAGGGCGGCCGCTCGCGCAGGCTGGCGGAAGCAGCGATCGGCAGCGCCGCAGCCTGCTCCGCGATCAGGACTTCCGCCGGCCGCAACCGCTCCAGTTCTCCAGCCAGCGCTTCTGCACCGACGGCTTCCAGGACGTTGAAGCGGCCGCTTGCGAGCTCAAGCCAGGCAAGGCCGAAATGATCGCCTTCGCGGCACAGCGCAGCGAGCAGTGTGTCGCGGCGTTCTTCCAGTAGTGCATCGTCAGTGACCGTGCCGGGGGTAACTATGCGGACGACCTGGCGTTCGACCGGTCCCTTCGATTTCGCGGGATCGCCGAGCTGCTCGCAGAGCGCAACCGATTCGCCCTTGCGGACCAGGCGAGACAGGTAGGTCTCGACGGCATGAAACGGGACACCGGCCATCGGGATGGGCTGGCCGCTCGACTGCCCGCGGGCCGTCAGCGTGATGTCGAGCAGCCTCGCTGCACGCCGCGCATCGTCGAAGAACAGCTCGTAGAAGTCGCCCATCCGATAGAACAGCAGCACATCAGGATGCTGGGCCTTGATGCGCAGGTACTGCTGCATCACCGGTGTATGGCCGGTGAGGTCGGGGGCGGGAGCGTTCAAGTGGATGTCGGGCCAGCGATGGAAGCTAAGGGGAAGTCCGGGAGGTCGGACGCAGCGTGGGATCGTATTGACCCGGCCGGGGCAACGCAACCGCGAGACGGCTCTCCGCTGCTGTCGCATGCCCAGCCTCCCTGCTGGTCTGCTCCCGCCAGCTGCAAGGTGGTCAGTTGACGAGCTGCGGCTGTCCCCGGCCCGCGGCAAAGGGGTACTTGGCAAAGATCTGGCCTACGGCGGCAGTCACTGCAGCTTCCCTGTTTTCCTGTTCTTCCCGCGAGACCGTCCCGACGGCGACGCCTTCCCACACCAGTTGCTTCTGCTCGCGATCGACGATGTCGATGTTCAGCGTACCTTCCGTGTAGTCGCTGGTGATCGTATCGGTTTCCCACTGGTATCCCGCCCAGGTGCGGTAGCGATTGCTGCGATAGCCGTAGTAAGGGCGCAGCGTGGTGTATGGCGTGACCGACTGCTTCGCTTCGAGCTTCATCGAATAGTTGATGAGCAGGTCGGGGTTGTCCGATTGCGTGTAGCCGCGCTGCTCCATCTGGCGGGCGACGGCGGCACGGATGTATTTGCCTGCAATGGTTTCGTAGCCGGCGCGATTCTCGGTCGGCTCGGGTACGAAGCCGAACGAGCGATAGCGGCTGAAGTCGATACTGCGGTCGTAGTCCGTCCGGATATCCGGCGCCGTGGCGGCGCAGCCCGCGAGACCGACCAACGCGGCAGCAGCAAGAAAGGTACGGATCGGGGTCATCGGCGTCACCTGCTTCGGAACGGGTTCCATCATAGCCATCCCTGTCAGGTTGGGCAGCGCGGGCTTGCCGAAGTTCGCCGCATCGGAATGCGTTTTTCCGGCAGGGCACACAGTGCTGGCCGAACGCAGGCGGTAGAATCTGCCGCAACGCAAAGAACAATGAGGGTGGGCATGGTCAGCGACGACGAACTCTACAAGCTAGCGGCCAAGGTCGGGCACCTGCTCGTCGACTCGCAGCGGCGACTGGTCACGGCGGAGTCCTGCACCGGGGGCTGGGTTGGCAAGGCGCTGACCGATGTTCCGGGAAGTTCAGCCTGGTTCCTGGGTGGAGTCGTCAGCTACCACAACAGCCTGAAGCAGGCGCTGCTGGGCGTGGCCGAGGAAACGCTCGCCATGCACGGCGCAGTGAGCGACGCCACGGTTCGAGAGATGGCCCTCGGGGCGCTCGACAAGATAGGCGGTGACGTCTCCTTGGCCGTCAGCGGCATCGCAGGTCCCGACGGCGGACAGCCCGGCAAGCCGGTCGGCACCGTCTGGTTCGGCTGGGCCTGGCGCCATGGACAGGCCGTGCATCACCGCACCCGCCTCAAGATCATCGAAGGGAGTCGCGAGGAAGTCAGGCGACGCAGCGTGATCACCGCCTTGAATGGCGTGCTCGAACTCTGACGAGGATTGCTGTCTTGAAGGGTCCTTCCACCCAGCGCCTGTTCTTTGCGCTATGGCCTGACGACGCGCGGCGGCAGGCGCTTCTCGACGCGATTCGTTCACTGCGCCTTGACCCGACAGGGCGGGCCGTCCCGGACGGCAATCTGCATGTGACGCTCGCCTTCCTGGGTAACGTGCCGGCGGACAAGCTCCCGACGCTGCGGACGCTGGGAGCAGCTATGGTGTGGCCCCGGGGCGACCTCGTTTTCGATCGGCTCGCATGGTGGCCCAAAGCCAGGCTGCTGTGCCTCGAGGCGAGCTTGCTGCCACCCAGTTTCGCCGCCGCCGTCGCCGCGTTCCATGAGGAGCTGAGGCGAGCCGGTTTCAAGGTTGAACAGCGTCCGTTCCGCGCGCACGTTACGGTAGCCAGGAATGCCGCCGCTCCGGCCCATGACTCTCCCGGACGGCCGATCCCGCCATTCAACTGGCCGCTGCAAGGCGTGGCGCTGGTGGCATCGACGCCGACGCCCGAGGGATCCGTCTACCAGGTGGTCGAGCGGTACTGAACCCACGTCATTTCGGTATGTTTGCCGCAGAAATGCGGCTCTCCATCGCCTGATTTCCTGTGCAATGATCTTTCCCGCCCGGGACCCCAAGACGGGTATACAGCGTGGAAGGGATCTGTATAATTACCCAGTAGTTTGGATTTGTACCCCCAGCGCCCTCAAGGCAAACCCCAAGGCATCAAACAGATGGACGACAACCGCAAGAAGGCATTGGCCGCCGCCCTCGGGCAGATCGAAAAGCAGTTCGGCAAGGGCTCGGTCATGCGCCTGGGCGACGCCGGGGACACCTACGATGTCGAAGCCATCTCCACGGGTTCCCTGGGGCTGGACATCGCCCTCGGCGTGGGCGGGTTGCCCAAGGGCCGCGTCGTCGAGATCTACGGCCCCGAGTCCTCGGGCAAGACGACGCTGACGCTGCAGGTCATCGCGGAATGCCAGAAATCGGGCGGAACCGCGGCCTTCGTCGACGCGGAACACGCGCTCGACCCCTCGTATGCCGAAAAGCTCGGCGTCAACGTCACGGACTTGCTGGTTTCCCAGCCGGACACGGGCGAGCAGGCCCTCGAAATCACCGACATGCTGGTGCGCTCCGGTGCAGTGGACGTGGTCGTCGTCGACTCGGTCGCCGCGCTGACGCCGAAGGCCGAGATCGAAGGCGAAATGGGTGATTCCCACATGGGCTTGCAGGCCCGCCTGATGTCGCAGGCGCTGCGCAAGCTCACCGGCAACATCAAGCGCTCGAACACCATCGTCATCTTCATCAACCAGATCCGCATGAAGATCGGCGTGATGTTCGGCAATCCCGAGACCACCACCGGCGGCAACGCGCTCAAGTTCTACGCTTCCGTGCGCCTCGACATCCGCCGTATCGGCGCGATCAAGAACGGCGAGGAAGTGGTCGGCAACCAGACGCGCGTGAAAGTCGTCAAGAACAAGGTGGCGCCGCCATTCCGCGAGGCCGAGTTCGAGATCATGTATGGCCAGGGCATTTCGCGTAATGGCGAGATCATCGACATGGGCGTGCTGCACGGCTTCGTGGAAAAGTCCGGCTCGTGGTACGCGTACAACGGCGAGCGCATCGGTCAGGGCAAGGAAAACGCGAAGAACTTTCTCGATCAGCACCCCGAGAAAGCCCGCGAGATCGAAGGCAAGCTGCGCGAGAAGCTGCTGCCGAAGGTCGTCAAGCACGAGGCTGCCGCGAAGGAGGCTTGATGCGGTATTGCCAGGGCAGGCCGGGGCCAATGAGCCCGGCGGGTTCCTGATTTCGAGCGAGCGGGTCGCCTATGGCCACCAGACGACGGTTTGCGAAGCCCGGCGACGAGAAGTTTGCTGACGGATCCGAGGCCGCCTCCGACCCATCGCGGATCCGCTCTTCGGCGATCGGGTTGCTGGCTCGCCGGGAGCACTCGGCGGGCGAGCTCGAGCGCAAGCTGGAGTCCCGGGGCTACGACGCGGAGGCCACCTCCGCCGTGCTGGCGGAGTTGAGCCGCAAAGGCCTGCTTTCCGACGAGCGTTTTGTCGCCAGCTTCATCACCCACCACGCTGCCCGCGGCCAGGGGCCCATGCGGATCCGAGCCGAATTGCGCGACAGCGGGGTCGCCGCAGAACTCGTAGAACGACTGCTGGCCGAGGCCGACGTCGACTGGGTCGAGAACGCCCGCAACGTCCGCCGCAGGAAGTTCAGCGCGTCACTGACGCCCGGCTTTGCCGAGCGTGCAAAGCAGTCCCGCTTCCTGCAATATCGCGGGTTTTCGCAAGACCAGATCCGGGCCGCTTTCGGTCCAGACGCCGGGGAAGACCCCGATTTCCCGTCGGATCCGGAGCCTTGAAGAGTCGACGCCCACACGCGAAACCAGACGCGAGCATCATGACGAGTCCGAAGCCAGTAACCAGCAGCGAGCTGCGTGCCCTCTACCTGCGGTTCTTCCGCGAACGCGAACACCAGATCGTCGCGTCCAGTTCGCTCGTGCCGGGAAACGACCCGACGCTGCTCTTCACGAACGCCGGCATGGTCCAGTTCAAGGACTGCTTCCTCGGCAAGGAAAAGCGCAGTTACGTGCGTGCCGCGAGTTCGCAGCGCTGCGTTCGTGCGGGCGGCAAGCACAACGACCTCGAGAACGTCGGCTACACCGCGCGGCACCACACGTTCTTCGAGATGCTCGGCAACTTCAGTTTCGGCGACTACTTCAAGCAAAACGCCATCCGCTACGCCTGGGACTTCGTGACAGGCAAGGACTGGCTCGGCATCGACTCTCAGCGCCTGATGGTCACCGTGTATCACACGGACGACGAGGCCTTCGCCATCTGGAACAAGGAAATCGGCCTGCCAAAAGAGCGCATCGTGCGCATCGGCGACAAGCCGGGCGGCGGGTCGGACAATTTCTGGCAGATGGGTGAGACCGGCCCGTGCGGTCCCTGCACCGAGATTTTCTACGATCACGGCGCGGATATTCCCGGTGGGCCGCCAGGATCACCCGACGCCGACGGCGATCGCTGGATCGAGATCTGGAATCTCGTCTTCATGCAGTTCGACCGTTCTGCGGACGGCGTGCTGACGCCGCTGCCGAAGCCGTCGGTCGATACGGGCATGGGACTCGAGCGCGTCGCCGCCGTGATGCAGGGCGTGCATTCGAACTACGAGATCGACCTGTTCCAGGGG
>JBEBIT010000138.1:0-3989 GCA_040080215.1 Steroidobacteraceae bacterium
CGCCGCCGGACGTCCAGCCGCCGCGACGTCCGCGAGGCGAACTGGCCCAGCCTCCTCCGCCACCGCCACCGAGCAGCGTAATGAAGAACGCGATGACCGCCGCGATCACGGCAACACCCAACACGCTGACGATGAACCAGACGATGCCGCCGACCAGCGCGGAGGTCGTGACCGCTCCGCCCACGCGACCGAACATGCGACGCAGGATGCTGCCGCCCACGAGCGCGATCATCAACACAATGGGCAGCACCGGCTCGAAACCGCGGACTGCCCGGGAGTCCTGCGCCGGCGGTGCGGGCAAGGCCTCGCCGTCGACAACACGGATGATCCGGTCGACGCCCGCCGCGATGCCGCCGCTGTAATCGCCGGCCCGGAACTGCGGCACGATCACCTCTTGGATGATCCGGTTGGCGGTCGCGTCCGTCAGCGCACCTTCCAGACCGTAGCCGACTTCGATGCGGATCGTGCGGTCGTCCTTCGCCACCAGTAGCAGCACGCCGTCATCCGGCTTCGCGCGCCCGAGCTTCCATTGCTCAACGACACGGATCGAGTACTGCTCGATGGCTTCCGGTTGCGTGGTGGGGACGATGAGCACCGCGATCTGCGCGCCCTTGCGGGCCTCGAACGCCGCGAGCGTCTGCTCGAGCGTCTGCTTCTGGCCGGCATCCAGCGTGGACGTGAGATCGGTGACGCGCGTGACGAGCTTCGGCACATCGACCAGCGCGTGCGCGACCGAACCGAGGAGCAAGAGACAGAGGGTGACTCCTGCCGTCCAGACGCCTGTGCGCAATGAGCGGGATGCGCTCATGCCCGGTGCTCGCCGCTCAATTCGTGGCAGGCGGAGCGGCCGGCGCCGACGCAGCAGCAGGCGGCGCGAAACTGACTGTCGGCGGCGTGGCGATGGCGGCTTCGTTCTGGACGGTGAAGCTGGGCTTGGGCGACATCCCGAACACCTTCGCCGTCAGGTTGGACGGGAACGAGCGTACCGTGACGTTGAAGCCCTGCACGGACTCGATGTAGCGATTGCGCGCCACGGTGATGCGGTTTTCGGTGCCTTCGATCTGGGCCTGCAGGTCGCTGAAGCCCTGGATCGACTTGAGCTCGGGATACTTCTCGACGACGACCATGAGCCGCGACAGCGCACTGCCGAGTTCGCCTTGCGCGGCCTGGAAGGCCTGGAAGGCCTGCGGATCGTTGATGAGTTCGGGCGTCGCCTGGATCGTGCCGACCTTGGCACGGGCGTTCACGACCGCTTCGAGGATGCCCTGCTCCGCAGCGACGGCGCCCTTCACCGTGTTGACGAGGTTCGGAATGAGGTCGGCACGGCGCTGGTACTGGTTCAGCACTTCGGCCCACGCGGCCTTCACCTGCTCGTCCTGCGACTGCAGCGTGTTATAGCCGCAACCCGACAGCAGCACCGCAACGAGCGCAACCAACCCGAGTTTCAATGAACGCATGGCAGTGATTCCTGGGCAGGGGACTGTGAAGGAGACAATACGCGCGATAGCGAGCAATCACCAATGGCGCCCTGAATGAGGGCGAAACGCACAATTACAAGGCGCGCCTGCGGGGAAGCCAGGAAGTCGGGGAAGCGGTGGAAGCCAGACGGCGTCATGACACCTAAACGGCGGTGACCTGGCTTCCTCAGGCTTCCGCGCCTTCCTCGACTTCCCTTGCTCTGCCTAGGGTTCTACCAGATCTTGATGCGGGCCTCGGGCTTTCGATACAGGCCGTCGCCGTCTTTGAGCCCGAATGCCGACTCGAACTCCGTCATGTTCACCAGTACGCCATTCGCCCGGTATTCGCTCGGGCTGTGGGGATCGGTCAGGATCCGTCGCCGCATGTCGTCGTCCCGGTACTTGCGCGCCCACACCTGCGCCCAGCCGATGAAAAAGCGCTGGTCGCCCGTGTAGCCATCGATCACGGGCGCTTCCTTGCCCTGAAGCGACAGCCGGTAAGCGCGATACGCGACGGTCAGTCCGGACAGGTCCGCGATGTTCTCGCCAAGCGTCAGCTCGCCGTTCACGTTGAGCGTGGGCAACGGACTGAACGCGTTGTACTGCGCGACGAGGCCGGCCGTGCGCTTGCGGAATTCCTTGTCGTCGGCGTCGGTCCACCACTCGCGCAGGTTGCCCGTGCCATCGTAGTGCCGGCCCTGGTCGTCAAAGCCGTGGCTGATCTCGTGGCCGATCACGGCACCGATGGCGCCGTAGTTCACGGCGTCGTCGGCGGTCACGTCGAAGAACGGCGGCTGCAGGATGGCGGCGGGAAACACGATCTCGTTCGCCGGCGGGTAGTAATAGGCATTCACCGTCTGCGGCGTCATCAGCCAGTCCGTCTTGTCGATCGGACCCCCGAGTCGACCGAGTCCGCGGTCGTGCTCCACTGCGGCTGCGCGCTGTACATTGCCCAGCACGTCGTCGCGGCGCACTTCGAGCGTCGACCAGTCCTTCCACTTGTCGGGATAGCCGATCTTGGTCGTAAAGCTCGCGAGCTTGGTGCGCGCTGCGGCACGGGTCTCCGGTGTCATCCACTCGAGGGTGTCGATGCCGGCGGAATACGCCCGCATCAGGTTGCCGACCAGCTGGTCCATGCGCTGCTTGGCTTCGGGCTTGAAATGCAGCTCGACGTAGCGCTTGCCCACGAGGTCGCCGATGGAATTCTCGACGGTTGCGACGCCACGCTTCCAGCGCGGCTTGATCTCCGTCGTGCCGGACAAGGTGCGGCCGTTGAATTCGAAATGCAGGTCGACGAAGCGCTTCGGCAGGTACGGTGCATAGGCGTTCAGCAACTTGAACTTGAAGTACTCGCGCCACTGGCTCGCCGGCACCGACTTGATCATGCCGCCCATCTTCGTGAAGAAGCTCGGCTGCGAGACGATGAGCGTCGTGACCTTGCCGGCACCCGCGCCATCCAGGAACGCCGGCCAGTCGAGTCCCGGGGTGAGCTTGGCTGCCTCGCCCAGTTCGTACCGGTTGTAGGTCTTCTCGACGTCGCGATTCTGGACGCGGGTCCACTGTGCGTCGGCCATGCGCGTTTCAAGCGCGAGGATCCTTGTCGATGCGGCGTCGGCATCCTTGACGTCGGCTGCTGCGAGCAGGTCCCGCACGTAGGCCTGGTACTTCTTGCGCGTCTCGACCTGCTTCGGTTCCTTGGCCAGGTAATAGTCGCGATCGGGCATGCCGAGGCCGCCCTGCACGACATAGCTGACATAGGAGGTGGAATTCCTTTCATCGATGGCGACATAGAAGCCGACAGGCTCGCCGACGCCGATGCGTTGCGTGTGGCCGATGTAGCGGGCGATGTCCGCGGGAGTCGCAAGCGCGTCGATTGCCTTGAACTCATCGGCGAGGGACCCAAGGCCTTTGGCTTCGATGCCCGCTTCGTCCATGAAGCTCGCGAAGAAATCGCCGATGCGCTGCGTGTCTGCGCCGGGAGCACCGGGGTTGGCGGCGGCGTCTTCGAGGATGGCGCGGAGATTCGCCTCCGCCTCATCGGCGAGCGACGTGAACGTGCCGTAGTTGGAGCGGTCCGCCGGGATCTCGGTGGTCGCCAGCCAGTTGCCGTTGATGTGCCGGTAGAAATCATCCTGCGGCCGCACGGTGGGATCGATGTTCCCCTTGATCACGCCGGACGTCAGCGCCGGCACCGCCGGCTTGGCCTCGGGCTCCGGACCCCGATTGCAGGCGGCGAGCGTGGTGATGAGCGCGAGTGACACGGCAGGAACGATCAGCGGCTTCATGGAGACCTCGACATTGGCGGCACGACGCACCGGCCCAAAGGTGCTGGTGAGAGCCGCAGAATAGCCGAGAGTTCTTGCCGGCCAGAAACGGCAGGCAAAAAAAAGCCCCGGGTTTAGGGCCCGGGGCCTGGAATTACGGATCTCACGAAGGGTGGTGAGAATCCGCTAGGGGATCGATACAGCGCCAATCAACCTTGAACTAGTGCAACCTCGACCATTGCAACACCTTGATGTCATTGGCATTGCA
>JBEBIT010000139.1:0-3875 GCA_040080215.1 Steroidobacteraceae bacterium
GTGAAGTGCTTGCGCGACAGGAACCAGCCCATGTGGCTCCACAGCAGCCCGCTCTGCACGGGCGAATGCACGTCGCCTTCGAGGTCGGAGTGCGCATGATGGTGACGATGATGCGCGGCCCACCAGATTGGGCCGCGCTGCACGGCCGATGCGCCGAGGATCGCGAAGATGAACTGACCGGTGCGCGAGGTCTTGAACGAGCGGTGCGAGAAGTAGCGGTGATAGAAGCCGGTGATCGCGAACATCCGCAGGAAGTACAGGCCGACCGCCACACCCACCGCGATGGGGCTCGCCCCGACCCAGAACACCGCGAGGCAGGCGACATGCATGCCGACGAACGGAATGATCCGCAGCCAGTCGATGCCGTCGTTGTGGCCGGCTGTCGTGGGTCCGGCGCTGGCATCGAACCAGGCGAGTACCGCCGCGAAGCACCGCCGAAGCGTCAGGAGCATCAGGATGTCCTTTTCAGTCCCAGGAGCGACGTGCGGAGGGCGGGCAGCAGGGTTTTTTCATCGAGCCAGATTCCGAGATAGGCGGGGCCGAAGTCTTTGTCTTCGATGCGGCCGAGCAAGCCGGATGCATTGTAAAAGCGGGTTTCCCGGCCCGGGACGACCACGGCTGCGAGTATGTCGTCCTTGCCCACGTCGTGCCAGATCTGAAGCAAACGGTCGGCCCACGCCTTGCGTTGTGCTTCCGAGCCGACGCCGGCCTTTCCCCAGGCGGAGAGCGTGATATCCACCAGCCGCTGTTTGGTGAACCCCCGGCGATAGTGGAGGCTCAGGGCGTGGGTCCTCGCGGGCTCGTAGCGGCCGGAAGGGGCCCACAGCGACGCGTGGTAGACGCGAAAGCCATACAGGGACAGCTCGTCGCCCCCCACTGGCGCCAGCTCGAATCCTTCACTGCGGACGATGGCGGGCAGATCCGAGGCCGTTGCAGCGAGAGCGGGCATTCCACTGAACAGCCACAGCCCCGTGGCCGCGAGCAGGCTGGCCAACCGCGCGAACCCTTGCCGGTCGCGGGTCTTGGGGGTGCGGTGGGGAAGTATGAACCTCATGCCCCACCGTTCGGCGAGGCCTTGCGCGTGGATTCACTCGGGCCGTTTGAGTTCGGCGTAGCCGGCAAGGGCCTTGTCGCGGCTGTCCCGCAGGTCGACCACGGGACGCGGATACGTCTTCCCCAGTTCGACGCCGGCAGCCCGCAAGACCTCGTCCGGCGCTTCCCACGGGCGGGGTAACCACTTGTCCGGCAAGCCTTTGAGTTCGGGTAGCCACTGGCGCAGGTAGCGGCAGTCGGGGTCGAACCGCTCGCTCTGCAGCACCGGATTGAAGATCCTGTAGTACGGAGCGGCATCAGCCCCGCAACCCGCGGTCCATTGCCAGCCCGAGGTGTTGTTGGCGAGGTCCGCGTCGACCAGCGTGTCCCAGAACCAGCGCGCGCCTTCGAGCCAGTGCACCTGGCAGTTCTTGACCAGCAGCGACGCGACGATCATCCGCACCCTGTTGTGCATCCAGCCCGTGTGCCAGAGCTCCCTCATGCCGGCGTCCACGATGGGGTATCCCGTCTGGCCCCGCTGCCAGGCCTTGAGCAGCGCGGGGCTGTTCTCCCAGCGGTAGTTCGCGAACTTGGGGTCGAGCGGCTCGGCCTGGGTGGCGGGAAAATGGAACAGCAGGTGGTGCGCAAACTCGCGCCAGCCGAGCTCGCGGATGTAGGCCTCCGTGCCTGCTGCCGACGCGGCGTCGTGGCCGGCGGGAGCCAGCGCCGCGACGATCTGCCGCGGGCTGATCTCGCCGAAATGCAGGTGCGGGGACAAGCGTGAGGTGCCGACGAGGTCGGGCCGGTTCCGGGTCTCGCCGTAGCGCGCGACAATGCTGTCGGCGAGGACCTCGACCAATGAATGCGCGCCTGTTTCGCCCGGCTGCCAGGCCTGCTTGAAGCCGGCATCCCACGGGATGCGCGGCAGCAGTTCCAGCGAGTCGAGCTTCTCGGACGCAAGGCCCGCAGATGGACCTTGACCGAGAGCGGGCACGGGCGTCGGCTCGCCGACATCCGCGAGCGTCTTCAGGCAGCGCTTCCAGAACGGCGTGAATACGCGATACGGCGTGCCCTGGTCGGTCTCAATCGTCCATGGTTCAAACAGCAGGGCGCCGTTGCAGCTCTCGGCGGTGACGCCGTCTCCACGCAGCGCCGCCTTCACGGCCTTGTCGCGCGCGATCGTGGCGGGCTCGTACAGGCGATTCCAGACGACGGCTCCTGCGCCGGTTTCGGCGACCAAGGCTCGCAAGGCCGCAAGGCTTGGGCCCCGCCGGATGATCAGGCGCTGGCCACGGGCTTCAAGGTCTTTCTGCAGAGACGTGAGGCTGTGGTGCAGCCACCAGCGGCTGGCGGCGCCCGGTGCCCACGGTGATTCCTCGTCCGGGGCGTGGATGTACGCAAAGACGAGGTGCTCGGCACTGCCGCGTGCGAGTTCGATCGCTGGATTGTCGGTGAGCCGTAGGTCGCGGCGCAGCCAGACGAGGGCGGTGGGGCTTGCGGCGGTCATTAAGGAACCTCTGATTAACCTATACGCACTCGCGTTGCGTCTCCAATCCTCTGCTGCGAGGCATCGGGCCGCAGGCGATATCGGGAATATCGGCAAGGTCCGTAACGACGCAGCAGAGGATTAGAGGCGCAACCCATTGAATGACTATTTATTCTTTGATCGGGACGGGATCCATTTCGTGCACGGCAGCGTTGCTCCTCCCTTGTGTACATTCAGTACACGGCGGTCGATCGCGCCTCGCCCTGCACGAAATGGCTCGCCGTCGCGAGCGCGTATAGGTTAATCAGAGGTTCCTAAGCCTCAAAAGAAAAGGGGGGCAATGCTGCCCCCCTCTTCGTCAGTCAACGCGATCCGGGTTCAGCCCGGCGCCAGCTGTTGCTCAGCCGTTACGCAGCGCGGCGATGCGCTCTTCCAGCGGCGGGTGGGACATGAACAGGCGCTTCAAGCCACCCGCGCCGCCGCCGGCGATGCCGAACGCAGCCATCTGGTCGGGCAGCGGGCCGGAATGACGGGCTTGCAGGCGCTGCAGCGCGCCGATCATGGCCTCGCGACCGGCGAGGCTGGCGCCGCCCGCATCCGCGCGGAACTCGCGCTTCCGCGAGAACCACATGACGATCATGCTGGCCAGGATGCCGAGGACGACTTGCGCGATGATCGACGTGATCATGAACGCCGGGCCATGGCCGCGCTCGGTCTTGAAGATCACGCGGTCCACGAAGTGGCCGATCACCCGCGACAGCACGATGACGAAGGTGTTCACCACGCCCTGCATCAGCGCCATCGTGATCATGTCGCCGTTCGCGACGTGGCTGATCTCGTGGGCCAGCACGGCCTCGGCTTCCTTCTGGGACATGCCGTTCAGCAGGCCCGTGCTCACGGCGACCAGCGCGTGATTGCGGCGTGCGCCAGTGGCAAACGCATTCATTTCAGGGGTATCGAAGATGCCGACTTCAGGCATGCCGATACCGGCCTTCTCGGCCTGTACCCGGACGGTCTCCACCAGCCAGCGCTCGGTCGACGTGGCGGGCTGGTCGATGACGCGGACCCCCATCATCCGCTTGGCCGTCCACTTGGACATGGCGAGCGAAATCAGCGAGCCCGTGAAACCGACTACGGCCGCAAAGGCCAGCAGCTTGCCCATGTCGAGGCCGACGCCCTGGGCGTCCAGGATCCGGTCGATGCCAAGCAGGCGCAGGACAATGCCCAGCACCACCATGATGGCGATATTCGTGACCAGGAACAGGAAGATACGTTTCATGTGAGCGGAATCCCTTGTCGTGACCTACGGGGCGGATATTGGTCCGTTCGCACGGGGTTCAAGTTCCCGGACGGGGGC
>JBEBIT010000066.1:0-16267 GCA_040080215.1 Steroidobacteraceae bacterium
CCAGGGGCAGGGGTAACTCCTGGGGTAACGGAGAATTGCGCGTGGCGAGAAGTCTATTTGGAACAGCTGGTTGAGCTGGATTTTAGAATCCCTCAGCCGGCACCATTCCATAGTCCGCGGATCTCCCGCCGCGGCAGTAGGCATCCATGTCAGTATCGGGCTATTCCGTTTTCTGATGCAGCCCGCCTGTCACCTATGGCAGAAACCGATTCGCAACTCGCCAACCGCATCCTCTTTGGCCTGCTCGTCGGCGCTGTAGCAGGCGTGCTTGTGCTGGTTGCGGGCACGTTCTTCCCGCAGGTGCCGGAGGTGGCGCGCACGGTAGCCACTGCCATCCTCGATCCACTTGGCCAGGTGTTCCTGCGCCTGCTCTTCTTCGTGGTCGTCCCGCTGATCTTTGCGTCGCTGGCAAACGGCGTACTGCAGATCGGACGACTAGGAAACCTCGGGCCGTTGGCCGGCAAGACGTTCGCGCTGTTTGCGGCCAACATGGCGATCGCCGTGGTACTCGGCCTCGTGATGATGAACCTGCTGGATCCCGGTGGCCGCATCGATCCTGCAACGCAGGCGGAGCTCGCGGCGCAGTACGGCGGCGCAGCCCAGGGACATATCGACAGCCATGCCCAGCAACCGCCGCTGAGCCTTGCGTCCCTGGTCCAGGTCTTCATGCCCCGCAACCTGTTCGGCGCCGTCGTGGGGAACAGCCGCGACCTGCTCGGGGAGATGCTGCCGCTGATCGTGTTCGCGTTGCTGGTCGGCGCGGCCGGCACCAAGCTCGATGTGCAGAAGCGCGACCTGCTCCGTGGCGGGCTCGACCTGATCGTCGAACTGATGACGGGCATCGTGCATTTCGCGTTGAAACTGGCGCCCTATGCCGTGCCGGCGATGATCTTCAGCGTCGTGGTCAAGATCGGCTTCGACATCCTGCTTGCGCTGGGGCTGTTTGTGGCGGGCACGCTCGCCATCATGGCGTTGCATTTGTTCGGTACGTTGTCGCTGTGGCTCAAGCTGGGGACGCGTCATGGCCCGCTGCACTTCTTCAGGAAGATCTCGCCTGTGCTGGTGACGGCCTTTTCGACGAGTTCCAGCAACGCGACGCTTCCTGCGTCGCTGACCACGGCGCGCGAGGTGCTGGGTATTCGCCCCACGACGGCTGGCTTCGTGCTGCCGCTCGGGGCGACCATGAACATGAGCGGGACCGCGTTGTTCGAGGGCTGCGTCGTGTTGTTCGTCGCGCAGGTCTTCGGGGTGGAACTGACTTTGGGTCAGCAACTCACGCTGGTGATCCTGTCGGTGCTGAGTGCGGTGGCTGTTGCCGGGATTCCGGGCGGGTCCCTGCCGGTTGTCGCGGGGCTACTGATCACCTTCGGCCTGCCGCCTGAAGGCATCGGCATCGTGCTCGGGGTGGATCGCATCCTCGACATGGCTCGCACGACACTCAATGTCGGTGCGGACCTCGTGACGGCAGCCATCGTCGACGAGCAGACACCCGACAGCGCTCCGCCCCGACCGGAAGGGTAGTCCGGCCGGCTCGGAATCGGCAGTCTGAGGCCGGCCCCCGCTGCTGAACCTTGCCTTCGGTCGTCCGCGTGACCGACTTCCGCTGCAGACGCAGGCCAGGAAACCTCTACGACATCTTTACGCCGGCGCGAATAGCCTCTCCCCATGAGTTCGGGAGGCTTGCAATGCGCGACGTTTACTACCTGCTGATATTCGTGGCACTGGCCGCAGCAACGTGGCTGTTCGCGGAAGCGCTTGCGCGACTATCGACCCCCGCGGAGGGCAGGCAATGAGCCTCTTCATCTCGCTGTGCGGGTGGCTCGCGGCAGGAGTCTTCGTGTACCTCGTATACGCGCTCATCAAGCCGGAGAAATTCTGATGGCCACGGATTCCACTGTGCTGATCGTGGTCGTGTTCGTTTTGGCGCTGCTGTGCGTCAAGCCGCTCGGGATCTATATCGCGAATGTCATGGAAGGCAAGCCGATATTCCCGCTCCGCGTCGGCGCGAGCCTCGAATCGGCCCTCTACCGGGCGTGCGGGACCAACCCGGCCGCCGAGATGGGGTGGAAGCAGTATGCGATCGCGGTGCTTGCGTTCAATGCATTCGGCGTGCTGGTCGTATACGCCCTGCAACGGCTGCAGGTCTGGTTGCCGCTCAATCCGCAGGGCTTCGCGTCGGTGTCGCCAGACTCCGCATTCAATACCGCGATCAGCTTCGTCACGAACACGAACTGGCAGGGGTACTCCGGCGAGACCACGATGGGATACCTGGTACAGATGGCCGGGTTGGCCGTGCAGAACTTCCTGTCGGCAGCCACCGGCATCGTGGTCGCCATCGCCCTGGTTCGCGGTCTGGCGCGACACAGCGCGGCGACCATCGGCAACTTCTGGGTCGATGTCACACGGGCGACGCTGTACATCCTCCTGCCGCTGTCCACGCTGCTGGCGCTGCTGCTGGCATCGCAGGGCGTCATCCAGAATTTCAGCGCTTACCGTGAAGTGCAGACGATCGAGCCCGTTGCCTACTCGCAGCCTGTGATCGACGCCGCGGGTTCGCCGGTCAGCGACGCGGCAGGCAAACCTGTGCTCGAGGCAGTCAGCACGCACACACAAATGCTGGCCATGGGGCCGATCGCCTCGCAGGAAGCCATCAAGGAACTCGGTACGAACGGCGGCGGCTTCCTGAATGCCAACTCGGCCCATCCCTTCGAGAACCCGACGCCATGGTCGAATCTGCTCGAGATGCTGGCGATTCTCCTGATCCCGACGGCACTGGCCTACACCTTCGGTCACATGGTCGGGGATACCCGTCAAGGATGGGCAGTTCTCTCGGCCATGCTGATCCTGCTGGTCTCGTTGATGTCTGTCGCCCAGTTCAGTGAACAGGCGGGAAATCCTGGAATGGCGGCGCTCGGCGTCGATCAGGACATGAGTGCCACGCAGCCGGGCGGAAACATGGAGGGCAAGGAGGCGCGGTTTGGCATCGGCGCGTCCGCACTGTTTGCCACGATCACAACGGGGACATCGACGGGTGCCGTCAATTCGATGCATGACTCGTTCATGCCGCTTGGAGGCGCGGTACCGCTGTTCCTGATGCAGCTGGGCGAAGTGGCGCCGGGTGGGGTGGGCACCGGCCTCTACTCCATGCTGGTCTTCGCGATCATCGGGGTGTTCATCGCGGGTCTCATGATCGGCAGGACACCCGAGTACATCGGCAAGAAGATCGAGGCCTTCGAGATGAAGATGGCATCGATCGCCATCCTGGTCATGCCATTCATCGTCCTGGGCGGGACGGCCGTGGCGGTCATGACTGAGGCAGGACGCGCTGGCGTGGCCAATCCGGGAGCACATGGCTTCAGCGAGATCCTTTACGCGTTCTCGTCAGCGGGTAACAACAACGGCAGCGCGTTTGCCGGACTGTCTGCCAACACCCCGTTCTACAACCTGGCGCTCGGACTCGCGATGTGGCTCGGTCGCTTCTGGCCGATCGTGGCTGTTCTGGCCATCGCCGGCTCGCTCGCTGCCAAGAAGCGCATTCCGGTCACGCCGGGCACGATGCCGACCCACGGTCCGCTCTTCATCACGTTGCTGATCGGCACGGTCCTGCTGGTGGGCGCGCTGACCTTCGTGCCGGCGCTGGCGCTGGGTCCGGTCGTCGAGCACCTGCTATCGCGCTAGGCCTTCATCTCACGGGATTCAAGTAAAGCAACCATGTCGCGACAAGCACTTTCACTCCTCGATCGCTCCATTGTCGGCCCGGCGGTGATCGCCGCATTTGGCAAGCTCGATCCACGCGTGCAGTGGCGCAATCCGGTCATGTTCGTGGTTTACCTCGGCAGCCTGATGACGACTGCGTTGTGGGCGCAGGCGCTTTCCGGCAAGGGCGAAGCCCCCGCGGGGTTCATCCTGGGCATCGCCGTATGGCTGTGGTTCACCGTCCTGTTTGCCAACTTCGCCGAGGCTTTGGCGGAAGGGCGCAGCAAGGCACAGGCGGCCAGCCTGCGTGGACTCAAGCAGACTGTGCAGGCGAAGTTCCTGGTCAACCCGAAAGTGCGGCGTTTGCCCGAGAAGATCCCGGCTACCCAGCTCAGGCGCGACGACTGCGTGCTGGTGGAAGCGGGCGATATCGTCCCCGCCGACGGTCAGGTCATCGAAGGCGCGGCCTCGGTGGACGAAAGCGCCATCACGGGCGAGTCGGCTCCGGTCATCCGCGAATCCGGGGGTGACTTCTCGTCGGTCACCGGCGGGACCCGCGTTCTCTCGGACTGGATCGTCGTGCGCGTCACGGTCAACCCGGGAGAGGCGTTCATCGATCGCATGATCGCGATGGTGGAAAGCGCGAAGCGCCAGAAGACGCCGAACGAGATTGCACTGACCATCCTGCTGGTGGCGTTGACGCTGGTCTTCCTGATGGCGACCGTGACGCTGCTGCCGTTCTCGCTGTACAGCGTTTCGGTCTCGGGGATCGGGGCGCCGATCACGATGACGGCGTTGATCGCGCTGCTCGTCTGCCTGATCCCGACGACGATCGGTGGATTGCTGTCTGCGATCGGCGTCGCCGGCATGAGCCGCATGATGCAGGCGAACGTCATTGCGACATCCGGACGTGCTGTCGAAGCCGCCGGTGACGTCGATGTGCTGCTGCTCGACAAGACCGGCACGATCACGCTCGGCAATCGCCAGGCGTCTGCCTTTATCACGGCGCCCGGCGTCACGGATCTGGAGTTGGCGGACGCCGCGCAACTGGCGTCGCTCGCCGACGAAACCCCGGAGGGCCGCAGCATCGTCGTGTTTGCCAAGCAGAAATTCAGCCTGCGCGAACGTGACCTCGCCGCGCTCGGGGGTACGTTCGTACCCTTCTCTGCGCACACCCGCATGAGTGGCGTCGATGTGGTCGATGCGGAAGGCCGGGTCCGACCGATTCGCAAAGGCGCACTCGACGCCGTGCGCAAGTTTGTAGAGGAAAGAGGCGGGGTCCTGCAGCCGGCCGTGCGCGACGCCGCCGAACAAGTGGCTCGGCGGGGAAGCACGCCCTTGGTCGTCTGTGACGGTACCCGCGTCCTCGGCATCATCGAACTCAAGGACATCGTCAAGAGCGGGATCAAGGAACGGTTTGCCGAGCTGCGTCGCATGGGCATCAAGACCATCATGATCACCGGCGACAATCCGTTCACGGCGGCGGCCATCGCAGCAGAGGCGGGCGTCGACGATTACCTCGCCGAGGCCACTCCGGAGGCAAAGCTCAAGCTGATCCGCGACCACCAGGCGCAGGGACGGCTGGTTGCGATGACCGGCGACGGTACCAACGATGCGCCGGCGCTGGCACAGGCGGATGTCGCGGTTGCGATGAATTCCGGCACCCAGGCGGCGAAGGAGGCCGGCAACATGGTGGACCTGGATTCCAATCCCACCAAGCTGATCGAGGTGGTCGAAACCGGCAAGCAGATGCTCATGACGCGCGGGTCGCTGACGACCTTCAGCATCGCCAATGACATCGCCAAGTACTTTGCCATTATTCCCGCGGCGTTTGCGGCGACGTATCCGCAGCTCAACGCGCTCAACGTCATGCAGCTGGGCAGCCCGTCGTCCGCCATTCTGTCGGCCGTGATCTTCAACGCGCTCATCATCATCTTCCTGGTGCCCCTGGCGTTGAAGGGCGTGAAGTACAGGGCGCTCGGGGCCGCCGCGCTCTTGCGCCGGAATCTTCTGATATATGGGCTGGGCGGTGTTTTGGTGCCGTTTGTCGGGATCAAGGTCATCGACCTGGTGCTGACCGCCGCGCACTGGGTCTGAAGGAGTCGACCATGGCTAACAGCTTCATTCGTCCTGCGATCGTCCTGTTCGTGGCAATGGCGGTGCTGACCGGGTTCCTGTATCCGCTCTTGATCACGGGAGCCGCCACGGGGCTGTTTCCTGCAAGGGTGGCGGGCAGCTTGATTGAGCAGGGTGGCGAGGTCGTCGGCTCGTCCCTGATCGGGCAGTCCTTTTCTGATCCAAAGTACTTCTGGGGACGACCCTCTGCTACCGGGCCCATGCCCTACAACGCGGCCGCTTCGTCGGGCTCCAATCAGGGTCCACTGAACCCGGCCTTGCTGGAGGCAGTGCAGGCGCGGGTCGCGGCGTTGCGAGCGGCGGATCCGGGTAACCCGGCGCCGGTACCGGTCGACCTCGTGACCGCGTCAGGCAGCGGCCTCGATCCTCACATGAGCATCGCGGCTGCCAACTACCAGATCCCTCGTGTCGCACGAGTCCGCTCGCTTGAGGTTGAGCAGGTGCGACAACTGGTCGCTGCCAGCACGGAGCGCAGCGTGCCGGGGTTCCTGGGTCCGCCGCGGGTGAATGTACTTGCACTCAACAGGGCCCTCGACGATCTTGCCAAGGCAAATTAGAGGCTGCTGGCCGGTGCGGCTGGCCTGTGCCAGTGCGTCGTGGGATAGTGAATCCCCATGAACGGCTCGCGGCCCGATCCTGACGAGTTGCTGGCCCAGGTGCAGGCGCAGGAAGTGCGTTCGCATCGAGGCAAGCTCAAGATCTTCTTCGGCGCGAGTGCCGGTGTCGGCAAGACGTTCAGCATGCTCGAGGATGCCCAGCGGCGTAAGGCGACCGGCGTGGATGTGGTGGTCGGCTACGTCGAGCCGCACGGCCGCGTCGAGACCGAGCGACTGCTCATGGGGCTGGAGCACCTGCCGCTCCTGGTCGATGTGGCGGGGGCCAGCGGCCGGTCGGAGTTCAATCTCGATGCCGCGCTCGCACGCAAGCCGCAGCTCTTGCTGGTAGACGAACTCGCGCATACCAACCTTGCAGGCGTCACCCCCGAGCCTCGCCATGAAAAGCGCTGGCAGGACATCGAAGAGGTGCTGGAAGCCGGCATCGACGTCTACACCACGGTCAATGTCCAGCACCTGGAGAGCCTGAGTGACGTGGTGGCTCGCATCACCGGCGCGCCGCAGCGCGAAACCGTCCCGGATCATGTCTTCGAGGCCGCCGACGAAGTCGAGCTGATCGATCTGCCCCCGGACGATCTGTTGCAACGGCTCAAAGGCGGCAAGATCTATGTCCCCGACCAGGCACAACGTGCCCTCGAGAGCTTCTTCCGCAAGGGCAACCTGATCGCGCTGCGCGAACTGGCGCTGCGCAAGACGGCTGACCGCGTCGACCAGGCGATGCGCGATTACCGCAAGCAGGAAGCCGTGCAGCAGCCGTGGCGGACGCGTGAACGCCTGCTGGTGTGCGTCGGCCCGGATGAGCAAGCGGCGATCATGGTTCGCGCGGGCAAGCGGATGGCGGATGCGCTGGATGCAGAGTGGCTGGTGGTGTATGTCGAGACACCGGCCCTGCTGCAGCTGAAAGACGCAGAGCGCAACCGCCGGATCGACCTGATGCGGCTGGCCGAGTCGCTGGGGGCTGAGGCCATCACGCTCGGCGGGTCGTCTGCGGTCGATGAGATCCTGGAGTACGCACGGACACGTAACGTCACGCGAATCCTCGTGGGCAAGCCGAATCGCCGGTACCGTCTCGGATTTCTGGCAGGTCGTGCATCGACCACGACACGACTGATCGAGCAGGCCGCAGATTTCGATGTCGTTGTCGTCGGCGGTGAGGTTCGCGACCCGCCTTCTGCCGCGATCACCAGCCGCATCGATGCAGCCGATCATGGAGCAGGGTCCGACAAGCAGCGATGGCCGCACTTCGCAAAGGCTGTCGGGGCGACGCTCATCGCCACTGCCATCTGCTGGCTGATGGAGCCGACGTTCGAGAGTCCCAATCTGGTCATGGTGTACCTGCTGGCGGCCGCGGTCGTTGCGGTTCGCTATGGCCGATATCCGGCCATCGTTACTTCGGTCCTCAACGTACTCGCGTTTGACATCGTGTTCGTGCCGCCCCGGCTTTCCTTCGCCGTTTCCGACGCCCAGTACCTGCTGACGTTCGTCATCATGCTGGTCGTCGCCCTCATCATCAGCAACCTTGCCGCCAGCGTCCGGCTGCAGGCGAAGGTGGCCGGCCATCGAGAACGACGCACGGCCCTGCTGTACGCGATGAGTCGCAAGCTGGCGGCGGCGCGTGATCGCAAGGCCATGGAACATGCCGCGATCAGTCACGTCAGCGAGGTCTTTGATTGCACGACGGCGCTCCTGTTGCCGAATGGAGCGGGACGCGTCGGGCCAAGCCGCGAAAAGCACTCGCGCGACGTGCTGACGACGGTGGATCCCGGTGCGGCTCAGTGGTCGTTCGACCATGGCAGGCCCGCGGGGCTCGGGACGGATACGTTGGCCGGAACCGATGTCGTCTATCTGCCGCTCGTCGGGGCGAAGGCCCCACAAGGCGTGCTGGCGGTCAAGCCGCGCAATCGGCGCCGCATCCTGCTGCCGGAGCAGTTTCGACTCCTTGAAACCTTTGCGGCCCAGATCGCGATGGCCCTGGAACGAGCCGATCTCGCGGACCAGGCCCACGCCGCCGAGCTGCGTGCGGAAACCGAGGTGGTCCGCAATTCGCTGCTGGCTTCGCTGTCGCACGACCTGCGAACGCCGCTATCTGCGGTGGTGGCCGGCGCAGCGACGCTGGCGGAACGCATGGAAGACATGAGTCCGGATGAAAGACGATCGCTCGCCACGACGGTGCGGCGCTCCGCCATGAGTGTCAGCGACCACGTCACCAGCGTCCTCGATCTGGTGCGCCTCGAGTCAGGCAGCATCCGCCTGCGTCTTGACTGGTACGAGATCGACGATATCGCAGCGACGGTACTGCATCGCCTGAGAGACAGGCTGGGGACGCGTCACGTCGTGATGGATATTCCGGCGACGCTGCCCGCGCTCCATGTCGACGGCAAGCTGATAGAGCAACTGCTCGAGAACCTGCTGGACAACGCAATCAAGTACACCCCGCCCGAATCGGAGATTCGATTGTCGGCGGTCGTCAGAGGGAATCAGATCGAGGTGGCCGTCGCCGACAATGGTCCCGGGTTCGAGAGCGTCGATCCTGAAGCGCTGTTCCGCAAGTTTGAGCGTGGCACCAAGGAGGGCACAGTGGGAGGCATCGGGCTGGGCCTTGCGATCTGTCGTGCCATCGTCGAATTGCATGGAGGGCAGATCCATGCCGAGGAACGCGCGCCTCACGGAGCTTTGATCCGCGTGAGGTTGCCGTTGCCAGCGCAACCCCCGGCTGGACTCCGTGATGATGACTAACGCGAGCCGTGCAGTGCTGGTGATCGAGGACGATAGCGAGATCCGCGCCGTACTCCGTGCGGGGCTGGAACTCGAAGGCTATCGGGTCATCGAGGCTGGGACCGGTGCACGTGGCTTGACCGAGTTGCAATCCCACCGGCCGGACCTCGCGATCGTGGATCTCGGCTTGCCGGATTGCGATGGGATCGAGGTGATCCGCAAGGCGCGCGGCTGGACGCGCATTCCGGTCATTGTGCTGTCGGCACGCACGCAGGAACAGCAGATCGTCGCGGCACTCGAAGCCGGTGCCGATGACTACGTGACCAAGCCCTTCGGGATGCGTGAGCTGGTCGCGCGCGTGCGGGTGGCGCTTCGCCATGGTGTCAGGACGCCGGACGGGAATTCGGCGCGGCTTCGCTTGGGCCGTTGGCTAGTCGACCTCGAAAAGCGCGAGATCACCGGCGCAGGGAACGAGCGGCTGCATCTGACGCCCATCGAATTCCGGATCCTCGAGGTGCTCGGCAGCCATGCCGGCATGGTGGTGACCCATCGGCAGCTGTTGAGCCAGGCGTGGGGACCCGGCAGCGTCGAGCAGACGCACTATCTGCGCGGTTACATGAAGCAGCTGCGCGGCAAGCTGGAGGAGGACCCGTCTCGGCCCCGGCACCTGCTGACGGAGACGGGTGTTGGCTATCGGTTGGTGCTCGACGAGTAGTCGAGCCGGATCAGCTACGCCGCTTTACGCCGCCGGCGGGTACGGCATGATCACGAGCAGCATCGCGGCCGTGGGCTCGCGATTGATGAACTCGCGGGTCTCGTTCGGCGGGATGCGGCAGGCGTCCATCGGTCCGAGGTCGCGCGTCTTGCCACCCGACGTCACAGTGATCTTGCCGGTGAGCACCACATAGACTTTCTCGATGGGGGAGGCGTCGGGGCCGACATTGCCACCGGGATGCACCGTGGAGTGGCCGACCCAGAAGTTCGTCGGGCCATCGGGTTCGAAGCCCAGCAAGCGCACCGAATCGATCAGACGGTGATTGGGTGCTTCGTAGGACGGGGCAGTGGCGAGGGACTTCACGAGCATCTTGATGGATCTCTGCATGAAATGGACGCGGTTGCGGCCGCGACCATTCTATTCCAGGCCGCTCGCGCGGAACACTTCTCGTGCCATCACGGACCAGTCGAGGTTGGCTTCGCCCCGGGCAATGGCCGATTCGAGGGCTGTTTTCCAGATCGTGGCGCTCGGGAGCGGGACACCCACTTTCTGCGCGGCATCGAGGGCAAGGTTGGCGTCCTTGAGGCCGATCACGGCCGAGGCGCCGACGCGACCCCAGTCCTCCTGGGCGATCAAGTCACCGTAGGACTGGTACGCAGTGCAATTGAACAGGCCGCCGACCAGCACCTGATGGAAAACGATCGGGTCGACTTCGTATTTGCGCACGAGCGCCATGCCTTCGCCCATCGCTTCGATGGCGCAGCCCAGGATGAAGTTGTTGGCGATCTTGATGGCGGTTGCGGACAGCGGATTGGGTCCTGCTTCGATCACCCGATCGCCGATCGCCGCGAACATCGGGCGTACTTTGTCTACCGCAGCCGGCGGGCCGCCGGGCACCAGCCCGAGCATGCCGGTGGCGGCGAGGTCCGGTCGACCCAGTACGTGGCAGGCCACGAGCGTCTGTCCCGCGGCAGCGTGTCCCTGGGCCAGCTCGCTCATCACTGGTACGCCGTGGGTGCCGCTCACCATGTGGATGGAGCCGGGGCGAAGGTGCGTTGACAGTCCACCGTCACCGAGCGCTGCGTTGCGCAGGATCTCGTCGCTCGGCAACATGCTGATGACCACGTCGCAGCTGGCAGCCAGCGCTGCGAGGCTGGGCGCGACTTCAGCTCCGGCAGCCGCCATGCGGGCTGCCTGCTTTGCATCCGGATCGAAGACGACGAGCGTGTGACCCGCGCCGAGCAGGCGCGTGGCCATGCCATGGCCCATGCGACCGAGCCCGATGAAGCCGGTTTTCATGCGTACCTCTTTATCGAGAGCACCGCCGTCAGGCGAACTGGCTCTTTACCCACTCGAGCTCAAGGGTCACGTAGTCGACGATGTCGCCGGTCTTGAGGTGGGCAGGCAGCACGTCCCAGGTATAGGTCTCGATCTCGAGCTGTGCACTCAGCGGGTTCTTGCGATGGAAGGCCAGCGCTTCGGCGATGGCGAACCGCGTGGTCTTGAAGTGCTCACCGAGCGATTCCAGGAACACGG
Organism: Steroidobacteraceae bacterium; assembly: GCA_040080215.1. GTDB lineage: Bacteria > Pseudomonadota > Gammaproteobacteria > Steroidobacterales > Steroidobacteraceae > CAIUGU01. Next base: position 11,413 of record JBEBIT010000066.1, read on the forward strand.
GCACGTGGAAGTGGATGCGCCACTCGCGTTCGCCGCCCGGGTCCTTCTCGAAGGCCGCAATGGCATCCTCGAGGTTCAGGAAGCGGTTCAGCTTGCCGTCCTTCTTCTCGATGGTCTGCGTCAGGTACACGCTGTCCGCCCACTTGCGCAGTTCCGCGACAGCCGCCGGCGTCACGTTGGGAACCTGCATGGCCGCGGCTTCCTGCAGCTTGAAGACAGGGATGTCGTTGTCGACCAGCTTCTGCAGCGAGACGCTGATGTTCTCGTACTCCACGGCCTGGTGGCAGATGTCGTACACCGTGCCGATATGGCGACGGAGGATCGTGCGGGCTTCCTCGGCATTGGTGCCGAGATCGCGGCCCAGCGCAGTGAGTGACTGTTCCGAGCGCAGCACGCGCGTGAAGAAGTCCACGGTCTCGTCCGTGGTCTCGAGGAAACAAGCCGGCTCGGGCTCGACGGCCAGTGTCACGGTCCGGCCGGTGCGCTCACGCAGCCGATGCAGGTGAACGGCAAGGCGACGGATATTGGCAGCGTACGCTTCGACCACATCGGGCCCCGTCACGCGCGGCTTGAAGCCGAGCGGCGGGCTCTGGATCGACGGGTTCACGTTGATGGCGCCGACGTCAGCCAGGATGTCCGCGACGTGCATGGTGTAGCGGGCGCGCTCTTCACCGCGCCAGTCGGGCTCGTACACCTGCTCCTTGACGATCTGGTTCTTGAACGGCCCGAACGGGAATGCGTTCACCGTGTACAGGTACAGGTCGTTGTCGGTCAGGAAAGACTTGAGCTTCGCGCGCTCGGACGCGTTGTTCACGAGAACGTCGGCCGATGCATTCGACAACCGCAGCGAGACGCCGAACGGCTTGTCAGGGCAGAAGCGCTTCTTGACCTGCGGTACGTAGGTCGTGAGGCTGTTCCACATCTCCGGCCAGGTGTCGCCGGGGTGAACGAGCGTGGAATAGGTCAGATGTCCGTACTTGCCGAGGTCCATGGTGCTTTGGGGCTCCGGTTGCTGGTCGTGTTTCAGGCGACGTGTTCGAGTTTGCTGGATCTTGCGGAGGCGATGATGGCGTCCGTGACGGCTACGCCGTGAATCATCTCTGCGTGCGAGATCGGATAGGGCGCACCGCCGGTGGCGGCCTGCGCGAAGGCCTCCAGTTCTGCGTTGTTGACGTCGAAGACGGGGACGTCGAGGGAAAGTGCATCGCCCTTGATCGGCTGGATGACGTACGCACCGAACAAGCCGGAGCGACGATGCTGCGAGGACTGGCCGGCAACGTGGGTGGTGCCACCCAACAGGGCCATCGCCTTCGAGCCATACACCTGGAAGCGGAACGTGCCTGCGGTGGCCATCATCGTGCCGAGGTACGCGGACATGCCTTGCTTCATGCGGAACAGCACCGAGGTGGTGTCGTCGTTCTCGCCCGGTACGGCACGACGGAAGCTTTGGCAAAACACGTTGTCGACCTCACCGAAGAGGTCGATGAAGCCGTCCACCGCGTGCACGCCCATCGGGAACAGGCCGCCGAGTGGGGCCTGTTCGGCACTGCGCCGCCAAGCGTTCTCGGACAGCGTCAGGCCGTTCGGGCCGGACATCGTGCACTCGGCATGGAGGATGGTGCCGAGCTCGCCTGAGGCGATGCGCTGCTTGAGATCGAGCCACGAAGGATGAAAGCGTCGGTTGTAGCCGAGACCGAGCGTTACGCCCGCCGCCTTCACAGCGGCTACGGCGCGATTGGCGTCCGCCTTCGACATCACGAAGGGCTTTTCGCAGAACACATGCTTGCCGGCCTTGGCGGCCGCAACGATCTGGTCAGCATGGCCGGGAGGTGGTGTCGCGAGGACGACGCCTTCCACTTCCGGATCCGCGAGCATGGCTTCGTAACTATCGACCAGCTTCAGGTGATGCTTGGCGGCAATGTCCTGATCCTGCTGCGAGCGCGAACGGGTGTAAGCCGCGACGAACTTGAGGTTCGGGCTGCCCTCGACCGCGTCGACCAGCGTGCCTCCCCACCATCCGAGGCCTGCGATTCCAAGCTTCATAACGTGCTGACTCCCAACTCTTCTAGTGCTCTTGCCGGGGCGCCCTTGCAGATCTGCGACCCGATATCCCAGATTATCAATAATAAGGCAAAAAGCACGCAAAAATCGATAGAATCAATGGGCGTGCAAAATATAGGTTCTAATGAGTACGCACGATGTGGCCGAATCCTTACAATTCAATGTAGTTGGCCTTTGGAGTCACGATCCTTGAACAAGCGCGGCGAGAAAATCGAGCGAAGCGAGCCTCCCAAGAAGGGTGCGGCTACTTTAAGCACGACGGTTTACCAGGAGTTGCGGGCCGATCTGCTGGCGGGCCGGCTCAAGCCCGGCGAAAAGCTGCGGGCCGAAGCGCTGGGTCAACGGTTCAGCATTGCCAGTAGTCCCATCCGCGAAGCGCTCAACCGTCTGGTATCGGAAGGGTTCGTGCTGCTGGAAGACCAGAAAGGCTTCCGTGTGGCCCCAGTGAGCGAAAGCGAGCTCAGGGAACTGGTGCGGGCCCGCTGCTGGATTGATGGCGCCGCCATCACCGAGTCGATCCGTGAATTCGACGTGGCCTGGGAAGAAGCGTTGGTCTTGTCGCTCCATCGCCTGTCGCGCGTCAGTCGCTGGATAACGCCGGATTCCTCGACACCCGACCCGGCCTGGGAGCAACTGCACCGCGAATTCCACAGGACGCTGGTGTCGGGCTGCGGTTCGCGCTGGATCCGGCGCATCTCCGAACAATTGTTCGATGCTGCAGAGCGGTACCGGTTGCTCGCAGCGCAGCACATTCCGGAGCGCAACGAACTCGATGAACACAAGGCGATCGTCGATGCCTGCCTGGCGCGCAATGCGCCGGAAGCCGTCAGGCTGCTGGAGGCACACTACGGCGGGACTTTCACGGTGATCATGCAGTCACCCAACGCCCCCGAGCAGTGAGGCCTCGCGCCACGTCCTGAGTCGCTGCCTGGCCTGTCCGGCCTCGGTCCACAATCCATCACGCCGCGCCGTCCGGCTCAGCGCCCCATTGCACCTTGGGGGCCCGCAAATCCAAGACAAAAAAAAGCGACCAGAACGGGGGTAGTCCTGATCGCTAGTTTGCAGGGGAGGGGTGCGGGCCAGATACTGGCGCCGCACCCGTCCTTTAGCGAAGACTCATGTGTCGTATCGAATGCTGTTCGCCGCTGCTGCAGAGATCACGCGAGACGCACCAAGCCTTTCCATTCGTCGATGCCGATCCTTAGTCGAACTTGAGGTTGAACGACAGACCCCACTCGCGCGGCCGACCCGTCGTCGTGAAGTACACCTGCTCTGCCCGGGTGTAGAAGCCCGAGTTCAGGTAGTACTCGTTCGTCAGGTTGGTGCCGAGCGCACTCACGCTCCAGTTGGAGCCCGAGTCGTAGGTCACGCGGGCATTGAGCAAGCCGAAGCCCTTCTGGATGCGCTGGTTCTGTTCGTTCGGAGTCAGCGTGAAGTCATCCGTGTAGGTGTAGTCGACTCGCGGCGTCAGGCCCGCGCCACCCTCGAATGGCACCGAGTACTGCAGTCCCAGGTTCGTCGTGAACTTCGGAGCCTGTGCGAACTCTGAGCCTGCTGCCACTGCCGGCGACAAGCCAACGCCACCCGGGCCCAGGTCCTTGTACTTGGTGTCCAGGAAGCCCACGTTCAGGTTGACGCGCAGGTTGTCGGTGGCCCGCCAGTTGGTCTCGATTTCAACGCCTTTGACTTCTGCCTTCGACACGGAGGTGCCAAGCAGGTTGGCAAAGTAGTTGAGATCGGGCACGCCGTCGCCCGTAATGTCGACTTGGGCGTCGGCGAATGTATCGCCGTTTGTATCCCAGTACTTGGTGACGATGTATTGCGAGACCGGGATGTTCTTCCAGGTCGTGTAGAACGCCGTCACGTTCGTACGAAGGGCACCGCCGAGCCAGTCGGCGCGCATGCCGACCTCGAAGTTGGTGACCGTCTGCTCATCGCGGACAATCGATATCGGAACGTCCATGCGGCCCGTGTTGTAGATGTCGCGAAGGAAGCCACCCGTTGCCACGCCGGCCGAGTTCAGCGTGAGCCAGCCAGGAGCACCCTGGGCCAACAGCGCGACGCCGCCGGGACCATACCCGTCAGAGTAACTGACATACGTCATCAGGTCGGGATTCCACTGGTACTGCACCGTCAGGCGCTTCGTCAACGCATCGAACTTCTGGGCATTCGTCGGCGCCGGCAATGCCGCACCTGTCAACGAGTTGATCTGGTTGATGCCGAAGTAGTTCGCGATGTTCTGATCGAACAGCAGGCCCGTATGGGAGGTCAGGAAGCCACGATTGTTACCTCCGCCAACGCTGATCGTCCCGTTTGAATCGTCCTTGCTGTAGCGCATGCCGGCTGCCAGCGTCAGCTTGTCGGTCAAGCGGAACGTGATGTCACCGAACACGGCTCGGCTCTCAGGACGCGCAATGGTCACGCTGTCGACGTTGGCGCCCACCGCGTTCGAGAACACCGACATGTCCAGGCCGTTGGCTGCCGGCTGGTTAGCTGCAGAGAACCGGCTGGACAGGATCGTGGCCAGCGCACCGATCTGGGTCGACGTCATGGCGCTATTGGCCAGCATGTTCTGGCCGCTTACAGTTGTGTTGAGTACACCCAACGCCTGGGCGCGGTTATTGAAGCAGCTGGCTTCCTGACCGACCGTGATGCCACGAGTCTGCTTATCTGCGCCCCACAGGTCGCAGGTGAACTCGGCCAGCGTCCGACCGCTGTTGCGGGTCCGGTTGTACTCCTGCTGATAGTACGCACCGAGCACCCAGTTGACCCGCTCGTGATTGCCGAGCAACTG
>JBEBIT010000011.1:0-69373 GCA_040080215.1 Steroidobacteraceae bacterium
GAGTCGTTCAGGATGTTGATGATCAGCGAGTGATGACCGCTGACCGCCGGATTGTCGATGCGGATGTCGTTGTCAGGGAGGCGGCCGACCGTGTACCGCTCCTTGTTCATGTTGTATTCGGCCAGAACTTGACCATCCAGGCTCAGGATTAACCGTGCCATGTCTGCCTCGACTCCGTGTATGAATCCGTCAGCCCCAAGTTCCTAATCAAACCAGCCCAGCAACCGGTCCATCAAGCCCTTGCGCGCAGCAAAGCTTTCAACAGGCTGTGCCAGCACCACCGAGACGTTGTCCCGACCACCGTTGTCGTTCGCAAGCTGGATCAATTGCTTAGCAATGGTTTCAAGACTAGCACTAAAGGTGCTGATCGTTAAGTGAATATCTTCGTCTTCGACCATGTCGGACAGGCCGTCGGAACACAGGACGTAGTAGTCGCCTTTCAAGGCCGGTTCCTCGTGGATTTCGACCTCGACGGACGGCTCTACACCCAAGGCCCGTGTGACGTAGTTCTTGTTGCTCGCCCGGGCGGCCTCTTCCTGGGAGTAGAAACCACGGTCGACCAGTTCCTGCAGCAGGGAGTGATCGAGGGTCATCTGCTCGAAGCGGCTGGAGCGGAGGCGGTACAGCCGGGAATCGCCGACGTGAGCGATGGCTACCTTGTTGTCGAAGAACAGGCACGCCACGATCGTCGTCCCCATGCCCTCGCATTGGGGCTGGGTCTTGGCGGTCTGGTAGATGATCTTGTTGGCCCGCATGATCGAGTCCCTCAGGACGATGCTGGGACGGGACAGGCCGGATTCCCTGTCGTCTGCGGTGAGGTCCTGCCGTTCGATGGCTTCCTTCACGAGGCTCATGACGGTCTTGACGGCGATGCCGCTCGCGACTTCACCGGCGTTGTAACCGCCCATGCCGTCGGCGAGGACCAGCAGGCCGATGTCGGCATCGACGCCGATGGTGTCCTCGTTGTGCTCGCGCACCTTGCCCACATCCGTCGCGCCCACGGAGCGGATCTTGCCGCGCAGGTTCTGGAGGGTAGGCATCAGTGGTCCAGCGCCTTGGCACAGCTTCGGACTGCGGCCGCCAGTTCGGCGCCGGTCTGGTAGCGGTCCTCGGGATTCTTTTCGAGCGCGCGAGTCACGATGCTCTCGACGCATTCAGGGAGCTCGGGGCGGATCGAGCGGAGCGGCACGTGCGGCTCGCTCGCGATCTTGTGCATCAGCTGGGTCATGGAGCCGGCGCGGAACGGCAACTGGCCTGCCAGAAGATGGTACAGGCTGATCCCGAGCGCGAAGAGGTCGGTACGGCCATCGAGGGCTCCGCCTTCGAGCTGTTCGGGTGACATGAAAGACGGTGTACCGAGGACAATGCCGGTCTTCGTCCTGCTTGTGTCGGTGAGGCGGGCGATACCGAAGTCAGTAATTTTGAGTTCGTCCGTATCGAGGTCGAACATGATATTAGCCGGTTTGATGTCCCGGTGAACCACATTCTGGCGATGTGCGTAGTGGAGCGCGTCCGCCAGCCTGGCTATCAATTCAAGCACTTTGGCGGCCGGCAGCAGGTTTTCGCCCTCGGCAAAGTGACTCAGGTGCTGGCCCTTCAGGAACTCCATGGCGATGTAGGCCAGGCCCTGGTCTTCGCCGGCGTCGTAGACGGTCACGATGCCCGGGTGATTGAGGCGTCCCGCCATTTCCGCTTCGCGGAAGAACCGCGACTTCACTTCATCGAGATCGGCGTCCTCGAATTCCTGGGCGAGTGAAATGGCCTTGATGGCCACCACGCGATTGATCTTGGGGTCTCGTCCCAGGTACACGGTGCCCATGGCGCCCTGTCCGAGTTCCCGTTCGATTTCATACCGGCCGAGCGTGCGTTTTGGCGTGGTCGCGGCGCGGTCCCGGGCGTCTGGTTTGTCGATGGATGCGCTCGGCCGCACCGGTTTCAGTCGTGCGGGCGGCGGCGGATCTTCCGAGACCGGGCGGTCCGCGAGCGGCTTGTACTTGGGGTCGCGTTCGGCCATGTAAGTGAAGACGGCCTTGGCCTTGGCGCCCTGGTGCCGGGCGTCGAACTCGAGGCCGAGGCCATGGAGGGCATCCAGCACTTCCGGGCTGGCCGGGCAGCGACGATAGGTTTCGAAGGCGAGGTCCAGTTGGCCCTGGCGCTGCAGATTGCGAGCCATGACGGCGAGGTTTTCGCCGGAGACGTTCGTGAACTTGCGGGCGGGCGGGGCGACGGCCGGGCGTGCTGGCGGTCGAATCGGGGCATTGCAGGCCACGGAGACGGCGAGGCCGGCGAGCAAGGCAATCACGGGAAGGAGGAGCCTTGTCCAGGTTCCAAGCCAGCTCAGCAGGGCGATCTCGAGGAGCAGGAGCCCCCAGATCAGGCCCACCGTGGCGAGGATGGCGGTCTTGCGGCCGGTCCGGGGCAACACCCCGCCGGCAAGAGCGACCACGACAACGGCCGTAAAGGCTTCAACGAAAACCGCCCAGAGGGGGCGGTCGTAAGGGGCGCCGGAGACAACCCAGTCACGGAACAGGCCTTCCAGGCTGCTCACGGCGTCCGCCAGCACCAGCCGGCCCAAAAGCAGGACGAAGGCCGCCGCAGCTCCCGCGAGGAGCCAGCCGTACCGGTTGAGTTGAGGGGCTGCTGCCACCACGCGTATCGAGCTTCCTGACCCAGAACCGGCGCGAGTATAGACGAACGCGTTATGGCCAATTGTCGGGGCCGTCACAGGCTGACGGTGCCTTTGCCGCTCCGGTACGATGCGACTGCAGCGGGGTGTGACGTACCCCTATCCTTTTTCCCCCGAGCGCTCCCCGGTTATCGATGGCCAAATCGCGTGCTGTCTATGTTTGCGACGACTGCGGCAACGAGAGCCTGCAGTGGCTCGGGACGTGTCCCGCCTGCAAGGCCGTGGGGACCTTCAAGAGCGTGACGGTGGCACGGACGGGGCCGGGTGCCCGTGCGCCGCTGGTGGCTGGCAGCGCGCCCGTCCGGCTGATGTCTGACGTGCTCAAGGCGGACGAACCCCGTATCGCGACCGGACTCGATGAGCTCGACAGGGTGCTGGGCGGCGGCCTGGTCCAGGGCTCGGTGACGTTGATCGGTGGCGACCCCGGCATCGGCAAGTCGACGCTGCTGCTGCAGGCGGGCGAGGCGCTGAGCCGTGCAGCGGAAACGCTGTACGTCACCGGCGAGGAATCCCTGCGGCAGGTCAGCCTGCGGGCCCATCGGCTCGGCGTGTCGGGCGATACGTTGCAGCTCTTCGCCGAAACCAACGTGGACACGGTGCTGGCGGAAGCCAAGGCCCGGGCGGTCAAGATCCTCGTGATCGACTCCATCCAGACGATGTTCGTCGAAGGCGTCGAATCGTCTGCCGGCTCGGCCTCGCAGGTGCGGGAGTCCGCTGCGCAGCTCGTACGCTTTGCCAAGTCGACCGGCGCGGCCGTCATCATCATCGGCCACGTCACCAAGGAAGGCCTGATCGCGGGTCCCCGCATCCTCGAGCACATGGTCGATACCGTGCTGTATTTCGAAAGCGATGCAGGCAGTCGGTATCGACTGGTGCGCGCGGTCAAGAACCGCTTCGGTGCCGTCAACGAGATCGGCGTGTTCGCGATGACGGAGCAGGGCTTGAAGGAAGTGAAGAATCCTTCCGCCATTTTCCTGTCCCGCCATCCCGCGCCGGTGCCGGGTTCCGTGGTGATGGTCGCCCGCGAAGGCACGCGGCCGATGCTGATCGAGGTTCAGGCGCTGGTCGATGCGACGCAGGCGATGAATCCGCGTCGTGTCGCGGTCGGCATCGAGCAGAACCGGTTGAACCTGTTGCTTGCCGTGCTGCATCGACATGGCGGTGTCGCGACGAGCGGCTACGACGTGTTCGTCAATATCGTCGGCGGCGTCCGGCTAAACGAAACCGCGACCGACCTGCCGGCGATCCTTGCGGTCTATTCGAGCTATCGCGACCAGGCGCTCTCGACCGGGCTCGTGAGTTTCGGCGAGGTCGGCCTGGCCGGCGAAGTCCGCCCCGTCCCGTACGGCGAGGAGCGGTTGCGTGAGGCCGCGAAGCAGGGGTTTGAACGCGCCATCGTGCCGGCCGCGAATGTGCCGCGCAAACCGATCGATGGCATCGAAGTCACCGGGGTGGAACGGCTGCAGGACGTGATTGCCGCCGCGGGTTTCCACGGCTGAATCGTCAACCGGCCTTTCCGGGCGGAATCACCCGCGCTGTCCTGACGGCATTGCCCGCAATCTGCAGGATCTCCACTGCATAGCCGTCGATCTTGAGGCTGGTGCCAGGCTCTGGAATGGCTTCAAGGTATTCGAGGATCAGGCCGTTCAGCGTGCGCGGGCCCTTGGTCGGCAAGGTCCAGCCGAGCCTGCGGTTGAGTGAGCGCAGGTTGGCGCTCGCGTTGATGACGTAACCCCCGTTCGGTTCGCGATGCACGTCCCGATGCAGCGTTGCGGCGTCGCTGGTGAACTCGCCGACGATTTCCTCGAGGATGTCCTCCAGCGTAACCAGTCCCTGCACGTCGCCGTACTCGTTGACGACGAGCGCAATGCGGCGCCGCTGGTGCTGGAACGCCAGCAATTGCGTATTCAGTGTAGTACCCGCCGGAATGAAGAACGGTTCGCGCTCCACTGCCATGCGCCTCAGTTCGTCGCGGGTGAGGTCACCGTGGGCGAGCGACTGCGCCACCTTCTTCATGTGCAGGATGCCGAGGATGCTGTCGAGGTTCGATTCGTACACGGGCAGGCGCGTGTGCGGGTTCGAGCGCAGCTGCTCCACGATATCGTCCCAATCGTCGTCGAGATCGATGCCGCCTATATCGGCGCGCGGGATCATGATGTCGTCGACGGTGATCTTCTCGAGATCCAGGATGCTCATCAGCATCTGCTGGTGGCCGTGGGGAATCACCGTGCTCGATTCGGCGACTACCGTGCGCAGTTCATCGGCGCTGAGCGAATGGGCGGCGACCTTGTCGGGCGCGACGCCGAGCAGTCGCAGCACGCCGTTCGAGACCAGGTTGGCGCTCCACACGAAGGGATACAGCACCCGCACGAGGCCGGCATACACCCACGCCGCGGGCAACGCGAGGCGTTCGGGGTGGAGCGCACCGTAGGTCTTGGGCGCGACCTCGCCGAAGATCAGCACGACGATGGTGAGCGCGCCCGTTGCGATGGCGAGCGCGGGCTCGCCGCCCATGCGCAGCGCGATGACGCTGGTGATTGCGACGGCGGAGAAGTTCACCAAGGTGTTGCCGAGCAGGATGACGCCGATCAGGCGATCCGGGCGCTGCAGCAGTTCTTCGGTGAGTTTGGCGCTGCGGCTGCCTTCGCTCGCCATGTGCCGCAGGCGATAGCGATTGATGCTCATGAGCGCGGTCTCCGTGCTGGAGAAGAACGCGGACAGCAACACCAGGACGATGACGGTGCCGAACAGGAAAGGGAGGGACAGGTCGCCCAAGGTGTCGGGTAGTCCGGGAGCCTCGGAGTTCAGCCCCAGTGGCGACCGAGGATGCCTTCGAGCACGAGCTTCGTCCCGAAATACGCGAGACCGAGCAGGACGAAGCCACCGAGCGTCCAGCGCAGCGCGGTCCGTCCTCGCCAGCCGAGGTACCAGCGTCCTGCCAGCAGGACTGCAAAGACGATCCACGCGAGGCACGACAGCACTGCCTTGTGCACGAGGTGCTGGGCGAGGAAGTTGTCGACGAACACGAAGCCGCTGAACAGCGCCAGTGACAGCAACGCGAACCCGGCGGCAATCGCCTGGAACATGCCGGACTCAAGGGATTCGATCGAAGGTAGCGCAGCCAGGAGACCGAGCGGTTTGTGCCGTCGCAGGCGCCGGTCAAGCGCGGCCTGGGCCACGGCCAGCGCGGCGCCGACCGTGAGCAAGGCGTAGGCCAACGTGGACAGGACGACATGCGCGGTGAGTTCCCAGCCACTGCGGGCGACCGTCAATTCCCGCACGGTGTCGTCGGCGAGCGCGGCAATGATGCCGGCAATGGCGAGCAGGACGCCGCTGATGACCGAGAACCTCGGGCGGCGCATGGCGGCGATCACGGCGACGAGCGCGATAACCCACCAGATGAGCGACGCCGTTCCCCCGAGGGACAGGCGTGCGTCCGTCCCGGACAGGTCCTGCCACAGCTTGGCGCCGTGGAACGCGAGGGCCAGCACGCCCATGCCCACACCGGCCACATGGGCGCCGGCAGGCGCTCGTCGCGCACCGGACAAGAGCCACAGTGCGGAGGCGAGATAGCAGGCGAGGACGACGATTGAGAGCACGGGGACCCGGGGAAGGCTTCTGAACGCAGCAGATCATGTCACAGGGTTCCGGGCATTAGAAGGACGGGGCGGGAGAAGCAGGCGGCCGGTCCGCTGTTTCTCCTATAATCCCCGGCCTCTCGACCAGCCTCCTGCGGACTTCAACCGGTGCAACATGTTTGATCAATTGAGCGGTCGTCTCCGCGGCGTCCTCGACGCCCTCCAGGGCCGCGGGCGACTCACCGAGGAAAACATCGGCGACACGCTGCGCCAGGTACGCATGGCGTTGCTCGAGGCCGACGTCGCGTTGCCGGTGGTCAAGACCTTCATCGACGGCGTGCGCGCCCGGGTCGTGGGGCAGGAGATCGAGAAGAGCCTGACGCCGGGCCAGGCGCTCGTGCGGACCATCCACGAGGAGCTCGTCGCGCTGATGGGCGAAGGGTCGCGGCCGATCAACCTGCGCGCCCAGCCGCCGGTCGTCATCCTGCTGGCCGGTCTGCAAGGCGCCGGCAAGACGACCACCGCCGGCAAGCTGGCCAAATGGCTTAAAGAGAAAGAGCGCAAGAAGGTGCTGCTCGCGAGTACCGACGTCTATCGTCCGGCCGCCATCCTGCAGCTCGAGCGCCTGGCCGGTCAGCTCGAAGTCGGCTTCTACCCTTCGGACCCGACCAAATCCCCCGTAGCGCTCGCGAACGAAGCGCTCGATGAAGCGCGGCGCTCGCTCTATGACGTCCTCATCGTCGACACCGCCGGCCGCCTGCATGTCGATGGCGAGATGATGCAGGAGGTCCGCGACATCAGTGCCGCAGTCAACCCGCTCGAAACATTGTTCGTCGTCGACAGCATGGCCGGCCAGGACGCCGTGAATGCCGCCCGGGCGTTCGGTGAGGCGCTGACGCTCACTGGCGTGATCCTGACCAAGGCGGACGGCGATGCCCGCGGCGGCGCGGCGCTCTCGGTCCGTCAGGTGACCGGCAAGCCGATCCTCTTCATTGGTACGGGCGAAAAGTCCGCCGCGCTGGAGGTCTTCCAGGCCGAGCGGGTGGCGGGCCGGATCCTGGGGATGGGCGACGTGCTGTCGCTGGTCGAGGATGTCACCCGGCAGGTCGACCGTGAGCAGGCCGAGCGGCTGGCCGGCAAACTGAAGAAGGGCAAGGACTTTGACCTCAACGACCTCCACGACCAATTGGGTCAGGTCGAAAAGATGGGCGGGCTCGCCTCGCTGGTCGACAAGCTGCCGACCAAGCTCTTGGGCAAAGCGGGCAATATCCCTAAGCCCGACGACCGGGAAATCAAGCGCCAGCTGGCCATCATCCGCTCCATGACCCCCCAGGAGCGGCGCCACCCCAAGGTGATCGACGGTTCCCGGCGGCGGCGCATTGCGATCGGGTCCGGACTGCAGGTGTCGGACGTCAACCGGCTCCTCAAGAACTTCCTGCAGATGCAGAAGATGATGAAATCCATGACAAAGGGTGGCGGAATGGCGCGGATGATGCGGGCCATGGCCGGCAAGCTGCCCCCCGGTCTCGGCGGCTAGTCAGGGGGTCCCGGACAGGGTTTGGCGGCGGGGCGGCGAGCTGACCTCACCCCTGGCTGGCCTATCGCATCCCAAGCATTTCATTTGTCCAAGAATTTCATTAGTATTCGCGCCTCATTTTTCTGGGGCAGAAGCAGCAATCATGGTTACGATCCGCCTGACTCGTCGCGGCAGCAAGAAAGCGCCGTTCTATCACGTCGTTGTTACCGACAGCCGCAAGCGTCAGGGCGGCATGGCGCTGGAACAGATCGGCTTCTTCAACCCGAATCCGGCCGGCAAGGAGCGCAAGCTCGAGCTCGACGTCGCGCGCGTGGACTACTGGGTCAGCAAGGGTGCCAAGCCCTCTGATCGCGTTGCCCAGCTCGTGTCGGTCGCACGCAGCCAGAAGGCGGCTTGAACCTGTCTGACGGCTTGCAGCGCGGCGTTTTGGCTAGCGCAGTCGTCAGCATCTGACCGGACCGATGGAGACGCCCGCAGCGCCACCGGCCGAGGCCAAACCCAAAGACCGAATCGTCGTTCTGGGGCGGATTGCCGGGCTGTTCGGCGTGAAGGGTTGGGTCAAGATCCAGTCCTACACGGACCCACCGGAGAACCTGCTCGATTACCCGGTGTGGCAGTTGAACCAGCGCGGGCAGTGGACGCAAGTTCGCTGGGCTGAGGGTCGTCCGGCGAACCGCATGGTGCTCGGGCGGCTCGAGAACGTGAATGATCGCGACCAGGCACAGGCCATGGTCGGTGCGGACATCGGGGTGTGGCGCAGCGAATTACCGCCGCCGGCTCCGGGGGAATATTACTGGGAGGACCTCACCGGCCTCGACGCCTACTCGCCTTCGGGGCAGTGGCTCGGCAAGGTGGATCACTTCCGGGAAACGGCGGTGCACCCGCTGATGGTGATTCGCGGCGAAGGCGAGCACCTCGTGCCGCTCGTGAAGGAGCGGCTGCTGGGGGTGGATCTCGCCGCCGGGCGGATGACGGTGGATTGGGACCCGGACTGGTAGCGGCATGCACATCGAAGTCGTGACGCTGTTTCCAGCCCTGGTGGCAACCGCGTCCCGCGTGGGAGTGACCGGGCGCGCCGTGGAGCGCGGGCAAGTAATGGTCGGTACGGTGAACCCGCGCGACTACGCGCAGGATGTGCACGGTACGGTCGACGACCGGCCCTACGGGGGCGGTCCCGGCATGGTGATGAAGATCGAGCCTTGTCGCACGGCGATCCGCGCGGCGAAGGCGAGGCTTCCCGAAGGAAGCCCGAGTATCTACCTGGCTGCGGACGGTGTGCCGTTCACGCAGGCCAAGGCAGCCGAGTTGGCGACGCGCCCCGGCATGCTGCTCCTCGCGGGGCGGTACGAAGGGGTGGACGAGCGTCTTCTCGAGTTGGAGATCGAAGAGAGGATCTCGATCGGCGATTACGTGTTGTCTGGCGGTGAGCTGCCTGCACTCGTGCTGATCGACGCGGTGCTGCGGCTGTTGCCGGGCGTGCTGGGCGATGCCGAATCGGCCGCGCAGGACTCCTTCAGCGCCGGGTTGCTGGACTGGCCGCATTACACGCGGCCGGAAGGGTTTGAGGGCCATGTGGTGCCTCCGGTGTTGCTGGGCGGCGATCACGCCGCCATCCGCCGCTGGCGGTTGAAGCAGGCGCTGGGACGCACCTGGATGCTCCGGCCCGAATTGATTGAGAGCCGGGAATTGAGCGCTGAAGAGCGCCGGTTGCTGGATGAATACAAGGCGGACCTTGGGAGTACCCAGGGGTCGTCGCGATAGAGACAAGTTCTGGATTTGCTATTTGCACGGGATGGATGACAGATGAACAAGATCATTGCCGCGATCGAAGCTGAATTCACGGGTCGCACCGTGCCCGAGTTTGCCCCTGGCGACACCGTCGTCGTGGAAGTGAAAGTGAAGGAAGGCGACCGCGAGCGCGTGCAGGCGTACGAGGGCATCGTCATCGCCCGTCGCAACCGCGGCATGAATTCCTCGTTCACCGTTCGCAAGGTGTCGCATGGCGAAGGCGTGGAGCGCGTGTTCCAGACCTACAGCCCGGCCCTCGGCAACATCACGGTCAAGCGCCGCGGCAACGTCCGTCGTGCCAAGCTGTACTTCCTGCGCGACTTGACCGGCAAGGCCGCACGCATTGAAGAAAAGGTCTGATTCCGGCCAAATCCGGGCTTCGGGCTTCAGGTTTGCAGGCAGGGGTGATTGCGCAGGCAATCGCCCCTGTTTCGTTTGGTTCACCGGTACCGTGAGGCTGCCCTCGCGGGTACACTGACCGCTGCTTCCGGGTGCGTGACGCATCCAGGTTCCCAACCGGTTCGAACGGGAGTTCCATGAGTTTCGTGAAGGGCGTATTCCGCTTCCTGTGGCACCTGGTCGATGGCGTACGCAAGGTGCTGCACCTGGTGCTGCTGCTCTTCATCTTTGGCCTCCTGTGGTTCGCCGTGTCGCCGTCGATCCCGATTGTCCCGAACAACTCTGCATTGCTCGTTGCACCGGAAGGCGCGCTGGTCGAGCAGCTGAGCGGTGACCCGATCGAGCGGGCTGTCTCCGAGGCCTACGGGCAGGGCCGGCCCGAGACGCTGCTGCGCGACGTGCTCGAAGCCATCCGTGAAGCCAAGACCGACGACCGCATCAAGATACTGGTGCTCGACCTTACGCAGATGTCGGGTGGCGGCGTCGCGAAGCTCGAGGAGTTCGGCAAGGCCGTGAAGGACTTCCGCGAGAGCGGCAAGCCCGTGGTCGCTTTCGGCGAGTCGTACGACCAGTCGCAGTACTACGTCGCGTCGCACGCCGACGAAATCTACCTCGACCCCAAGGGCATGGTGCTGATCGACGGCTTCGCGTACTACCGCATGTTCATGAAGGACGCGATCGACAAGCTCGCCATAGATGTGAACATCTTCCGTGCCGGCCAGTTCAAGTCGTACACCGAGCAGTACAGCCGCAACGACATGTCAGCACAGGAACGGGAGGAAAGCCTTGCGTGGCTGGGCTCCCTTTGGGGCAGCTATCAGGCCGCGGTGACCGAAGCTCGCGGGATGCCCGCGACGGCGTTGCAGGAATACGCTGACCAGGCCGTGGATCGTCTGGTTGCCGCGAAGGGCGATACCGCGGCGATTGCCATGAGCAGTGGCCTCGTCACCGATCTCAAGACGCGCGCCCAGGTGGAAGAACGCATCGCGCAGATCACCGGCGAGGACGAGAAGGACCACACCTACCGCGGCGTGCACCACGGCGACTACCTGAATTCCATTCGCTCCCAGCGGGCGCTCACGCCCGATGATCGCGAGCGTGTCGGCGTCGTGGTCGCTTCCGGCGAGATCCTGGACGGCCTCCAGCCTCCCGGCACGATCGGCGGCGACTCGACGGCAGAGCAGCTCCGCCAGGCCCGCTACGACGACCGCGTGAAGGCGGTGGTCTTGCGTATCGACAGCCCCGGCGGGAGCGTGTTTGCGTCGGAGGTGATCCGTCGCGAGATCGACGCCATCAAGCTCGCCGGCAAGCCGGTGATCGCATCGATGAGCAGCACGGCGGCTTCAGGTGGCTATTACATTGCAATGGACGCCGACCAGATCTGGGCCAGCCCGGTGACGATCACGGGGTCGATCGGCGTGTTCTCGATCTTCCCGACCATCGATCGCACGCTGGGCAAGCTCGGCGTGACGACGGACGGCATCGGCACGACCGCGTTGTCGGATGCTTTCCGTCTCGACCGCAAGCTCGGGGACGGCGCAAAGAAGCTGCTGCAGGCGAGCGTCGACCATGAGTACGCAGGATTCGTCGAGAAGGTCGCGAACGGTCGCGGCAAGCCGGTGGACGAGATCGACAACGTGGCGCAGGGCCGCGTGTGGTCCGGCAAGGATGCGCTGCGCCTCGGGCTCGTCGATGAACTCGGGACGTTCAAGAACGCGCTCGATGCGGCTGCCAGACGGGCCGACCTCGATGACGACTATCACGTGGAATACATCGAGCCGCCGATGTCATGGCGCCAATTGCTCGCACAGGAAATGCGCGTGCTCACCGGTCGGGCGATCAAGGCGATTGCGCCCGAGGATTCGCTGACGCGCAGCGTCCGTCGCGTGCTGTCCCCGTTCGAAGCCGAGCTGTCGCGCCTGTCGCGGGTGCTCGAGACGCGGGGGATCTACTCCTACTGCCTGTGCTCAATGGAATGAGCCGGCAGCGGCGGGAGTCGGACGAGGATGCGCCTCAGGGCGGCCTGCGCATCGACAAGTGGCTGTGGTTCACGCGGTTCTTCAAGAGCCGCTCGGACGCGACCGATGCTGTTGCTGGTGGTCGCGTCCATGTCGATGGTGAGCGAGTAAAGCCCGCCCGGCTGGTGCACCCGGGTGAGCAGGTCACGATCACCCGGGACGAACTGCGTTTTGTCATCATCGTCGACAGTATTCCCATGCGCCGCGGTCCCGCCCCGGAAGCGCGGACGCACTACATCGAGACGCCCGAGAGCATTACCGCCCGTGAACGTCGCCAGGAGCAGGCCAAACTGGCACCGCCTGCGCCCGACGGGCGTCCCAGCAAGCACGACAGGCAGGCGCTCAGGTCCCTGCGCGGGCGCTGAAGTACGCGCGACGGCGAGGGCGGTACTCGCCAGTTCAGCACCGTGCGCGACAACACCTTGTTGACGTGGATGGATATCCGGCTGATGCTGAGTCTCCCACTGCGCCTGCACCCACACGCGTCAATCAATCCATGAATGACACCTCCGATTCTTCGTCACAGGTAGTCCACGCTCCGCATCCGCCTCTCACCGGCTATTACGCCAGCGAACAGGAACGACGGGGTTTCGTCGGCAAGCTGTTCGACCGAACGGCCTCGGACTACGACCGCATCGACAGGCTGCTGGCCCTGGGCACCGGCCCCTGGTACCGCAACCAGGCGTTGCAGAGAGCAGGGCTGAAACCGGGCATGCGCGTCGTCGACATCGGCGTCGGTACAGGACTGATGGCGCGCGAAGCCGTGGCACTGGTGGGCGATCCTGCCCTGGTGGTGGGTATCGATCCGAGTGCCGGCATGATGGCCTGCGCGCACTTGCCGGGTGTGCAGCTCATCGAGGGGCGGGCGGAAGCCATCCCGTTTCCCGATGCCAGCTTCGACTTCCTCAGCATGGGCTATGCCCTGCGCCACCTTAGCGACCTTGCCGCGGTCTTCAGTGAATTCCATCGCGTCCTCAAACCCGGCGGGCGCCTGTGTCTGCTCGAGATCACCAAACCGGAACGCGCCTGGAGCCGGGCCCTGCTCAAGGCGTATATGCGTGGCGTGGTGCCGCTACTGGCCCGCGCGGCCGGCTGCAGCACCGAGTCAGCCAAACTGTGGCGCTACTACTGGGACACCATTGAAGCCTGCGTCCCGCCGAGCGGCGTGATCTCCACGCTGGAGAACTCGGGTTTCACGAACGTGAAACGACACATCGAATCCCGTGCGCTGTCTGCCCTGGCAGAGTTTCAGGCGGTCAAGGCGAGCTGAGCAGCCCGTTGCCATCGGCGCAGCGGTGCGCCGCGGCAACGAAATCCCTTCCAAGACTCTGCTGGCTCATCCTCGGGATTTCCTGAATATCTGCATACTCGCCGTCGATATTCGACGGGAGGTGACACGTTGCGCGGACTATCCTGACGGCCAATCCAGTTTGCCTGCAGTGCTGATTACCCAGGGAGGGGTCGTCGATGGCGCTCGCGTTTCTGCTCGGGTTGCTTGCGAGGCTGCGTCGGGCGCGGCCCAAGCCATTCATTGTCACCCTTGAGCCGGCCCAGGCGCTTTGGCTACTGTCCCTGTTTGCGACGCTGTATCGACGCAACGTGGATACTTCATTGCTGGTCCGGGAATGCGTGCCGCCGCTGCACGGTGTGGATCTGGAACGCATTGCGGGGCAGATTGGGTTCACGGCTAGGCTTCAGGTGCTTGACGCCAGGTTAGCGGTCAAGGAAATCACTCGACACAAGTGCCCCATCGCCGTTGAGTTGCGAGGCGAAGGTGATCCTCCAGAACGCGAATCCACGGACTGGGCAGTCGTGCTGGATGCCAACGTGTCGCTGGCCATGCTGGCCTGTCGCAACGCCGGTCAGGCGCAGACCGTACCGATGCAGGTGCTCCTGGCACGCATGACGGGGGCGTCGATCCGAATGAGGCCGCAGACAGTCGCCGCGAATGATCCAGACGGGGCTGGCACTACCCAGCCGACTTTTGGCTTTCAATGGTTCGTGCCGGAGTTGCTGAAGCATCGTTTGCTGTGGCAGGAGGTGCTGGTGGCCTCCGTCGTTCTCCAGCTGTTGGCACTGGGATTGCCGCTCTTTACCCAAGCCATCATCGACAAGGTCATCGTCCATCGCACCCAGAGCACCCTGGTCGCGCTGTCGGCGGGCATGACGGTTTTCATGATCTTCACCGCGGTTCTGACCTGGGTTCGCCAGTACCTGATTCTGCATACGGGGCGACGGGTCGATGCTGTACTGGGCAGTCATGTCTTCGATCACTTGTTCAGGTTGCCTCTGCGGTACTTCGATCACCGGCCGACCGGCGTTGTGGCAGCACGTATGCAAGGCATCGAGACCATCCGGGATTTCATCAGTTCGGCGGCAGTGACGCTGATCCTGGATCTGCCGTTCCTGGCTGTCTTCGTCGCCATCATGTTCTGGTACAGCGTGATCTTGACTTTGATCGTGCTCGCGATTCTCGGTGTGATCGTCGGGGCCAGCCTGCTGGTCGCGCCGCTGTTCCAGGCGCGCCTCAACGAGCAGTTCCTGCGGTGTGCAGCGAATCAGGCCCTCCTGACCGAGTACGTGTCCGGCATGGAGACGGTGAAGTCGTTGCAGCTGGAGCCGCAGCTCAACCGCCGATATCGGGACATGCTGGCAACCTTTCTGGAAGCATCCTTTCGGACCCGGCAGCTCGCCAATACCTACAACACCTTCGCGAGCACGCTGGAGCAGATCATGAATCTGGCTCTCTTGGCCTTCGGGGCATACACCGTCATGACCTCGACTGCCCTGACCATCGGCATGCTGGTGGCGTTCCAGATGTTTGCGTCCCGAGTGTCGCAGCCGATGCTGCGGCTCGTCGGCCTGTGGCAGCAGTTCCAGCAGGCGCGGCTTGCGGTTACCAGATTGGGCGATGTCATGAACGCACCGGCGGAGTCCTATCGACTGGAACGCGCCCGAACGGGTACTGGGGCGGGTGCTGTTTCCATCGACGGACTTTCGTTCCGTTACGACGAAAATCTGCCGCTGCTGTTTGATGGGTTCTCTTTGAACGTGGCAGCCGGCCAGCTCATCGCCATCATGGGTCCGTCTGGCGCGGGCAAGAGTACCCTGGCCAAGCTGCTTCAGGCGTTCTATGTGCCGACAGGCGGCTCGATCAGGATTGATGGAGTGGATGTTCGCTACATGGCCGCCAATGAACTCCGCAGTCACTTCGGTGTGGTGCCGCAGGAGACCACGCTCTTCTCGGGAACGATCCTCGATAACCTGAAGATCGCGGCCCCCTTTGCCACCTTCGAGCAGATCGCCACTGCCTGCAAGATGGCGGAGATCCACAGCGCCATTGAGGCCCTCCCGAATGGCTATCAGACCGGGCTAGGTGAGCGTGGCGTGGGGCTGTCGGGTGGTCAACGTCAGCGGCTGGCCATCGCCCGTGCGCTTCTCAAGGGAGCTCGAATCCTCATCTTTGATGAAGCTGCAGCTAGTCTCGATCCGCCTACTGCCGATCAGCTCGCCCGGACGATCAACGGTCTCAAGCAGCGGGCAACCATTCTGTTCATTGCCCATGCGCTGCCGAGAAGTCTGCAGGTCGATCATGTGGTGCGAATCGGCGACAAGCTGACCGTGATACCGGGCGACAAGAAGTCGCCCGCAGGGACGCTGGGTGAGAGTCGGGGCGAGGGATCACTATGAGCGCTGAAGCCGCTCCAGTGCCTCCGTTGACTCTTCGTGTGGCATCAAAGCTGTTCGAGATCGAGACCACCGATCCCGGAAGCGGGAGTCGCGCAGTCATGAAGGTCGTCTGTGCGCTGTTCGGGATGTCGCTGCTCTGGGCGATCTTCGCCAAGCTCGACATCACGGCAGTGGCCGAAGGACGACTGGTGCCCCAGACCTACGTCAAGATCGTCCAGCCTGCGGAGTCTGGCATTGTTCGCGAGATCCGGGTGAAGGAGGGGGATCGGGTTGAGCAGGGTCAGGTGCTCGTCAGGCTCGATCCGACTGTGACTGCCGCGGACGGGGCGGCGCTGCAGCGAGAGCTCGCTCTTCAGCGCCTTCAGCTCAGGCGAATCGAGGCGGAACTGGCGGGCGCTCCTCTCTTGAGGAACGCTACCGACGACCCTTTGCTGTTCACCCAAGTCCAGGCCCAGCTGCAATCCCATCGTCAGGCGTTCCTGGACGCGGTAGCCGGCGAACAGGTCGCAAAGCGGCGAGCGGAGCACGAGTTGGCATCCTCGAGAGAGACACTGCAGAAGCTCGCGGCGACGCTTCCGAGTTACGAGAAATCAGCCAAGGCATTCGAGAAGCTCGCGGACCAGAAACTCATGGGCGCGCTGCAGGCCGAAGAGAAACGAAGAGAGGCTCAAGAGAAGACGCAGGACCTTGAGGCCCAGAGAGGAGTTGTTGCTGCGCTGGAAGCGGCGATCGAAGAGCACACACAGAAGCTCGCGCAGCTCAACAGTAGTTACCGGAGCGACCTCAGCGCATTGAGGGTGCAGACGCTATCGATCGCAAACCAGGTGGAGCAGAACCTTGCCAAGAACACGTACAGAGAAGGCTTGCTAGAGCTCAAGGCACCACAAGCGGGCATTGTCAAAGAGTTAGCTACTACCACGCTGGGTGCCGTGGTGCAGCCCGGGACGGTGTTGCTGAGTCTTGTGCCAGCTGACGAGCCGCTGCTGGCCGAGGTGGCCATAGCGAATCAGGACATCGGGTTTGTGCAGGTGGGGCAGAAGGTGCGGATCAAGTTGGCCGCGTATCCGTTCCAGAAGTACGGAATGGTGGAGGGGGTCGTCAGGACGATCAGCGCGGACACGCAGAGTTCAGACCCAGGACATGGCAACGATCAAGTGGCGTCGAAGGCACTGTCGTTCAAGGCTTTGGTTGAACTGCACGAGCAGCGAATGGCTGTGAACGGACTGTCTCTCGCGCTCGGTGCGGGTATGCAGGTCACCGCCGAGATCGTCCAGGGCAAGAGGACGGTGCTCGAGTACCTTCTCTCGCCGGTGCAGAGGGTGGGGAACGAGGCGGGGAGGGAGAGATGATGAGTTGCTGCTTTGCGTCATCCATTGTATGGCGAACGCATGTATCAGGGGAGTCTTCATTGCTATGCAGATGATCCGACCTGCTTTGTCTCAGATTCCCTTTTCGTCCATCGCTCTCGTGCTTCTGGCCGTCGCCCCTTGCTCGGCCATTGCAGCAGACCCCGTCTATTAAGTATGACATTGAGGTCAATCGAGACCGTGAGTTGTGCGAGCACATGCACAAGACATTTGCCGAGTCATTTGCAAACCTCTGGGATGTCGACTGGGTGCCGTACACTGATGCAGAGAAGCTTAGGTATATAGAGAAGTACGGATTTCCGCTGTTGCCGGGGATCGAGAGGGATTTTCAAGCAACCATACAAACGGTTCATTCGAGACAGCCAAGCGCTCCTGAGTTTGACTCAGTGAATTGGTCGGAAGGGAGATTGCAGCTTCGCTCGCCTGGCTCTTCATCTGCCGACGGATTTCATAACTATCTGATCACCTACATTGACATTGATAACGATGGGACTATCGATACTGTCACCAAGAACGGATTCAATGAAGGCTACCGATCAATTACGGCGGGTTGGGCATGGGGTGAGTACATCGATGTTTGGCGCGGGAAGCGGATGGAGTTCACGGCATCTGACACTCTCTGGTCAGTGCTCAACGAAGGGGAGATGTCTGGGCGACCTATGGCATCAATTGTAGGCGACGTCCCCCCGCTTTCAGTAGCGCAGGGCTTTAGAGTCGTCCGGTAGTGTAACGGCCTTGATGGCCAACCGGCCTGCTGCTGGTTCAGTAGACACCACCTTAAGCTAACTGCCCCTGTTCCCCATACTGACCAGGGCTGAGATACCCCAGCGTCGAGTGCCTCCGGGTCGGATTGTAGAACGTCTCGATGTAGTCGAAGACATCCGCCCTGGCTTCATCCCTCGTCCGGTAGACCTTCCTGGCCGTCCTCTCGATCTTCAGTGACGAGAAGAAGCTCTCCATCGCTGAGTTGTCCCAGACATTGCATGACCGGCTCATGCTGCACGTGATGCCCAGATCCTTCAGCAGGCGCCGGAACGACTCGCTGGTGTATTGACTGCCTCGGTCCGAGTGATGCATCAGCGATTCAGGTTTGCCCCGCCGCCACAACGCCATCATCAGCGCATCGGTCACCAGTTGCGCCGTCATTCCCTGACTCATCGACCAGCCCACGGCTCGGCGTGAGTACAGATCCAGAACGACCGCAACGTACAGCCAGCCTTCGGCTGTCCACAGGTACGTGAAGTCAGCGACCCACTTTTGGTTCGGCGCAGATTCCTCGAACTGGCGGTCCAGCACGTTCTGGCCGATAGCAAACACTGGCCTCTCGCCTTGATCCACCGGCAAGCCTCGGCGCTTCGGACGCGCCCTGAACGCCTGCAAGTTCATCAGCCGCTCGATCCGGTGCAGACCGCAATGAGTGCCGTCCGCCAGCACATCCCGCCACACCCGCCGTGCGCCGTAAGTCCGGTCACTGCCGATAAAGCTCTGCCGCACCT
Source organism: Steroidobacteraceae bacterium (assembly GCA_040080215.1). Classification (GTDB taxonomy): domain Bacteria; phylum Pseudomonadota; class Gammaproteobacteria; order Steroidobacterales; family Steroidobacteraceae; genus CAIUGU01. Next base: position 18,560 of record JBEBIT010000011.1, read on the forward strand.
GGGCACCGATCCGTTCGTCATCCCGTGATCGCTGACTGAGTGACCCGGTCAACCAGGCATAGAACCCGCTACGTGACACGTCGAGGGACTCGCACGTCATGCCCACCGGGCAGATCCCCCGATGCTTCGCCACGAAGCCGAACTTCACGTCGACTCCTTGGCGAACCAGGCCGCGGCTTTTTTTGGGATGTCGCGCTCCATCTTGAGCTTAGCGACTTCCTTCCTCAGGGCTGCGATCTCCGCCTGATCGGCCTTCATCTGCCCGTGGCCCGGAAAGGCCAGAACAGGATCTGTCGACAGCTCCCTGACCCACTTTCGCAGCACGTTCTCGTGAACGCCCAGATCCCGAGCCGCCTGCGCAACCGAGACGCCTCGATCTCGAACCAGCTTTACGGCCTCAACCTTGAACTCTCTCGTGAAGACTCTTCGCGTTGCCATCTGCCACCTCCAGTCTCATCATCCACCGTATCCAGGTGTCTGTGAAACCGGCAGCAGGCCAGGACTAGATCTTGCGCTCGCGGCTGGGATGCAAGTCAGCGCGGAGATCGTGCAAGGAGAGCGGACAGTGCTGGAATATCTTCCGTCGCCTTTGCAGCAGATTCGTAGCGAGTCTGGTCGAGAAAGATGAGGCACACAGGGAGCGAATGCATGCCTCAATATTGGTTCAGCGTCACCAGCAAGAACCGGGGTACCACGATGAATCAATATCACAAGATGTCGAGCGGCATGTTTGAACCGCCCGGCCTTTCCCGGAGTCTCCACAATGAGAGAGGATGTACGCCGTGTCCCAGATGGACTCGGCAATCATGAAGGAGGTCCTCGATAAGGATCGTAAGGCTATCGCAGTGGCGTGAGATGGCCATCTGGGCAGTGAAGAGCAAGGGACGCAGCATCGGCTATGGCTGCCCGCTCGTCGACGTCAGCCAGACCTGCTACCGCTACCAGCCGAATTTGTCCGGCGAGAACGACTGGATCGCCGACCGGCTGGTGCGCCTGACGCATTATCCGCGCAATTAGTCGTAATCGTGCAGGCTCGACCTGTTGGCTCTTGCCAATCTACGCGCGAAGTAGACACCGACAACAACGACAAATACGAACCCCAGAAGAGCGCCACCGACATACATCCGACCCACCTTATGTCTATTGCTGCACCAGAATTGATTAGATAGCCAAGCTCTCCGGGATCTCGGTGCGCTATCCCACAGACGCTCGGCCTCCGGTCTCTGGTTGACCCTGTTGCAGGCCTGACTCTGGAGGTGGCACCCCCCCCGAACACCTGCACTCGGCAGCGCGGTTTGGGGGAAAGGGTAGGCAACCAAAATAAGTCAAACGAGATTCGCTACGTCGATCAGATCGATTCTTGCAGTCAAGAGCGACAACACTCAGCATAGGGAAGTCGATCGCCGGTTCCGCTCGAGCACCTCGAGGTCTAAGCAATAGATGTCCACAATGTTCCTTAGGGATATTCCATCTGTCCGCCGACATTCTTTTCATCAAGCTGGAGAAGCCTCGTGACAATCGCCAGGCGCCTCGTTGATTCGCTCTCTCCCGGAAGGCTCGGGTTTCGCATCAAATCGACTGTCGATCGCCTCCGAGACTTAGACTTTCTTGTTAATGTCGAGATGGAAACAGTGGGCCTTGATCCCCAGCTTGCTTCCCGGTCTTCGCCTTCCGGAAACCGATGGCTTCGCGCTGCACTCAGGGCTCTCCCGATATCTGCTAATGATCGAATAATCGATATAGGATGCGGAAAAGGCAGTGCCATGCGCGTCATGCTCGCGTTTCCGTTCAGCCGCATCGAGGGGATTGAACTGTCACCGCTGATTGCCGACACAGCACGACATAACTTCCGGAGGCTCCGTGTTCCTGATGAGCGGCTCCGCGTGCACGTCGCAGATGCTCGAGACTTTGATGGCCTGGATGAGTTTAACTACATCTATCTCTACAATCCTTTTCCAAGTGAGATATTCAAGCCATTCCTTCAAAGAGTCACCGCATCTCTTGACCGACGACCTCGGGGCCTTACCATTGTCTATAACAACCCGATTTGCGACGAACAAATCATGAGTACTGGCGGCTTCCAGAAAGTGTTGCAGCTGCCAGCCGAGTGGAACAACACGATCCTCGTATACAAGTCGCTATCCTATCAATCGTGAATCTGCCATACGTACCCGGGAGGGAGGCGGGGCCAGAGAGATGATGCGGCGTTGCTGAGCGCTGGCAAGTCATCCTTACTTGAGTAAGAATCCGGGTCGCTTTGGGGATCGCAGCCTAGGGAAACGGCTTTACGGCCGGTCCTGTTCACCCGGTCAAAAGTAGGGCTTGTTCAATGAATGATTCGACTCCGCCGAAAATGGCGCCGCTGCGGCTTGCCGTAGTAGGAGGGGTGCTGCTGGGCGTCCTGGCAACGGGCCTCTTCTTTGTTGTGGCCAAGCCATTTTTTGCACCAGAGGAGTCGGCCACCGATGCCCCTGCTGCTGCAGCTACCGTGCCGGACTGGACCGGCAAGTGGGAGATGCCGCGGATTCCGACGCGGCTGATGTACGACCCCGATAACGCGTACCTCGAGCCGGATCCGGGCAAGGGGCTCGACTTCGGTCCGGTGGGCGGGTCTCACCTCACGACCATCCCGTTCAAGCCCGAATTCCAGAAGGAATACATGGACCGGGTCGCCATGCAAAAGCAAGGCAAGGCGACCGATCCTGTGGGTGCCGATTGCCGGCCCTATGGCATGCCCCGCGTTATGGGCGCGACCCCGAATGGACCGTTGTTCATGATGGAGCCCGAACTGATCCTCATCGTCCTGGGCGATGAAACTCGGAGAATCTACATGGACGGCCGGCCGCACCCGACGGCGGTGGAAGACGTGGTGCATTCCTTCCAGGGCCATTCCATCGGCCATTGGGAAGAGGGCACGCTGGTCATCGACACCGTCAACGTGTTCGAGGGCAACTACGACCAGTCCGATGCCCGCCACAGCGACCAGCTGCATATCGTCGAGCGCATCAGCCAGATCGATGCCGATACGCTCGAGAATCAGATCACGGTCATGGATCCAGTCATGTTCACGGGGCCCTACACCGTGAAGCGCCACTACAAGCGCAACAAGGTGAAGTATCCGGAAGTCGTCGCAGGCAATTGCACCCCCAACGACCAGGTCGACATGGTCGACGGCGTACAGGTGCAACGGCTGCCGTTTGAATGAAGAGCAGGGGAATCAGGATGAGACTATCGACAGTAGCCAGGGCGGTCGCATTGGCTGGCATTGTGTTCGCAACGTTTCCGGTTTCGGCGCATCACTCGGGCGCGATGTTCGATCGGGCGAAAGTGCAGAAGCTCGAAGGCACGATCGTCAAGTACGATTACGTGAATCCGCATTCGTGGATCACGATCACCGTGCCGGGCCCGCAAGGCAAGCCGGTGATGTGGGGCGTCGAGGGGTTCACGCCGAATGCGATGAAAGCCTGGGGTCTCACGCCGACGACGGTGAAGCCCGGTGACAAGCTGGTCGTGACGGTGCATCCGCTGCGCGATGGCCGCAATGGCGGCAGCATCATCGAGATCACGCTGGCCGATGGTCACCATGTGGATACGACATTGCCGGAGCGCGTGGGGCAGGGCGAGAAGTCGCCGGGTCGTTAATCCCAGGAAGGGCGGCGTCCGCGGGGTCGTCAAGCGGTAGCGCACGGACAGCACAGTCGGCGTCTCGACCCGGCACGCGGGTTGGCTTATTCTTGGGCCCTCGTTGCGCGTCCCACAGATTCCAACAACAAGGCCAAAGGCCCGAAGATTTTAGGAGCCGAGATGAAGCACCTTCTGGTATCCCTCTGTCTCGCGATTGCGGTTCCGGCGTTCGCCCAGACGAACGTGCCGGAGATCCCGTTCGATGCCCCGGTCGACTATTTCAAGTACCCGGCCGAGATGAACCTGGGTGAGGTGACGGCAGTTGCCACGAACTCGAAGGGCCACGTGTTCATCCTGTCCCGCTCGAACAACACCGGCAACGTCTTCGGCGGTGCGGCCACGCAGCTGTTCGAGTTCGACGACAAGGGCAAGTTCCTGCGCGAGATCGGCAAGGGCGTCTACGGCTTCGCGTTCGGGCACGGCGTGCGCATCGACAAGGATGACAACATCTGGGTCGTCGACAAGGGCACGAACATGATCATGAAGTTCAACCCGACGGGGCGCATCACCATGGTCTTCGGGCGCAAGGAAGAGGCGACCGACGACCACCACTACCCGGATCGCACCAAGGGCACGACGCCGGTGGACGGCATGTTCAACCAGCCGACGGACGTGGCCTGGGACTCGAACGGCAACATCTACATCAGCGACGGTTACGTGAACTCGCGCGTGGCGAAGTACGACAACAGTGGCGTTTGGGTCAAGACCTGGGGCCAGCGCGGCTACGGGCCCGGTGAATTCAACATCCCGCACAACATCGCGATCGACTACCAGAACCGCATTTATGTAGCCGACCGCGCCAACGGCCGGATCCAGGTGTTCGATACCGACGGCAAGTTCCTGCGGGAGATCATCCTCGACGTGCCCGCACCGCCCGGTGCAAAGCCGATGCTGGGCTACCAGCAGCCGCCGCCAGCCAATGCACCGCCCGGCACCATCCTGACGTACCGCCCGGGTGCGCCGGCAGCCATCTGCATTCCGCCGGGCCGCAGTGACGTGATGTTCGTGGGTGACCTCTATCCGGCCCGCATCTACAAGATCACGCTCGACGGCAAGGTGCTCGGCGTGTTCGGCAAAGCAGGCAAGCTGCCGGGGCAGATCAGCGGTATCCACGGGCTTGCGTGCCCGTCGGAGAACGTGGTGTACACGGCCGAGTTCATCAACTGGCGTTCGCAGAAGTTCATCCTGCACCCGGAGAAGATGACGGCCCGCTGATCCTTATCTGGAGTGGATTACCGGATCCTTATCCGGGGTGGATTACCGCTTGGGGGTATCCATCCCGGTCGACTTCATCGCGCCGGCGGCCTTCGGGCCGGTCAGGAAGGCGAGCAGCTTCCGGGCTGATTCGGCGTCCGCAGCCTTGGCGGAAATGCCTGCCGTCATCACGACGGGCTTCTGGAATTCCTTCGGGAACTTGCCGAGCACCTGAACGCCCGCGACGCTCTGGATCTCGCTGACGGGTGCGAACATCAGTTCATTCTCGCCTGAAGCGACACTCAAGGCCGGGCGCCCGGGAACGGTCTGCAGCACGATCTTCGGCTTCATCTGCGGGCCGATGCCGAGCCCGTCGAACATGGCCAGCACCGAGGGTCCTGCGGCACCGCCATCGGTCCACGTCACCGTCTTGGCCGCGAGCAACCGCGCCTTCATGCCGGCCGCGCTGCCGACGTCGGCCTTCGCACTTCCCGCCTTGGCGCCCACGCCGAGGTCAGAGCTCGCGACGGTGGTGACGGAGCCCGCCACGACTGTTCCGTTCTTCGCGAACTGTTCGATGATGCCTGGCGTCAGGATGGCAAGATCAAACGCGGCACCCCCTTCGATCTGCTTCTGCAGTGCTGTCGAAGACGAGAACTCGATCGAAATCTTGCGGCCAATCTCTTTCTCGGCTGCGGAATGCAGCGCCTCGATGGCGGGCTTGATGCCATTGGACGAATACAGCCGCAGTTCGCCGCCCTGGGCCAGGGTTGCTTGAGACGCGAAGGCGGATGCCGCGCCGAAAACGAGTGAGGCCAGCGTGAGCGAAAGTTTCATCGTGAAGGCTCCGTTTATTTCAGACTCTTGGCCCACGCGACCAGTGCGCGTGAGGTGGCATCGGGTTGCTCGACAGGCAAGGCATGCGAGGCGTTCGGGATGACGACTACCGTGACGCGGGCGGCGCCAAACTCGTTCACCAGCTGGTCCTGAGTCTCTCTCGGGCGGTAGGGGTCATACTCGGCTTGCAGGTCCAGCAGCGGCACGGTGCCTGCGCTCCAGTACGTGGCCTGCGGCGTGCCGTCGCGCGCCACTTCCTGCGATTTCTGCACAACCGGGTCGAAGCCCGTCAGCCATGCGCGCGGATCATGACCCGGGGCGAAGAACACCATTTGCAGGTGCTTGATGCGCTCTGCTTGCGGCTGCTTGGGATCGGTGGCAATCGCGAGCCAGGCGCGCACCTTGAGATCGATGTTCTTCTGCGCTGCAGCAACGAGGGCGACACCCTTGACGAGTTCGGGATGGTCCGTGGCCGTCATCTTTGCGACGAAATGGCCGTAGGCGTGTCCCGCGATGATGGCCGGCCCGGCGTTTTGGGCTTTGATCACCGCGGCGACATCCGCGGCGAAATCGTGGAAGGTGAGCTTCTCCATTGGACCGACGCTGCGCCCGAACCCGCGCGGCCTCGGTCTCAACACTCGAAATCCGGCGTGGGCAATGTCGGCGGCCAGCTCGTCGAATTCCTCGGAGTCGCGACCCAGGGAAGGCAGCAGGACGAGCAGGGGACCACCGGTGCCATCGATGATCGTTTCGATGGTGACACCGTCGTGGCGGACGAGCTCGTGCTTGGCTCTCTGGGCCTGGCTGGTCGTGGCCAGCAGGGCAAGGGCAATCGAGCACACGATCTGTAGCGGCCGCATTCCTGTTGTCTCCTTCGGTCAGCCTTGGGACCACGGTGGCCGGGGAGACTACACCCAACTTCACTTGAGGCCAACGAGGACAGGTAGAATGCGGCCCTTGTTCAGGGGAGGCGGGCGATGAATGACATGCGTTCGGGTTCGGTGCGAGTCAGCGTTCGGCGGCTCTGTCTTTCGATGGTGGCGTCGGGAGTGGTGTGTTCCAGCGTGCTGGCAGCGCAGCCTGCATCGGTGGCAGCGCCGCTTGCTTCGCTGAGTCCGGTAACCAATGAAATGCTGCTCAATCCGCCTGCCGCCGACTGGCTGATGTGGCGGCGGACGTACAACGCATGGGGCTACAGTCCCCTTGAACAGATCAGCACGAAAAACGTGAAGAACCTGCAGCTGGCGTGGTCCTGGGCATTGACGCCTGGTGCCACCGAAATCACGCCGATCGTCCACGACGGCGTACTGTTCATCTACAACAACGGTGACAAGGTGCAGGCACTCAACGCCACCAACGGCGAACTGCTGTGGCAGTACCAGCGCGACACGCCGCCTGAGCAGATCAACGGCAATAACCTCGCCAAGCGCAACATGGCGATCCTCGGCGACAGGCTGATCGTCGCGACGAGCGATGTGCATCTCATCGCCCTCGACGTGAAGACGGGCAAGGTCGCATGGGACCAGAAAGTCGAGGACTACACCAAGGGCTGGCGGTACACCGGCGGCCCGCTGGTGGCGGGCAATGTCATCATCCAGGGCATGACGGGCTGTGGCAATGCCGTTCCGGGCGGCTGCTTCGTGTCGGGCCATGACTCGACATCGGGCAAGGAGCTGTGGCGCTTCTACACCGTGGCTCGCCCGGGCGAGCCGGGCGGCGATACGTGGAACGGCCTGCCGCTTGAACAGCGCTTTGGTTCGTCGACGTGGAACTCGGGCAGCTATGATCCCGAGACCAACACGCTGTTCCTGGGCACGGGCCAGCCCTATCCGCACATCGCCGAGATTTCCGGGTTGCTGCCGCAGAAGCCCGGCCAGAAGAACGACGCGCTCTATACCGATTCGACGCTGGCCCTTGATCCAAAGACCGGCAAGCTGAAGTGGTATTTCCAGCATCTGCCGAACGACACGTGGGACGTGGACTACGCCTACGAACGTATCCTGGTGGACCTGCCGGTCGACGGCAAGATGCGTAAAGCCCTCGTGACCGTGGGCAAGCTCGGCATCATCGAGGCGCTGGATCGTGTGACCGGCGAATGGTTGTGGTCCAAGGAGACCGTGTACCAGAACGTCGTGTCAGCCATTGACCCCAAGACCGGCGCGAAGACGATCAATCAGGCCTCGGTGCCGCACATCGGCATGACGGCGACCAATTGCCCGGCCGATCCCGGCAGCCGTGGTTGGCCCGCAACCGCCTACAGCCCGCGCACGCGCATGCTGTATCTGCCGCTCAACGAATACTGCTCGGACACCACGCCCGTGCCCATCGAAGCGGGCAAGACCTACACCGGTGGCAGCCGCGCGATCTTCGCGCGCAAGCAGATCCCCAACAGCGACGGCCAGATCGGTCGTGTGGATGGCGTCGAACTCTTCACGCAGAAAGCGGGCTGGTCGTTGCGGACGCGGGCTCCGCAAACCGGCGCGGTGCTCGCGACGGGCGGTGGGCTCGTGTTTTCCGGTGCCCTTGATCGCTACTTCCGCGCGCACGACGACAAGACGGGCAAGGTGCTGTGGCAGACGCGCACCAGCAACATCATCAATTCGTTCCCGATTACGTACTCTGTCAACGGCAAGCAGTATGTCGCGGTCTCGGTAGGCAACGGGTCGAGCCATGCCCGGTCATTGGCTACGCTGACGCCCGAGATCGTGAATCCGGATGGCGGCTCGGCGTTGTTCGTCTATGCGCTGCCGGATCGCTAGCCGGTGATGCAGCGTCGTTCGGGCAAGGTACCTGGCGCAACTTCGCGGCCTGCGCTTGCGATCGGCGCAGCGGTGGTGACGCTGTTCGCGCCGCTGGCGTATTCGCAACCCGCGGCGGACGGTGCACGCGTGTACGCGGCGAGCTGTGTCGCGTGCCATCAACCGACCGGTGCCGGCATCCCCGGTGCATTTCCGCCGCTGGTCAAGCATGTCCCCGGCCTGCTGGCCCAGCCGACCGGACGCGAGTATCTCGTCAAGGCTGTCTTGTTCGGGCTGGAAGGCAGGGTCCGCATCGAAGGGGCCGACTATCAGAACGTGATGCCTCCCTGGAATGCGCTCAGTGACGCTGAGATCGCCGCGGTTCTTGACTATGTCAGTGGCGCTTGGGGCAATCAGGCAGCGCAACCCCCGGCCTTCAGGTCCTTCACGCCAGAAGAAGTGAAAGCAGGGCGGCTGCCGTCCCAGACTGCGGCGGCAGTACTGGCGAGTCGCCCGGGTGGCGCGAGTGCGGGGCCGGTTCCAGCCGTGGGCGCGTCGCAGAAAGTGTCATTCACGGCAGAGCAGGTGGCGCGAGGCAAAGCCATCTATACGCGACGGTGTGTCGACTGCCACGGCAGCACGCTCGACAACGGCGAGTTTGGCGGCGCCCCGCTCAATGGAGCGTATTTCAAAGGGCACTGGGGAGCGGGCCCTGTTGCCGCGTTGATTGCGTATACGAAAGCAAAAATGCCGCCGGACGGACCAGGAAGCCTGAGCGACCAGTCCTATGTTGAAGTGGTGTCGTACCTGCTGGACGCGAACGGGTATCCACGGGGCGACAAGGAGTTGCCCGTCGACGTGGAAGCGCAGCAAGCGATGACACTGCAATTCGGTCCGTGACGGTCTGGCCCGGCGCTCGCGTCGGGTAGGGATTCTTCCGCACGATTTCGCGCGAACTTCACTATAATGGCGCCGCTTTGTCGATCGTCATGTTCGCTATCCAGGAGAAGTCGCGCTATGTCGCTGTCGTTTACCAGGAATTCCGCATTGGTCGCCTGTGCCGTGCTGGCCACGTTGAGCGCGGGCACCGCGTCGGCCGCTTGGACCGGCAAGGGTGAGGTCGGGGCTGCCGTCACCAGCGGCAACACGGAGACCAAGGCAGCCAATGCCAAGCTCGAACTCGTCGACACCTACGACGCGTGGAAGCACCTGTTCGGCCTGGCCGGCAACTACGTATCGAATGCGACGGGGACCACCGGCCAGCGCTGGGAAGCTCGCGAGCAGTCGGACTACAGCTTCAGCCCGCGGACCTTCTGGTTCGGCGGCGGCCGTTATGAAGACGATCGCTTCAGCGGCTTCGATTACCAGGGCGCGCTGACCACCGGTCTCGGCCACAAGTTCATCGACACGGCCAAGACCAAGCTCACCGGCCAGGTCGGTGTCGGTTACAAGTTCGTATCGACGCGGGATGTGCTCGCGCCGAACGGCTCTGTCGCGATCCCGGGCGAGAGCGACGGTACGGCCATCTTCACGGCCGGCTTCGACTACCAGAACCAGATCACCGACACGACCAAGGTGCTCGACCGGTTCCTCGTGGAAACGGGCAGCGACAACACGTTCCTGCAGAACGAACTGTCACTGCAGGTACGGATGACGGACGTGCTGGCGCTCGCCGTCGGTTTTGCGGTTCGCCACAACACGGATCCGCCCCGCGGCTTCGAGAAGACGGACACGCTGACGACGCTGAACCTCGTCTACGAGATCAAGTAAGCGATCCCGCCTCCCGGACTTCGGTCCGGGAGGTGCTTTTCTCCTTTGTCCCTACAGCCTGTACGTGTAGCCCAGCTTCACGACCAGGTCCGCGTTCGTCGAGCGGAAGCGATTGTTGCGGTCGGCGTCTTCCAGTTCGTGGTTGAAGACAAGATAGGTCTCGCGCCCCATTTCCGGCACCCACTGCAGCCGGCTGTTGAATCCCATCACTTCCGAGTCGTTGTCGTACTGCATGAGGTTCGACCAGGAGAGGCGGGACGAGAAGGCGACGTCTGTCCGCACCTGGACGAGACGGGTGACGAAGCTGCCTTGTGGCAGATCGACACCGAAGTACTCGTACTGCCCGGCCAGCGCGAAGTACCGCGACGGACGCCACGTCAATTCACCTTCGATGTTGACGCGTTCGCCGCTGTAGAAGTCCCCTTGCGCCAGTCGAATCGTGCCTGACAGTGCTCGGTGTCCGCCGGTTTCAAACGCAACCTTGGCCTCATCGAAGGAATACTCGCCCGGGGGTAGCACGACGCCGTCCGAGATCTCGAACGGTTCGTACAGGACTTCCTTGCTGGCGATGTAGTTGAGTTCGAGCTGTTCCCCCGAGCTGCTTTCCAGGACGAGGGGACGCAGGGTCGCAACCTGCGATTGCAGTCCGCCCTCAATCAGCTCGATGCGCTGCACGTCGAGCGTGCCGTAAGCGGCTTGCAGATAGCCGCCCATTCGCTTCGTGTACCGCGTTTCGAAGGTGTAGTCGCGGATGCCCGCGTTGTTGACGAAGCCCAGGGCGGGGTAGAAGTTCTGCTCGATGACCTTCATCCCGGCCCCTGCGCGAAAGCCCGCTTCGTTCGGCATGCCGATGCGCAGGCCGTAGGCGGCATCGTCACCCGTGACGCCCTCGGTCGAGCTCTGCTGGTACCAGGCTTCCGCCTCGACGACGCTGCCGCTTCCGAGGCGCGTGTTCTGGTACAGGAAATCAGCGCCGACGACGGTATTGGAGAGATTGGAGCGGGGGTCGCCGTTCGTGAGGATCAGGCCGAGGCTCGATTCCTCGAGGACATTGGCTACGGCGCGACCAACGAACAGATTGCGTGAGTCAACCGGGCCATATGCAGACTGTGCAACATCCAGCAGTCCGACGTTCCAGCTGCCGATGCGGCCCGTCATCTTGCCGCCCACATCGAGGTCGACCGGTTCGCCCCTTCCGCTCAAGCCGATGCGTCGCGAGAAGAAGGGGCGACCATTGGCGAGCGAGCTGCCGGAGATCTCGGTATCGTTGCCGGCATTGGTGAGGCGCCCGAACTCGAAGATATCCGCACCCTGCAGGAAGAAGGCGCGCTTCTCCGGGAAGAAGAGGCCAAAACGAGTCAGATTCACCTCACGATCGTCGACCTCCGTCGCTGAAAAGTCCGTGTTGATCGTCAGGGCCGCCGTCAGCGCAGGGGTGATCTTGTAGAACACATCCAGCGACGGTTCGACCGAGCGATCCGTGTTCGCCGGGTCAAAGGTCCTCTGCTGCTTGAGGCTGATCGAGGGGACGAGATCGAGCCCGATGCCCTGGTTGAAGCCTGTCATGCCGGTCGCGATCCCGGAAGCGCTCGGATTCACCTGCCGATTGCGGGATACCCAGGCCATGAACTCCTGGCGACGCTCGATCTTGCGGCGAAAATTGATGCCCCACGTGTCGCTGTCCGGATTGAAGGTCAGCGTCTTCACGGGGATGGCTATCTCGGTAACCCACCCCTCGCTATCACGGGAACTCATCGTGTGCCAGATGCCCCGCCAATCGAAGTTGCGGGTCGTGGTGTTCTGGAAGATGGCCTGGCGACGTACCCCGTTAGGATTCACCGCAAACCAGTAGCCATTGCGGCGATCGTTGAACGTGTCGAGCGCGACGCCGAATACGTCATCGTCGTTAAGCTCTTCACCCTGCCGCATCGACCTGGCGGCAACCTGGTCTGGTTGGCTATCCCACATCCTGGCGGCGACATAGATGTTGTCCGCATCGATCATCACGTAGACGCGGGTTCTTTCGGACGCAGGCGCGAACTCGACTGGCTCGACCTGGTGGAAGTCCTCTATGACGGTTGCGGCGGCCCACTCGCCGGCATCGATTCGTCCATCGATCGCCGGCGGAGCGGGAGCTCGTGCGACGAGCAGTGTCTTCTCGCCGGACGGTTGGGCGGCGACGTTTTGAGCGAGTAGGCACGTCAATGCGACGGAGAAGAGGGCGGAACAGCGTGCAAGGGTCATTGGGGCGTCCCGCGTGGGTTCAGGTGCAACGAACACCACACGGACTGGAAGGATGTTGCAAAGTTCCGGCCTTGACATTCCTTGGCACAGGCTGGCGTGACCACGCTACGCGGGAAAGATCAGCCCGGGCCATCGGGATTCCGAGGGTAGTCGAGTTCCACTTCCTTGCCGCCTTGCCAGTCGAGGTCGGTCCATTGCCTGACGTCCACCGACACGGTGACGACGGCGCACGTCGGCATGTGGTCGATGCTGCGATCGCTCGCGATCTTGTCAGAGAATTCGGTCAACCCCGGATTGTGCGCTACCACCATTACATGCCGCGCGGTGCCGCCGAGTTCGCGGATGACTTCGAGAATGATGTTGGGCGCTGCGTGATACAGCCGCTCGTCCTTGAGCAGTTTGTCGGTCGGTACCCCAAGCTCCTTGGCGAGCAAGGTGGCCGTCGTGAGCGCGCGCACGGCGGGGCTGGTGATGATGCAGTCGGGCTTGAGCTTGCGCTCGCGCAGGCGGCGTCCCATCTCGGGCGCGTCCTTGAGTCCCCGGGCGTTGAGCGTCCGCTCCCAGTCGGGCTGGCCGGCGACACTCCAGTCTGACTTGGCATGACGGACCAGCGTGAGTCTCTTCATGTCCGGCTACTCTTCGGATTGAACTTCAACGACACCATCGGTCACCCGAGTTGCGAAGCTGCGGATGGGCTCGTAGGCCGGTGGTCCCAGGACGGCACCGGTGCGCAGGCAGAAGCGGGCGCCATGGCGCGGGCAGATGACCACATCGCCTTCGACGGCTCCGCCTGCCAGGCCGCCGCCGTCATGCGTGCACACGTCCTGCACAGCGCAGAACTCACCGGCCACATTGAACACGGCCACCGGTTCGCCATCGACTTCCAATTGCACGTAATCGCCCGGGGGGATAGCAGCGGCCGTCCCTGCGCGTACCCAGCTCACAGCATGCCCGTCTGCAGGCGCGCGGCTTCCGACATCATGCTCTGGTTCCAGGGCGGATCGAACGTAAGCTCGACGTCGGCGCGCTTGATGGTAGGAATCATCTCGACCTTTTCCTTCACGTCGCGTACGAGCACTTCTCCCATGCCGCAGCCAGGCGCCGTCAGCGTCATCTTGATGCTCGCAATCCGCCCGCCATCAGTGTCCCGCGCAAGCTCGCATTCGTAGATCAGGCCGAGCTCGACGATGTTCACGGGAATCTCGGGGTCGTAGCAGGTACGCATCTGCTCCCAGGCGAGTTCCTTGATGTCGTCGTCCGTGGCATCCGGGGGCAACTCGGGCGTCAGCATCGGCTCCTGGCCGAGGGCATCGGCATCGGCGCCGGCGACGCGGAACAGGTTGCCTTCGACATAGACGGTGAAGCTGCCGCCCAGCGCCTGCGTGATGAAGCCGGTCTTGCCGGCGCGCAGCGTGACGGGGACGCCGGCGGGTACCATGACGGCTTCGACATCGCGGCCGATGATGACTGCTTCGTGGTCGTGACTGCGCAAGGAGATCTTCCGGTAGGGCGAGGAGTGAAGGGTTATTCGGTCGAGATTGCCGCAGGTTGCGGCACCTGCGGCGGATGCAGCGCGGCGTTCAGCGTATGCCAGCACAGGCTCGCGCATTTCACGCGCGCCGGGAATTCATGGACCCCGGACAGCGCGGCCAGCTTGCCAAGGGACGGCGAGGGTGACGCGTCGCGCTTCGTCAGCAGTTCATGCACCTCGCCGTACAGCTTGTCGACTTCGGCGACGGACTTGCCCTTGACTGCTTCCGTCAGCAGCGAGGCGGAGGCAACCGAGATCGCGCAGCCGCTGCCTTCGAACTTGGCTTCCTTCACCTTGTCCCCGTCGAGGCTCACGTAGATCGTCAGCCGGTCGCCGCACAGCGGATTGTGGCCGTCGGCATGGGCATCCGGCGCGACCATCGGGCCGAAATTGCGCGGCTTGCGATTGTGGTCGACGATGACATCGCGATAGAGGTCTTTGAGATCCATGGTAGGGAATCTCTGATTAACCTATACGCACTCGCGACGGCGAGCCATTTCGTGCAGGGTGAGGCGCGATCGACCGCCGTGTACTGAATGTACACAAGGGAGGAGCAACGCTGCCGTGCACGAAATGGATCCCGTCCCGATCAAGGTATAAATAGTCATTTAATGGGTTGCGCCTCTAATCGCCTGCTGCGTCGTTGCGGACCTTGTCAATATTCCCGATATTGCCTGCGGCCCGATGCCTCGCAGCAGGCGATTGGAGACGCAACGCGAGTGTGTATAAGTTAATCAGAGATTCCCTAGGTCAGGTTAGATAGGCACGCGCCTTCAGCAGGGCGTCGACCAGTTTGTCGACCTCCGCGCGGGTGTTGTAGAACGCGAAGGAAGCCCGTGCGGTCGCCGGCACGTTGTAGAACTCCATGACGGGCATCGCGCAGTGGTGGCCGGTGCGAATGGCCACGCCTTCGACGTCGAGGATGGTGCCGATGTCGTGCGGATGAATGCCTTCGAGCGCGAACGACACCACGGCCGCCTTGCGGGGCGCCGTGCCGATGATGCGAAGGCCCGGGATCGTCGTCAGCCGCTCGGTCGCATATTCGAGCAGCGTGTGCTCGTAAGCGGCGATGCGGTCCATGCCGATGCCCTCGAGGTACTGGATGGCCGTGCCGAGGCCGATGACGCCGGCGATGTCGGGCGTGCCTGCCTCGAACTTCCACGGCAGCTGGTTGTAGGTCGTGCCCTTGAAAGACACCGACAGGATCATGTCGCCGCCGCCTTGCCACGGAGGCATGGCTTCCAGGATGGCTTCGCGGCCGTACAGCACGCCGATGCCGGTCGGGCCACACAGTTTGTGGCCGGAGAAGCAGTAGAAGTCGCAGCCGAGTGCCTGCACATCGATCTTCGAGTGCGGAATCGCCTGGGCTCCGTCCAGTAGTACGGGCACCCCATGCTTGCGTGCGACGGCAATGAACTTCTCCACTGGCACGATGGTGCCGAGGGCATTGGACACATGCGCGAGCGCCAGCAATTTGGTGCGCGTTCCGATCAGTTGTTCGAATGCAGCGAAATCGACTTCACCTGCAGGCGTGATCGGGATGACCTTGAGGACGGCGCCGGTCTGTTCGGCCAGCATCTGCCACGGCACGATGTTCGCGTGGTGTTCGAGCCACGAGATCAGGATTTCATCGCCGGGCTTGATGCCGGGGCGCGCGAACGAGGTCGCCACGAGGTTGACGGCCTCCGTGGTGCCGCGCACGAAGATGACTTCCTTCGTCGACTTCGCGTTGATGAAGCGACGCACGTTCTCGCGAGCGGCCTCGAAGGCATCGGTGGCCCGCTGGCTCAGCGTATGGACGCCGCGATGCACGTTCGCATGGTCGCGCTCGTAGTAGCGGGACATCGAGTCGATGACCACGCGCGGATGCTGGCTGGACGCAGCGTTGTCGAGGTAGACGAGCGGCTTGCCGTTGATGTCCTGGTGCAGGATCGGGAAATCCGCGCGGACAGCCTCGACATCGAAGGGCACGGCATTCGCACGGTTGGGATCGAGGGCGGCGCTCATCGCGTAGGAACCTGCGTCTTCAGGAAGTTCCGGCGGAAGATGCCGCTGACATGGTCGCGAACGGACTCAACGCTCATGTCCTTGAGGACCGTCTCCACGAATGCGAGTGCGAGCAGGCCCCGGGCTTCGTCCTCGGCGATGCCGCGTGAGCGCAGGTAGAACAGCGCCGCCGCATCAAGCTGGCCGGTGGTGGCCCCGTGGCTGCACTTCACATCATCGGCGTAGATTTCGAGTTCCGGGCGAGTGTCGATCTCGGCGGAATTCGACAGCAGCAGGTTGCGGCTCGACTGTCTGGCGTCCGTCTTCTGGGCATCCTTGTGCACGACGACTTTCCCGTTGAAGACGCCGCGACCCTTGCCGTCGGCGAGTCCGCGGTAGTCCTGGCTGCTTCGGGTCTGGGGTACCGCGTGCTCGATGCAGCTATGCGTATCCGTGTGTTGCGTGCCGTCGGCGAGGAAGACGCCGTTCAATTCGCAACTCGCACCGCTGCCCGCAAGGCGGATGGCCAGATCGAGACGCGACAACGTGCCGCCCAGCGACAGCGTATGACTGAGATAGCGGGCCGAGCGGCTCACCTCGGCGGACACGGAGCCCAGGTGGATGACTTGCGCGCCTTCCTGACGGAGCCGGTAGTGCTCGACGTGGGCGCCGTCGGCCAGGGAAAGATGCGTCACGGCGGCAACGCAGTGCTCGGCGCGTTCGGCCGACACGTGATGCTCGATGAGGGTGAGCTTCGCGTTCGCGCCTGCTCGCACGATGACTCGTGGCGTGGTCAGCGTCGCCTGACCCGATCCCGAGGACTCGAAAACCAGATACAGCGGCTGCGACAGCACCGTGCCGGCGGACACGTCGATGACGATGCCGTCGTCGACAAACGCGCGATTCACGAGATCGAACCTTGCCGAGGGTGTGACGTCGTGGGTCCCGAGCAGGGCGACGGCCTCCTGCGGGGCCTCTTGCATGACTGAAGCCAGCGTGCGGAGCTGCAAACCGGCAACGGCACTCAAAGCCGACGACTGAGCGGGCGCATGACGGCCATTGACGAAGGTGATGCGCTGCCAGTCCCCCACCAGCAAGCGCGGCTCAACGGTTGCATCGACCGCAGTCGCCGCTTCGGGCAGCGCGAGGGTACGGCTTTCAAAGCGACGGAGGCTCGTGTACTTCCAGGGTTCATCGCGGGTTGTCGGCAGTCCGAGGGCCAGGAACTGCTCCAGTGCGGCTTTTTGCGCCAGCGCCACCGGCCTGGACTGCCCACCGCGCGCTGCGTTCAGCGTACGGAGGCGTTCGAGCGCCGGGTGCAGCGAGGGCAGGGGCGCTGCGCTCATGCTGCCGCGGCCTCCTGCTTGACCCAGTCGTAACCGCGCTTCTCGAGCTCGAGTGCGAGGTTGCGGTCACCGCTCTTGATGATCTTGCCATCGGCGAGCACGTGAACGCGATCCGGCTCGATGTAGTCGAGCAGCCGCTGGTAGTGGGTCACGAGGACCATGGACCGCTCTGGACTGCGCAGGCTGTTGACGCCCTGCGACACGATCTTGAGGGCGTCGATGTCGAGGCCGGAATCTGTCTCATCGAGGAGCGCGAGCTTCGGCTCCAGGATCATCATCTGCAGGATCTCGTTGCGCTTCTTCTCGCCGCCGGAGAACCCTTCGTTCACGCCGCGGCTCAGGAAGGCCTCGCTCATCTGCATGACCGCCATCTTCTCGCGCACCAGCGCCAGGAACTCGAACGCGTCGACTTCCGGTTCGCCGCGGTGCTTGCGGATGGCATTCAGCGCGGCCTTGAGCAGGTATACGTTGTTGACGCCGGCAATCTCGACCGGGTACTGGAATGCAAGGAACACGCCTTCGCGGGCGCGTTCTTCAGGTGACAGCGCGAGCAGGTCGCGTCCCTGGTACGTGACGGTACCGGACAGGATCTCGTACCCGTCGCGGCCGGCCAGCACTTGCGACAGCGTGCTCTTGCCGGAACCGTTCGGCCCCATGATCGCGTGGACTTCACCGGCCGGGACGTCGAGGTTCAGACCCTTGAGGATCTGCTTGCCCTGCGCGGCGACGCTCAGATTCTTGATGCTCAGCACTTGACCTTACTCCAGACGAAAACGGATGCCGCCCGCTTTAGCCGACCGAGCCTTCGAGGCTCACGGCAAGCAGGTTCTGCGCCTCCACGGCGAACTCCATCGGCAATTCCTTGAACACGACCTTGCAGAAGCCGTTCACGATCATGTTGATCGCGTCCTCCGCCGAGATACCGCGGCTCAGGCAGTAGAACAGCTGATCCTCGCCGATCTTGGAGGTGGTGGCCTCGTGTTCGACACTGGCGGTGTTGTTGCGGATTTCCATGTACGGGAACGTGTGCGCGCCGCATTGGTCGCCCATCAGCAGCGAGTCGCACTGCGTGTAGTTGCGTGCGCCAGCGGCACTCGGCAGGACCTTCACGAGCCCGCGATACGTGTTCTGGCCATGGCCGGCCGAGATGCCCTTCGACACGATCGTGCTGCGGGTGTTGCGGCCGATGTGGATCATCTTCGTGCCGGTGTCGGCCTGCTGGTAGTTGTTGGTGACAGCCACCGAATAGAACTCGCCGACCGAGTTGTCGCCGGTCAGGATGCAGCTCGGGTATTTCCACGTGATCGCCGAGCCGGTTTCCACCTGCGTCCAGCTGATCTTGGAGTCCGCGCCCCGGCAATCGCCCCGCTTGGTGACGAAGTTGTAGATGCCGCCTTTGCCTTCTTCGTCGCCGGGATACCAGTTCTGCACCGTCGAGTACTTGATCTGCGCTTTCTCGAGCGCGACCAGTTCGACCACCGCCGCGTGCAGCTGGTTCTCGTCGCGCATCGGCGCCGTGCAGCCTTCGAGATAGCTCACGTGCGAGCCGGCTTCGGCCACGATCAGCGTACGTTCGAACTGGCCGGTGTTGGCCGCGTTGATGCGGAAGTAGGTCGACAGCTCCATCGGGCAGCGGACGCCCTTCGGAATGAAGACGAACGAGCCGTCGGTGAAGACGGCCGAATTGAGGGCGGCAAAGAAGTTGTCCGTGTAGGGCACGACAGTGCCGAGATACTGCTCGATGAGCTCCGGATGCTCCTGCACGGCCTCGGAGAACGAGCAGAAGATGACCCCCGCGTCCTTGAGTCGACCCTTGAAGGTCGTCGCGACGCTGACACTGTCGAACACCGCGTCCACCGCCACGCCGGCGAGCCGGGCGCGCTCGTGCAACGGGATGCCGAGCTTGTCGTAGGTTTCCAGCAGCTTCGGATCGACTTCGTCCAGGCTCTTCGGGCCGTCCTTCTTCGACTTCGGTGCCGAGTAATAGGAGATCGACTGGTAATCGATGGGCGCGACGCGCAACTTGGCCCAGTGCGGCTCGCGCATCGTCTGCCAGTGCCGGAACGCTTTCAGCCGCCAGTCCAGCAGGAAGGCGGGTTCGTTCTTCTTGTGCGAGATCAGGCGGATCACGTCCTCGTTCAGGCCGGGTGCGACGGTGTCGGATTCGATATCCGTGACAAAACCGTGCCGGTACTTCTGGGCAACGAGAGCGTCGAGATCGGTGGGGGTGGTCGACATGATGGGGGCTCAGCCGCCGGGCGTCCGCGCGCTCCGCGAGGGGCGGAATCCGGTAGGGTGCAGGCCGATGACGGACTCGTGAGGGGTCTTGGACTTGCGGTCGAGGCCCGCGAGTTCAGCCAATGACACTTCGGTCAGCGCGCGATGAATGGCCGAGTTCACCCGCTGCCACGCATGCCCCACGCCACAGGTGGATTCGATGCCGCATTCGCTGTGCTTGCCGCTGCATTCGGTCAGCGCAAACGGACCTTCGATGGCGTCGACAATCGCGGCTGCCGTGATTTCGCTGGCAGGGCGGGAGAGTTCATAGCCTCCATGGCTGCCACGGGTGGAGGCGACGAGCCCGGCGCGATGCAGGCTCTTGAGCAGCTTGCTGACCGTCGCCACGCCGAGACGCGTGCGTTCGGCGACTTCCCCGGCGGTATGCACCTCCCGCGGATTCGCCGCTAGAAAGGCGAGAATCACGGTGCCGTAGTCTGTCAGCTTGCTGATTCGCAACATACGCGGTCGGTGGCTCGGGTCGAGTGGGATCCGGTGGGGTGAATCAATTGGGACTATTCTAGTCCCATTGGGTGGCCGCTGTCACCGCCGACGGTGACGGTGAGGGAGGGAACCGGCAGGGGACCCAATTTGTTATCCTACTCAACGTTGAAACAGTGGCAGCCATTCAGATCGCGTTCATCCGGTCAGGACCATCCTTGGTCCCGCACATGACACCTATGACCAATGCAGTTGCTGAGCGCACGAGTGCGCGATTCATGGCGGTTTCGTCCGGGGCTGCTGGATGACCGCGCCGGTCGGCGGCCGGGGGACACCATCTGATGGCGGCTCACCGGTCGATAACCTTGTAGAAATTACGGACGTCCACTACTCGGTGGGGGGACGGTCGATCTTCTCCGGCCTCACCATCAAGATTCCCCGGGGGCGCATCACCGCCGTCATGGGGCCGAGTGGCACGGGCAAGACCACGCTGCTGCGCCTGATGACGGGCCAGATCCGGCCGGACCGCGGTCATATCCTCGTCGACGGCCAGGACGTCTCGTCGCTCTCGACGGCAGAGCTGTACCGGCTGCGGCGGCGCATGGGCATGCTGTTCCAGAACGGCGCGCTGCTGACCGACATCGACGTGTTCGAGAATGTCGCATTTCCGCTGCGTGAACACACCCGGCTTCCGGAAAGCCTCATCCGCAACATCGTGCTGACCAAGCTGCAGGCGGTCGGATTGCGCGGCGCATGGTCCCTGTACCCGTCCGAGTTGTCGGGCGGCATGGGGCGGCGGGTGGCGCTGGCACGCGCGATGGCGATGGATCCGGATCTACTGATCTATGACGAGCCCTTCGCGGGCCTCGACCCGATCTCGCTCGGCGTGATCCTGAGGCTCGTCAAGCAGATGAACGATGCGCTGGGGCTGACGAGCATCGTCGTGTCGCACGACGTCGATGAAATCGCGACGATCGCCGACGTCAGTTACATCCTGTCGGCCGGCAAGGTGGTTGCGTCGGGGGCCCCGAAGGCACTCAAGGAGAGCGACT
This sequence comes from Steroidobacteraceae bacterium, assembly GCA_040080215.1. Taxonomy (GTDB): domain Bacteria; phylum Pseudomonadota; class Gammaproteobacteria; order Steroidobacterales; family Steroidobacteraceae; genus CAIUGU01. Next base: position 39,660 of record JBEBIT010000011.1, read on the forward strand.
CCGAATTGGTACGGCAGTTCATGAACGGCCTGCCGGACGGGCCGGTGGCGTTCCACTATCCGGCGCCCGACTATCGCGAACAACTGCTTTCCGGGGACGACTGAACATGCGTCTCCTCAATGACCTGCTGGCGTCGCTCAGGAACTTCGTGTCGTCCGTCGGCGCGCTGTCGATCTTCTTCGTGCGCGTGCTCGGACAGGTCCCCGCGGCACTGCTCAAGCCGAAGTACGTGATCGCGCAGATCCACAACGCCGGCGCGCTGTCGCTCGTCATCATCATGACCTGCGGCCTGTTTGTCGGTGCCGTACTCGGACTGCAAGGATATGATCTGCTGCAGCGCTTCGGGTCGGAAGACTCGCTCGGGACCGCGGCGGCGCTCGGCCTCATCAAGGAGCTCGGGCCCGTCATTACCGCACTGCTGTTTGCCGGTCGCGCAGGGACGGCGCTGGCGTCCGAAATCGGCCTGATGCGCGCCACCGACCAGTTGTCGGCGATGGAGATGATGGCGGTGGATCCGATCCGCCGCGTGGTTGCGCCCCGTTTCATCGGCGGCGTGATCGCCATGCCGTTGCTCAGCGCGATCTTCATCTCGATCGGCATCTACGGCGTGCACCTCGTGGGTGTGCAGCAGCTCGGAGTCGATCCCGGCTCGTTCTGGTCGCAGATGATCGCGAGCGTCGAGGCCGGCGACATCAATGAAGGCGTCCTCAAGAGTTGCGTCTTCGGTGTCGCCTGCAGCTTGATTGCCGTGCACGAGGGCTACACTGCCCAGCCCACGGCGGAAGGCGTCGGCCGGGCCACCACCCGCACGGTGGTAATCTCGGCCGTGCTGACATTGATCCTGGATTTCATGCTCACGGCCGTGATGCTGTGACAATCTGAGTTGAGGTAACCGCATGCGTCAGTCCAGCGCGACCGAAATTTCCACCGGCCTGTTCGTCCTGCTCGGCTTTGCCGCCCTGCTGTTCATGGTCACGCAGATCACGAGCAGGGAGTTCTCGCTCGGTACCGGCTCGAACTACCGGGTGGAAGCCCAGTTCGAGAACATCGGCGGCCTGAAGGCGGGCGCGCCCGTATCCATGTCCGGCGTCACCGTCGGCCGGGTCGAATCGATCACGTACGACCAGACGGCCTACAAGGCCAAGGTCACGCTGCGCTTCGACGCGACCTTCGACCGCATTCCCGATGACAGCAATGCAGCCATCCTCACCTCGGGCCTGCTCGGGGGGCAGTACGTGGGCATTGCCCCCGGTGGTGCGGACGGCTTCCTGAAGGACGGCAGCAAGATCGAATTCGTGCAGGATGCGATCGTGCTCGAGAACCTCATCAACCGCTTCATGGCCAGCATGTCTTCCAAGCCCAGTGACAGTGCGTCCGGGCCATCAAAGGAGTAGGGCACATGACCAGGGTACAACTTCGATTGGGACTGGCGCGCGGCGTTGCACTCCTGATGTTCGGCACAGCGGCGGCATTCGCCCCTGCTGTCAGCAGTGCAGCGGAACCGGCGGCGGCCACGCAGAACCCTCGTGACCTGATCGACGGCGTCGCGCAGCAGTTGCTGAAGGAATTGCAGACCCGCCGCGAAGAACTGAAGAGGGACCCCGTGGCGCTGCGCAAGCTCATCGACGAGACGCTGTTGCCGCATTTCGATACCCAGACAGCTGCACAGCGGGTGCTCGCGGTCCACTGGCGCACGGCGACGCCCGAGCAGCGCCGGCGCTTCATCGACGCGTTCTACAAGTTCATGTTGCAGACGTACGGCAACGCGCTCGTGGAGTTCACGCCGAACCAGCTTGAGGTACGGCCTTTCAAGGGTGATCCGAAGGCGACGACAGCGACGGTCGAGACGTTCGTGAATACCGGCAGCGGCAAGCCCATTCCCGTGAATTACTCGATGCGGCTGACACCGACGGGCTGGAAGGCGTGGGACGTCACGATCGAAGGCATCTCGTATGTGCTGTCGTTCCAGAAGGACATCGGCGCCGAGGTTAACCAGAAGGGCCTCGAGGCAGTGATCGCGCGCCTCGAATCCGGGCAGCCCGCCCAGCCGTCCAAACCCGCCACGTCTGCCAAGTGACTGTGTCCGTGCCTGCCACTGCCGAATTGCGCAAGGTCGATAGCGGCCACTTTGCCGTAGTCGGCGAACTCGGATTCGAGACCGTGCGCGGCTTGCTGGCAACGGGGGGCGCACGCTTTGCGGACGCTGCCGCGCAGTTCGAGGTGGATCTGTCGGGCGTCACGCAAGGGGACAGCGCGGGGCTCGCGCTGCTGATCGAGTGGCAGAAGCTCGCGACGCGAGCCGGCAAGACCGTGCGCTTCACGCGCGTGCCGGAACAGCTGCGCTCGCTCGCGCAGATCAGCGAGATAGAAAGCTTCCTGCCATTGTCCGCCTAGAACCGTCGGACCTTGCAGGCTAGGGCGCAGGCGCGCTTGCGGGAGCCACGGGTGCGTCATCCAGCGGTTCATCGTCGAAGGTCGGTTCCGGCGGGCTGCCGTCGAAGATCATGTATTCGCGTCGCTGGGCCCAGGCATCGCGCATGAACGCGTAGCGATCGAACACGTTCGCGATCTGGGCTTCGACGGGGAGCAGATCTGCACGGAAGCCCACGACTTCCAGCGCCCTTGCAGACCACTCAACTTCCCACTGCGCATCGACGTAGCGGGGGACGCCCGTGAAGTAATCGACGATTCGCGACGGCGCATCCCGCAGGCTCGACGGACCGAACAGCGGCAGGTTCACGTAAGGACCGGAGGGGACGCCCCACACGGCGAGGGTCTGGCCGAAGTCTTCCTCGTTGGCAGTGAGACCGCCGATCGAGGCCGCGTCGATCAGGCCACCGACGCCCGCGATCGTGTTGATCACCAATCTGCCCGTGTCCTGGACCGCGAGGCCCAGCTTGCCTTGCAGGAGCTGGTTCAGGATCGTCGTGGGATATCCCAGGTTGGCGAAGAAATTGCGCACGCCCGTCTGCATCCAGTCGGGTGTAATTTTTCCATACGCTTTCGCGACCGGCTTCAGCGTCGCGCGATCCGCGACATCGTTGAAGCGGTAGATGCCTCGATTGAGGCCTTCCCAGGGGTCGTCCGCGGTGGTGCGGCCGGGCGCCGTGGCGCACCCGCCCAGAGCCAGACTCAAGGCAAGCAGCGCAAGGACGCGGGTTCGGAATCCGTTCTGGATCATCAACACGTATCTTCGGAAGAAAACGACGTGCGGATTCTAGCAGGGTGATGCAAAACTACTTGCAGCACCCGGCTATTCCGAGTCATGGACGACTCGGCGAAATCAATGAGTTAGGACTCATTGATTTCGGGAGCCAGTGAAAACCACGCTTTTCGCTGGCTCCAGATGCAAAAGGCACGGACAGACTTTTGCATCAACCTGCTAGCAGCTCAATCGAGCAGGCGTTCCTGTCGCGGCGGACCGCCACTGCTGGTGCTGAGCCGGCCGCGCTGGCGCTTTGGCAGGGCCGACTGGATCTCTTCCATGCGGGCCTGGAATCGCGCCCGCTGTACCTGGGTCAATTCCGGAACATCGAGGGCCATCTTGAGCTGGTTGATGGCCAGCGGCAGATCACCACCCATCAAGTGATACTCGGCCATGTAGTAGTACGAATCCGCCACGTCGCCGGCTGCGTTGGCTGCCCGCGCGATCAAGCGCGCCTGTTCAGGCGTCGGGGGGACTGCATTGAACAGGTCGAGCAGGACCTGATGGGCCTTGCGCGAATCGCCTTGCTGCATCAGTGATTCGGCATAGCGGACGGTGACCGGCACGTTGCGCGGAAACAGGTCACGCGCCCGGTTCAGCGTGGCGAGCGCCGCCTTGTCGTTGCCGGCTTGCTGGAGCGCCTGCCCGAGCGCCGTGTGGTATTGGATGACAGTCTGGTCGCCCTCAAGCAGGGCCGTCAAGATCGGCACGGCTGCCTCGGCACGGCCCGCTGCCATCAGGGCGAGGCTTCTGCCGTAGCGCTGTGCGGGCGTGGCGTCGGCTTCGTTCGTGATGGTGGCTGCGTAGAAGTCGAGCGCCGACTTGCCTGCCGGCGTCGACAGGACGCGCATGCGCTCGCGTGTAAGCGAATAGCCGAGGCTGTCAGGATTGTACGGGCCGGTGTACTGCTGGGCGCGGCTGCGCGTTTCCGAGATGCGCGTGGTGCTCACCGGGTGCGTGCGCAGCATCTCCGGGATCATGCCTTCGCTGGTGCCGGCGCGGCGGCCCAGGGTTTCGAAGAAGGCGGGCATCGTGTTCGGATCGAAACCCGAATTCGCGAGGAACGTGATGCCGACGCGATCCGCCTCGGTTTCGTTTTCGCGCGTGAAGCTGATCTGGTTCTGGATCGCAAGGCCCTGCGCGGCCATCACGCCCGCCATGGCCATGTCGCCGCTCCCGGTGGCGGCTCCCAGCAGGATTGCGGCCAGCATTGCCGCCGTCGAGACCAGCCCGGAGCGGCTCTGTTCGGCGATGCTGCGAGCGATATGCCGTTGCGATACGTGAGCGATTTCGTGCCCCAGCACGCTCGCGAGTTCGCCTTCGTTCTTCGTTTCCAGCAGCAGTCCGGCGTTGACGCCGACAAAGCCGCCGGGAAGGGCGAACGCGTTGATCTCGTTGTCCTTGACGACGAAGAAGTCGAAGTGCTGGTGTCCTTCCGGCGCCTGGCTCGACAGCTTGAGCCCGAGGGCTTCGATGTATTCCGAGATTTCCGGGTCGTCCAGGATCTGGTCACTGTCGCGCAGGCCACGCACGATCATGCGACCGATGCGGTATTCGTCTTCGAGGGTGATGATGGCCTGCGCCGGACTGCCCATGTCAGGCAGCTCTGCCGCATGGAGGACGCCCACGGGCGCGAGATTCGCGACCATGGCGACCATCAGCAATCCGCTAAGCCATGCTTTCACGAGGGGGCCTGCACTTTGACGATGTCCCGGAGCTTCACGGGTTGTTCGACCGGGATCCGGTCCCGTGGTTCGATTCTGGGCGTACGAATTGCCCACGGCAAGCCGCCCGGGGCAGGAATTACAGTTGGTTACAGGGTTTCGGAGGCAAAGTCCGCCAGCCGCGACCGTTCGCCCCGCACCAGCGTGATATGGCCGCCGTGCTCCCAGCCGCGGAAGCGATTGACCACGTACGTGAGGCCAGACGTGGTCTCCGTGAGATAGGGTGTGTCGATCTGCGCAATGTTGCCGAGGCACACGAGTTTGGTGCCGGGACCTGCCCGGGTGACGATCGCTTTCATCTGCTTCGGCGTGAGGTTCTGCGCCTCGTCGAGGATGATGAACTTGTTGAGGAACGTGCGGCCGCGCATGAAATTGAGCGAGCGGATCTTGATCCGGTTGCGCAGCAGGTCATTGGTGGCGGCGCGACCCCAGGTGCCGCCTTCCTGGCTGTGTGTCAGTACCTCGAGGTTGTCCATGAGGGCACCCATCCACGGCTCCATCTTTTCTTCCTCGGTCCCGGGCAGGAAACCGATGTCCTCGCCAAGCGGAATCGTCACGCGGGTCATGATGATTTCCGTGTAGCGGTTGAGCTCGAGCGTCTGGGCCAGCGCCGCCGCCAGCGTCAGCAGCGTCTTGCCGGTGCCCGCGGGACCCAGGACGGTGATGAAGTCGACTTCCGGGTCCATGAGCAGATTGAGCGCGAAGTTCTGCTCGCGATTGCGCGCCGTGATGCCCCAGATGTTGTGACGCTCGCCGCGGAAGTCGCGCACGAGCTCAAGCACGGCTTCGTTCTCGGAGAGCGTCCGGACGACGGCTTCGAAGCCGTTCTGCTGGTCCTGGTACAAGAACTGGTTGACGTGCCAGTCGCGGGTCATCGGGCCCTTCACGCGATAGTACGTGCGTGCGTGTTCCTGCCAGGACTGCATGCCCTTCCCGTGCTTCTCCCAGAACGTGGGGGGCAGGGCCTGGATGCCGGTGTACAGGAGGTCCGCATCCTCGATGGTCTTGTCGCTGTAGTAGTCCTCGGTGTGGACGCCGATGATCGACGCCTTGATGCGCAGGTTGATGTCCTTGGACACCAGCGTGACGCGGGCCGCGGCGAAGGCCTTCTGCAAGGCCAGCGTCTGCGCGAGGATCTCGTTGTCGGCGCCGTGGCCAGGCAACGTGTCGGGAAGCACGGAGGCGAGCTTGCGGGTCTGGAAGAAAAGACGGCCACTTGAGGCCTTCTTGCCGCCGTTGCTCATCTTGGCTGACGGCAGTTCCAGGCCGGCGTCGATCTGCTTCTTGGTGGCGCCCTCGATCAGTTCATCGAGGAAGCGGCTGACCTGGCGGACGTTGCGCGCAGCTTCCGAGACGCCTTTCTTGCCGGCGTCGAGTTCCTCGAGCACGATCATCGGGATGTAGATGTCGTGTTCTTCGAAACGGAAGATCGCCGTCGGGTCGTGCATCAGCACGTTCGTGTCGAGCACGAAGATGCGGCGCTTCGATTTGGGGTTGCCGGTGGCCTTCTTGCGGGATGTCACTAACTGGCCTCGGGGGTGGCGGCTACAGGGCTTTGACGGCAGCGAGCGCTTCGGTGACGTGGCCCGGCACCTTCACCTTGCGCCATTCCTTGCGCAGGACGCCCTTGCCATCGATCAGGAACGTGCTGCGTTCGATGCCGAGGAACTTCTTCCCGTACATGCTCTTTTCCTTGATGACGTCGAAGAGCTTGCAGGCCTTCTGCTCGGTATCGGCGAGCAGCTCGAACGGGAACCGCATCTTGGCCTTGAACTTCTCGTGGGATTCGAGCGAGTCGGCGGACACGCCGAGGATGATGGCGCCGGCCTTGCGAAACGTTGCGGCTGCAGCGGCGAAGTCCTTGCCTTCCTGGGTGCAGCCCGGCGTGTTGTCACGCGGATAGAAGTACAGGACGAGCGTGGAGCCGGCGGCATCCTTGAGTGCCCAAGTGCCGGAGCCGGTGGCGGGCAGGGAGAAGGCGGGGACGGGTTTGTCGAGCGCGACGGTTTTGGCGGCCATGGTCCTTGAGGAGCTGGGGAGACGTTAAGGAACCTCTGATTAACCTATACGTGCTCGCGACGGCGAGCCATTTCGTGCAGGGCGAGGCGCGACGACCGCAGTGTACTTGATGTACTCAAGGGAGGAGCAACACTGCCCTGCACGAAATGGATCCCGTCCCGATCAAAGAATAAATAGTCATTCAATGGGTTGCGCCTCTAATCGCCTGCTGCGTCGTTACGGATCTTGTCCATATTCCCGATATGGCCTGCGGTCCGATGCCTCGCAGCAGGCGATTGGAGGCGCAACGCGAGCGCGTATAGGTTAAACAGAGGTTCCTTAAGCCTTCAGGGGTTCGAGGATCGCATCCAGGTTGTGGTGGTCGCAGAAATCCATGAATTCCTCGCGCAGGGAGGCGACATGCACTTTGGCAGGGATGTGTACGACCATCTGTACGGAGAACATAGGCGCTCCCGTATGCGCGGCGGCGTAGCTGCGCGTGTTCACCTCGGCAATGTCGATGCCGCGGGAGCTGAAGAAGCCCGCGAGGTGGTACACGATGCCTGGCTGGTCAAGGCACACGACATCGACGCTGTACGTCATGACGTCGGTGCGGGCCGGTTTGGCCTCGGTGCGCCGGATCGTGACGTTCATGTTCCCGGCGGCATCGAGCTTGGCCACTTCGGCCTCGAGCTTCGCAAGCGTGTGCCAGTTGCCGGCGACCAGCAGCATCATGGCAAATTCGTTGCCGAGTGCGCTCATGCGGCTTTCGACGATGTTGCCGCCGCAGTCGAGAACTACCCGGGTGAGATCGTAGACAAGGCCAGTGCGGTCGCTGCCGATGGCGGAGATGACAATGAGTTGTTTCATTCAGGAGCTTGGTTGGGGTGCGGCGACGAGTGTACAGAGATCGGATGGCAGTGAAAACGGAAATGCCCTCCATCGTAACCGGGGGACGGTGGACCGTTGCGGGACATGGGGCGTCGGGGTGCGAACTTCCAGTGGCGGAATGCGGGTTCTGCTTGCGCGGGATCCAATCGCGCCAGTACGATCACACCCCTTCTTGCGGTCCCGGGAAACCCATGTTCAGCGGTAGTATCGTCGCACTCGTCACCCCCATGCGCGCGGACGGCGCAGTGGACTATTCCGCGCTCGACCGGCTCGTCGACTTCCACGTCGCCAACGGCACGGATGCGATCGTTGCCGTCGGCACGACCGGGGAATCGCCGACGCTCGATGTCGAGGAGCACATGGCGGTGGTCCATCGGGTCCACACGAGGGCCGACGGCCACGTGCCGGTCATCGCAGGCACGGGCGCCAATTCAACGCGAGAGGCCATCGAACTGACGGTGATGGCCGAGAAGATCGGTGTCGCGGGGTGCCTCGTCGTGACGCCGTACTACAACAAGCCGACGCAGGAAGGGCTGTACCAGCACTACAAGGCCGTCGCAGACGCGGTGACGCTGCCGTTGATCCTGTACAACGTCCCTGGCCGGACTGGGGTCGACATGAAGCCGGATACCGTGGTGCGCCTGTCGGCCATCAAGAACATCGTCGGAATCAAGGAGGCAAGCGGCTCGCTCGAGCGCAATCGCGAGCTCAAGGCGCGCTTCGGCGATTCCTTCCTGCTGCTGGGCGGCGACGACGACATCGGCTGTGAGTCCATCCTCGCGGGCTTCAATGGCGTCATCTCGGTGACCGCCAACATTGCGCCGCGTGCGATGCATGACATGTGCGCGGCAGCCCGTGCAGGAGATGCTGCCCGGGCACGGGCGATCGATTCAACGTTAAGTGGGCTCCATAAGTACCTGTTTATTGAGTCTAATCCGGTGCCTGCAAAGTGGGCGCTGGCGCGCATGGGGTTCATGGAGGATACGGTGCGGCTCCCGCTGACCCCGTTGTCGGATGCGTGCAAGGCGCCGGTGCTCGACGCCCTCAAGCAGGCCGGGATCGCTTTTGCCTGACAAGGTGACTGGCACGTTTGCCTGACTTCAGGCGTACGTGTAACCTGCGCGCGCCTTGCAGCCAGCCTTGGAGCGAGTGCAGGGTCGGAATTCGGAGAGGTGGCCGAGTGGTCGAAGGCGCTGGACTGGAATTCCAGTTACATCTTCACGGGTGTACGTGGGTTCGAATCCCACCCTCTCCGCCAAAAAAACGAAAAGGCCCGGGTTGTCCCCCGGGCCTTTTTGTTTTTTGGCGCCGAGGGTGGGGTGAGAACCCGCGAGAAGTGGGGTCGACAAAATGGCATGGATAGCCATTTTGCACAGCTTCGCTGCCCGGAGGGGGCGAGGTACACGGATGTACCGAGTGAATCCCACCCTCTCCGCGGCCCAACGCATCAGGATAGCGAGACCCCGTCTGTCTCTCGCAGCCCGCCTTCCCAACCGCCTTCCCGCTACAATCCTTCCATGGCTACCCGCAAACGTACCCCGCCCAAGACTTCGGTGTTGACCCAGCTCGGCCACGCCACGGTGCTGCCCGCATCACCTGATGTTGCACTTCTTGAAAGGGTGCCAAACCCTCATTCCGACAAGAAATATCTAGCTCGATTCACTGCGCCTGAATTCACTTCCTTGTGCCCGATGACCGGGCAACCTGATTTCGCACACTTGGTCATCGACTACGTGCCCGGCCCCTGGCTGGTCGAGAGCAAATCGTTGAAGTTGTACCTGGGCTCGTTCCGCAATCACGGGGCATTCCATGAAGACTGCACGGTCGCGATTGCGGACCGCCTCGTGAAGCTGCTCAAGCCCAGGTGGCTCAGGATCGGCGGGTACTGGTACCCGCGTGGCGGCATGCCCATCGATGTGTTCTGGCAGACCGGCAAGCCTCCTGCCGGGGTCTGGATTCCGGAGCAGGGCGTGCCTGCCTATCGAGGCAGGTAGCTGGTATAGTCCGCCGCCCTCGAAAAGGGGACGACCCACGCTTTTATGGTGGCTCGTGCCGGTTCCTCCGCGACGATCAGCCGTGAACCCCGCCAGGCCCGGAAGGGAGCAACGGTAACGGTGATATCGGGCGCCGGAGGGGTGCCGGTACGGGCCGCCTCCTCAAGTCGCAGCGGGTCGGACGCCAGCAGTCTCCCGCTGGTAAAGTGAGGGGCATATGAGCTATCTCGTCCTTGCCCGCAAATGGCGGCCCCGCGCATTCAGCGAACTGGTCGGCCAAGAGCATGTGCTCCGGGCCCTTGTCAACGCGCTCGAATCCGGCCGCGTGCATCACGCGTTCCTGTTCACCGGGACGCGCGGTGTCGGCAAGACCACCATCGCCCGCATCCTTGCAAAGTCGCTCAATTGCGAAACGGGCGTCACCTCGCGTCCGTGCGGGCAGTGCAGCGCCTGCCGTGAAATCGACGAAGGCCGCTTCGTCGACCTGATCGAAGTCGACGCGGCGTCGCGCACCAAGGTGGATGACACGCGGGAGCTGCTCGACAACGTGCAGTACCTGCCGGCCCGCGGGCGCTACAAGGTTTACCTCATCGACGAAGTGCACATGCTGTCCGCGCATTCGTTCAATGCGCTGCTCAAGACGCTCGAAGAGCCGCCGCCCCACGTCAAGTTCCTGCTGGCCACGACGGACCCGCAGAAGCTCCCGGTCACCGTGCTGTCGCGATGCCTGCAGTTCAACCTCAAGCGCCTGTCGCCCGGGCTGATCGGCAAGCGACTCACCGACATCATGCAGGCCGAGAAGATCGACGCCGAGCCGGAAGCGCTGCGCCTCGTCGCCAAGGCGGCCGAAGGCAGCATGCGTGACGCCTTGAGCCTCATGGACCAGGTGATTGCGTTCGGCGGTGCCCGCGTGAGTACGGCGGATACCCGCGCAATGCTCGGGACGGTGGACCACTCGCAGATCGTCGCGGCCCTTGAGGCGCTGGCCGCGAAGGACGGTCGCCGGATGCTCGAAGTCGTGCGCGGCATGGACGAGCACGTACCCGACTATCGCGAGGCGCTTGGCGAACTCGCGGGCCTGTTGCAGCGGATTGCCATCGTGCAGGCGGTACCTGACTGGGAGGCGGCGGAGGACGAGGACATCGACCTGTTCAAGCGGCTCGCCTCCTCGATGACGCCCGAGGACACGCAGCTCTACTACCAGATCGCCTTGCTCGGCCGGCGCGACCTCGAGCTTGCCCCCGATCCCCGCGCCGGATTCGAAATGGCGTTGCTGCGCATGTTGGCCTTCCACCGCGAGGCAGGCGCTGGTGCAGAGTTGCGCGCGCCCGCCGCTGCTCCGTCGCGGCCCCGACCCGTGGCGGTTGGCGTAGCGTCGGCACCTGTATCCGCTCCTGCTCCGCGCCCGGCCGCTGCGGTCGCGAGCGATTGGCCCGGGATTGTCGCGCAGCTCAATCTGCAGGGACCTGTGAGCCAGCTGGCGGCCCATTGCACGATGATCGGCCGGCAGGCGGGGCGCGTGCAACTCAAGCTCGATGCGGATGGCGAGCCGTTCCGTCGCCCGGCGCTCGAGGAAAAGCTGACGGCCGCCTTGACCGCCTATTTCGGCGAGCCCGTGAAGCTCGACTTCGAAGTGGCGAGGGTCGTGGCCGACTCGCCCGCCCGGCGCAAGCAGGCCGAGGTGGAAGACCGGCAGCAGGTCGCGCGCCAGACGATCGAATCCGATCCGAACGTTCGCGCGATGCAGGATATGTTCGGCGCCACCGTGCAGCCGGAGTCGGTGAAGCCGGTCGGGTAGGAGATCCGGGTACGAGCGCGGACGGGCTGGAATCGGGCATTCATTTTCAATCGCGGAGGCTTGAGGCAGACATGAAGGGTGGAATCGGCAATCTGATGAAACAGGCGCAGGCGATGCAGGCCAACATGCAGCGCGCCCAGGCGGAACTCGCGACCATGGAAGTGGCTGGCGAATCCGGTGGTGGCATGGTCAAAGTGACCATGAACGGCAAACATGAAGTCAGCCGCGTCTCGATCGACCCCAGCCTGATGGGCGACGACAAGGACATGCTCGAGGACCTCATCGCTGCGGCCATCAACGATGCCGTGCGCAAGGTGGAGCGAACGACCCAGGAAAAGATGGGCGGACTGATGGCGGGAATGAACCTGCCGCCCGGCTTCAAGATGCCGTTCTAGGTCGCGCACCGACTGCCATGCTCTATCCACCGTCGCTGCTGCAGCTGATCGATGCATTGCGTTGCCTGCCCGGCGTCGGCCCGAAGTCGGCGCAGCGCATGGCATTCCATCTGCTTGAGCACAACCGGAACGGGGCGGCGACGTTGTCTGCAGCGCTGACGTCGGCGGTCAAGGGTGTAGGCAGTTGCCGGCGTTGCCGCATGTTCGCCGAGCGCGAGCTGTGCCCCGTCTGCGAGTCACCGTCAAGGGATGCAGCGTTGCTGTGCGTGGTCGAGTCTCCGGCTGACGTGGCGGCCGTCGAGCAGTCAGGCAGCTTTCGGGGCCGTTACTTCGTGTTGATGGGGCACCTGTCGCCGCTCGACGGGATCGGTCCCGAAGAGCTCGGGCTGGCGCAACTCGAAAGCCTGTTGCGCGAGGGGGGCATCAAGGAAGTGATCCTGGCCACCAACCCGACAGTGGAGGGGGATGCTACTGCGCACTACGTAGCGGAGATCGCTGCGCGCAGCCACGTTCGCGCGAGTCGCATTGCCCACGGCGTGCCGGTGGGGGGCGAGCTTGAATATGTCGATGGAGGCACGCTGGCGCACGCGCTTGCCGGTCGCCACACGCTGTCCGGAGACATCAGCTAACGCGGTCTCTCGTGCGACGGCTGCAATTGCCGGAGCAGGTTGACGAGTCGCCGGTATCCTTCGAAGCGCCTGCGGGAAATCGTGCCGTCTTCTACCGCGGCCTGGACCGCACAGCCCGGTTCGCGCAAGTGCAGGCAGTTGTTGAAGCGACAGCCCGTCGCGGCTGCGCGAATCTCGGGCCAGCCCGTTTGCACCATGGCTTCCGACACGGGAGCGGGCGCAAAGTCGCGAACACCCGGGGAGTCGACCAGTTCACCGCCATCCGGCAGCGGCAACAGCGTTGCGGCTACGGTCGTGTGCGTCCCTTCACCCGTCGATGTCGACAGGGCACGAGTAGGGCGGATCGATGCGGGAACCAGCGCATTGCAGAGCGTCGACTTGCCTACGCCGGATTGGCCCACCAGCAAGGTCACTTCACCGCGCAGCAGTGCACGAAGTTCGTCGAGTCCTTCGCCGGCGAGCGCCGACAGCCAGACGACGGGATACCCCGCGCGCTGGTACTCCTCTGCAATGGCTGCCGACAGGTTGGCCGCTCCCTTGATGTCTGCCTTGTTGATCAATACGGCCCCTTTCACGCCAGCGTATTCGGCGCCGGCGAGATAGCGGTCGATCATGTACAGGTCCGGCTCGGGCTCTGGCGCGAGCATGATGGCGACGAGCGTGACGTTTGCGGCGAGCGGCTCGGTGCGACCCCGATTGTCCGTGCGTGCAATGACGGTCTTGCGTGGCTCGACAGCGGTGACCTGCCACTCGTCGCTGCCGGCATCGCGTCGCACCTGTACGCGATCGCCACACACAACCTGCAGCCGCTTGCCGAACAGGACTGCAGCGTGGCGTTCACCGGTTGCAGTCTCGACGATCACGCGCCTGCCGTAGCACTCAACCACGCGGGCAGGGGAGCCGCCTGCAGCTGCATCCTGCGTGCGGCTCATTGCTGCACACCGGCGAGGGCCTTGAGTCGCCCGATCCGCGCGAGTGCCGGCGGATGCGAGTAGTAGAACGCCGCGTAGACCGGATCCGGTGTCAACGTCGAGGCATTGTCGCGGTACAGCTTGACCAGGGCTTCGACGAGTTCGAGCGGCGCAGCCTGGGTGCTCGCGAAGTGATCTGCCTCGAACTCGTGGCGACGGGACCACCACGCACCGAGCGGTGTCAGGAAGAACGTCACGACCGGTGTGGCCAGCATGAACAACAGCAAGGCTGCATGGTTTGACGGTGTGGTCAGGCCCAGCGCGTGGAAGAACGTCGGCCACGTCGCAAGCTGGCCGAGGATCGCCAGCCCGGCAAAGCTCATCGCGAGCGACAGCAGCAGCCGCTTTCGGACATGGTGCAGGCGGAAATGGCCGAGCTCGTGTGCGAGGACCGCCTCGATCTCTTCGTGCTTGAGTCTCTCCACGAGCGTATCGAAGAAGACGATGCGCTTGTTGCGGCCGAGGCCGGTGAAATACGCATTGCCATGACTTGAGCGGCGCGAGCCGTCCATCACGAACACACCCTTTGCCTTGAACCCGCAGCGGACGAGCAGGGTTTCCACCCGGTTCCGCAACTCCTCATCGGCGAGCGGTTCGAACTTGTTGAACAGCGGCGCGAGGAAAGACGGCCACGCCCAGCTGACCAGCAACGTGAAGGCCACCCACACGCCCCACGCGACGATCCACCAAGCGGCCCCGGCATGTTCCATCAGCCACAGGATGGCGAGGAGGAGGGGGCCGCCCAGCACGACGCCGAGCAGCACGCCCTTGGCCATGTCGGCGACGAACAGCGCAGGCGTAGTGCGGTTGAAACCGAAGCGGCCCTCGATGCGAAAGGTACGCCAGACCGACAGGGGCAGGTCGACGACCGACATGAGCACGACCACGCTTGCAATCACGGCCGCGCCGCGCCATACGCTGCTCCAGTCTGCCTTGTCCCACAGCTTGTCGATGGCATCGATGCCGCCGCCGACGGTCAGCGCGAGCAGCACGACCGTGCCAACGACAATGTCCACGGACGTCAGGCGGGCATGGGCCACCGTGAAGTCCGCAGCCCGCTGGTGATCGGCAAGATTGATGGTCTGCGCGAACGGCGTCGGCACCGAGTCGCGGTGGGCGCGGACCGCATCCACCTGGCGGCCGAGGAGCCATTGCCGCACCATGGCCCCGCCCAGGGCCAAGGCGACGAAAAGAAGGGTCAGGCCGTGCATGGCCCGCATTCTAGCAAGTGCGGTCAGCTGCCGGCCGAACTACCGTCCGACTCGCATGGCGAGTGCTGGTAATCTACTTCCCCACGACTTCAGGTTTGCAGCGGACAGAAGGCAGGCAGATGGGTATCCACGATCTGGACCGGTTGATTTGGATCGATCTCGAGATGACAGGGCTCAAGACCGACACGGACTTCATCATCGAGATTGCCACGATCGTGACTGACAGGGATCTGCAGATCCTGGAGGAAGGGCCCGTGCTCGCCATCCGTCGTCCGGATGCAGTGCTGGGTGGCATGGACGAGTGGAACACTCGCCAGCACGGTGCGTCGGGGCTGACAGCCCGCGTCCGCGCCAGCAGCGTCACCGTGGCTGCTGCGGAGGAGCAGACCATCGCCTTCCTCTCGCGCTGGGTCGAGGCGGGCGTATCGCCGATGTGCGGCAACAGCATCTGCCAGGATCGCCGCTTCCTCGCGCGGGAGATGCCGTTGCTGGAGCGCTACTTCCACTACCGCAACCTCGACGTGAGTACGCTCAAGGAGCTCGCGCGCCGCTGGGCACCGCATGTGCTAGAAGGGGTGCAGAAGAATTCTGCGCATCTCGCGCTCGACGATATCCGTGATTCGATTCGCGAACTGGCCCATTACCGCCAGCATTTCCTGCGCGTGGTTTGATATATTCGGCCCATGATCACCGACAGTCTCTGCCCCGTCGCGTGGACCGCCCGACCCGGCAGTTTTGTCGGGTTGATGACGTTGTACGAGAGCAACTACGTGCGCCTTGGCTGGCTCGTGCCGGATTTTGCATCAGTCGTGGGCTCGCAGGTGTCGCGCGTGGAGGGAGACTGCCCGCTGACATTGAGGCTCGAGGAGCGCAGCCGCTACACCACGACCCTTGCGCTCACCTACCTGTTCGACGATCCCGCGGGCGTCATCGCAGACCCGGACGTCGAGATCCGCATCTATCACGACGCCCGGCTGGCCGAAGTGAGCCGGTGTGCCCGCTGGCACCGTCATGAGGTCCTGAGCGCGCTGCGTTCGGACCTGGGGCGGCAACTGGGCGATCGCTGGCTGCGCAACGTCATGCTGAACAAGTGGCTGGACTACTGCGTCGAGCGTGGTCACCGCTTCCAATGAGCATCGCCGATCAGTTCAGTACCTTGCGCCAACGGTTGCCGGGCGCCGCCCGCACCACGGACGAGGAGGAACGGCTGCTGCAGCTGTTCCGCAATCGCGCCGAACTCAAGAAGGAATACGCCGGCCTGCAGGACGAGCGGCATGACCTGCTCGAAAAGCTCAAGAAGCAGGAAGCCGCCACGCAGCGCATGCGCGACCAGAATGAAAAGCTCGAGAAGTATCTCGGCAAGCCCGACGTAGGACTGCAATCACTCGCCTATTTTCAGCTCAAGGGTCTCTGGGCCGTTTGCGCGGAGAAGCTCGCGGGCTTTTCCGGGGAACTGCGCAAGCAGCAGGAAGAGCGGGAACGCCGCAGGCAGATGATCGAGTTCGACCAGGCCCGCCGTACCAGGCTGGCCCACGCGGATCGTCGCCTGCTGGAGCTTCAATCCGCCGCCAGCACGCTGGAAGCGCAGGTGCGCGCACTTGAGATGAAGCACGACGCCCTGCGGGGCTTCTGGCACTACTTCAAGCGCAGGGCCCTGGTCGAGCAGATCGGCGTGGTCCGGATGCAGTGGGATGTCGCTGCGACCGATGTGACCGATGCATCCGATGATCGCGCCCTCGTCGAGTCCGAGCCCGCGCCGGCGTTTCCGGGCATTTCAGGGGAAGGACGGCGTGCGGTGAACACGGCCGTGATCGCGTATGCGCAGCAGCTCGTCGGACAATTGTCCGAGGGCGGACTCGCGATGCTGGCGAAGGAGACGACGGTCAGGCGCGTCTATGATGTGCAGTACGGTTCGCAGGAGCAGTGCCTGCGATTGATGTCGCTGGTGAAGGCCGCATTCAAGGCGCTTGCGGACGACAAGGAAGACCTTGGCGCGCTGAAGGCGCGGATCGATGCCTTGCGCGCATCCGCCCAGTATCGCGGGGAGGCCGATACGGTGCCGCTGACCGATTCCATCGGCTTGCTGCCCGCGCCGCCTTCGCCGGTTTCCGACCTGGAGTCGACCGTCAGCACGGGCATCAACGTGCTGGTCGACGACTATTGGGATCTCTACAAAGCCTTGCTGGCCTGAGACCCGCTCCCCGCCGCCGCAGCACCCGCTCAACGAGCGGGTGTCGCCGCCTTGGAAACGTACCTTCCTCCCATGCTTTGCAGGTCACCGACGATCTGCGTGGCTTCCGTGAGCAATGCGTCGCGGGCCTCATCGGCCGGAACGGCTTCCAGCTTGGCAATTGTCGGCAAGCCGAGCGCCTGGCGACGGGTGTTCTCGCGGGCCAGCCGTTCCTTCTGCAGCGTTTCACGCTCGGCAATCCGTGTCTTCAGGTTTAGCGAGACTGACTTCTCCGCACGCTCGTGCTCGTAGGCGTCGATCTCATGGACCAGGAACTGGAAGTCGGCGTCCTTCGCAATGCGCTGGTCGTGTTCCGTGGACAGTTGCGAGAACGCCTGTTTGAAGTTGGCGTCCTTGCCGAAGGTCGCCGGACGGATGCGGTCCCAGGGCAGGGCGCTCTCGCGGGTGCTCTCGCCGACTTCCTCGGTGCTGATGGCGGACGGCAACTGGATATCCGGCAGCACGCCGCGGTGCTGGGTGCTCTCGCCCGTCACGCGGTAGAACTTGCCGATGGTGACCGTGAGCTGGCCGAAGCCGGGCTCCGATCCCAATGCGTAGCGGTCGAGCGGATACAGGTTCTGTACCGTCCCCTTGCCGTAGGTCTGCTGGCCGACCACGAGGCCGCGGCCGTAGTCCTGGATCGCGGCTGCGAAGATCTCGGACGCCGACGCGCTGAAGCGGTCCACCAGAACAGCCATCGGGCCATCCCAGGCGACATCAGGCTCCGGGTCATCCAGCACCTCGATGCGTCCACCGGTTTCCCGGAGCTGCACCACGGGGCCGGATGGGATGAACAGGCCCGTGAGTCCCTGTGCTTCGGTCAGGTGACCACCGCCGTTGCCGCGCAAGTCCATCACGAGACCGTCGATCTTCTCTTTCTTGAGTTCCTCGATGAGGCGACGCACATCCTTGGTCGTGCTCTTGTAGTCCTTCTCGCCGTTCGAGCGGGCATCGAAGTCCTGGTAGAAGCTCGGCACGTTGATCACGCCGATCGTCAGCTCCCGGTCGCCGTGCTTGATCTTGCGGACTTCCTTCTTGGCGGCCTGGCCTTCCAGGGTCACCTTGTTGCGCGTGAATTCGATGATCTTCTCGCCAGAGCCCGGCGCGGCACCCGCAGGCAGCACCTGCAACCGGACGAGCGTGTTCACCTTGCCGCGGATGATCTGGACCACATCGTCGAGACGCCAGCCGATGACATCGACGAGCTTGCCGTCCTTGCCTTCGCCGACACTGATGATGCGGTCGTTGATGTTGAGCTGGCCGCTGATCGCCGCGGGCCCGCCGGGCAGCACGTTCAGCACGGTGACGTAGTCGTCGACGAGCTGCAGCGAGGCGCCGATGCCCTCGTAGGACAGGCTCATCTGGATCTTGTACTCCTCGGAATTGCGCGGCGAGAAGTAGCTCGAGTGGGGGTCGAAGACGTGCACGAAGGCGTTCATGAACACTTCGAATGCATCGTCCGTGGTGACCTGGTCGGTCCGCTTGACCACGCGCTCGTAGCGCGTCTTCAGCAGGTCGCGCGCTTCGGCCCAGGTCTTGTCGGTGAGCAGCAGCGACAGGGCGTCGTTCTTGACCCGTTTGCGCCAGATTTCGTCAAGTTCGGCCTTGCTGGCAGCCCAGGGTGCCTTGGCGCGGTCGAACTCGAACGTTTCCTGCACCGAGAAGTCGGGTTCGGTTTCCAGCAGCTTCAGTGCGTAGTCCATCCGCTCCTTGTTGCGCGTCTGGAAGCGGTTGAAGATCGCGAACGCGGGCTCGACGTTGCCGGACAGCAGGGCGTCGTCGAGCTGGTACCGGAACCGTTCGAATTCGGCGAGGTCGCTCGCGAGGAAGTAGCTGCGCGACGCGTCCAGTGCCTCGAAGTACCGGTCGAGCACCAGCGACGACACGGGGTCGTTGACCGGGGATTGCCGGTAGTGCGACCGTTCCATCACGTTGCTGACGAGTTTTGCAACCCGGCGCTGCCGATCGGTCGGTTCAAGCCCCGCGCTGGCTGCGGCTGCTTCCGCCGTGGAGACCGGCGCTGGCGCGGTGCCGGCCAGGATTGCGCTCAACAGGACGCCCAGGGTGGCCAGGGCGAGCAATGGCCGTGAGAGCCGGTTCAGGAGAGAACGCCGGCTTGCCCCGGGGGCGGGGGTCGTGGCTCGTGCGTCGCTATTGGAATCCGGCTGATACACTTGTGCTGCCTCCAACTTCCGTTCCGGCAGTGCCCGGCGCGGGAAGTGAACTCGAAACCCGATACTGTCCCGTAGGCTAGAGAGACGGCCCGTGCCGATCAAGTGCTACGGCTCATTTAATTTAGGCGGCGTATCCGACTCTTAAGCGGGCGTATCTGCCTCTCGATCGACAGGAGCCTGCCTTGCGGCCACTCGCCGTCCTTATCGCCATCGTCTTCGGATCTTCGGCCGCCATCAGCTTCGGACTGCTTTCAACGCTGATAGTTTTCTTTGTCCTGCGAAACAAGCACCCGGAGTTCGCCGCCGAGCTGCCGCAGCTGCTGCTAAGCAGCGGAATCGTCCTTGTCATGACGGCTTCCGCCGGGGTGAGCCTTTACTCGACGCTCAGGTCGCTCCGCTGGCGCGGCGCGGCATTGGGAGCTATGTGCCTGATTATGCTGGGGGGAGGGTTGATTCTCTGGCCCCCCTCTTGAGGGGCCTGCAAGCTCGTTCAGCGGCGAGTGACCCGTTCCCAGGCATTGGTCCTCTTGAAGGCGCCGCTGTTGTAGGGATCGAAGCCCGCCGCGTCAGGTTTGGGCTCGGCCGGCGGACTTGCCTTGGGCTGGGCAGGCCTTGAGCCGGTCGCAAGCGCGGGGTGCGTTCCCGTTGCTTCAGTCGAACGAGCATGCCCCGCGCCCAGTGCTACGGGAGGATGGGAAGGCGGGTCGTCCGCTTCTTCAGGCCGGATGCCAAAGAGCTTTGCGAAGATCATGGTCGACTTCCCCGACAACAAGCCGCAACGGGGCCAGCGTGGCGCGGTATGCGGTCTTCTCTGATGGAAGTGCTCCGCTGGCAGGTCGAGCTAATCTATTCAGTCGTGGCTGTCTTAACTGTGACGGCGCTCACGTCTCACAGCTTGATGGTCGGTTCCCGGCGTTCCCGGGTGCGGCTGGCAGGCGCAGGTTCCCGCTTGTCCTCTGCAGGGGGTGGGGAGGAATTGCCGAAATCCGTGAAGATCAGCCTGACTAACTGCACGAGGACGTAGGGTCCGAGCGCGAGTGCCCAGGTTTGCGGCGTTTTGCCCAAGTCCCGGAAGTAGTCGCCATAGAACGATCCCAGATGTTCGCCCCCGCCGTAGGCCCCAAGGAGCAGGGCGCCCGTCACGTAGATCAGCGCGGGCAGCACGATCAACCCGAAACCGATGAGCCCCACGGCAAGCCAGGCCTCGAAGCGCCGGAATTGACGGAGGGAAGAGGTCGAAGACGGGTCGCCGGACATGGCCATGCGCATCCTGGGGCAAGGGAGGGCGGGTGCTGGACGGGGAGCATCTTGGCTGCGACTTTTCGGCGCCGCAAGTGCGGCGGTCCCGAAGCACGGCTATGATCCTGCGCCATTCCTTCCAGGTCGACTCGCCAAGGTACCTTGCATGACCGCTGCCGCCGCTGCCCCTGCCGAATTGCGCACCGCCGTTGTCGGAGTGGGCTACCTGGGTCGCTTCCATGCCCAGAAGTACGCATTGGTTCCCGGCAGCCGCCTGGTCGCTGTGGTGGACGCCAGTGGCGAGACCGCGGCGCGCGTCGGTGCCGAGCTGGGGGTACCTGGCTTCAGTGACTATCACGAGTTGCTCGGCAAGGTGGACGCCGTCAGCATTGCCGTGCCGACGCCCCATCACTACAGTGTTGCGAGGACCTTCCTCGAGAGCGGTGTCCACGTCCTGGTGGAAAAGCCGATCACGACGACTGTGGCCGAGGCCCAGGAGCTCGTCGATCTCGCCGCAGCGCGCAAGCTGGTACTGCAGGTCGGGCACCTCGAACGCTTCAATCCGGCGATCCTCGCGGCCGAGGCGCTGCTCGGTAGGCCGCGCTTCGTCGAGTCGCATCGGTTGGCCCCGTTCAAGCAGCGGGGTACGGATGTGAGCGTCGTCCTCGACCTCATGATCCACGACATCGACCTGATCCAGACGCTGGTCGGCGCACCGATCGAAAGCATCGATGCAGTCGGCTCCTCCGTGTTTTCCGATGACCTCGATATCGCGAATGCGCGCATCCGCTTCGTCGGCGGGTGCGTTGCGAACACGACCGCGAGCCGGGTCAGCCTCAAGCAGGAACGCAAGCTGCGCATCTTCCAGGACGACGCGTATTTCTCCATCGACCTGCAGCAGAAGATCCTGACCGTCATCCGCAAGAAAGACGCGGCTACGCCCGTCGAATCGGCAGCCCAGGTTGCGATCGAGGAGCAGTCCTTCGATCAGGGCGATGCACTGAAAGTCGAGATCGAAGCATTCCTGCGCGCGATCCGCGAAGGCACGCCACCCGTCGTCAGCGGCGAAGACGGCCTGCGGGCGCTCGATACGGCGATCCGCATCGCCAAGCTCGTGCAGGCGGGCAACGCCGCAAGCTGAGCCTTGCGTGCCGTAGCACTCAGCGACCGTTGATCAGCGCGGAGCGCTCGAGCGCGCGGACGGGACGGCCGGCCACCTTTGCGGCCAGCGCCTGGAACTGGCTGAGCGAGACTTCCCCGCGTTGCTTCGCGAATTCCCTGGCAACGTCGTCAAGAGTGCCCTTCCCGCGCGTCGCTTCCTTGATCTCCGTGTCCACGGCGAGCATGACGGTCACGGCACGGGCCGTCACGGCGCCCGTGGAGGCACTCACGAACAGGTCCGGCGCGCGCTGCCCGCGCGTGCCCTGCAACGCAGTGGCTTCCTTGAAACGACGCGCACTGATGCCGCCCGAGCGCCGCAGCAGCTCTATCGAGTAGTACTCCGCGAACCCTTCGACGATCCAGTCGCTCGTCTGGTCGCCGCTGATGCCCATGGCGACATGCACCAGTTCGTGCAGCAGGGGACTCGTCCTGTTCTCGGTAACCATCGGGCGGTCCGAATGCAGGAACAGGGAGGAAGGTCCGGAGAGGCCGCCGCGGAACATGGGTTCGCCGGCGCGCACGATCAGCAGTCGTTTCGGGAACGCTGGAAACAGTGCAGTGACGTGCGGCAGGTTCGAGTTCAGGAACGCTAGCGTGTCCTGCTGGTGCGCGGTGTCGCCGGCGGGCGTGGCCACGACTGCGCTGACGCCTGCAATGGCCGCCTGTCGCGAGCCGATCTTGCCCGCGAGCATCCAGCCGGTGGGTCGCTCGAACCGCCTCGACGGATCGTCGATGACGTAGCGATGTCCGCCGCGGTCCGGATAGCGGGTGAGGATGGACCAGCCTGGCGGCAGCGTGAAATGCAGCGTGGTCTCGGCATACAGCCTGGTGGAGGCGAGGCTGCGCACGGGCGGGATCAGCCGGTCCCCGCGGAATACCGCCAACGAGTCCGTCATGTAGGAGTCGTTCGTGCCGCCCTTCAGGACGTGATCGACCTTGAAGTCGAAGGCCAGCGTTCCCTTGTCCAGCGGAGGATTCCACACCACGCTGTCGGTGCCTTTCTCGAGTTCGCCTGTTCCCGAGAAGTTGCGATGGCGCTCGGGATCGATGTTGAACGTGAGCCGGCTCGGGAGTTCCGGACCGGTGAGCGTCAGCGTGACATGGGCGATGCCGCTCTGCGGGCGCAGCTCGACTTCGTAAGCGGCCGCATAGGTCTTGCGTTTGCTGCTGGCTGCGTCGGCGGGTTCCACGGCGGCGATGCCGGCCCAGGCCAACCATGCAAGACCGGCCATCCGCCACCACGAAGTATGTCGATTCATGTGGCAAGTCTACCAGCCGGTCGACGCCCGCAGCGCTGCGGGGTGACTGCAGGCTTGAAATTCGATGCGCGGTCCCTATGTCGAGGGCATGTGAAGTCGCGGCGCATCCGCTTCATGGCCTTTCGGGCTGAAGGGGCGGTGAGTCGATGGCTTCCAGCCACCACCGTGAATCAACGCTTCGAGGAGGATCGTCATGGCCGCTACCCGCTACGAACCCTGGGACGTGCTGAACCAGCTGCAGGGTCAGATCAGTCGTATTTTCGAGAACCAGCTGGACAACGGGGGGACCACCTCGGCCGCGACAGCCGACTGGATCCCGCCTGCCGATGTGGAGGAGTACGCCGATCGCTTCGTGCTCAAGCTCGATTTGCCGGGCGTCAACCTGGCAGCGGTTGACATCACGCTGGATCAGGGAGTGCTCTCGATCAGCGGCCAGCGCGAGAAGGAAGCGAAATCCAGCGCGGTCGAGCGCAGTCGCACCGAACGCGCCCACGGCCGCTTCCACCGCCGCTTCACGCTGCCGGACACGGTCGATGCGGCCAGCGTCACTGCGCAGGGAACCAACGGCGTCCTCGAGGTCGTCATCCCGAAGCAGCCCAAGGCACAGCCCAGGCGGATCGCCATCGTTTCGGGTTGATGCGCAGAGTGTGCCTCTGACTCCATTGCCGGGAGCCCTGCGAGAGCGGGCGCTCCCGGCCGTGGCACCTCGTTGCCATTTACTCGCGACGCCGCCCGGACTTTCGGGCAATAATCGCGGCAATGAGCGAACACGATTCCCTTGAGCATCTCTTCGAGAACAATCGCCGCTGGGCTGCCGACCAGCTCGCGCGCGATCCCGACTTCTTCAACAAGCTGACCGGCATCCAGAAGCCCGACTACCTCTGGATCGGCTGTTCCGACTCGCGGGTGCCGGCCAACGAGATCACCGGCCTGCAGCCCGGTGAGGTCTTCGTCCACCGCAATATCGCCAACGTCGTGGTCCATGCGGACCTCAATTGCCTGTCGGTGCTCCAGTTCGCGGTCGACCAGTTGCAGGTGCCCCATGTCATCGTCTGCGGCCACTACGGCTGCAGCGGTGTCCGTGCGGCGCTCGACGACATGCGACTCGGGTTGGCGGACAACTGGCTGCGGCACGTGCAGGACGTGCGCGAGCATCACGGCGCGCTGCTCGATGTGATGGCCACGCCTGACTTGCGAGCCGATCGCCTGTGCGAACTCAACGTGATGGAGCAGGTCCGGAACGTGTGTCGCACGACGATCGTGGGAGACGCGTGGGCACGGGGCCAGAAGCTCGCCGTGCACGGCTGGGTGTACCGCTTGTCGGATGGTCGCATCCGCAATCTCGGTGTGACCGCGCGCTCTCCTGACGAGTGCGAGACTCGCTACTTCGAGGCCGTAAAGAGACTCGCCACGCGTTCATCCTGATTGTCTCCGCGGAACGACAGGTTTCCGCCTTTCGTTGACACTCCACGCTGCGCTGTGTATTTACCTTTTGCACATCGTTACCGAAAGTGTTGAGGAGGAATGACTCATGGCATTGTGGAAAGACCCGGCCCCCGCACCGCAGCCGACCGCGGCGCCGCCGCCCCCCAAGGATCTGTTCCCGAAAGAGCCGGAAAAAATGCCCGCCCACGCCGCACAGCAGGAGTCACCTCGTCGCATGAACCAGAAAACCGACGCCAAGGAATCCATCATCGCCGCCGACCTCACGATCGAAGGCAAGATTGAAGGATCCGGCCACATCCGCATTGCCGGCTCCTTCAAGGGCGACGTCAACGTACAGGGCAATCTCACGATCGAACAGGGTGCCCGTGTCACGGGCCAGGTCCGCGCGAGCACCGTGGTCATTGGCGGCACGTTGCAGGGCAATATCGAAGCAGCCTCGCGAGTGGAGCTGCTTGAAACCGGCATCGTCGAAGGCGACGTGAAGGCGGGTTCGCTCACCGTGGCGGCTGGTTCGCGCATGCGCGGCCAGGTGGCATTCGGCTGGGATGAGAAAGCCGTCAAGGCGGCAGGCATCGTGAGTGCTGGAGGCGGGTCCGCCACATGATGAGCACCGGGCGCTTCGCTGCGCCAGGCAAGACCCGGATCTGTCCGCACTGCAAGGCGACTATTCTCGATAGCGCCAGCGTCTGCCCAGCCTGCAATCACCACCTCCGGTTCGACCCGGCGGCGCAGGCTGAACGGCGTGCGCAGGCGACCATGGTGCCGCTCAAGGTCGAAGGCACCCTTCGTCACCAGGAGGGTACCGATCCCTGGGAATACTCGGTCGTGATCTCCGTGCGGAATGAAAGGGGCGAGGAGATCGCCCGCAAGGTCGTCGGTGTGGGTGCCATCGACAAGGGCGAGCAGCGCACCTTCACGCTCGCAGTCGAAGTCTTCAAGGGCACGGTTTCGAAGTAGACGCCCGCACTCGGGGCAGACTGCCGCAGTCGACGGGCGCTGTCCCGGGCCCTCTGTTCGCTCGAAGACGTAACGACGTCCCTTCTATCCGCTAGGATAGCGGCGACCGCACCGGGCGGTTCGCCGGAGTATTGCTTCTTGTCCCATCGTTTCGGAAAGTCCCTCGTCTGGCTGGCGTTGCCGGCTGCGGTCGCCGCCGGCTGGCTCCTGCTCCGGTGGTGGCAAGGCCCCAGCTTGCCCGCGTACCGTCTTGAGCCCCGTCCCTTGATCCAGAACGTCGTGGCGACCGGCCGGGTGATTTCAACATCGCGTGCACAGGTCGGCAGCGAGATCACCGCCGTCGTCGTCGAGCGGCACGTCAAGGAAGGCGATGCCGTGGCGCCCGGCGACCTGCTCATCTCGCTGCGTGCGGACGATCTGGTCGCCAAGGTGCGCGAGGCCGAAGCCGCGCTCAATGAATTGCAGCAAGCCCGCCGGCCGCAGGCACAGGCCGCGCTTCGCCAGGCCGAAGCCCAGCTCCTGCAGGCCACGCGCGAGTCCGAGCGTCGTCGGTCGTTGCTTGCGTCCAGGCTGATTTCGAACGAACTCAAGGAGCAGGCAGAACAGGCAGAAACCAATGCCCGCGCCGCCGCGGAACAGGCACGGCTGCTGGCGGGTTCGCTAGCGGCCGGTCAATCGGAAGAACGCGTACTCCGCGAAAGACTCGCTGCTGCCCGAGCGACTCTAGCGAAGACGCAGATTCGCGCCAACGTGGCAGGCACTGTGCTCACCCGCAATGTCGAACCCGGTGACCTCGTGCAGCCCGGCCGGGTGCTCCTGGAAGTCGCCCGTGCTGGCGACACCGAGCTGCTCGTTCCGGTGGACGAAAAGAACCTGGCGCTGCTTGCGCTGGGCCAGCAGGCCAAGGTGATCGCGGATGCCTATCCGGATCGTGTCTTCGGTGCCACCGTCAGCTTCATCGCCCCAAGCGTCGATCCACTGCGTGGCACCGTCGAAGTGCGCCTCAAGGTCGCACCTGTCCCGGACTATCTCAAACAGGACATGACCGTCTCGGCGACCGTTGAAACAGGCCGGCGTGAGACGGCGTTGGTCGTGCCAAACGATGCGCTGACGAGCCGCAATGCGAACCGGGGCACTGTGCTGGCAGTGAGGGGCGGCAAGGTGGTGCGGGCAGACGTGCAACTGGGCCTGCGCGGTACGGCTCTTTCCGAGGTGCTGGATGGCGTGTCGGCAGGCGACTGGGTGCTCGAGGGTGCCAGCGTCGCCGAGGGAAAACGCGTGCGTGTCAGCGAGCAGCCGCTGCCAGCCGGTTCGCCCGGTGTCGACAGCAGCAAGGAATTGCCGGTCCGCTTCGACTGACAGCGCATGTGGATCGAAGCGAACATCGCGTTCAAGTTCCTGCGGCAGGGTCGCATCCAGACGGCGCTGATTCTGGTTGGCGTTGCGGTTGGTGTCGCCGTCATCGTGTTTGTCGTCGCGCTCATCAATGGCCTGCAGGGCAACATCATCGAGCGAACCCTGGGGACGCAGTCCCATATCCGGGTCCAGCCGCCTGAGGAGGTCAACCTGCGGCCGTCGGCGCCGGGCAGCACGATCGAACTGCTGAATGAGGACAAGCGTCCGCAGCGGCTGCGCTCGATCAACAACTGGCTCGAGGTACAAGCCGCGCTGGACGGGTTGCCGGGATTGAAGGCGGTGTCGCCGATGGCATCCGGGCCGGGGTTTGCAAGAAGGGGCGAGGTCCTGCGGTCCGTGTCCCTGATGGGCATCGATCCGGCGCGCTACGAGCGGATCATCCCGATCCGTGATGACATCGTCGAAGGCGAGTTTCGCGTGGGCGCGGGCGATGCCGTGATCGGCAAGCAACTGGCGGACGAACTCGGGGTCAAGGCTGGCAACAAGCTGCGGCTCGAGGCCGGGCAGGGGCGCGACGCGATCGTCAACGTCGCCGGCATCTTCGAGCTCGGTGTCCGCGAACTCGATGCCCGCTTCGTCTATCTCGACCTCACGCAGGCACAAGCGTTGCTGGCCTTGCCGGGTGGTGTCACGCAGATCGATGTTACCGTCAACGACATCTTTGCTGCCGATGTGAGCTCTGCCCGCATCGCGCGGCTGACGGGACTCAAGTCCGAGAGCTGGATGGAAACGAATGCCCAGCTGATGAATGCGCTTTCGTCACAAAGCATCTCCACCAACATCATCAGCCTGATGGTGGCGCTCTCGGTCGCGTTTGGCATTGCAAGCGTCCTGGCAGTGAGCGTCACGCAGCGAACGCGCGAGATCGGCATCCTGCGTGCGATCGGAACCACCCGCCGGCAGATGCTGGGCGTGTTCCTGTTGCAGGGTGGCCTGGTCGGGCTGGTGGGCTCTGCCATCGGCGGCTTCGCGGCGTATGCGCTGGTATGGCTGTTCAACACGATCGGCCCGGGTCTCTTTTATATACCGATCGGTCCCGTGCTGATCCCCGCCTCGATGGCGCTGGCAACGGTGACGGGCGTGTTGTCCGCCATGGCGCCGGCCTGGCGCGCTTCGCGGCTCGATCCCGTCGTGGCGATCCGCTATGTCTGACGGCGTCCTGCGTCTCGAAGGGCTGAGGAAGTCGTACAACGTCGGGTTGCCCACCGAAGTCGAGGTACTGCATGGCATCGACCTGAAGGTAGGCCGGCACGATTTCGCAGCCCTCATCGGTCCGTCAGGTTCCGGCAAGAGCACGCTGCTCAACGTCATCGGCCTGCTGGATACGCCCACCCAGGGCGAACTGTACCTGCTCGACCGGCCGACGCGCGCCATGGACGATGACGAACGCACGGCACTGCGGGGCAGCTCGATCGGGTTCGTATTCCAGTTCCATCACCTGATCCAGGCGTTCACCGCGCTCGAGAACGTGCTGATGCCGTTGATGGTGACGCGAGGCAAGCCGGACGCGGACGCAACGGAACGGGCCTGGGCGCTGCTCAAGGCCGTGGGAATTGAATCCTTTGCAGCCAAGAAGCCGAATGAACTGTCAGGCGGACAACAGCAGCGCGTGGCCATCGCCCGGGCGTTGATCACACGGCCTGCCTTGCTGCTTGCCGACGAGCCCACCGGCAACCTCGATACGCGCACGGCAGCCGAGACGTTTGCGTTGTTCCGGAAGTTCAACGAGGAGTTCGGCTGCGCGGTGCTGGTCGTGACCCACGATCCGCGGTTGTCCGAGAGTTGCGACCGCACGATCAACCTCGTCGACGGACTGATCGTCAGTGACACGCTCAATTCACGCACTGGAGCCGCAGCCGGTGCCGGCGCCGGCGCTACAGGAGACCGTGATGACCACCCCTTATGATTTCTCCGCCCGGACCCTCGAGGGCATCGAGCAGCCGTTGTCGACTTACGAGGGCAAGGCGTTGCTGATCGTCAACGTGGCCAGCAAGTGTGGTTTCACGCCGCAGTACGAGGGCCTGGAGGCGTTGCACCGCAAGCTGTCACCGCAAGGATTTGCGGTACTCGGGTTTCCCTGCGACCAGTTCGGTCACCAGGAGCCGGGCGACGAAGCCGAGATCCGCAGCTTCTGCTCGCTGAACTACGAGGTGACTTTCCCGCTGTTCGCCAAGATCGAGGTGAACGGCGAGGGCGCCCATCCGCTGTATCGCTATCTCAAGAAGGCGGCCCCCGGGTTGCTGGGCAGCGAGGGCATCAAATGGAACTTCACCAAGTTCCTGGTCGACGGCCAGGGTCGCGTGGTGAAGCGCTATGCGCCCACCGACAAACCGGAGAGCATCGAGAAGGACATCGTCGGCCTGCTGAAGGGCGTTCCAGCCTGAACCTTGCTTGATGCCCCACCCGGCGTTCCGTCTTGGTGCGGCCGCCGGGAGATGTGGTCAATCGTGATTCACCGATGCGACCGTTGCCCTCGGCAAGAAGCGACGCATTGTCCCTCCTCCCAGTGGCGTATTCCTGCTGTTTGCCGCTGCCGCGGTAACCGGATCCGCAATCGGCCAAGGGCATAGAGTCGCGGAATCACGGGCTTTTCCTGCGTCTCTCCGCGCGGCGTCATGCAATGCCGGTCCCGCTCAAGTCGCTGTGTACAGCGGGTCCCCATCGAGGCGCGCTGACGCTGGCACAGTTCGTGCTTACTCCTCTGCACAGATCCTCGCAGGCCGTCCTGCTGTTACCCGAACGGATCAGGAGGTGCGTCGCCCGGTTTGCAGCGCCACACAATCAGAAACACAGCTCAGCAGGAGAGCGAATGACGGGAAGCCGTCATTCCGCCGAAGGCGAAATCTCCCATAAACGCTCAGGCCCCTGTACTGCGAGTTGTCATGTCGGCTGAAGAGCGATCCGCGCGAGGCGTGGATCCACCGAAGAAGCAACGCGCGAGACGGTCGCGCGGAAACTCTCAGGTTCCAGGACAGCGGGAGCGGCGATTCACCCAGGCAACTGGGCTCGATGCCGT
>JBEBIT010000067.1:0-16032 GCA_040080215.1 Steroidobacteraceae bacterium
GAATGAGCGCGGGTGCGGGTGGGGGCGATGACAGTTCCCGAGTCTGCTCGGGTCGTCAGGGATTCCGGGGTGCTGTTTGCAGCAAACGCCATTGAGGCCGGGGGCGGTGCCGCCTGCGCAGCAGCCGCGAAGCCGCAGGGCGAGTGATCGAACAACTGGGTGCTGCTGTCGTGGGTAGCGCCGCTGGTCCCGAGGTCGACAACCACCGACTTCGTGCTGAAGCCGGAACACAGCTGCATGACGATTTCGCCGTTCTCGGCCTGGGCGGGCATGAACCCGGCCGGGACCAGCGCCCGGAACAGCAGGGCCGCCATCAGCAACCCGATGATCGGGGTCCGTGACAGGCAACGGTGGAGGAATGCGTGCATTGCGGCGTGAATATACACAGACGACGAGCGCGTCACAAAGCCCGTCATCTCCCGGACCGTCTCCGGCCTTCCCCCTAGCCCGCAGCGGCCGGACCCTGCTAGACTCGCCCCACGAACATAAAGAGGTCTTTATGTTCGTAATTGACTGAAACTCAAGGCATGCCAAGAAAGCTACCTAACCTGCTGAATTTACTGAAAGCGGCGGCGGATCCGACGCGGCTGCGGCTGTTGTCTCTGCTGGCCCCCGGCGAACTGACCGTCGGCGAGATCACGCAGATCCTGAAGCAGAGCCAGCCGCGGGTGTCGCGTCACCTCAAGCTGCTGTGCGATGCCGGGCTGCTCGAGCGGTTCAAGGAAGAGCATTGCGTGTACTACCGCCTGGCCGCGCTCGACGATCCGGCGCTACGGTTTCACGAGGCTCTCGATCCGGGTGACGCCGGCCTGCGCGTGGACCGCGAGCGCCGTGCGGTCGTGATTGCCGAACGTGCGCGTCGCGCGACGGATCGCCTCGCGGAGCGGACGACTGCGGCCGACGTTCAAGACTCGCTCGGGGGCACCGTCGGCGGGTTGCTGGTGGACGAACTCGCTGCCGAGCCCGTCGGCGACCTGCTCGATGTCGGCACGGGTGCCGGATTCCTGCTCAAGACCCTGGCGCCCGCTGCGAGCCGCGCGGTCGGTGTCGACAACTCCACCGATGCGCTGCGCCTTGCGCGCAGCCAGGTTCAGGGCGCCGGCCTCGGTCGCTGCATCCTGCGCCGTGGTGACATGTACAAGCTCGCCTTCGGTGCCGCCGAATTCGACACCGTGACGCTCGGCCGCGTACTGAGCCACGCACAGGATCCCTCCGCCGTGCTGGCCGAAGCGCTGCGAGTGCTGCGTCCCGGCGGACGCCTCGTGCTCATCGACGATTTCGATGCGCTCGAAGAGGCCACCGGATCGAACCCCATTGCCGGGGTCCGTCGCTGGCTGCTGGCCGCCGGCTTCAAGTGCGAACGCTTGCGCCCGATCGATTCCGGCACCAGCCATTTGTTGTTGACGATTGCCCGTCGCCCGCTGCCACTCAAGGAAGCTGCCTGATGACCTCCCTCGCTTCGCTCAAGGATCATGTTGCCGATACCGCGTCGCGCCTGCGCCATCCAGTGTCCGTGTCGTTCGAGTTCTTCCCGCCGAACGACGAGGCGATGGAAAAGACGCTGTGGCAGTCCATCGAGCGACTCGCCCCGCTGTCGCCGCGTTTCGTGTCGGTGACGTACGGTGCGGACGGCTCGACGCGTACCCGCACCCACCAGGTGGTGGCGCGCGTCCTCAAGGAGACGTCGCTGACTGCGGCTCCCCATCTCACCTGCATCGGCGCCTCGCGAGAGGAAGTACTCGAGATCGCGCGCGAGTACTGGGCGTCAGGCATCAAGCACATCGTGGCCTTGAGAGGCGATGCTCCGCAGGGCGCAGGCGCCTATGTTCCTGACCCGCAGGGCTTCGCGTATGCGGTCGATCTGGTGAAGGGGCTCAGGAGCGTCGGCAACTTCGACATCTCCGTGGCGGCCTACCCCGAGATGCATCCGGAAGCGCCCAACCCGCGCTTCGACCTCGACAACCTGAAGGCCAAGATCGATGCCGGCGCCGACCGTGCGATCACGCAGTTCTTCTTCGATTCCGACGTCTACCTGCGCTTCCGCGATCAGTGCGCGGCCGCCGGTATCACGGCGAGCATCGTTCCCGGCATCCTGCCCATCACGAGGCTGCCGCAGCTGCTGCGCTTCGCCGGCCGGTGCGGTGCAAGCGTGCCGGACTGGCTGAAGGAGCGGTTCGCCGGTCTCGATGACGATGCCGACACGCGCAAGATGATCGCGGCCAGCGTCGCCATCGAGCAGGTCGAGAGGCTGTCCCGCGAGGGCGTCAGTGAATTCCACTTCTACACGCTGAATCGGGCGGAGCTCACCTACGCCATCTGCCATGCACTCGGCGTGCGTCCCCAAGCGGCTGCACGGTAACCATCATGAATCGCACCGAACGCGTTGCCGAGTTCCATCGCCTGCTGCGCGAGCGCATTCTGGTGCTCGATGGCGCCATGGGCACGATGATCCAGACGCAAAAGCTGGCAGAAGCGGCGTATCGCGGCGAGCGATTCCGCGACTGGCAGAGCGACGTCAAGGGCAACAACGACCTGCTGACGCTGACGCAGCCGCAGATCATCGAGGGGATCCACGACCAGTACCTCGCCGCCGGCGCAGACATCATCGAGACCAATACCTTCAATTCGATCGCGCCGAGCCAGGGCGACTACCACATGGAGTCGCTGGTCAGAGAGCTGAACCTGGAAGCGGCCCGCATCGCACGGCGCGCGGCGGACCGCAGCTTTGCGGCGACGGGCAAGCCGCGCTTCGTCGCTGGCGTGCTAGGCCCGGCCAACCGGACCGCATCGCTGTCACCGGACGTGAACGATCCGGCGTACCGCAGCATCACGTTTGACCAGCTCGCGACGACTTATGAGGAAGCGGCGACGGCGCTCGTGGAGGGCGGTGTCGACATCCTGATGGTCGAGACGATCTTCGACACGCTGAATGCCAAGGCCGCGTTGTTCGCGATCGGCAAGGTGTTCGAGGCGACCGGCGAGACGTTGCCCATCTGGATCTCGGGCACCATCACCGATGCGTCGGGTCGCACGCTCTCCGGCCAGACGACAGAGGCCTTCTGGAACTCGGTGCGGCACTCAAAGCCCACGATCATCGGCCTCAACTGCGCCTTGGGTGCGAGGCAGCTGCGGCCCTACGTCGAGGAGTTGTCACGCCTTGCGGACTGTTACGTCTGCGCCCACCCGAACGCCGGCCTGCCGAATGCGTTCGGCGAATATGACGAGACGGCCTGCGAGACAGCCGACCTCATCCGCGACTACGCGGACAGCGGCCTGGTCAACATCGTCGGCGGTTGCTGCGGCACGACGCCGGACCATATCCACCACATCCGCGAGTCAGTGGCGACGGTGCCGGTGCGCAAGCCCGCGGTGCTCGAGACCCGCTGTCGGCTGAGCGGTCTCGAACCCCTCACCATCGGGCCTGATAGCTTGTTCGTGAATGTCGGCGAGCGCACCAACGTCACGGGCTCGGCCAAGTTCCGCAAGCTGATCGAGGCGGACGACTACAACGCCGCGCTCGACATTGCCCGCCAACAGGTGGCGAGCGGCGCGCAAATCATCGACATCAACATGGACGAGGGCATGCTGGATTCGGAGGCCGCGATGGTGCGCTTCCTGAACCTCATCGCCTCGGAGCCGGATATCTCCCGCGTGCCCGTGATGATCGACTCGTCGAAGTGGACGGTCATCGAGGCGGGCCTCAAGTGCCTGCAGGGCAAAGGCATCGTCAATTCGATCAGCCTGAAGGAAGGCGAGCCGAGCTTCATCGAGCATGCCCGCAAGGTGCGCGCCTACGGTGCAGCCGTGGTCGTGATGGCGTTCGACGAGCAGGGGCAGGCCGATACGGTGGCCCGCAAGGTGTCGATCTGCCAGCGCTCGTACAAGGTGCTCACGGAGACGGTCGGGTTCCCGCCCGAGGACATCATCTTCGATCCGAACATCTTCGCGGTCGCTACCGGCATCGAGGAGCACAACAACTATTCCGTGGACTTCATCCAGGCTACCGCCGAGATCCGGCGCACGTGTCCGCATGCGTTGATCAGCGGCGGTGTCAGCAACGTGTCGTTCTCGTTTCGCGGCAACGACCCAGTGCGCGAGGCGATGCACTCGGTGTTCCTGTACCACGCGATCAAGGCCGGCATGTCGATGGGTATCGTCAACGCGGGGCAGCTCGCGATCTACGAGAACATCGAGGCCGATCTCAAGGAGCGCGTCGAGGACGTCATCCTCAATCGCCGTTCCGACGCGACCGAGCGCCTGCTCGAGATCGCCGGGCGCTACAAGGGTGAAGCGGGGCAGAAACGCGTGGAGGACCTGGCCTGGCGCAGCTGGCCGGTCGTCAAGCGCCTTGAGCACGCGCTGGTCAAGGGCATCGACGAGTTCGTCGTGGAAGACACCGAGGCGGCTCGTCTTGAATTCGCGCAGCCGCTCTCGGTCATCGAGGGCCCGTTGATGGACGGCATGAACGTCGTTGGCGACCTGTTCGGCGCAGGCAAGATGTTCCTGCCGCAGGTGGTCAAGTCGGCCCGCGTCATGAAGAGGGCCGTCGCGCACCTGATTCCCTACATCGAGGAGCAGAAGAGGGCCGGCGGCGGCTCGCGCTCCAACGGCAAGATCGTGCTCGCGACCGTCAAGGGCGACGTGCACGACATCGGCAAGAACATCGTCGGCGTCGTCCTCCAGTGCAACAACTTCGAGGTGATTGACCTGGGCGTCATGGTGCCGTGTGAGCGCATCCTGGAAACGGCCCGCCGCGAACGCGCGGACATGATCGGCCTCTCGGGCCTGATCACGCCGTCGCTCGATGAAATGGTCCACGTCGCGCGCGAAATGCAGCGGCAGGGATTCACCCAGCCGCTGTTGATCGGCGGGGCGACGACGTCACCGGCGCACACGGCCGTGAAGATCGATCCCCAGTTCGACGGTCCCGTGGTGTACGTCAAGGACGCTTCGCGTTCGGTCGGCGTGTGCCAGCAGCTCATCACACCGCAAACGCGCGTCGAGTACCTCGCGAAGATCAAGGCGGATCACCAGACCCGTCGCGAGCAGCACGCGGGCCGCAAGGTGAAGTCGCCTCGCTTGAGCCTCGCGCGCGCCCGCGCCAACCGCTTCATGGGCAACTGGAGCCAGTATCGACCGCCCGTGCCGAAGATGCTGGGCCTCCGTGCGTTCGAGCAGCCGCTCGAGGAGCTGACTCGCTACATCGACTGGATGCCGTTCTTCAACGCGTGGGAGTTCGCGGGAAAATTCCCGGACATCCTCAATGACGAGGTCGTGGGCGAGCAGGCCAGCGACCTGTACGCCGAAGCGCGACGCATGCTGAAGCAGGTCATCCGCGAGCGCTGGCTGACGGCGAAGGGCGTCATCGGGCTGTTCCCGGCGAACTCGGTCGACGAGGATGTCGAGATCTACACCGACGATACCCGCACGCAGGTACTGACGACGCTGCACTTCCTCAGGCAACAGAAGGACAAGCCGGAAGGGCAGGCGCATCTGTCCCTCGCCGATTTCATCGCGCCTAAGTCGAGCGGCGTGCCGGACTACATCGGCGCGTTCGCGGTGTCGGCAGGCTTCGGCATCGAGGAGCCGCTGAAGCGGTTTGCAGCCGGGCACGACGACTACTCTTCCATCATGTTGAAGGCGTTGGCAGACCGCCTGGCTGAAGCGCTGGCCGAGCGTACGCATGAGCGCATCCGCCGCGAATTCTGGGGCTATGCGCCTGAGGAGCGCCTGGGCGGTGACCAGCTCGTCGACGAGAAGTACCGCGGCATCCGCCCTGCGCCGGGCTACCCGGCTTGCCCGGACCACACCGAGAAGGCCACGCTGTGGAAGCTGCTGGACGCCGACCGGACCACGGGCATCCAGCTCACGGAATCGTTCGCGATGTATCCCACGGCGGCCGTCAGCGGCTGGTACCTGTCGCATCCGGACGCGCGGTACTTTGCAGTAGGGCAGATCGACCGCGACCAGGTGGCGAGCTATGCGGAGCGCAAGGGGCAGTCCATCGAAGGTGTCGAGCGCTGGCTGTCGCCGAACCTCGGCTACGACCCGGGCGCAGCGGGTGAGGGAGCTTCTGCAGACGCAGCGTGAAACGCGTCGCGAAATACGGATGACAAACGTGACCCCGGTTTTCCCCTAACGGGGCAGAGATTGTTAAGGTAGCCGCCCGTTGCGTTGTTCGTCCCGCCCCAAAGAACCGAGAGACCCGGCGTTTCTTCAATGCTCTCCCGCCAGCCGCGTCTGTTCGATACCTATACCGGCCTGTTCGAGGCCCTGCTGGGCGCCAAGGCCCGCTTCGGGTTCTGTGATCGCCGCATAGAGAAGCTGCATACCATCGGCGAACCGGTTTCACCGGACGTGCTGCCCTGGATGCGGGACCTCGATATTCCGTCGCACCAGGTCGCTGAACCGGGCGTCCATACGAAGCAGCTTGAATCCGGACAGCATGTGGTCGTCCTCGAAATGCGCGACAACAAGGGACGCTTCCTCGGCGCCCTCGCCGTCGAGATCGAACCTCCCGTTTGGCAGCGTCTGGGCGAGTGGGCGACCAAGGTGGTCGCCGCCCGGATCGAACCCGGCTTGCAGGTGCTGCATCGGGAGCTGGTCGCGCAATCGAAGCTTGCATCCCGCAGCGGCGTGGTCGCCGAGCGTGCCCAGGAACTCGAATGGTTGTTCGGCCTGTCGACGAGCCTGACGAACAATTCGGGCGATGACGACAGCCTGATGAGCCTGCTCGAGGCTTCCTGCGAACGGATCGGCGCGATGTTCGGCGCCCTGTTGATCCCCGAGAAGCGGGTCTCCCTGATGGTCGGGGGCGATCAGGCACCGAAGCTCGCCAAGGCCTACGGGCAGGCAGGCGATCACCTGTTGAAATGGGTGCAGCGCAGCGGCAAGCCGCTGGTTGTGAACAGCCCCGCCGCCAACGCGCCCAGGCAGCTCGCGTGCCGCCTGCTGGCGGTGCCGATCGTGCAGCGCACCGGGCGCGCCATCGGGTTGCTCGTCTTCCTCAATTCCCTGCGCGCCCGGGAATTCGTTGCGCGTGACCTGTTCCTCGCGCGTCATCTTGGCCGTCAGGTGGCGCCGCTCCTCGAGATGCAGTTCGATGCCACTACCGGGCTCTATACGCGCGCTGCACTGGAGCGGCAGTTCGGCAAGGCGAACCGCGGTGCAGGCAAGGCCCAGGGCACCGTCATCTACGTCGACATCGATCGTCTGCACGTGATCAACGACGTGCACGGCTTCGAGATCGGTGATGAAGTCATCGTCCGGATCGCGGAGTTGCTCGGGCCGCCGCTACTGGCCAGCACGGCACTGGCCGCCCGCGTCTCCGGTGATCGCTTCGCAGTGGTGCTTCAGGAGGTCGAGACCGACACTGCCGTGACACTGGCCATGGCCATCCAGGGCGCTGCCTCGCAGATCACGATCGGTCCGGCCGAGCAGCGGACAGCGATCTCGTTGAGCTGTGGAATCGCGGAGCTCGTGGATGTTCCGCAGGCTCTTGCCCGTGCACTGGCCGCCGCCGAGCTGGCCTGCAAGACCGCGAAGGACCGTGGACGCGGGCGCGTCGAGGTCTACGCCGTCGCGGACTCCAGCATGATGCGGCGACAGGACGATGTCATTGCGGTCGGCCGTCTGCGCGCGGCGCTGCAGGCCGATCGCATGGTGCTCTTCGCCCAGCCGATCGTGTCGTTGCAGGATCCGGGGAAGCCTGCCGGCTACGAGATCCTCGTGCGCTTGCGTGACGAGGACGGGAGCATCGTCGCACCCGGGCACTTCATTTCCGCTGCGCAGCGCTACCAGCTGCTTCCGTCCATCGACCGCTGGGTCATGGAGCGGGCATTCCGCCAGCTGGCCCCGTTTGCGTCGATGCTGCTGCACCGGGGTCTCTCCATGTCGATCAATGTCTCCGGCCAGTCCATCGGCGATTCCGCCTTCATGCACCGCTTCCTCGAGCAGCTCGGCAGCGCATCGATCGCGCCGGCAACCATCACCGTGGAGATGACCGAGCAGACGACGATCAGCAACCTGCCGAATGCAGTCGAGCTCGTTCGCCGTCTGCGCCAGGCCGGATGCCGCTTCGCTCTGGACGACTTCGGTACGGGCTCGAACTCGCTGACCTATCTCAAGGGCTTCCCCGTGACGCGTGTGAAGATCGACGGCAGCTTCGTGCGCGACATCCTGACCAATGCCCGGTCGGAGCAGACCGTGCTCGGTATCGTGCAGATGGCGAAGGGCATGTCGCTCGAGACGGTGGCGGAGTTCGTCGAGAACATGGACATCGCCCGCAAGGTCAAGAGTCTCGGTGTGGAATACGCACAGGGGTATGCGTACGGCAAGCCCGAGCCGCTCGCGGACATCCTCCGGGCCCTTCAGGAAGAGGAATCCCGGCGCGGTCACCGGTTCGAGTTCGATATCTGACCTCCCCGCGTTCCGCGGTTTAACCCCGATTCGATTCCTCGCGCGTTAACGGTTCAGGAGACCAGCAGTGGTCGCTTGCCACGCCGTTCAACCCGAGGGACTCGAACATGAAACGCCCGACCCGCTTGCCGACCCGCCCGCTGATCCTGGGGATGGGGATCGTGCTTCTGGCCGCCTGCGCCGCCCACCAGGAAGACATTCGCGATCCGCAAGTCACTGGAGTGATCCAGCCGCCCGAGGCCCTGCCGACGGACGAAGTGCGCGTTGCCGAAGGCGACGCACTGGCCGTCCTGCCCGCAGGGCCGGTCGCTCAAGTGGACCAGGGCGCGCACGTACGTAATCGCTCCCTTGAGCAGTCCCGCAGGTCGGAAGCCGCACCGAGCGCTGCCAAGGCCATCTTGGGACTGCGCGCGCCGTTCGCGCCGCCGTGCTGCTACGGGCCCCCGCAGCCAGAGGATGCCGAACGGTACGCGACGCTCGATGACAACCCGGTGCATCGGGTCGCCGAACAACCCGTGTCCACGTTCTCCATTGATGTCGATACGGGCGCTTACGCGAATGTCCGCCGCTTCCTCACCCAGGGCCAATTGCCGCCCGAGGACGCAGTACGGGTCGAGGAGATGCTGAACTACTTCGACTACAGCTATCCCGCGCCGGGCACTCGCTCGACGCCGTTCCGTGTCTCGACGGAGCTGGCTCGCACGCCGTGGAATCCGGACTCGATGCTGCTCAAGGTCGGCATCAAGGGCTTTGAAGTCCCGGCCGGTGAACGCCCAGCCGCCAACCTCGTATTCCTGATCGACGTCTCCGGTTCGATGCAGTCGCCCGACAAGCTGCCGCTCCTCAAGAACGCGTTTCGTCTCCTCACGCAGCAGCTCTCGCATCGCGATCGCGTGTCGATGGTTGTCTATGCCGGGGCCTCTGGCGTCGTCCTGGAGCCGACAGCCGGTGACCACAAGCAACGGATTCTCGATGCGCTGGGCCAGCTGGAAGCCGGCGGTTCGACCAATGGCGCAGACGGTATCCGCCTTGCGTACCGCCTCGCGCGCGATGCGCGCATCAAGGGTGGCATCAATCGCGTGATCCTGGCGACCGACGGCGACTTCAACGTGGGCACGACGAACTTCGAATCGCTGATCGACCTGGCCGAGCACGAGCGCACCACGGGTGTAGCGCTCACGACCCTCGGCTTCGGCACAGGCAACTACAATGAAAAGCTCATGGAGCAGCTCGCCGATGCGGGCAATGGCAACTACGCCTACATCGACAACCTCTCCGAAGCCCGCAAGGTGCTTGTGGAGGAGGTGTCGTCGACCCTCATGACCATTGCGCGCGACGTGAAGATCCAGGTCGAGTTCAATCCCGCGCTCGTTGCCGAGTACCGACTGATCGGCTACGAGAACCGCATTCTCGCCCGCGAGGACTTCAACAACGACAAGGTCGACGCCGGCGACATCGGCGCCGGCCACCGGGTCACCGCCCTGTACGAAGTCGTCCCGGTCGGCAAGCAGGGTCGAATCGATCCCTTGCGGTACAGCCGCGAGCGCGATGACCTCGGCGGCCCGGTCCCGTACGCGGGCGAGCTGGCCTTCGTCCGCTTGCGCTACAAGGCACCGCAGGTCGGCGCCGGCAATGACGAGAGCAAGTTGATCCAGTTCCCCGTGCTCGCGAGTTCGCGCGTTGCGGCTGGGCGCGAGTCGAGTGACTTCCGCTTCGCCGCGAGCGTGGCGGCCTTCGGCCAGAAGCTCCGCGGCGGCAAGTACCTCGGTTCCTTCGACTACGACGACATCCGGGCGCTCGCCAAACCTACGCTGAATTCCGACGCAGCCGGCCACCGCCGCGAATTCCTCGCGCTCGTCGATCTCGCCCAGACCCTCTCACCCCACACCAGAGTCGGTCTCCGCGAGCATGGTCGCGAGAGGTTCGGCAGGGTGGAAGAAGGGGCTGTCACGGAGTGACTCCTTCGCGGGGCTTCGGACGGACTCTGTTTTCGGAACCGTGTGAGGCAGGACGCCGAACACGGAGGCTACAGGGGCGATGCGGATGTCTTGAGCGAAATACATTTTGCCCGCATCGCGGGTGGCCACGGACGGCCACCCTGGGCCGACTGTGGAGCACGGAGAGCGAAGCAGACGGTATTCACGCCGTTTCCGAAAACAGAGTCCGTCCGGAGACACGCGAATTCCGGACTTGACTCTAGTACCCTAACGACCGTGGAAGCAGAGATCGACGACGCCGTCCTGATGGAACGTTATCGCGACGGCGATGCGGTCGCGTTCGAGCGGCTCTATGTCCGTCACAAGGGGCCGCTCTACCGCTATCTGCTCCGCCAGTGCCATCCGCGCGAAGCGGCGGCCGACGTCTTCCAGGAAGTGTGGAGCCGCGTGATTGCAAGCCGCGATCGATATGAGGTCCGTGCTGCCTTCAAGACGTTCCTGTACCGCATCGCGCATCACTGCGTCGTCGACCACTATCGGCTCAGGGACCGCAAGCGGGACAACCGCATGGATTCCGTTGAAGATCATGAGGACGCGCTTGCCGTGCAGGGTTACGAACAACCGGAGGCGCAAGTCGGTCAGGCGCAGCTGGACAATGCAGTGCGCGTGGCATTGTCAGAGCTGCCGGAAGAACAACGCAATGCGTTCCTGCTGTTCGAGGAGGGGGGCTTGGGTCTCAAGGAGATCGCGGAGGTCACTGGCGTGCCCGCCGAAACCGTCAAGAGCCGCCTTCGGTATGCGCTCGCCAAGCTGCGCCGGGCGCTCGCGGATGACTTCGGCATGACAGCTACCCTGCAACCGGCGAGGATGGGGTCATGAGTACGCCGGACGAGGACAAGGATCTGGAGGACTTGCTGGCGGGACGGTCCGACCTCTCGCGGCGGTATCGCGCTTCGAGCGCGGCAGGCTCGCAGGAGGCGCCGCCGGCCGATCTGGATCGAGCCATTCTTGCGCAGGCCCGATCTGCCGTGGCATCGCCGTCAGCCACCGTTTCGCCCCTGCCGGTTCGCAACCGCATTCGCTGGGCGGTGCCGTTTGCGCTGGCCGCGTCGGTGCTGCTGACGTTCGCGATCTTCCGTGAAGGCAACAAGGAAGTGGGCGTGAAGGGCGATGTGGCCACCGGCGTGGTGACGGAGCAATCCGTCGCACCGGCCAGCGCGCCGGTGGTCGCCAACGCAGTGTCCGGGCCGGAACAGGAAGACCGCGCAGTGCCGCTCGCCGTCACTCGCGATGAAGTGGCGCGGAAGGCTGTGGAGTCTCGCGCCGCTCCGCCCGTCGTTCTCGTGAGTCCGCCTGCGGAAATGGCGCCCGTGCCAGCGCCAGCGATAACCCTTGCGACCGCAGCACCGGCGGTCAGCGAGAACCTGGCGGTGACGTCGGGAGCGGTGGCCCCCGCGCCGCCACCGGCAGCGCCGGCCACAAGCACCGCAGTAGCAGCAAGGGCCCCTGCGGCACAGCGCGCGAGCGCAGAATTGGCCCGTGCGGAAGCGGATGCTGCAAAGGTCGAGCGCACGCCGGAGTCGTGGCTTGAAGACGTCCGCAAGTTGCGAGCAGCCGGGCAAGGCGTCGCGGCAGATGAGGAACTGCAGCGATTCCTCGCGGAGTATCCCGACTATTTCGTGAAGAACCCCGGCGTCGCCAGGCCTTGAGGCCGGGTGCCCGCGATCACTTGGCGGGCGACTGATTCGGCTGCGGATTGAGCGGCTCGCGCTCGACGCTCTTCGCCACGCGGGCCGACGCTCGAATCAGCTCCACCTGCGTGGTGATCCCCAGGTTGTCGCCGCCATATTGCCCGCCCAGCAGGCCGGGCAATCGCAGGTTGTATTTCCGGCCTTCCGCCAGGGGCCCGCAGCGCTCCCGGGCTTCCTCGACGAGGGGCTGCATGTGCCAGTCCTTCATGAATTCCGCGTTCTGTGCGAGCGCTGCCAGCTGGTGCACGTCCATCGCCACGATGCGGCAATAGCAATCCTCCGGACAGAGGCGCCAGACGCGGCCGGCTGTGTCCCGGATCAGCAGGTTGCCGAAGTCGTTCTCGCCAATGATCTCGGCGGGCTCAAGGCCGGCCCAGCTCCAGGCGTCGCGGATTTCATCGATGAGGCTCATGCGGCGATCCCAAGGGTGAGGTAGGCGGAATAATCTACACGACCGGCGCCGGATTCGCCGCCTGCCATTGCTTGCGGGACAGGAAGTACAGACAGTGCTTGCGCAGCGAATGGCCTTCGGGAACGTTCGGGTGCTCGAAGGTCTGGCCGGTGTCGCGCATGCCGAGGCGTTTCATGAGCTCGCGCGACCTGAGATTCGTCATCGGCGTGAACGACACGATTTCCGGCAGACCGAGTTGATCAAACCCCACGTGCAGTGCGCCACGTGCCGCTTCCGTAGCGAAGCCCTTTCCCCACTGATTGGCCGCGAGGCGCCAGGCGATCTCGACACACGGAAAGACAGGCAGGTCGGGAGCAGGGATCTGGATGCCGATAGCCCCGATCAACGTGCCGGTGGCTTTCTCCTCGACGGCCCAGATACCAAAGCCGTTGTAGTCGATGTGATTCTGCAGCTCGCCGAACAACGCATCGCTTTGCGCGTGCTCAAGGCGGGCCGGAAAGAACTGCATGACGCGGGGGTCCGCGTTGATCGCGGCAAGGGGTGCTTTGTCCGCGTCGCGCCACTGCCTCAAGGAGAGTCGCTCG
This sequence comes from Steroidobacteraceae bacterium, assembly GCA_040080215.1. GTDB lineage: Bacteria > Pseudomonadota > Gammaproteobacteria > Steroidobacterales > Steroidobacteraceae > CAIUGU01. Next base: position 13,103 of record JBEBIT010000067.1, read on the forward strand.
GTCTCGAATTCAATCAGTTCAGACATTCACTGCAGTCCTTCTGTCATTCGGCGGCCGGCTTCCCTTCCACGAACGCGACACCGTCCACCAGCCAGGTGCCCCTGTATTGCTGGAACGTAAACTGCCACTGTCCAGAGCCCTTCTCAAACCGGTGCAGGTACGAATAGCGGATGAGGGTGGGGGACAGGCGCTGCTCGCCGAGATACGTGATGCCCTGGGTCCTGCCATATCGCTGCCTCACGCTGGGCCAGTCAGCAGTAGTCTGGCGAATCACGACTTGCAGCTCGGCGTCCGGCAGCGGCCAATGCCGTTTCAACACCTGGAATCCGCCGTCGAACTTCTCCTGCGCGAGCAGCAGCGTGGACTGGTTGGCGAGCGCCTTCGATTCGTCGAGGGAAGGCAGCCCGATGGCGGCGCCGAAGGCCGGCACTGCGGCAAGCAGGCATAGCGCGATGACGAGACGATTCAAGGTCGGGTCCTGCCGGTTCGGCGGAAGTGAGACAGGGACAGGAGTCTAGCGCGTCAGCCTGGACCATGACGCCAGCGTTGAGCGTGGCAGCGCGAGTTCGGCGCAGTGTTACTTGATCAGTCCTTCAGCCCTCATGGCTGCAACCACGGCGGGGCGTGCGGCGACCCGCTGCTGGAAGGCGAGCAGGTTCGGAAACGCGGACAGGTCCAGCGTTAGCCGCTTGGCCCAGTTCGAGACGACGAACAGGTAAGCATCGGCCACGGTAAAAGTGTCGCCGGTAAGGAAGGCACTGCCTGCCAGCGCCTTGTCGACGAGCGGCAAGCGTCGATTGAGGTAATCGATACGCTCCTGGCGTTGCTCCGCACTGATCATCGGGTTGAAGAGCGGGCCGCAGGTCTTGTGGATCTCGCTATTGATGTAGCCTAGCCATTCCTGGACGCGGTAGCGGTCCAGGGTGCCGTTCGCCGGCGCGAGGGACGATGCAGGATTGCGATCCGCGAGGTACTGCAGCACCGCGGACGCTTCAGTAAGGATCTGGCCGTCGTCGAGTTCAAGCGCGGGTACGTAGCCTTTCGGGTTGATGGCGAGGAAGTCACTGCCATCTGCAGTCTGCTTCTTGCGGAGATCAACCTGCACCAGGACAACGGGAATGCCGGCTTCCTGGGCGACGATGTGTGCGGCCAGGGCGCAGGAGCCAGGCGAAAAGTAGAGTTTCATTCCTTGGAGTTCCGGTGGGGTCAAGTTGGGGGATCAACCCGGAAAGGGTAGCAGGCACGCCGGGCTGCGGCGCGCCGAGAGCGAGCGCCGGCGGTGGATGCCCCTGTGGGACTTTCAAGCAACTAGTGATGTTTGGCCGACCGAAGGACGATCATTCTCCGGGATGATCGTGCTCGAGCGCCCAGATCTCGTGGGCGTCCAGCCTGAGGCGGGCATAGGCCTCGATGGCATCGAGCTCGGCCTGTTGCGCGCCGAGCGTGGCTTCGAGTGCCTGCCGCTGCGCGTTAAGCGTCTGCGCCAGATCCAGTTCGCCGAGTTCATAACCGCGCCGCATCGTTGCCGCGGTGCCCTGCATCTGTTCTGACAGGCGCGAGAGCTGTTCCCACCGCAAGCGGCTAAGACGGACAGCACTCAAGGCCCGGTTTGCATCGCCTTCCACCTTGAGGCGGATCTGTCGGGTACGCTCCGTTGCCATCGTCGCCCGGGCGAGCGCGGCAGCGTAGTCGGCGCGCCGACCGGAACCGCCGAAGGGCAGTGCCACGGTCACCCCCAGCACTTTCTCCTGTCGATCGCGTTCCTGGCCATAGTGCACGCCGATGGTCGGGTCGGCGAGACGATCGAGCTTCGCTCGCTGCGCCTGCAGCTCCGCCTCCCGCTGCTGGTTCTGCGCCAGCTCGAGCTCGTGATTGTCCGCCACGATGCGCGTGTGCCAGACGGCGTCGGTCTCCTCGATGGCGGGCGGCGCCTCGACCGTCTCGGGAGCGCGCAGAGTGAGCGCCGGGAACAACTCCTTCAGGTCCAGCTCACGGGTTGCAGCGAGTTGCTGCGCGTCGAGGTACAGCGCGCGGACGCGATTCAGTTCGCCTTCCGCGAGCTGACCCTCAATGGCCGGGGCGTCTCCCGCAGTGACACGGCGCTGCACGGCGTCGCGATGTTGCTCGAGGATGCGGACCTGTCCCTCGAGCACCGTGACGGATTCGCGTTCGCGCAGCCAGTCGAACCACGATGCAAGCAGGGTACGACCCGCTTCATGCCACGCGTCGGCGTGCGCAAACTCGGCGATTGATACGGCTTGCTGTCCGAGCGCGGCGTCCACCGACGCCTTGCCGGGAATCCGGAAGCCTCGCTCCAGCGAGACCTGTGCTTCCGTATACGTCTGCTGCGTTGTCTGGTCGCGCCGCTCCTGCGTCGTCGCGCGCACGGTCCACTCGTGGGTGCCCACGCGCCGCCGCCGATTGAGCGCATCGCCGAGCTGGATGCCGGCAGCCGCCTCCGCGACCAGCGGGGAGCTTTCGAGGATGGCTTCGATGTCGGCTGCCGGCGGCAAGGCGGATGGATAGATGCCGGCGGCGAATGATGCGGCGGTACTGCCCAACAGCAGCGCGGCGATGGCAGCCTGCAATACGATGCGCTGCTTCATGCCAGCCTCCCGAAACCAGTGAGTGCCGTGGTCCACCACACGACTTCCGGACTGGGAACCTGGACCATGATCCTGTCGACCAATGTCGTTGCCTCTGTCTGCTGCATCAGCAGTGTGATCATGCGGCGACGCGACCGGCCGCGAACCTTCTCCAGCGTGGTGTGCAGGTACGACCCGGATCCCAGCCCTTCGGCGGCGTAGACGGAGAAGCCGGAGACGAGGTCATCGTGGGCCAGCAGCAAGTCGAGCATTTCCTCTTCGAGGTGCTCGGGCACGGCGAGTGTCAGCAGGCAGTCGTAGGTCTTGCTCATTTCGTGGCTCCCA
>JBEBIT010000140.1:0-3781 GCA_040080215.1 Steroidobacteraceae bacterium
TCACCGTGGGTACCGTCGATTTAACCGCTGGAATGCGCTTGTGTGCACTGCAAAGTAGCCTAGCAGTAACGCTCCCTCTCAGTCTATTCTGCCCGGCACGGGGGATTTCGATCTAAGGCGGTGGACGGTTTCGTCCCGCCCCAGATTTATCGTCCCCCTACCTCACGTTCCCCGTTGCCAGAAGGACCGTTTCGATGACGACCCGCAAGCGCCACATCATCTCCATCCTGCTGCAGAACGAAGTGGGCGCCCTGACGCGAGTCGCCGGCTTGTTCTCCACCCGGGGCTACAACATCGAATCGCTCAATGTCGCACCGACTGACGACCCGACGGTCTCCCGCCTGACGCTGGTCACGACAGGAACGGGTGCCGTGGTCAGCCAGATCGTCAACCAGTCACTGAAGCTCGTGGACGTCGTGAACGTGGATGACGTGACGCGGGACCAGCACGTGGAGCGCGAGTTGCTGCTGCTGAAGCTGCGCCTCGGTACCAGCCAGGTCGGTGCGGTGCGCGCTGCGGTCGAGCGGGCCGGCGGGCGCATCCTCGCGGATGACGTCGAGAGCTTCCTGATCGAACTGACAGACAGCGAATCGCAGATCAGCCGCTTCATCGCCCACATGGCGCAGTTCGGCGAAGTGCTCGAAGTGGTCCGCAGCGGCGCGCTTGCGGTATTGCGTGGAAGCCAGACGCTGCATGTCGACTGACGGAGCGTCAGAAGCTGCGCTTCGTCTCCACCAGGAACTGCACGTTGTCGATGGATGAGTCGCCGCCGAACGGAAACGCCAGATCAACGTGAATGACTTTGCCGAATGACGAGCGGCTGGATGCGAAGCGCAGGCCGAAGCCCGCATCCGTCAGCCAGCCGTCGCTCGTGCCGCCGGCATTGCCTTTGCCCCATGTACGCCCAGCGTCGAAGAACACTGCGCCCCCCAGGTGAAAGAGCCTGAAGAGGTAGTAGTCGGTGTAGACGCGATGCTCCAAGGTCAGGAGCGCGAGCGCCGTCCCATCCTGGTAACGCAGCGGGTAGCCGCGCAACGACGTCTCGCTGCCACTGAACAACGGTTCGGTGGCACTCGGGTTCCGCGGTGTCCCCGTCGTCAGGCCGGATGCATCGCCACCCAGCAACAATTGTCTTTCCGCATCCGGATGGCGCGTCAACACGCCGGTCAACGATGCAAAGAACAACTGCCGGTCGCTGGCTCGCCAGTAGTACTGGGCGTCCGCATTCGCGGCCGCGTTCCTCAAGGTACCTCCCTCTATCCTGCCGTACGCACTCGCTGCCAACAGGATCGTGTGGTGCCGCTCAGCCAACTCGAAGCTGCGCCCCGCTTCAAGCGATACCAGCGTCGCGGTACGGTCGGCACCGAGCGCCGACGATGACCAGCCAAGCATCGCCCGCAGGAAAGCCCCGGTGTACACGTCCTCGGTTCTTGCAATCTGGTTTTCGTTGCGCCGTTCTTCGTAGCTGTCCTCAAGCAGCTCGAAGCCAACGAGCGGATACGCGAGCGTGCGGTCTTCGGGCAAGACGGCAGCCGGCAACCCGCCTGCGGCCTGCGCAAAGCGATCGCGCTCGAAAGCAAATCCATAGGTCCAGCGTTGCACCCAGCCTTCCCGCAATCCACGGGATAAACCGAAGTACGCGCCGAACCGCTGCTCGTCGTGACGGAACTCGTCTACTGCAACGCCGCGGTCATAGCGACTATCGGTACGGGTCCAGTCGAGTCCGCCGACGCCGGCAGACCACCGACTGTCCAGCGAGTAGAAGGGCCGGTCGAGTTGCAGCTCCTGCTGCCTGCCGTCGCTGTTGTCCGCGTAGCCTGCGCGCAGGCGATTCCGGGATCCGAGCAACAGCGGGTCGTAGTACCCGAGTCGGGTGGAAGCCCGATCGACATCGGACTCGTATTCCAGTTGCACTTCCTTGCCAAGACCGAGGAGGTTGGATTCCTCCAACTTGATACCGGCCGAGTTCTTGCCGCCGGTCCGATCGAAGCTGATGCCGGGATTCAGCGTCCACACATCCTTCGTGCGCACCTCGAGATCGACCTTTCCGCTCTCCGCAAGCGTGGGGGTGACGCTGGCTTCGTACAGATAGCGCTGGTCGCGCAGCAGCCGCGCTGTTTCGCGCGCCAGCTGTTCTGAATAGACATCGCCGGAACTGAACAGCAGCTGCTGCTCGATAATGGCTGGACGCGTCAGGATGTGCAGCCGGTTCGCAAGCCGGAACAACTTCTTGTCGTCAGCAGGGTCGTCGAGATCGAAGACATTGACCGTGACGATGCGGATGTCACCGATCACGGCGCCTGACGCTTCGAGTTCCTGCGGTGACAATGCTTGCTGCGCTGTCGCCGACCACGACAGCCCCGATAGCACGGCGGCAACGAGGCCGCCCGCGCGAAACGCAGCGAAGCGACGCCGGCAATATGGCTGCTTCCCGCTCCAAAAGGCGGGAAGCCTGTTCAAGGGAGGATGACTGTCGATCCGGTGGTTCTGCGTGCTTCCAGATCGGCATGTGCGGTTGCGATATCAGCAAGCCTGTAGGTCTGTCCGATGTGGATCTTCACGATTCCCGCTCCCAGCACCGCAAATAGTTCGTGTGCCGCCTTGCGCAGTTCGGCCGTCTTCCTGATGTAGTCGAACAGCGTGGGTCGTGTGAGAAACAGCGAGCCACGTCGGGCGAGTTCAAGCGGCGCAATCGCCGGGACCGGCCCCGAAGCGTTGCCGAAGGTCACCATCATCCCCAGTGGCTGCAGGCAATCGAGAGAGGCCATGAACGTATCCTTGCCGACCGAATCGTAGACGACCGCCACCCCCTTGCCGCGAGTAAGGCCACGAACGCGAGGCGCGAGGTCCGCCGTATCGACCAGCACGTGATCGGCTCCAAGCTGCCGAACTTGTACTGCTTTCGCTTCGGAGCCGACGACCCCGATCACGCGCGCGCCGAGATGCTTCGCCCATTGCACGAGGATCATCCCCACTCCGCCGGCGGCCGCATGCACGACGATCCAGTCGACTTTGCGGACGCGATACGTCCGTCGCAGCAAGGCATGGGCCGTGAGTCCCTTGAGCAGGCTGGCCGCCGCATCATGGTCGCTGACGTTGTCCGGAAGCTTGAGTACCCGCTCCGCAGGCAGCAGTCTTGCGTCCGCGTAGGCTCCCGATGTCGCAAGTACGTACGCGACGCGATCTCCGGGCGAAAAACCACGGACCTTGGGGCCGACCGCCTCGACGATGCCCGCCGCTTCGCGGCCGAGTCCGGTCGGCAACGGGGCGGGATACAGGCCGGTGCGCTGATAGACATCGATGAAGTTGAGGCCGATTGCGGTCTGCCGCAGGCGCAGTTCGCCTGGGCCCGGTTCGCCGACGGTCACTGTCTCAAGTCGCAGGACCCCGGGACCGCCGTACTCGTGGATTCGGATTGCGTGTGCCATGGACGCCGTTGTCGCAGACAGCCGCAAGGTGCGGTGTTTCGTGCGGACAAAGAGTCTAGCTGACGGGTGCGGGGACAGCCATTTCGGAGCGTCACTGTTGTAAGAAACGGGCACCCGTCAGGCGTCCTGCTGGTGTTCCAGCGCCCGGCAGGAGGATGCGGGCCGCCCCGCCGGAGAGGACCTCACCCGGAAGCGGACTGCTCCGGGCGAGGGTTGTCCCTTTTCAGGACCTGCATGTCACTTGAGTCCGGCCAAGGTTACAAGGCCTGGTCGTCTGCCTCACCGGTCCGGATACGCAGCACGCGCTCGAGATCGGTGATGAAGATCTTGCCGTCGCCCACCTTGCCGGTCTT
>JBEBIT010000012.1:0-67559 GCA_040080215.1 Steroidobacteraceae bacterium
CGTGGCCTGGTACATCGGGTGCACGAGGTCCAGCATCTGGATGATGCCGTACGGGCGCAGGTCGAAGTGCTTGCGCACCAGCTTCTCGATCTTCTCGTCCGAGATCTTGCCCGTGCCGAACGTCGTCACCGAGATCGAGGTCGGTTCGGCCACGCCGATGGCGTAGGAGACCTGGATTTCGCAACGGTCCGCAAGGCCGGCTGCGACGATGTTCTTGGCGACATACCGTGCGGCGTAGGCCGCCGAGCGATCGACCTTCGACGGGTCTTTGCCGGAGAACGCACCGCCGCCGTGACGGGCCCAGCCGCCGTAGCTGTCGACGATGATCTTGCGCCCGGTGAGGCCGCAATCGCCGACGGGGCCGCCGATGACGAACTTGCCAGTCGGGTTGATATGGATCTTCTTCGCGGGAACCTTGGCAAGCCAGGCCTTCGGCAACACTGGCTTCAGGATGTGTTCGTAGACGGCTTCGGTCAGATGCTTGTACTTGACGTCCGGGTCATGCTGCGTCGACAGCACGATGGCGTCGATGCCGACGGCCTTGTCGTTCTCGTAGCGCAACGTGACCTGCGACTTTGCATCGGGGCGCAACCAGGGCAGCGGCGAATTCTTCGCCTTGCGGACCTTGGCCTGCTGTTCGACGAGGCGGTGCGCATAATGGATTGCCGCCGGCATGAAGCTTTTCGTTTCGTTAGTGGCGTAGCCGAACATCAGGCCCTGGTCGCCCGCGCCCTGTTCCTCGGGCTTCTTGCGGTCGACGCCCTGGTTGATGTCGGGGGACTGCTTGCCGATCAGGTTCATCACGCCGCAAGTGGCGCCGTCGAAGCCGACGTTGCTCGAGTCGTAACCGATGTCGACGATGACCTTGCGGGTGATGGCTTCGAGGTCGATCCACGCCGAAGTGGTGATTTCGCCGGCGACGATGGCGACACCGGTCTTGACCATCGTCTCGCAGGCGACCCGGGCGCGCCCGTCCTGGGCAATGATGGCGTCGAGGACGGCATCGGAAATCTGGTCCGCTACCTTGTCCGGATGGCCTTCGGAAACGGATTCGGACGTAAACAGGTAGCTGCCTGACATGCTGGACCCTTCGAAGTGGAGCTTAAGTTAAGGATGCTTTGCGGCGGGGGAGTATACCGGTCAACCCGGGTTGTCCGACAGATACGGCCGTCCGCTTTCTCGTTGCCGGAAGCCGGCCCGATGGTCCAGAATGCGCGGCTTTCACGTCATTCCCCCTGTTGTCCTTCCGGAATCCTGATGCCTAGCCGTCGCGAGCTTGCCAACGCCATTCGTGCCCTGTCCATGGATGCCGTCCAGGCAGCCAATTCCGGTCATCCCGGTGCCCCCATGGGCATGGCCGACATCGCCGAAGTCCTGTGGAACGATCACCTGAAGCACAGCCCCGGCAATCCCCTGTGGGCGGACCGCGACCGGTTCGTGTTGTCTAACGGCCACGGTTCGATGCTGCTCTACTCCGTTTTGCACCTGAGCGGTTATCCGCTTGAGCTCGAGCAACTGCGCCGCTTCCGGCAGCTGGGCTCCCATACGGCCGGCCATCCAGAGCGGGACCCCGCGCTCGGCATCGAGACGACCACCGGACCGCTCGGGCAGGGGCTCGCCAACGCCGTGGGCATGGCACTCGCGGAAAAGAACCTCGCCGCCCGCTTCAACAAGCCGGGTTTCAACCTGATCGACCACCATACATGGGTTTTCCTGGGAGATGGCTGCCTGATGGAGGGTATTTCCCATGAGGCCTGCTCGCTGGCCGGCACGCTCAAGCTCGGCAAGCTGATCTGCTTCTATGACGACAACGGCATTTCCATCGACGGCGAGACCCATGGCTGGTTCACCGACGACACGCCGAAGCGCTTTGCGAGCTACGGCTGGCACGTCGTGCCGCGAGTGGACGGCCATGATCCTGAAGCCATTAACCGCGCAATCCGGGAGGCCAAGTCGGATAACCGACCTTCCCTGATCTGCTGCCAGACGATCATCGGGTTCGGCGCGCCCAACAAGCAGGGCACGGAAGCAACCCACGGAGCTCCGCTTGGCGCCGACGAAGTCGCGGCCGCCCGGGTCGCGCTGGGCTGGCCGCATGCCCCGTTCGTCGTGCCGGACGACATTCGCGCCGGCTGGGATGCGCGCAGGAAGGGGGCCGCGGTCGAGCAGGCCTGGCAGCAGCGCTTCGACGCCTACCGTGCCCAGTTCCCGGAGATGGCTGCCGAGTTTGAGCGGCGCATGCTGGGCGATCTCCCCGCAACGTGGGACGCCGCACGGGATGCCTACGTTGCCGAGGCGCCCCAGTCGGGCGCCAGCATCGCCACCCGCCAGGCCTCACAGCAGTCGCTGAATGCCTTCGGCCCGGTGCTGCCGGAACTGTTCGGCGGATCGGCGGATCTTACACCGTCGAACAACACGTTCCGCAAGGATTCGAAGGTCGTCACGGGCGACGATCCGGCAGGCAACTACCTGCATTACGGCGTCCGCGAGTTCGCGATGGCGGCGATCATGAACGGCATGGCCTTGCACGGCGGCTACATCCCGTACGGCGGTACCTTCTTGATGTTCTCGGACTACGCCCGCAACGCGCTCAGGATGGCGGCGTTGATGCACGTGCGATCGATCTTCGTCTTCACGCACGACTCCATTGGCCTGGGAGAAGATGGCCCGACCCACCAGCCCGTAGAGCATGTCGCGAGCCTCCGGATGATTCCCAACATGTCGCTCTGGCGTCCCTGCGACACCGTCGAGACCGCAGTGGCCTGGGCTGACGCGATCGAGCATGACACCGGCCCGACCTGCCTGGTGCTCAGCCGCCAGGCGCTGCCCTTGCAGTTGCGCAGCCTCCAGCAGGTTGCCGACATCCGTCGCGGCGGGTACGTATTGAGCGATTCCGGCGAAACGCCAGAATGCATCCTGATCGCCACGGGGTCGGAGGTTGCGTTGGCTACGGATGCGGCGCAGGTCCTGTCCTCCCGCGGACGGAAGGTGCGGGTGGTATCGATCCCGAACGTCCGCCTGTTCGAGCAGCAGGATGCGGCGTGGCGCGAGCGCGTGTTGCCGTCGTCGGTGACTTGCCGCGTCGTCGTCGAAGCCGGCGTCAAGGATGCCTGGTGGCGCTATGTCGGTGCACGCGGGGCGATCATCGGCATGGAGACATTCGGTGCCTCGGCCCCGGCCAAGGATTTGTCCAAGAAATTCGGATTCACGGTGGACAATGTCGTCAGCACCGTGGAAATGATGATCGGCAGCGAGGCAACGCGGCACTAGCAGCAACGAAGGCAGCGTCCCTTGCGGCAGTTCGCAGTCGGCGAGGCGAGGGTGGCATAAGCTTGGAAGAGGCTGCATCCGGCAGGCCGGTATCAGTCCAGAATTCATAAGCGAGGAGCAGAGGAAACATGAGCATCAAGGTAGGCATCAACGGCTACGGCCGCATCGGGCGCAACATCCTGCGGGCCGTCTATGAGTCCGGTCGGCAGAAGGAAATCCAGATCGTCGCCATCAACGATCTCGGCGATGCCCAGACGAATGCCTACCTGACGCGCAACGACACCGTCCACGGACGCTTCCGCGGCGATGTCACCGTCGACGGCGACTCGATGGTCGTCAATGGCGACCGCATCAAGGTGCTCGCCGAGCGCGACCCGGCGAAGCTGCCGTGGGGCCAGCTCGGGGTCGACATCGTGCTCGAGTGCACGGGGCTGTTCACGAGCAAAGCAAAGGCTTCTGCCCATATCGCCGGCGGCGCCAAGAAGGTCATCATCTCCGCTCCGGGCGAGAAGGACGTGGATGCCACCGTCGTGTACGGCGTCAACCACAACGTGCTGAAGGCGAGTCACACGGTCATTTCGAACGCTTCGTGCACGACCAACTGCCTCGCGCCGCTGGTCAAGGTGCTGCACGACAAGATCGGCGTCGTGCACGGTGTCATGACCACGATCCATTCGTATACCAACGACCAGGTCCTGACCGATGTGTTCCACAAGGACCTGCGCCGCGCGCGCTCGGCCACCATGTCGATGATCCCCACGAAGACCGGCGCGGCTGCGGCAGTCGGCCTCGTGCTGCCAGAGCTGAATGGCAAGCTCGACGGGTTCTCGGTGCGGGTGCCGACGATCAACGTGTCGCTCGTCGACCTGACATTCACGGCCGCGCGTGCGACGACGATCGACGAGATCAATTCGCTGATGAAGGCCGCTGCTGCGGGCCCGATGAAGGGCATCCTTGCCTATACCGATCAGCCGCTCGTGTCCGTCGACTTCAACCACGACCCGGCGTCGTCCACGTACGACTCGACGATGACCAAGGTGATCGATGGCACGCTCGTCAAGGTCTGCAGCTGGTACGACAACGAGTGGGGATTCAGCAATCGCATGCTGGATACCACAGTGGCGCTCGCCGCCGCGAAATAGCGGACGGCCGATGGCCGGAGGCGGCGGGAAACGATCCGGTTTCGCGTTGCCTCTGGCTTCATTCTTTCCTCGGACTGGAATTTCCGGCGCGAACTCGAAGCCGGGCCACAATTGCCGGAGTGCTGCATGACTTTCCTGCGCATGGTTGACCTGGACCTCAAGGGCAAGCGGGTCCTGATCCGCGAGGACCTCAATGTTCCCGTGCAGGACGGGGCGGTAACGAGCGATGCCCGTATCCGTGCTTCGCTGCCGACGATCCAGGCAGCGCGCGATGCCGGCGCACGGGTGCTCGTCATGTCGCACCTCGGTCGTCCCGAGGAAGGTGTCTACGACGAGGAGTTCTCGCTCGCGCCCGTGGCCAAGCGACTCTCGGATCTGCTCGGCTTCAAGGTCCGGTTCGAGAAGAACTGGCTCGAAGGCGTCGAGGCCGCGCCAGGCGAAGTGGTGCTGCTCGAAAACGTCCGCTTCAACAAGGGCGAGAAGAAAGACAACGAGGCGCTGGCGCGCAAGCTGGCCGGCCTCTGCGATATTTTCGTGATGGACGCATTCGGTACGGCCCATCGCGCCGAAGCCAGTACGCACGGTGTTGCGCGCTATGCCCCTGTCGCCTGCGCAGGGCCGCTGCTCGCCGGGGAACTGATTGCGCTTGAAACCGCACTCAAGAACCCGAAGCGGCCGCTGGTCGCGATTGTCGGCGGGTCGAAGGTCTCCACCAAGCTCACGATCCTCGAAAGCCTGATGTCCCGTGTCGACAAGCTCATCGTCGGCGGTGGCATCGCCAATACGTTCATTGCGGCAGGCGGGGCGCCGGTCGGCAAGTCGCTGTACGAGGCCGACATGGTGCCGATCGCAACCAACCTGCTTGCGCGGTCCCGGGAGCTCGGCGTCGAGATCCCGGTGCCCACCGACGTGGTCGTGGCGACCGAATTCTCGGCTTCAGCCGAGGCGGACGTGGTGCCGGTCGCGAAAGTGGCGACCAACCAGATGATCCTCGACATCGGCCCGGATACGGCCGAGCGTTTTGCGCGCATCCTGGCTTCCGCGGGAACCATCGTCTGGAACGGGCCGGTCGGCGTCTTCGAGTTCGACCAGTTCGGCGAAGGCACCCGCGTCCTTGCCCAGGCCATCGCGCGTAGTCCGGCATTCTCGATTGCCGGCGGCGGCGACACACTGGCCGCGATCGAGAAATACCGCGTTGGCGACGATATTTCCTACATCTCGACCGGCGGCGGTGCGTTCCTCGAGTTCCTCGAAGGCAAGACCTTGCCGGCCGTCGCGATGCTGGAAGAACGCGCTCGCGAGAAAGGCACACCCTGACATCGCGGCAGCCCAGCCAGCCTGAACCCTACGCAGAGGCGGGCTGTCCGGCATACACTAGCGTTCAATCCACATTCCGATAGGTACGTATGCTCCGTCGCACCAAGATTCTGACCACGCTCGGCCCTGCCACCGACAACCCGAAGGTGATGGCAGAGATGATTCGCGCCGGCGCCGACGTCGTGCGGGTCAACTTCTCGCACGGCAAGCCGGAAGAGCACGCGAATCGCGTCCGCATGGTCCGCGAGGCGGCACTGGCCGTCGGCAAGTGGGTCGGTGTCCTCGGCGACCTGCAGGGTCCCAAGATCCGCATCGAGCGCTTTGCCGAAGGGCGCGTGCAACTGAGCGAAGGCGATGCGTTTGCCCTCGATGTGTCGCTCGGCCGGGAAGACGGCACCGCGCGCGCAGTCGGCGTGGCGTACAAGAGCCTGCCGAACGACGTTCATCCCGGCGACGTCCTGTTGCTGAACGACGGCCAGATCGTGCTTGAAGTGCTGTCGGTCACGGGACCACGCATCGAGACCAAGGTCGTCGTGGGCGGTGAACTGTCCGACCACAAAGGCATCAATCGCCAGGGGGGAGGGCTGTCTGCCGGCGCGTTGACGGACAAGGATCGCGCGGACGTCGTGCTCGCCGCCAAGCTCGGCGTCGATTACCTCGCCGTGTCGTTCGTCCGCAATGCGGAAGACATCGAGGAAGCGCGCCGCCTGCTCAAGGCTGCAGGCAGCAAGGCGCTCGTCGTCGCCAAGATCGAGCGCAGCGAAGCCATTGCCAACCTGCGCGAGATCGCCAAGGCGAGCGACGTGGTCATGGTTGCCCGTGGCGACCTCGGTGTCGAGATGGGCTATGCGGAACTCACCGGCCTGCAGAAGCAGATCATTGAGGAAACCCGGAGGCAGCATCGTGTCGTGATCACTGCCACGCAGATGATGGAGTCGATGATCACGAATCCGATCCCCACGCGTGCGGAAGTGTCCGACGTTGCCAACGCCGTGATGGACGGCACCGATGCCGTGATGCTGTCGGGCGAAAGCGCGGTCGGCAAGTATCCGGTGAAGGCCGTCGAGGCCATGGCGCAGGTGATCCTCGGCGCCGAAAAGTACGACATCGCGCACCAGACCCGCCATCGCGTGGAAGCCGATTTCACGCGCACGGACGAGGCGATCGCGATGGCCGTGATGTATACCGCCAACCACCTGCACGTGAAGGCGATCGTCGCCCTCACCGAGTCCGGCTCGACGCCGCTGTGGATGTCGCGTATCCGGTCGGATATCCCGATCTACGCGTTCACCCGGCATGAGGAAACCCGCTGCCGCGTGACGATCTACCGCGGCGTGTATCCGGTGCCGTTCGATACGACGCAGCGGACGCCTGAGGTGGTCTATCCCGCGATCTTCAAGGCGTTGCTGGAGAAGAAGCTGGTCGATCTTGGCGACCGCATCATCGTGACGAAGGGCGAGTTCTCCGGGGTGTCCGGCAAGACGAACTCGATGAAGATCCTCGAGGTCCGGCTGTAAGTTCCGGCGCCCCGCGCGGTTCTTGAAGAAGGAGCGCAGCCGCGAGGCCGTGCCCTTTTTCTTCAGCCCGTCTTCTGCTTCGCCATCAGGACTTTCAGGTCGGCGATGACCATCGCTGAGTGGCCCTCCGGCTTCACGTCGAGGTAGTGCTTGGCGACGCGACCCTGCGGGTCGATCAGGAACGTCTCGCGCTTCGCCACTTCCAGGATGCCGAACAGCCTGGTCAGTACGCCGTAGTCCGCCGCGGTCTTCTTCGAGCTGTCTGCCAGGATCCTGAAGGGCAGGCCGTGCTTCTCCGCGAATTCCTTGTGCGACGCTACCGTATCGACGCTGACGCCGAGGATGACGGCGCCCGCATCCCGGAACGCGAAGATGTTGTCGCGGAAATCGCAGGCTTGTGTCGTGCAGCCCGGTGTCTGGTCCTTCGGGTAGAAATACAGCGCGACCCACTTGCCCCGGTATTGCTCGAGGGTATGCCATTCGCCGTTCTGGTCCTGCAGCCGGAAGTTCGGCGCCATCGTGCCCAAGGTGGGGCCTGCCGCAAATGTGACGCCGCACCAGAGAGCGAGCGCGGCCAGCCCTGCGGCCCAGGTCGATCTCATTGCGGTTGCTGCAGTCATCTCGATTCTCCACGTTGGGGTGCGTCTGTCCGGACACGGCCGGACGCTGTGCCATACTAAAGGTGCCTGTCAGGGCAATCATGGATCGGCGGCGGCTGGGTCGCAACGGCTCTCTTCCGCGATTGCCGGGACAGGCTCATGACCCCGCACCACGACGCAATTCCAATGCCTACATTGACTGCTCCAGGAACGGTTGATCACGGGCTGACGGGTCTCGTGCTGTCCGGAGGCGGTGCGCGCGCGGCCTATCAAGTCGGGGTACTCAAGGCGATCGCGGAAATGTTGCCGGTCGAGGCGCCGACCCCCTTTCCGATCGTGTCCGGCACCTCTGCGGGCGCAATCAATGTCACGGAGCTCGGGATTCACGCGGACCGCTTTCGCGTGGCCGTGGCGAATCTTGAACAGGTGTGGAGCCACTTCCACATCGAGCAGGTTTTCAAGGCCGATTCAATCAGCATGATCCGTGCAGGAACGCACTGGCTGTTCGCGATGGCCTCGGGCGGGTGGCTGCTGCCGCCACCCAAGGCGCTGCTGGACAACTCACCGCTGCGAAGCCTATTGAGCCGAAGCTACGATTTTGCCGGTATCGGCAAGTCCATCGCTGCCGGACACCTGAAGGCCATCGCGATCTCGGCGTCTGGCTATTCGAGTGCCCGGTCGGTGGCGTTCTTCGAGGCCAGGTCCGAGGTCGGTTCCTGGGCGCGGGTACAGCGTGCAGGGCAGCCGTGCACGTTGACGCTCGATCACCTCATGGCCAGCGTGGCGATTCCATTCCTGTTTCCGCCTGTGTTCATGAGCAACGAGTACTACGGCGACGGTTCGATGCGACAGGCGACGCCTTTCAGTGCGGCGATCCATCTGGGGGCTGACAGGCTGATGGTCGTGGGCACGCGGAGCGGTGTCCCGCGGCAGGCACCCACCATGCCGATATCACCGACCTTCGGCCAGATCTTCGGCTACATGCTCGATGCGCTGTTCACCGACGGCTTGTACACCGACATGGAGCGGCTGGTGCAGATCAACCACATGATCGAGCAGCTCGAAGAACGCGGTGGACCGGAAGCTCGCAGTGCCCGCGGCCTTGCGATGCGCCGCGTCGGCATGATGGTGATCCTGCCGAGCCGTGATCCTGCCGAGATCGCGCGAGCCCACGTCAGCTCGCTACCTCGCACGTTGCGGGTCTTGCTGCGATCAATGGGCGCCATGAACGCCTCGGGCGGGCAGCTGATGAGCTATCTGATGTTCGAGGCGTCTTACACGCGCGAGCTGATCTCGCTCGGCTACGAGGATGCGATGGGCAAGCGCCACCAGATCCAGGCCTTCCTCAAGGGAGACGAGTCCTTGCCGACGGGTGCGACGACGATCCTGCGCCGTCTTGCGGGCGTGGTCGCGTCAGGTGAGGAACAGGGTACCGAGTCCGAGTAGTGACGCGAAGCCCACGGTATCCGTGACTGTCGTCAGGATGACGCCACCGGCCAGGGCGGGATCGATGCCGAAGCGCTTCAGCGTCAACGGCACGCCGACGCCCGCCAGTGACGCGGCCAGCAGGTTGATCACCAGCGCGGCAAAGATGATCAAGCCGATCTGCCACTGACCGAAGTAGAGCCCGGCCGCGACGCCGACGATACAGGCCAATGCCGTACCGTTCAGCAGGGCCACGCCGACCTCGCGGAGCAGCAGCCAGCGGGCATTCGCCTGCTCGACCTGGCCGAGCGCGAGACCGCGGATGATCAGCACCAGCGTCTGGCTGCCGGCGATGCCGCCCATGCTGGCGACAATGGGCATCAGGATGGCGAGCGCGACTACTTTCTCGATCGTCGCCTCGAAGAGGCCAACGACATTCGCGGCCAGCACGGCAGTTGCAAGATTGACGCTGAGCCACAGTGCACGGCGACGCACGCTCGGAATGACACCGGCGAACATGTCCTCGTCCTCGCCGAGGCCGGCCATGCTCATGACGGAGTGATCGGCTTCCTCGCGGATGACGTCCACCACGTCGTCGATGGTGATGCGGCCGAGCAGCTTGCCGTCTTCACTGACCACGGCGGCCGAGACGAGGTCGCGGTCCTCGAACAGCTTTGCCACTTCGCTTGCGGGTGTTTCCGGTGAAATTCCGGCGACTGTGGCGTCCAGTGATTCGCCGACAGTGCGTTCGGGCTCGTCGGTCAGGAGCTTCGTGATGTCGAGCGCGCCCAGGTACTGGTCGTACCGGTTGACGACGAACAGCCGGTCGGTGCGATCCGGCAGCTCGCCGCGCATGCGCAGGTAGCGCAGCACGACTTCGAGGGTAACGTCGGGCCGCACGCTGACGGTGTCGACGTTCATGATGCCGCCGGCACTGTCCTCCTCGTAGGCCAGCACGGCGGTCAGCCGGTCGCGGTCCTGCGCATCCATCGACCGCAACACCTGCTGGTTGACGGTCTCGGGCAGGTCCCCGATCAGGTCGGCGAGGTCGTCGACCTCGAGGCCTTCGGTCGCGGCGATCAGTTCCTCGGCATCCATGCCGCTCATCAGTTCGGCGCGGACCTCCTCGTTCAGCTCGATCAGCACGTCGCCTTCAAGTTCAGGGGCGACGAATTCCCAGACGATCTCGCGCCGTGCCGGGGGCAACGATTCAATGAGCGATGCGATCTCCGCCGGATGCAGCGAATTGACGAGCCGATCCGCATGCCGCATCGCGCCCTGTTCGAGCGCTTCGCGCAGGGCGGCGAGCCGGCTGGTTTTCGGGGCTGCGGTCATGGAGGGGCCGGGATTCCTGGGAGGCGGAAGGCCTTGGGTTCCCTAAGGCCAGGTACGGCGCGCAGTGTAGCGACGGTCAGCAGGGGGATGCAAAATCCTTTGCAGAACCCTGATGTCCCGACGCAAGAGCCACGGACAGACTCTTGCATCGACCTGTTACCAAGCGATGAAAGGCATCGGTCCCTGAAGCGGATCCGCCGTCTCCTTCCTCAAGGCCTGGGCGCGCTGCCCACGACCTGGTGCTTGGCGAGGACCGACGGATATTTGCGGGAAAAATGGGCTGCGAGTCGCTCGACGAGATAGACGGAACGGTGTTGACCTCCCGTGCAGCCGACCGCCACGGTCAGGTAGCTGCGGTTCGACCCCTCGAACTCGGGGATCCAGTGGTCGAGGAAGTGCATGATATCGTCGAACATCCGCGCAACCTGCGCATGCTTCTCGAGGAACTCGATGACCGCGGCATCGCGGCCGGTCTGGTGTGCGAGGCCCGGTTCCCAGTGCGGATTCGGGAGCGAGCGCACGTCGAACACGAAGTCGGCATCTCCCGGCAGACCATGCCTATAGGCGAACGACTCGAACAGGATGGACAGACGTCCCGTCTGGCGAGCCCCGACCCGTTGGCGCATCAGTTCGCGGAGGCCGTGGACGCTGGTACGGGTCGTATCGATCACGAGGTCGGCCGCATTCGCGATGGGCTCGAGCAATTGCCGCTCCAGGCGGATTGCTTCTGCCAACCCGAGGTTTTCCCTGCTGAGCGGGTGCCGGCGTCGGGTTTCGCTGTAGCGCTTCAGCAGCGATTCCTCCTCGGCGCGCAGGAAGATCACCTCGCAGTCGAGGCCGCTGCGTTTCAGTTCCGACAGCAGCTGGGGCACCGATGCGATCTCGGCCGGCCGGTTGCGTGCATCGACGCCGATCGCTGTCAGCTGATAGGACGGTTCGTTCGAACGCACCGTATGCGCAATGAACATCGGCAGCAGGCCGGCCGGGATGTTGTCGACGCAGTAATAGCCCAGGTCTTCGAGCATGTGCAGCGCCACGCTCTTTCCCGATCCCGACAGGCCGCTGACAATGACTAATCGCATGGGTGTTTGGGGGCGGAAGGCCGGGCTTCAGCTCGGCCTGGTCAACTTCTGTGCTTCATCGGCATGGTGGTCGCCGAGCTTTTCCTTGTGCTTCTTGACGCCCCGGTCGAGCTTGTCGGCCAGCGCATCGATCGCGGCGTACATGTTCTCTTCGGTCGCATCGGCGAAGATCGTGCCGCCGCTCAGCAGGACCTTGGCCTCTGCCTTGTGCCGCAGCTTCTCGACGGTAAGGATGCAGTGGACGTCGATGACGTGGTCCGAGTGTCTCACGATCCGGTCCAGTTTCCGGGAGACGTAGTCCTTCAAGGCAGGGGTGACTTCCACATGGTGACCCGTGACGTTCAATTGCATTTGCCTCTCCTTACTCTTTATCGGTCAGGCGATGTGCGGCCGGCGAACTGGAATCTGCGAACACCGGCCTTTGAGGAAACTCTTGCTTGCAGTGCTTTGGTCGATCAGCCCCGGTTCGCGTTGCGCTTGCGCTCGCTGGACGGAGGTATCCCCAAGGCCTCGCGATACTTCGCCACGGTGCGCCGCGCTACCTGGATGCCTTCTTCGGACAGGATCTCCGCGATGCGGCTGTCGGACAGCGGCTTGTCGCCGACTTCTCCCGCGACCAGCTTGCGGATCTTCGCCCGGATCGCCGTTGATGACAGTTCGGTGCCGCCCGCACCTGCGACGTGGCTCGAAAAGAAATAACGGAACTCGAACACGCCGCGCGGCGTGTGCATGTACTTGTTCGTGGTGACGCGCGAGATCGTGGACTCATGCATCTCGATGGCCTCCGCGACGTCCTTCAGGATCATCGGCTGCATGTGTTCGTCGCCGAAATCGAGGAATGCCGCCTGCCGCTGCACGATCGAACGGGCGACCTTCAGCAGCGTTTCGTTGCGGATCTCGAGGCTGCGGATCAGCCAGCGGGCTTCCTGCAGCTGGGTGCGCAGCATCGAGTGGTCCGCGGACCGCCCGATGAGGTTCGCGTAGCTCTGGTTCACGCGGATGCGGGGCAGGCTGGCCGGATTGATCTCCACGATCCAGCCGTTCTCCGTGCGGCGGATGAAGACATCGGGAACGATGTACTCCGAAGGCACGGAATGGATGCTTGAACCCGGGCGCGGCTGGCACGCACGGACCAGCGCGAGGGCGTCCGCGAGCTCCTCCTCGCTGACCTTGAGCTGGCGCCTGAGCAGCGCGTACTGCTGTTCCGCCACCTGGTCGAGGTATTGCTCGGCGATCGCGAGCGCGACGTCGCGTCCAGGCACTTCAGGGTCCATCTGCTGCAGCTGCAGCCTGAGGCACTCCGCGACGGAGCGCGCGCCCACGCCAGCGGGGTCCATCGCCTGGACGTGCATGAGTACGCGCTCGATGTCGGCGACATTGGCGATGATCTCGGGCTGCAGGTTGCCGGCGATCTCCTCGAGGTTCTCGGTGATGTAGCCGTCGTCGTTGATGGCGTCGATGATAGCGGCGCCGATCCGCATGTCGCGCTCACCCAGGTGGGCCAGGCCGAGCTGCCACAGCAGGTGGTCGTGCAGCGTCTCGCCCTTGGAGTCCGCGAACTCCTGGGCACGGTCGTCATCGCCCGACCACGGCGTCTCGGACGGCCCCGTGACGGGTGCGTCGCTCCAGTCGGAATCGTCGGCGACATCGACCTGCTGCTCCGGCGGCGTTTCCGCAACGGCGGCGGCTTCGACCCCCTGGTCGTACTGCTCGAAGGTGGGTTCCCGGGGTTCCGGCGTCTCGATGACCGCCGTCTCGTCCTCGGCCTCGAGCATCACGTTGGATTCGAGGGCTTCCCGGATCTGGGCCTGGAGTTCCAGGACGGGTAGCTGCAACAGGCGAATCGCCTGCTGCAACTGGGGCGTCATCGTGAGCTGTTGACCGAGTTTGAGCTGGAGGGCCGGCTTGAGCATCTTCTGAAGAAAGTAATCCGCCGGGAAGAGGTCACCGGGCCTTGGGCTCTTGAGCGCCTGTGCACCGGCCGGATGCCGTGTGCAAACTAGAAATCTAGAGTCTGAAATCCTGACCCAAGTACACCTCACGGACCTCCCGATTGGCAAGGATTTCATCCGCAGATCCGGACGCAATCAGGCTACCGCTGCTGACGATATAGGCCCGGCTGCAGATCCCGAGCGTCTCGCGCACGTTGTGGTCGGTGATCAATACCCCGATATTCCGGGCACTTAGGTGCCGGATGATGCGCTGGATGTCGATTACCGAAATGGGGTCGACGCCGGCGAAGGGTTCATCGAGCAGGATGAAGCGCGGGTTGGCCGCCAGCGCACGGGCGATTTCGACCCGGCGACGCTCACCGCCCGACAGGCTCTGGCCGAGGCTCTTCCTGATGTGCCCGATGTGCAGTTCCTCGAGCAGCGACTCCAGGGCCTGGTCCAGGCTGGTCCCTTTCTGGGGCGGGCAGACCTCCAGGATGGCCCGGATGTTGTCTTCGACTGACAGTTGCCGGAACACGGACGCTTCCTGCGGCAGGTAACCGAGACCCTTCTTCGCTCGCCGGTGCATGGGCTGCCGCGTCAGGTCCTCGTCGTCCAGGAAGATCGTGCCCTGGTCGCAGGGCACGAGTCCCACGATCATGTAGAAGGCCGTCGTCTTGCCGGCGCCGTTCGGGCCCAGCAGGCCGACGACTTCGCCGCTCGACACCTCAAGCGACAGGTCCTTTACGACCTGGCGGGACTTGTAGCGCTTGGCGAGTCCCTTAACGACGAGGCGACTCATTGAGAAGGACTCGCGGCCGGCACCTTCGGCGGCGTAAGGGCGCGGGGATTGATCGTGATGCTGACGCCACCGGGATCCTGCTCACCCGGGTTGGCAATCACGCGCTCCTTCAGCATGTCGTATACGAGGGTCTGCCCGGTGATCTCGTTCTTGCCGTCGGAGAGCCAGGCCTTGTCCTTGAGTTCGATGGTTCCACGCGTGACGTCGTACTCGATCGTGCCTGCGCGGCCGCGTGCAACCTGCTGTTCGACCCGTTCCTGCTGGAAGGTGGCCGGCGAGCCCGCGATCGTGGCGTGGGTGATCTGGTTGCTGCGGAAGGTGATCGTGGCCGAGTCGGAGTCCAGCCGCCCGTTCGGCATGCGGATCTGCACGGCACCGACGAACTTCCACTCGCTGTTCTCGAAATCGAGGCCGGTTGCGGTGGCCTCATCGGCTTCCACCGACATGCCCGCCTGCGCGATGCGGATCTTGCGGAAAGTCAGCAGGTTGTTGCGGTAGTCGAAGTTGGTGGAGGCGGCGTCGAGCGAGATCGGCTTCGTCGCATCCGTCAGGCTGGCACCGGACGCATTGGTCCCGGCCAGCATTGAGCTGCCAAGGCATGCCGCAGCCATGACCATGGCGAGAAGTCGGCTTCTACCCTGCTTACTCAAAGCGTCCATTCACTCCGGATTCCAGCAGTAATGTCTCATGCGTCAGGTCAGCCTTGAGCCCGGTGGCGTTCAACCTCCGCCCGGCGAATTCGATCGTCACAGGCTGCACCGTATGCGCGACATTGTGCGTCATGTCGAGCGTCAGTGCTGCAGTACGGATGACGCCAGATTGCTCCGAGGCACCGCCGCGCACTTCGACATTGCCGTTGAACTCGACCGTGGCGAGGTCTGCAGGGACAGCTGCCGTGTCGGCACGGAGCGTCCAGGGTCCGCCGGGTGCCGTGCGATAGTCCATGTGCACGCCTTGCACCGCGTAGCTCTTGTCCGCCACGTTTTCCTCGATCCGATCCGCGATGAGCTTCATGCGCTCACTGCCATCGGGGTGCGTGATCGTGAGCGTCGCGCCCGTCAGGTAGTAGCCTGGCTGCACCGGGCGCTCGGCCGAAGCCACTTCGCTCTCGGGCGAGCGGATCAGAACCCCGTAGCTCGCGATGGCTGCGGCGATCAGTCCTGTCATCCACACCCATTTCCAGCTGAGGCTGCTCACGACTGTGAGGTTCCGTGCGCAGCCAGTATCAGGTCGCACACCTCGCGCACGGCACCCTGGCCGCCTGGCAGTCGTGTCACGTAGTGGGCCTTGTCGCGCACGGTGGCGTGAGCGTCGGCAACCGCCACGCCGAGGCGCGCGTTCGCAAGCAGGGGAAGGTCGGGCGTGTCGTCACCGATGCACGCCACGGCCTGCGGGCCGAGTCCCAGGATGTCGAGCAGCTCGCGCAGGCAGGCCAGCTTGTCACTCACGCCTTGTCGAACCCAGCTCACGCCGAGCTCGGTCATGCGGCGTTCCACGGCGCGCGAATCCCGGCCCGAGATCACAGCCACGGCGATGCCAGCGCGCAGTACCTGGACGATGCCGGCCCCGTCGCGCACATGGAAGACCTTGAGTTCCTCGCCCTGCGGCGAGAAGTAGAGGCGTCCGTCCGTGAGAACGCCATCGACGTCCAGTACCAGCAGGCGGATGTCGGCAGCACGCTGTTGAGGGGTATCCGCCACGGGTCTACATCACGCCGGCGCGGAAGAGGTTATGCACGTTCAGCGCGCCGACGACGACGTTGTTCTCATCCACGACGGGCAAGGCAGTAATGCGGTGGGTTTCCATCAAGTGCACCGCTTCGGCGGCCAGCATGCGCGGCTGCACTGCCTTGGGTTGTGGGGTCATCACGTCGCGCATGCTCACGCCGCTCAGATCAAGCGTGCGATCCAGCACGCGCCGCAAGTCGCCATCGGTGAATACGCCAAGCAGCTTGCCGTCCTTGTCGGTCACGGTCGTCATGCCAAGGCCTTTACGGCTCATTTCCAGCAGGCCTTCCTTGAGCGGCGCTTCCGGCCGGACATGCGGCAGGCTGTCCCCCGTGCGCATGACGTCGGCGACGTGCAGCAACAAGCGGCGACCCAGGCTTCCACCCGGATGGGAGAGCGCGAAATCCTGTTCAGTGAAGCCTCGGGCCTCGAGGACGCCGACCGCCAATGCATCTCCCATGGCGAGTGCCGCCGTCGTACTGGCGGTGGGCGCGAGATTCAGCGGGCAGGCTTCCTCCGCGACGCTGACGTCGAGCACGACAGTAGCTGCGCGACCGAGCGTGGAGTCGGGACGGCCGGTCAGGGCGATGAGCGGAGTGTCGATCCGCTTGATCACGGGCAGGATCCGCGCCAGCTCTTCCGTCTCGCCGGAATTGGACAAGGCCACGACCACATCCCGTCGCGTGATCATGCCGATGTCGCCGTGGCTGGCCTCGGCCGGGTGGACGAAGAACGAGGGCGTGCCCGTGCTTGCGAACGTGGCGGCGATCTTGTTGGCGACATGGCCGGACTTGCCCATGCCGGTCACGACCACGCGCCCGTCGCACGCGAGGATCAGGCGACAGGCCTCGATGAAGCCGGAGCCGAGACGTGGCGCGAGCGCCGAGACAGCCGCTGCTTCCGTGGCCAGTACCTTGGCGCCGCGTTCCAGCAGTCGTTTGGAGTCCGGCATTGGGTTCATGGCTTGTGCGGGGTTCGACATGGCAGGTCAGGCTCGCTGGCATCGATGATACCGCGTCAACGCCCGCGAAGGGCAGCGCGGCATCCTGCTAAGATGAGCGCCCCGTTTCTCCCGCGAAGTCGACGCCCCCCATGAACGCCCACTCCGTCCAGCAATTGATCGAGGCCGGCCTGCCTGGCGCCCGCGTACGGGTCGAGTCGGATGACAACACGCACTTTGCCGCCGTGATCGTGGCGCCGCAGTTCGCGGGTAAGCGCATGATCCAGCGCCACCAGCTCGTATACGGGACGCTCGGCCAGTTGATGGGTCGGGAAATCCACGCATTGAGCATCCAGGCGCAGACGCCTGAAGAATGGCAGGCCAGCCAGGGCGGCTGAGCCTCACCCGGGTCTTCTCCTTTCGGTCCTCCTAGGGTCACATGGACAAACTGCAGATCAAGGGCGGCATCCCGCTCCATGGCGAGATTCGCATTTCCGGTGCCAAGAACGCCGCGCTGCCTATTCTGGCGGCGACGTTGCTGGCAAAGGCGCCGGTGACCATCGGCAACGTGCCGCACCTTCATGACGTCACCACCATGATCGAGCTGCTCGGCCGGATGGGAGTCAGCGTGACGGTCGACGAGAGGATGCGGATCGGCGTCGACGCCAACACGCTGACCGAGACAGTGGCGCCATACGAGCTGGTCAAGACGATGCGTGCGTCCATCCTCGTGCTCGGTCCCCTGCTGGCCCGGTTTGGCCATGCGGATGTCTCCCTGCCGGGCGGGTGTGCGATCGGCGCGCGCCCCGTTAACTTGCATGTCGCCGGGCTCCAGGCCATGGGGGCCGACATTCATATAGAGAACGGCTACATCCGTGCCCGCGCAGACCGGTTGCACGGGGCGCGACTCGTGCTCGACACGGTAACGGTGACCGGCACCGAGAACCTCATGATGGCGGCGGCGCTGGCCGATGGCACGACAATTCTCGAAAACGCCGCGCGTGAACCGGAGGTCGTCGATCTCGCCCATTTCCTGAATGCAATGGGCGCGAAGATCCGTGACGCCGGCACCGACACGATCACGATCGAGGGCGTCGAGTCGTTGGGCGGCACCCATTATGAAGTGCTCCCCGATCGCATCGAGGCCGGCACCTACCTGGTCGCCGCCGCGATCACCGGCGGGTGGATCAGGCTCAAGAATACCCGTCCCGATCACCTGGATGCCGTGCTCGCCAAGCTGCGCGAAGCCGGGGCCGAGATCAAGACCGGGGAAGACTGGATCGAGCTCGACATGCGCGGCCGGCGCCTTCGCTCCGTCGATATCCGTACCGCTCCCTACCCGGCCTTTCCGACGGACATGCAGGCGCAATTCGCGGCGCTCAACTCGGTGGGCGAGGGCGTGGCAACCGTGATCGAGACCATCTTCGAGAACCGCTTCATGCACATGCTCGAGATGCGGCGCCTCGGCGCCGAGATCCGCATCGAAGGCAACACGGCCATCATCAAGGGTGTGCCCAAGCTCACGGCGGCGCCCGTGATGGCGACCGACCTCAGGGCATCGGCAAGCCTGGTGCTGGCCGGCCTGATTGCGGACGGCACGACGGAAATCGATCGCATCTACCACATCGATCGCGGCTACGAACGCATCGAGGAGAAGCTCGAGCAGCTGGGTGCGCAGATCAAGCGAATCGTGCCGAAGGGTCGTCGGGCGACCGACAGGCAATAGCTGGGGCCACCCTTCCGCGGCCTGTCCGGCTTGCGCCGCCGTGCAGCCGGCCCGGATCCGCCACCTGCAGGTCATGACCAGGACGCCGTGCGCCGATTCCGGACGTGCTGCGCTTCGGAAGAGCGTGAGATCGGGCTTCAAAGAGCGCCTTTCGTTGTGTGTATAATGCGTAATTCCGTGAATCTTTGGAGCCTTGGGGGACGCTGGGGAGCTGTTTTGGCCCTGGCCAGCCGGCTCGTTGCGGGTAAACCCTGATTGAGCCCAGACCTCGGCAAGGGCAAGGTTTCGCGCGAGGGGGTAGCCCAAGGTTGGATTCGGAGCGGGATGGGGTCTTCCGGAGAATGTTCTGATGAGTCTAGAAGCTAAAGCCTTGGACGAGGGCGTGGATGGTGGCAGGCGCCACTTTCTGCTCGTCGCCACGACGGTCACCGGCCTCGCCGGCGCCGCGTTTACTGCCGTGCCGTTCCTGTCGTCCTGGAAGCCGAGTGCCCGCGCCCAGGCGCTCGGTGCGCCGGTAGAAGTCGACATCAGCAAGCTCGAGCCAGGCGCCATCGTCAAGGTCGAGTGGCGCGGCCAGGCCATCTACATCGTTCACCGGACACCCGAAATGCTGGCCTCCCTGGACAGCGTCGCGGGCAAGTTGCTCGACCCCAATTCCGACAGTTCGGACCAACCCGACTACGCAAAGAACGAGGCCCGCGCGGTCAAGCCAGAGTACCTGGTCCTGGTCGGCGTCTGCACCCACCTCGGTTGCGCCCCGCTCAACCGTTTCGAGCCGGCTGATGCCGAGCTGGGAGCCGACTGGCCGGGCGGTTTCTATTGCCCGTGCCACGGATCGCGATTCGACCTGTCCGGCCGCGTGTTCAAGGACGTGCCGGCACCCAAGAACCTGCGCGTGCCGCCGTACCAGTTCATTGCTGATACGCGCCTGCTGATCGGTTCCGACACAGGGGCGGCATGACAATGGGCTCACCGCAGAACGTTTATGACCAGGCAGAAACCAAAGTGAACGCGTTCGTTGCATGGATTGATGCGCGCTTCCCGCTGACGAAGCTCTGGAAGGAGCACGCAGCCGAGTACTACGCGCCGAAGAACTTCAACTTCTGGTACTACTTCGGCGGCCTCGCGATGGTCGTGCTGGCGTTGCAGATCATCACGGGCATCTTCCTGACGATGAACTACAAGCCCTCGGCGGCAGAGGCGTTCGCGTCCGTCGAGTACATCATGCGCGACGTGGAGTGGGGCTGGCTGATCCGGTACATGCATTCCACCGGCGCATCGGCCTTCTTCATCGTCGTCTACCTGCACATGTTCCGCGCGATGCTCTACGGCTCGTACAAGGCGCCGCGTGAACTGCTGTGGATCTTTGGCATGCTGATCTTCCTGTGCCTGATGGCCGAGGCCTTCATGGGGTACCTGCTGCCCTGGGGCAACATGTCGTACTGGGGCGCCCAGGTGATCGTGTCCCTGTTCGGCACGATTCCCTACATAGGCAATGCGCTTGTCGAGTGGATCCGCGGCGACTACTACATCTCGGACATCACGCTGAACCGGTTCTTCGCGCTGCACGTCATCGCGCTGCCGCTCGCGCTCGTGTTCCTCGTCATCGCGCACATCATGGCACTGCACGAGGTGGGCTCGAACAACCCGGACGGCATCGAGATCAAGAAGAACAAGGGCCCGGACGGGCATCCGCTGGATGGCATCCCGTTCCACCCGTACTACACGATCAAGGACATCGTCGGGCTTATCGTGTTCATCGCGCTCTTCTCGCTGGTGTTGTTCTTTGCACCGGACATGGGCGGCTACTTCCTCGAGCATGCGAACTTCGATCCGGCCAATGCCCTCCAGACCCCGGCGCACATCGCCCCGGTCTGGTACTTCACCCCGTACTACGCCATGTTGCGGGCAGTCCCGTCGTTCCTCGGAACGCAGGTCTGGGGTGTCCTGGTGATGGGCGCCGCGGTCGTCGTCTTCGCCTTCCTGCCCTGGCTCGACAAGTCCAACGTCAAGTCGATCCGCTATCGCGGCTGGCTTTACAAGGCATTCCTCGCGGCATTCGCCGTAGCGTTCGTGGTGCTCGGTTACCTTGGCATGCAGCAGCCGACACCCACGGGCACGCTCGTCGCGCGGATATTCACGATCGTCTATTTTGCGTTCTTCCTGCTGATGCCGTGGTACACGCGCATCGATGCGACGAAGCCGGTTCCGGAACGGGTGACTTACGATGCACATTAAGAAGGCACTGCTGCGGCTGGCCGCCCTTGGACTGACTGCGGGCGTATCGGTGCTTGCGCCGGCTGCCGTGTTTGCGATGGAGGCGGAAGGCGCCTCGGCCGAACACGCGAATGTGGACGTCGCCAATATCCCGTCGCTGCAGCGTGGCGCGCGCAACTTCGTCAACTACTGCATGGGTTGCCATTCCGCGAAGTTCGTCCGCTACAATCGGGTCGGGCGCGACCTCGACCTGTCGGAAAAGCAGGTCATCGAGAACCTGATGTTCACGGGCGAGCGACCGTTCGACACGATGCAGAACGCGATGCCGGTGGCCCAGGCACGCGCCTGGTTCGGCAATCCTCCGCCCGACCTGTCGCTCATTGCCCGCAGCCGCGGCGTCGACTACCTGTACACGTTCCTGAAGTCGTTCTACCTCGATCCTTCGCGTCCGACAGGCGTGAACAACCTGGCGTTGCCAGGCGCAGCGATGCCGCACGTGCTGTGGGAGCTGCAGGGCTTCCAGAAGGCGGTATATGAAGGCGAGACGGACGCGCAGGGCAACGTGCACAAGACCTTCAAAGGTTTCGAGCAGGCGACCAAGGGCAAGTTGAAGCCAGAGGAGTTCGACCTGTTCGTGCGTGATACCGTGAACTTCCTGTCGTACATCGGTGAGCCCGTGCAGCTGCAGCGGCGCAATCTCGGCTTCCGCGTGCTCGGCTTCCTGTTCGTCTTCTTCCTCTTTGCCTATTTCCTGAAGAAGGAAATCTGGAAGGACGTCAAGTGACACCGGCGGGCCGCAGCACGGCTGCGGCCCGTATTGTTGACACGTCTCGAGTCGCACTGAGGGTTGTCAGAGGGTCCCTCGCTTGATGACGCTTTTTTCCAAGGCACTTGATCCGTGGAGCCACCGTACGCGGCTGGTCATCGCGGAAAAAGCCATTCCCGTCGAAATCATCGACGTGGAAGAGGGCAAGCTGCCCGAAGACCTGCTCGACCTCAACCCCTATCACAGCGTACCGACGCTGGTGGACCGGGACCTCGTGCTCTATGACTCGCGGGTCATCATCGACTACCTCGATGAGCGGTTTCCTTATCCTCCGTTGATGCCGGTCGATCCCGTGGCGCGAGCGCAGTTCCGCCTGGCCCTGTTCCGCATCGAACGCGACTGGTACAGCCTTGGCGAACAGATCGAGGATCCCGCTGACCGCAAGCTTGGGCTGAAGGCGCGCAGCATCCTTCGCGACAGCATCCTTGCGACTGCGGACGTCTTCAAGGCGAAGCCTTACTTCCTGTCGGACGAATTCTCGCTGGTGGATGCCACCATCGCACCGATCCTGTGGAGACTGCATTCATGGGGTATCGAGTTGCCCGCCCAGGCGCAACCGGTGATCCGCTACGCAAACCTGGTGTTCGCACGGCCGGCCTTCCGCCACAGCCTCTCCGAGTCCGAACAGGACCTGCGCCTCTAGGCGCCCGCATCGATGACGGACGCTCCTGTCACTTCGCGCAGGCCCTACCTCCTTCGGGCCATGCACGAATGGATCACCGACAACAGCCAGACTCCGCATATCGTGGTGGACGCGACCGTGGAGGGCGTGAAGGTGCCGGTGCAGCACGTCAAGGATGGCAGGATCATCCTCAACATCAGCCTGAGCGCGGCCCAGGGACTGAGTCTTGGCAATGATGCGCTCGGCTTTCGCGCGCGGTTCGGTGGTGTCAGCCAGGACATCGTGGTGCCCATGCCGGCCATCGTGGGCATTTACGCCCGTGAGTCCGGACAGGGCATGATCTTCGGCGACAACGACGGTCCCGTCGGGACGACCGAGCCGCCGACACCGTCTCCGCCGCCCGCGTCGCCGCCACCCGCAGCTCCGCGCAAGTCCCACCTCAAGGTCGTCAAGTAGCAACACAGTCGGCGCCTCCGGTCGGCGGCGCTGCCGTGCTCCTCAGAAGCGGAAGGTATAGTTCACCTTCGCGGTCACTTCCGCATAGGTCGACTGGAAGCCGCCGGGCGTCGCGGGATCCTGCAGGTTGTGGTTCAGCACCAGGAAGGCTTCGCGACCGTCCTCCGGGACGTAGTGCAGCCGGCTGTTGATGCCGATGACGCCGGAGACGTTGTCGTACTGGATCAGGTTGACCCACGACAGCTTCGACGAGAACACCACGTCCGCGCGCACGCTGGTGAGCCGCACGATGAAGTCGCCCTGCGGCAACTCGACGTCGTTGTAGTCATAGCTCAGTGACGTCCTGAAGTGCTTCGACGGTCGCCATGTCAGCTTGCCGACAAGGTTCACGCGTTCGCCTGTGTAGAAGTCACCAGCCCGGTACAGGACGCTGCCGCTCAGCGGACGACTGGTCGACGATGCGAACTCGCCGCTGTACTCGTCGAAGCTGTAGTCGCCCACCGGCACGAAGATGCCGCGTGAAATCTGGAAGGGCGTTGTCAGCACTTCGCGGCTGCGATACACATTGAAGCGATAGCTGTCGTTGGGCCTCGTGTTGAAATGCAAAGCCCGCCACACGGTGCTCTGCGATCGCAGGCCGCCATCCAGCACCTCCGCGCGACGCGCATCGAGGCCGGTGAAGAGGAACTGGAAGGGGCCCGTACGCGGCCGCCAATGATGTGCCACTCCTGCGGAGTAGTCCTGGATTCCGCGCTCGCTGACGAAGCCAAGCGCCGGATTGAAGTTCTCGCCAATTTCCTTGAAGCCCGCATAGCCCTGCAAGCCGGTATTGCGCGGCACCCGCACGCCGAAACCGTACGCGCCCTGGCCGCCATCCACCCCTGTGGTTTCGCTTCGTTGTACCCAGCCTTCCGCCTGCAGGTTGAGCCCGCTTGCGAGCCGGCTGTTCTGGTACACGAAATCCGCGCCGATGAGGCTGTTGTCCAGATTGCTGCGCGGGTCGCCATGCGTGGCGATCACGCCGACGTTCGACTCCGCCAGCACGTTGGCGGACGCGCGCCCGACGAAGAGGTTGCTTGCGTTGATGCTGCCGAACTCATCCTGGCGGATACCGAGCGCACCCACGCTGAAGCGACCCATGCGACCGCTGACCTTGCCGCCGTAATCGAGGTCCACCGGCACGCCCGTGGGCGAGAGGCCGATGTTTCGCGAGAAGAAGGGGCGGCCGTTTTGTCGTGCAGCGGTGGTCGGTGCTGCCGGAC
The DNA here is from genome assembly GCA_040080215.1 of Steroidobacteraceae bacterium. Classification (GTDB taxonomy): domain Bacteria; phylum Pseudomonadota; class Gammaproteobacteria; order Steroidobacterales; family Steroidobacteraceae; genus CAIUGU01. The sequence goes on from JBEBIT010000012.1 coordinate 24,197, forward strand.
CCGGCTGGCCGAAGTTGCCGGACCCGATGTTGCCGAACTCGAAGACGTCGAGGTCCTTCAGGAAGAAGTCGCGCTTCTCCGGGAAGAACAGGTTGAATCGAGTGAGGTTGACCTGCCGGTCATCGACCTCCGTCGACGAGAAGTCGGTGTTGAACGTCAGCGCGGCGTTCAGCGACGGCGTGACCTTGTAGAACACGTCCATCGAGGGGCGCACCTCGGTCTTGCGATCGGCGGGGTTGAAGGTTCGCGCCTGGCGGACACTCACCGACGGGACGACGTCGAGGCCGATTCCATTGTCGAGACCTGCGAAGCCGCTGACGGTGCCGGCAATGCTGGGATCCTGCGACCGGTTGCGCGACACCCAGCCGATGCGCTCATTGGTGCTCGCGATGACGCGGAAGAAATTGATGCCCCACGTGTCGTTGTCCTTGTTGAATGCAATGGTCTTGTACGGAATGGCCATTTCCGCCGTCCAGCCTTCGCTGTCCTGCGAGCCCGCGCCTTCGAAGATGCCGTCCCAGTTGAACTCCTGCTGCGTGACGTTCTGGTAGATGGCGTCGACGCGTACGCCGTTGGCGTTCACGACGAACAGGTAGCCGCTGCGTCGGTTGTTGAGCGGATCGATGATGAGGCCGAAGTGGTCGTCGCCGAGGAGGAACTCGCCCTGGCGAAGAATGCGAGCCGTGACGGGATTCGTGTCCCAGTTGCGGGCGGCGACATAGAGCGCATCCGTGTCGTACAGCAGGTAGATCTGCGTCCGCTGCGACGGCTTGGCGAACTCCGTCGGCTGCGTCAGGTGAAGGTCTTCGATCAGTGTCGCGCCAGCCCATTCCTCAGGACTGAAATGCCCGTCGATCACGGGCTTCGCCGCGGCGGGGCGGCTGATTGTGACTGCCTTCGTGAGTGCCGGCGGTGGCTCTGCAGCGGCGGCCATGTGTCCGAGGCCGACGATCACGAGGAAGAGTGCGATCCCGAGTTGCGAGCGTTTCACGTTCTTCATTCTTCTGTTCACAGCCTGAAGGCATCCTTGATCCAGTGCATCTGCAGGTCAGGCCCTTCCGGTTCGAGGGCCATCACGTCAAAGCGAAAAGGGTACTTGCGCAGATCGCTACGAACCAGGGTCAGGTAGCGCGCCGCTGCTATCAGTCTTTGCTGCTTCTTCCTGTCGACGGAACCCGCGGCACCGCCGAAGCGGGCCGTGCTGCGCAATCGCACCTCGACCAATGCGACCACGGGGCCGTCGCGCATTATGAGGTCGATTTCACCATTGCGGCAGCGGAAATTCTTCTCGAGCAGCTTGAGTCCCCGGGCTTCCAGGAAGTGGCACGCCGCTGCTTCTGCTGCCACGCCCGCATCCTTGCGTTGCATGGGAATCCTTGGCTTGAGGTTGTTAGCGGGAGGGTCCCCCGGCAGCAATCACTGCGAGAGGGCGCGGGCGGCCGTTCTCTACCTGCGCCCAATCCAGTTCGCGCCTCACGCGTCCTCTGTCGTCGACTGCCAGCCGGCCCGTCATGCCGGCGAGTGGTGTCGCGGCGGGTCTCGAGCCGCGCAAGACCGGGATCAGCTGGAATGCATCGTAGCCGAAGGCATATAACCTGCCACGTCCTTTCGAGCGAGTGGGCCAGTACGAAGAGAGAGAGCGCCGCAGGTTGTTCGCTGTCGCATCGGGCGCCACGATCCAGGGCATGTCCGGAAAGATCACGCCGTCGAGATCGGCATTGGCGTCGGAGTCGAGTTCGAAAACGTCGGACGTCGCATAGACCGGAAGGTCCTGTGACAGATGGAACCGCAACGCGGGGCGCAGTGACCGGCCCTGGAGCGGCTGGGCACCAATGAAGACGAACTGCACGTCGCTCCGCGTGCGGGGTTCGAATTCGAATCGGCTGCCGAGTGCCGCAGACAAGGCGCTGGCCCGGGTCCGGCTCTGATCGATCAGTAGCAGACGCGTGATGGGCAGCGAGTAGTCGCGTGCGGCGGTGTCATACAGCGTTCTGCCCACGAGCGTGCCGCCAGCGGCGGAGAACTCGGCATCGAAAGCACGCAACAGACGTTGTCCCCACTCGTTGTCCGGAACCAGCGCGACGCCGTGCGTGTGGCCGTCGGCAACGGCGCGTCGCGCGACCTGGCGCGCTTCGTCCTCGGGATCAAGGGCAAACTGGTACAGCAGGCCGGGTGGCGCTGCGCTGTCAGGCAGGTAGTTGAGTGCCAGCGAGGGCACGGCTACCGACCCGGCGTCGGCCACGGCCTGCACTTCTTCCTTGAGAAGGGGGCCGACCACGAATTGCGCACCTTCGCTGATCGCGCGTGCATATGCAGGTGCCGCGCCCAGTGAAGCGGAGTCGTAGATATTGACGGTCGGGCGTTGCGTCACGTCCTGGGCGAGTACAGCAGCGAGAAAGCCATCGCGCACTGCAACGCCCGCCACTTGCTGTCGGCCGGACAACGGGAGCAGCAGCGCAACCTGGCGCGGGTAGCCTGCCGGTCCCGCATCGGCGACGATCTGCTGGCCGATGCCGGCACCGGCAGCCTGTTCGCTGCTTCGCCCGGCGGTCGCCTGCGATGCCGCGGCAATGCCTGCCGTATTCGCGCGGCGCTGCGTCGGCGAAGGGCTTGTGCATGCAACCGCAGCAAGCAGCAACAAGAGCGCGGCAGCCACGGGTTGCAATGGCCAACCGCGTAACATGCGCCGGCTCAAGCCCGAGCCACCACCGCCTTCGGTCTGGCGCGCCAAGCCGGTCTGTGAGGCCGGCAATGATGTGAAATACTCAGCCATTGTTTTGCAGTGAACAAGCGAAGGTGACCAAAGACGTGTCCGAGCAACCGCCACCGACCGAGGACGCCCACGCCGCGCTGCCTGCCGCGTTGTACGTCGTCGCTACCCCGATCGGCAACCTCGGCGACCTCAGCCCTCGCGCCCGCGAGACGCTGGCGCAGGTCGCACTCATAGCCGCTGAGGATACCCGTCATACGCGTTCCTTGCTGCAGGCTTTCGGCATTGCTACGCCCCTGGTGTCGCTACATGAGCACAATGAGGCTGCCCGCCTCGGGCCGTTGGTCGAGCGGTTGCGGCGCGGCGAAGCGGTGGCGCTGGTGTCCGATGCAGGCACCCCCCTCGTCAGCGATCCGGGGTTCGCGCTGGTCCGGGCGGCCCTTGATGCCGGGATCAGGGTGACGCCGATCCCGGGTCCCACGGCGGCAATCACGGCCCTGTCGGCATCCGGCCTGCCGACAGACCGGTTTGCGTTCGAGGGCTTCTTGCCGTCCAAGCCAGGTGCACGCAAGAACGCGCTCCTTGAGTTGTCGCGGGAAGCACGCACGCTCATTTTCTATGAAGCGCCGCATCGACTCAATGAAGTGCTGCTTGCGATGGTCGAAGTATTGGGTGCGGAGCGACGCGCCAGCATCGGCCGAGAGCTGACGAAGCGCTTCGAGTCGATGTATTACGGCACGCTGGCTGAGCTCGCCGAGCGCTCGACGCAAGACGCTGATATGTCTCGAGGCGAACTCGTGATCGTGGTCGCGGGGCTGACGGCCGCAGAGGCGCCGGCACTTGCCATTGACGCTGACAAGGTGCTGAAGACCCTGCTGGAAGAGCTGCCTGCCGCGCAAGCGGCGAAACTCGCTGCGCGTATTACGGGCGAGAAGCGGGCCGTGCTGTATGAGCGCGCGGTGCAGCTGCAGAAATAGCCGCCCAGCGTCGATTCATGCAACAGATGGCTCGCTGCAATCAACCATTGCTTGCGCTGCCTGCGCTCTGCCCCCACCATGCGCGCCGGGAGTCAGCCAGGCAACCGCGGTGTTCACCTTCACGGGTGGGCATGGAGGAAAGTCCGGGCTCCACAGGACAAGGCGCCAGGTAATTCCTGGGGGGCGTGAGCCCACGGAAAGTGCAACAGAAAGCAAACCGCCTAAGTACCTTCGCAAGAGGGTGCCGGTAAGGGTGAAAGGGTGCGGTAAGAGCGCACCGCGTCGGTGGTAACACTCGACGGCACGGTAAACCCCGCCTGGAGCAAGGCCAAATAGGGGGGCAGGCGGCTTCGTGCCGCGCGTGTGGTCCACACGTGCTCCCGGGTAGGCTGCTTGAGGTACGCGGTGACGCGTATCCCAGATGAATGGTTGCCCACGACAGAACCCGGCTTATCGGCTGACTCCCACTTCTCTTCGCGCCACCGGCGGCGCGCGCGCCGTCCACCCGACGGGCCGTACTTAATCAGCAATAAAAAGACTGTTTGGCTCTCATGGAGCTTTATTTTTAGAGATAATTGATAATATTTTTATAACAATAATCGTGATTTGTGCGACGCTCCTTTGCGCACGCTTGCGCGGCGACCGCCGCTAAGCGTGTGGATAAGGCCGGGATCCGCATGAGCATTCTTTTCACTATCTCGATCAAGAGTTGCTCATAAGGCTCTGATTTCGATGCAGCCTTTCAATTCGCGTCGCGTCCCTGCGACGCCGGTCAGTCCTAAGTGACTGTGGCCTATGGAGAAATTCTTGGCTGTTCGTTGACTTAATCCGGCCTGCGTCCCTATAGTGCAAGTGAGTGGGAAAAAGTGGGATGAAATGGGCCACGGAGACGCTTAAAGCACCTCCTGCGCCCGTCTGGGGCTTGCCATGTTTCGCGGTGCCAACAAAGTCACGCTGGATGCCAAAGGGCGCCTCGCGATGCCGACCCGTTACCGGGACCGGATTGTGGAGCGTTCGAGCGGGCGTCTGGTGGCCACCGTCGATCGGTCTGACCGCTGCCTGCTGATCTATCCCCTGCCCGAGTGGGAAGAGATCGAGCGGAAGCTCATGCGCCTGCCGACGCTGAATCCGGCTGTTCGCCGCTTGCAGCGCCTGATGGTCGGTCACGCCACGGAACTCGAGCTCGATTCGCATGGCCGCATCCTCATTCCTCCCACCTTGCGTGAATACGCGACCCTCGCTCGCGACGTCGTGCTGATCGGGCAGGGCAGTCGCTTCGAACTCTGGGACGAGGCGCATTGGGACCAGAGCCGCGAATCGTGGCTGAAGGTTGATGAAGTGACTGAAGAGCTGCCGCCGGAGCTCGAATCGCTGTCGCTTTGATGGAGCCGCACGCGCCGGTCCTGCTCGACGAGGCACTGGAAGGGTTGAATGTGCAACCCGAGGGACGGTACCTCGATGCGACGTTCGGGCGCGGGGGGCACACCGCCGCGGTGCTCGCAAAGCTGGGTCCGGCTGGTGCGGTCGTGGCGTTCGACCGGGACCCCGAAGCGATTCGCGCGGGTCGCGAACGCTTCGGCGCGGAGCCGCGGCTCACTTTGATACGGGGACCGTTCGGTCGCCTGACGGAGCTGCTGGCGGCGGCGGGTCAGGCACCGGGGTTCGATGGGATGTTGTTCGATCTGGGGGTGTCCTCGCCGCAGCTGGACAACGCTGCACGAGGTTTCAGTTTCTTGCACGACGGTCCGCTCGACATGCGCATGGACAACGAAACGGGAATCACGGCGGCTGCATGGCTGGCACGCGCGCCGGAGCACGAGATCGCCACGATCATCCGCGAGTACGGCGAGGAGCGCTTCGCCAGGCGGATCGCGAGCGCCATTGTGTCTGCGCGGCGCACCGAGCCGCTGACGCGCACCACGCAGCTTGCCAGGGTCGTTGCCGAAGCGGTGCCTGCGTGGGAGCCCGGCAAGCATCCCGCCACCCGGACATTCCAGGCCATTCGCATTCACGTCAATGCGGAGCTTGCAGAGATCGATACGGCACTGGCGCAGAGCGTTGACCTCCTGAATCCCCGTGGGCGGCTGTGCGTGATCAGCTTCCACTCGCTGGAAGACGGCAGGGTGAAGCGCTTCATGCAGCGACAGAGCCAGGAAGACCCTGTGTACGCCGGACTGCCTGAGGTGCCGTTGCACGCCCGGCCCAGGCTCCGCCGCGTCGGCAAGGCCGTCCACCCGCAGGATCAGGAAATCAGGCGCAACCCGCGGGCGCGCAGCGCGATCCTGCGCATTGCAGAAAGGCTGGCGGCATGAACTCACTCGCACGCATCGCGGTACCGATCCTGTGGGGCCTGGTCTTTGTCTCGTGCATCGGCGTCATCTGGTCGAAGCACCAGTCGCGCAGCCTGTTCGTCGAATTGCAGAATCTCGAGTCCAGCCGCGACCAGCTCGATATCGAGTGGGGGCAGCTCAAGCTCGAGCAGAGCGCATGGTCCACGCATGGCCGGGTAGAGCAGATGGCGCGCTCGGACCTGCAGATGGTGATTCCGCGTCCGACCGAAGTACGCCTCGTCCAACCATGAAGATTGCCTTCGCCCCCGCAATCAGGATGCGCGCACCGTGATCGGCACGCCTGTCCGCCCAGGGGAAGCGCGGTCCTTCACGTTCGACCAGTTCCGGGTCCGCCTGCGGGTGGTACTCGGTCTCATCCTGGTCTGCGCTTGCGGCCTGCTCGTGCGCGCCGTTGATTTGCAGGTTCTCGATGATGGCTTTCTCGAGGGACAAGGTGAGGCGCGTTCGACACGCGTGGCGAAGCTGTCCGCCAATCGTGGCAGCTTGCTCGATCGCAACGGCGAGCCCCTCGCCGTCAGCACGCCCGTCGACACCGTCTGGGTCAATCCGAAGGAAGTGGCGAAGGCCCATGCCTCCGACCAGATTCCGCGTCTTGCCGAAGCGCTGAATCGGGATCCGCAGTGGGTGGCGCAGCGGATAACCGGCAACCTCGATCGGGAGTTCGTCTATCTCGTGCGGCACATGCGCCCGCAGGATGCGGCACAGGTGAAGGCCCTCGGCATTCCAGGCATCTATCTGCTGCGCGAATACCGTCGTTACTATCCGGCCGGCGAAGTGACCGGCCATGTGCTTGGCTTCACGAGCGTCGATGACGTCGGCCAGGAAGGCCTGGAGCTCGCATACGACCAGTGGCTGGGAGGGGAAGCGGGTGCGAAGCGCGTCATCCAGGACCGCTATGGCCGCACCGTCGAGGACATCGAGAGCATTCGCTCGCCACGGCCGGGCCAGGATCTCGTCACCAGCATCGACCTGCGTATCCAGTACCTCGCGTATCGCGAGCTCAAGGCCGCGATCCAGCAGCACAATGCCAAGGCTGGATCGGTGGTCGTGCTGGACGTGACGACGGGTGAAGTGCTGGCGATGGTGAACCAGCCCGCTTACAACCCGAACGATCGCGACCAGTACACGGCGCCTCGCTACCGCAACCGTGCCGCGACCGACATCTTCGAGCCCGGGTCAAGCATCAAGCCGTTCGTCATTGCTGCCGCCTTTGCTGCGGGCAAGTATCGCGCCGACAGCATCATCGACACGACGCCGATTCGCGTCGGCATCAAGACCATCACCGATGAACATCCGCTCGGGATGGTGCCGCTCACGACCGTGGTCGCGAAGTCGAGCAACGTCGGCATGACGAAGATCGCGCTGTCGCTCAAGCCGGAGAACATGTGGGGCATGCTCGATGCCTTCGGCTTCGGCAAGGTCACGGGCAGCGGCTTTCCTGGCGAGTCGGCCGGCCTGCTCAATCACTTCTCCCACTGGCGGCCCATTGGCCAGGCGACGATGTCCTACGGCTACGGGCTGTCCGTAACGCCGCTGCAGCTCGCACACGCGTATGCCGTCCTCGGTGGCGAAGGCATCAGCCGTCCCGTCACGATGCGACGCGTTGAAGGTCCCGTTGCCGGACAGCGTGTCATCGAAGAGCACGTGGCCCGTGAACTTCTCAAGGTGATGGAGAGCGTGGTGTCGCTGGACGGCACGGGCAACCGTGCCTCGCTGATCGGCTATCGCGTGGCGGGCAAGACCGGCACGGCCAAGAAAGCGACGCCCGGCGGCTATTCCGACGACGCCTACTTTGGTGTGTTCGGCGGGGTGGTTCCGGCGAGCAATCCGCGCCTCGCGGCCATCGTCGTGATCGATGAGCCGCGGGGCAGGGAATACTACGGAGGCGAAGTTGCCGCCCCCGTGTTCTCGAACGTCATGGCCGGGGCACTTCGGCTGCTCGGCGTTCCTCCCGATGGGCTCGACACCGTGCCGGCGACGACGCTCGTGCGGGCGCTGCCTGCCGAATAACCCCGCGCCGATCCGATGCCACAACACGCCATGACAAGCACCCACGAAACGCAAGCCGGCGCACCCTGCGCGGCCTCGAGTCGTGTTGCGAATCTGAGGCAGCTGCTGGCCGGTCTGGCAGGAGTCGCGGTGCCGGACATCGGCATCACGGATCTCTGCATGGATAGCCGCGACGCTACGCCCGGCTGCTTGTTTCTGGCTGTTGCCGGCACGCAGCAACATGGCCTCATGTACCTGGACAAGGTGACCGCTGCGGGCGCACGGGTAGTCCTGTGGGAGCCGGCGGAGGGCATTGCGGCGCCAGCGGCGCGCGACGGCTTGCTTGCGATTGCGGTGCCCGGACTCAAGGCATGCATCGGGCGAATTGCGGATCGCTATTTCGACCAGCCCTCTGCGCGGGTCCAGGTTGCAGGCATCACCGGCACGAACGGCAAGACGACGACCGCCCACTTGATTGCCGCGGCGATGGGCGCGACGGGCCAGCCCACTACCTATGCAGGCACGTTGGGCTATGGACGAATTGGTGCGCTCAACCCCTCTGCCCATACCACGCCCGACTGCATCACGGTGCATCGCCGGCTGGCTGAGCGCTGCGAAGCGGGTGATCGCCATGTCAGCATGGAAGTGTCCTCACATGCGCTCGACCAGGGCCGTGTGGATGCGGTGCGCTTCCATACGGCCGTGTTCACCAACCTCACGCGCGACCACCTCGACTACCACAAGACGCTGTCGGCCTATGCGGCGGCCAAGGCCCGGCTGTTCCAGACTGTGGGCCTTGATCACGCGGTCATCAACGTAGGCGACGAATTCGGCAACGAACTCGTGCGCAGGCTGGCTGGAAGAATGGCGGTTACGGCGTATCACGCAACGCCTCCAGGCACGAACGTGCCCGCCGGGCACCAGCTGTTTGCGCGCAGCCTCGAACGCGGAAGCGGCGGGCTGTCCATCGCGTTCGATGGCAGCTGGGGCCCAGGTATCCTGCGGTCGCGGCTGCTCGGCGATTTCAACGCGGAGAACCTGCTCGCGGCGTTGGCCGTGCTGCTCGGCTGGGAAGTGCCGCTCGACCGTGCCGTCAAGGGACTCGAGACGAGTTCACCGCCGCCCGGGCGCATGGAAGTGTTGCCCTCCAGTGGACCACTCGTGGTGATCGACTACGCGCACACGCCCGATGCGCTCGCCAAGGTGATCAAGGCGACCCGGCAACACACTGCCGGGCGCGTGATCTGCGTATTCGGCTGTGGCGGCAATCGCGATGCGGGCAAGCGGCCGCTGATGGGCGCCATTGCCGAGGAACTTGCCGACGTCGTGGTCCTGACGGACGACAATCCGCGGCGCGAAGATCCCGCGCAGATCATCGCTTCGATCCAATCCGGAATGCAGCGTGCGGACCAGGTGCGCGTCGAGCGCCAACGTGCCGAGGCGATTGCAGCCGCGCTCGATCTTGCGGGTCCCGACGATGCGGTCTTGATTGCCGGCAAAGGCCATGAGACGGGCCAGGTCATCGGCGACGAGACCTTGCCGTTCAACGACCGCGAGGTTGCGTTGCATGCGATGCGGCTCAAGGGGCTCTGCCCATGACGCGCACGCTGGCCTATCTCGCGCAGGTCACTGGCGGACAGCTCAACGGGCAGGACGCCCAGTTTGATGGCGTCTCCATCGACAGCCGGACGGTGCCTGCCGGTGCGCTGTTCGTCGCACTTCGCGGTCCCAACTTCGACGGGCATGCCTTTGCAGTCGATGCGCAGAAGCGCGGTGCGGCGGCACTGCTCGTCGAGCATGCCTTGGCCGTCGACCTGCCGCAGGTCGTCGTTCCAGACACCGCCGCTGCCTTGACGCGCTTCGCCAGCGAGTGGCGTCGTCGCTTCAGCTTGCCCCTGGTCGGCGTGACGGGCAGCAACGGCAAGACCACCACCAAGGAGATCCTCGGCACCATCCTGGCAAGGGAGGGTTCGTGCCTCGTCACGCGCGGCAACCTCAACAACCATCTTGGCGTGCCGTTGATGCTGCTTGAGCTCGAGTCTTCGCATCGCAGTGCCGTCATTGAAATGGGTGCCAATCACGGCGGCGAGATCGCGCACCTCGCGACAATCGCCCAGCCCACGGTCGGACTCGTGACGAATGCGGGTGCGGCCCACCTCGAAGGCTTCGGCAGCCTGGATGGCGTTGCCCACGGCAAGGGCGAAATGTTCTCCGCCCTTGCAGGTCGCGGTACGGCAGTCATCAATGCCGATGACACCTATGCGTCGTTCTGGAGGGACCTTGCCGGATCGTCGCGCATTCTCACGTTCGGAATCGATGCCGTTGCGGATGTCGTGGCTCGTGATGTGCGCCTGGAAGCGGGGCCGTCCGGCTTTCGTTCCATCTTCGACCTCGTGATGCCTGCAGGTGTCCGCGCGGTGACCCTGCAGCTTGGTGGGGTCCACAACGTCCGCAACGCGCTCGGTGCAGCTGCCGCGGCTTCCGCCGCCGGAGCGAGCTTCGACAACATCGTCGCCGGCCTCGCGCAGGTGCGGCCCGTAGCCGGTCGGCTGGACTTGCGCCCTGCACGGCACGGCGCCTTCCTGGTCGACGACTCCTACAACGCGAATCCGACGTCTTTGCGTGCCGGGCTCGATACGTTCCGCGGCCTGCCCGGACGCCGCTGGCTGGTTCTGGGGGAAATGCGTGAGGTCGGCGCCAGCGCGGACGAGCAGCATGCAGAGATCGGCCGATTTGCCCGCGACAGCGGCATCGACCGGCTGTTCGCCATCGGCGACCGCGCCCGGATTGCCGCAGAGGCGTTCGGCAGCGGAGCAGAGTGGTTCGCGGACATCGACGCGCTGATCGCGTCCGTCGAAGCAGGACTCGAGCCCGGCGTGACGCTGCTGATCAAGGGTTCGCGCAGCAACCGGCTCGAGCGGGTGAGCGCCGCGCTCGGCACCGAATCCGCAACGGCGGCAGGCAGAGGACACTAGAAGAACATGCTGCTTTACCTTGCGCAATCACTGGCACAGGTCTACACGGGCTTCAATGTCTTCAGCTATCTTACGCTGCGGGCGATCCTTGCCTCCCTGACGGCACTCATGATCTCGCTCATGGTCGGGCCGTGGATGATCCGCACGCTTGCAGACAGGCAGGTCGGCCAGCGCGTGCGCGATGACGGGCCGAAGTCGCACTTGCCCAAGGCCGGGACGCCCACGATGGGCGGTGCGCTCATCCTGGTTGCGATCGGGGTCGCTACCTTGCTGTGGTCGGATCTCGCGAATCGCTTCGTGTGGATCACGCTCGGCGTCACGCTGGCCTTCGGTCTCATCGGCTTCTGGGACGACTACCTGAAGCTGGTGGTCGGGAATTCCCGCGGCCTGATCGCGCGGTACAAGTACTTCTGGCAGACAGTGGCGGGGCTCGGTTGCGCCATCACGCTCTACGTCACTGCCAGGAGTCCAGCTGAAACGACGCTGCTCGTGCCGTTCTTCAAGAACATCATGCTGCCGCTCGGCGCCGGCTACGTCGTGCTTGCGTACTTCGTGATCGTCGGCGCGAGCAACGCAGTGAACCTGACGGATGGCCTGGACGGTCTCGCCATCATGCCGTCCGTGATGGTGGGTGGCGCGCTCGGCGTGTTTGCCTATGTGACCGGCAACGTGGTGTTCTCCGGCTACCTCGGCATTCCCTACGTCGCCGGTGCCGGTGAGTTGCTGGTCTTCTGCGCTTCGCTGGTGGGAGCAGGGCTCGGCTTCCTGTGGTTCAACACCTATCCCGCGCAGGTCTTCATGGGCGACATCGGCGCGCTGGCGCTGGGCGCGGCGCTCGGCGTCGTTGCGGTCATCGTGAAGCAGGAAATCGTGCTCTTCATCATGGGCGGCGTCTTCGTCATGGAGACCGTCTCGGTGATGTTGCAGGTGGCCTCCTTCAAGCTCACGGGCAAGCGCATCTTCCGCATGGCCCCCATCCATCACCACTTCGAATTGAAGGGTTGGGCTGAACCCAAGGTCATCGTGCGCTTTTGGATCATCACGGTGGTGCTCGTGCTCGTCGGCCTTGCAACCCTGAAGGTGCGTTGACGGAATGACCATGGTTGCCCGCAAGACGCATCACGCCGAACACGTTGCCCCGGCATTGACGGGGAAGACGGTGATTGCCGGTCTCGGCCGGACCGGTCTGTCGTGCGTCCGATTCCTCAAGACCAGCGGTGTCGACTTCACCGTGACCGACAGCCGCGTGTCTCCGCCCGGCCTCGAGGTCGTGCAGTCGCTTCTTCCCGAACAGGCGATCCGGGTTGGGCAATTTGATCTGGCGCTCCTCGACGGAGCCGTGGAGATCATCGCCTCTCCCGGCATCTCGTTGCGCGAGCCCCTTTTCGTGGAAGCCGTGCGGCGCGGCATTCCCGTGGTCGGCGACATTGAACTATTTGCGCGAGCGGCCAAAGCACCGATCGTTGCGGTCACCGGCACCAACGGCAAGAGCACCGTGACAACGCTTGTGGCGTTGATGACGCAGGCGACCGGACGGACTGCGCTGGCCGGTGGCAATCTCGGTCCGCCTGCACTCGAGCTGCTGGATCAGCCTGTCCCCGACTGCTACGTCCTCGAACTGTCGAGCTATCAGCTCGAAACCACGATGAGCCTCGTGACGACGGCGGCGGCCGTGCTGAACGTCACGCCGGATCATATGGATCGCTATGACTCGCTCGCGGACTACGCTGCGGCGAAGGCCCGCGTGCTCGCGGGTGCAGGAGCGGCAGTGATCAATCAGGATGATCCGATCGTGCGCGCCATGCCGAAGGCGGGCCAGCGAATCCTCGGTTTCAGCCTCGAGGCGCCAGCTGACTTCTCGCTGGGTGACAAGGCTCGGGATCCCGTGCTGTTGCGCTTCGGCAAGCCCTTGGTCGCGATGTCCGAGCTCAAGATCGCGGGTCTACACAACGCGGCCAATGCACTCGCCGCATTCGCGATGCTTGAGGCGATGAATCTGCCGTTTGAGCCGGCTATCGAAGCGCTCATGCAGTTCAGGGGCTTGCCGCATCGGTCGCAGTGGGTCGCGGACGTCGCGGGTGTCCGCTATGTAGATGACTCGAAGGGCACCAACGTCGGCGCAACGCTGGCGGCTGTGGCCGGCATGCCGGGTTCCCTCGTCGTGATCGCAGGTGGCCAGGGCAAAGGACAGGATTTTTCGCCTCTGCAGCGGGCATTCCACAACAAGGTCCGGCACGCCGTGTTGATGGGGCAGGACGCAGCACAGCTAGCCGCCGCTCTGGACGGCATCTGCACGATCGAGTTCGCCAGGGACATGGACGAGGCTGTAGTGAAGTCCGCGAACGCCGCGCGCAGTGGCGAGTCCGTGTTGCTGTCGCCGGCTTGTGCCAGCCTCGACATGTTCCGTGACTATGGACATCGCGGCGATGCGTTTGCGGCTGCCGTCAGGAGACTTGCACCATGACCGCAGCAACACTGGCGTACGCACGGTCGACAGGACGCCCGCGCCGTTTCATGTTCGATCCGGTGCTGGTGCTCGTCGTCGCTGCGTTGCTCCTGGTCGGCCTCGTCATGGTCGCGTCGGCATCCATCGCGACGGCCGAACGCGAGTTCCACAATCCCTTCTACTATCTCGAGCGCCAGCTGTTTGCGGTCTGCCTCGGTCTCGTCGCTGCCGGCATCGCGATGCTGATCCCGTCATCGGTGTGGGAGCGGTTGGCCTTCCCGCTGCTGCTGCTGGCCTTCCTGCTGCTCGTGGCCGTGTTGATTCCGGGTGTCGGCTCAGAGATCAACGGCAGCCGTCGCTGGATTCCGCTCGGGGTCCTGAACCTGCAGATTTCGGAAGTCGCTCGCGTGTTGCTGCTGACCTATCTCGCAAGCTACATCGTGCGTTACCAGTCGGACCTGAAGGATAGCCTCCAGGCTTTCCTGCGGCCGCTGGGTGTCCTGATGGCCGCAGCCTTGTTCCTGCTGCTGGAGCCCGATTTCGGCGCGACGACCGTATTGATGGCCACGGGGCTCGGCATGCTGTTCCTCGCGGGCGTCAAGTTGCGTCACTTCTTTGCGCTCGTGGCCATCGCAGTGTGCGGCATGGGTGTCCTTGCGGTGACGTCCGCGTATCGACTGAAGCGGCTCACGTCGTTCCTCGATCCGTGGGCAGACCCGTTCAATTCCGGCTTCCAGCTTACCCAGTCGCTCATCGCAATTGGTCGTGGCGAGTACTTCGGTGTCGGGCTGGGTGGCAGCATCCAGAAGCTCTTCTATCTGCCTGAGGCGCACAACGACTTCGTCTTCGCCGTACTCGCGGAAGAGTTCGGCCTGGTCGGCGTGGTCATCACGCTCTCGCTGTTTCTCGTGCTGGTGGCTCGCACGTTCCACATCTCGAGGCTGGCGGCGCAGGCGGGCCTCACGTTCCAGGCCTATTGCGCGGCTTCCTTCGGCATCTGGGCCGGTGTCCAGGCCTTCATCAACATCGGCGTGAACATGGGCCTGCTGCCGACCAAGGGACTGACGTTGCCGCTGCTGTCATACGGTGGCTCCAGCCTGATGGTGACGCTCGGTTGGCTCGGGATGATCATGCGCATCGCCCATGAGGCCAGTCTTGCCGGCCGCTCTGCGGTATCGCGCAAGGAGCGGGCACCATGACGGCCCACACTGTGTTGATCATGGCTGGTGGCACCGGGGGACATGTCTTCCCGGCCCTGGCGGCTGCGCGCGTGTTGCGCGAGCGAGGCTTTGATGCGGTCTGGCTCGGCACTCATCGTGGGCTCGAAGCCAAGTTGGTGCCACCGCACCAGATTCCCATGGAGTGGATCTCGATCAGCGGGCTGCGGGGCAAGGGCCTGATGGCGCTGTTTGCCGCTCCGGTCAAGTTGCTGGTCGCCGTCAGGCAGAGCATCGCGGTGATTCGTCGTCGCCAGCCCGCGGTCGTATTGGGTGCCGGCGGCTTTGTTTCGGGCCCGGGTGGCATTGCCGCCTGGCTGACCGGGCGGCCGCTTGTCATCCATGAGCAGAATGCCGTGGCCGGAATGACCAACCGGATTCTTGCGCGCTTTGCCAGTCGCGTGCTCGAAGGCTTCCCGAACAGCTTTCCCGGCAAGATCCGAGCGGAGCATGTTGGCAACCCGGTGCGCCGCGAGATTACCGCGCTGCCAGCACCGGCGGAACGTTTCAACGGACGCACCGGAAAGCTGCGGCTCTTTGTATTCGGGGGCAGCCAGGGTGCTGCGAAGTTGAACGCGGCGTTGCCCGCGGCGTTGGCGCTGCTTGCCGAAGCCGAGCGGCCTGAGGTGCTGCATCAGGCAGGCGAACGCAATTTCGAACAGACCGTCGCGGCCTACGCTGAGCACGATGTGAAGGCCGACGTGCGGGCCTTCATTGACGACATGGCGGCCGCCTATGCCTGGGCGGATCTCGTCGTATGTCGGTCCGGCGCACTGACCGTGGCGGAAGTGGCTGCAGCAGGGATCGCGGCGCTTTTCATTCCGTTTGCGGCGGCTGTGGACGACCACCAGACACGCAATGCTGAGTTCCTCGTGAGCGCAGATGCAGGCAGGATCCTGCCCGAGCGTGAACTGATACCGGCGCGTCTGGCTGCGGAGCTTGGAGAACTGCTGGCTGGCGGCCGGCCGCGTCTTGCGGCGATGGCGGGGAACGCACGCCGTGTTGCCATCACGGATGCCGACGTGCGCCTCGCCGATGCGTGCATCGCGGCTGCCGGAGGTACGCGATGACCCACCGCATGCGGCGCATCCATCGCATCCACATGGTCGGCATTGGCGGCAGCGGCATGGGCGGCATTGCCGAAGTGCTGCTGAATCTGGGCTATGCAGTGCAGGGCTCGGACCTGAAGCCGAATACGGTGACGCGCCGGCTTGAGTCGCTCGGTGCGCGGATCGTGATGGGCCATGCCGCCGCCAACGTGCAGGGCGCCGATGTCGTTGTCGTCTCGAGCGCCGTGAACTCGACCAACCCGGAAGTCGTCGAGGCACACGCCCATCGCGTTCCGGTCGTGCAGCGCGCGGAAATGCTCGCGGAGTTGATGCGATTCCGCTTCGGTATCGCCATTGCCGGTACGCACGGCAAGACGACCACGACCAGCATGGTCGCCAGCCTGCTCGCAGAGGGCGGCCTCGATCCGACATTCGTGATCGGTGGTCGTCTGAAGAGTGCAGGCACCAACGCGCGGCTCGGTACGGGTCGCTATCTCGTGGCCGAGGCCGACGAAAGCGATGCCTCGTTCATGCACCTGCAGCCGATGATCGCCATCGTCACGAACGTCGATGCCGACCACCTTGCCACCCACCAGGGTGATTTCGAGCGACTCAAGCAGAGCTTCATCGACTTCCTGCACAACCTGCCGTTCCACGGACTCGCCGTCGTGTGCGCGGATGACAAGGAGGTGGCTGCGTTGCTGCCCCGGATTGCAAGGCCGATGGTCACCTACGGCATCGAACAGGACGCTGACCTGCGCGCCATCAACATCGTGCGACATGGCATGCAGTCGACGTTCGATGTCGTCCGGCCGGGGCGCGACAAATCCCTGTCCATTCGCCTGAACCTGCCGGGCACGCACAACATCCTCAACGCGCTCGCTGCCATTGCCGTTGCCACGGATCTCGATGTCCCCGATGAGGCGATCCAGTCGGCCCTGGCGAATTTCCAGGGGATCGACCGGCGTCTGCAGCAGCTGGGCGACGTGCAGACCGACGCCGGGCGCGTCACGATCGTCGACGACTATGGCCACCATCCCACGGAGATTGCGGCAACACTCGAGGCGGTGCGTCAGGGATGGGCAGGTCGACGCGTCGTGCTGGCCTTCCAGCCCCATCGCTATACGCGTACGCATGATCTCCTCGACGATTTCGCCCGCGTGCTGGCCACGGTGGACGCCCTCGTCGTGAGCGAAGTGTATGCCGCCGGCGAAGCCCCCATCGCGGGCGCCGATGCAAAGGCAATCTGCCGCGCGGTGCGCTCGCATGGGCGCGTGGAGCCTGTTTATCTCGACAAGATCGAGGAACTGGGCGAGGCGCTGAAGCGGATTGTCCACGATGGCGACGTCGTGGTCACCATGGGGGCTGGCAGCATCGGCGCCATTGCCGGCGAGCTGCCCGTCACGTTGCGCGCCACGGGCAAGGGGAGGCAGGGCCAATGAACGCCGTGTCGCTTCCACCGAACCTGAGTGCGCGCGTGCTCAAGAACGAGCCGATGTCGAAGCACACCTCCTGGCGGGTGGGTGGACCTGCCGACCTTTTCTTCAGGCCGCTCGATGCGAACGACCTCGCGGCCTTCCTGCAATCGCTCGACGCCGACATGCCGGTGGTGTGGGTAGGGCTCGGCAGCAATCTTCTCGTTCGCGATGGCGGATTGCGTGCCGCCGTGATCGAGACGTTCGGCGCGTTCGGTGAGCTTGACCGATTGAACCAGACCGACGTACACGTTGGTGCCGGTGTCTCCTGCGCGAAGCTTGCGAAGCAGTGCGTGCGCTGGGGCCTTGGTCCCGCCGAGTTCTTTGCGGGAATTCCGGGAACCATGGGGGGTGCGCTGGCAATGAATGCCGGCGCCTTCGGCGGGGAGACGTGGCCGCATGTCGTTGAAGTCGACACCATCAATCGCAAGGGCAAGCGCCAGCGCCGTCCCGCGAGCGACTACCGCCCAAGCTATCGGCACCTCGAGGGGCCGGAAGGCGAATGGTTCCTGGGGTGCAAGCTGCGCTTCGAAGCCCGTCGCGACGCCAATGAGAACGAGATCCGGCGGCTCCTTGCGCGCCGGAAGGAAACCCAGCCGATCGGCGAGTTGTCGTGTGGCTCCGTCTTCACGAACCCGGAAGGCGATCACGCCGCGCGGCTGATTGAAGCGGCCGGACTCAAGGGCCATCGCATCGGCGGCGCGCAGGTCTCCGAGAAGCATGCCAATTTCATCATCAACGAGGGCAACTCGACCGCCGCCGACCTCGAGCAGCTGATCGAGCACGTCCGCAAGACGGTGGAGGCGGTACACGGCATCCGTCTGCACCCGGAAGTGCGCATCGTCGGAGAGCCGCTGTTGGAGCGCCCGGCATGAGCCGCCTGATCACCAATCCTGCCGCGTTCGGTCGCGTAGCGGTCCTCATGGGCGGTACGTCGTCGGAGCGCGAGGTCTCGCTCAATTCCGGGGCCAACGTATTCGACGCACTGAAGCGCCAGGGCGTCGATGTACATGTCGTGGACGGCATCCCGGCGCTCTGCGAGGCGTTGACGCAGAAGAAGTTCGACCGCGTGTTCAACATCCTCCACGGCAATCGCGGTGGTGGTGAAGATGGCGTCTTGCAGGGACTGCTCGACGCGTTCGGCATTCCCTACACAGGGTCGGGCGTGCTCGGCTCGGCGCTGTCGATGGACAAGATCCGCACCAAGCAGGTGTGGCTGTCGTTGGGCCTGCCGACGCCGCGACACATTGCGCTGGCGCCTGGCGCGGACCTCCGTGCGGCGGCGCTGTCCCTTGGGCTACCCGTCATCGTCAAGCCGGCGAGCGAAGGCTCGAGCGTCGGTGTCAGCCGTGTATTCAAGGAAGCCGACTTGCCCGCAGCAGTGCAGACCGCGGAACGCTTCGGCGAGATGCTGATGGAGGAACTGATCGTCGGCGACGAGTACACGGTGGGCATCCTCGGCACACAGGCGTTGCCCAGCATTCGCATCGTGCCTGCCGGCGAGTACTACGACTATCACGCCAAGTACGTTGCCGAGGATACCCGCTACCTGTGTCCTGGCCTCGAGGGACAGGCCGAGGCGGAGATGCGGGACCTTGCGCTGCGGGCGTTCCACGCGGCTGGCTGCAGCGGGTGGGGACGTGTCGACATCATTCGTTCGCGTGACGGACGCAATTTCCTGCTCGAGGTCAACACCGCCCCCGGCATGACGAGCCATTCTCTGCTGCCCAAGGCCGCCAGGGAAACCGGCATCGAGTTCGACGACCTCGTGTGGATGATCCTCGAGAGCAGTTGTGGTTCGTCCAATGGAGGGCCGCGCTGATGTTCGCGTTCCCGTCCCAGCGCAATCGCAATCGCAATCGACGCAAGGCCGCCGAGCCGCGGTTCCGCTTGCCGCAACTCGACTGGCGCCGATTGGGAATGGCAGTCGTCGTTGTCGCGGGCACGGTTGCGATTCTCGGGCTGTTTTCGAGCCTGCTGGACCGGCCCGTGCAGCACGTCGCAGTCGAGGGCAAGTTCCAGCGCGTGGCGCCGGTGGAGATCGAGCAGGCCGTTGCGCCGTTTGCAGCTACCGGATTCCTGTCCATCGACCTCAAACGAGTGCGGCAGTCCCTGGAGAAAATCGCCTGGGTGGATCGCGCGCAAGTCGAGCGCAGCTGGCCGAACGGCCTTCGCGTGTTCATCACCGAACAGGTGCCCGCCGCGAAGTGGGGCGTCGATGGGCTGCTCAATACCCGCGGGGAGCTGTTCCTGCGTGATGCCCGCCACATGCCGCCCGAGTTGCCCCAACTCGATGGGCCGGAAGGCAGCGAAGCCGAAGTGGCAAAGCTCTATCTCGAGACCTACCCGCGACTGCTCGCCGTGGGCATGCGACTCGCGAAGGTCGAGCTCGATCCGCGGGGCGCGTGGGTGCTCGGGCTCGGCAACGGCGTCGTCGTGCGCCTGGGTCGCCAGGACGTGGCGCAGCGACTGGAACGATTCATTACCGTGGCGAGCCCGCTCGTCGCCACCCGCGCCGCAGACATCACCTATGTGGATCTGCGCTACAGCAATGGCTTTTCCGTCGGCTGGAATGCGGGGGTTGTCCCCGATGCGGCGACCGGCACTGCAACCGGCCCCGCACGCACCGTCCGCCGGCCTGAGGAAGTGAAACCTGATGTCTAGAAAGAGCGACCGCAACCTGATCGTGGGGCTCGACATTGGCACCTCCAAGGTGGTGGCCATCGTCGGCGAGATTTCGAGCGACGGCGTCATCGAGGTGGTGGGCATCGGCTCGCATCCGTCGCGAGGCCTGAAGAAAGGCGTGGTGGTCAACATCGAATCCACCGTGCAGTCCATCCAGCGCGCCGTCGAGGAAGCCGAGCTGATGGCCGGGTGCGAGATTCATTCAGTCTACGCCGGCATCGCGGGCAGCCATGTGCGCAGCCTCAACTCCCACGGCATCGTCGCGATCCGCAACAAGGAAGTGACGGCAGACGACGTGGACCGCGTGATCGATGCAGCCCGTGCCGTCGCGATCCCCGCCGACCAGAAGATCCTGCATATCCTGCCGCAGGAATTCATCATCGATAACCAGGAGGGCATCCGCGAGCCGATCGGCATGTCCGGGGTGAGGCTCGAGGCCAAGGTGCATATCGTGACGGGCGCGGAGAGCGCGGCGCAGAACATCGTCAAGTGCGTGCAGCGCTGCGGACTGTCTGTCGACGACGTCGTGCTCGAGCAGCTTGCTTCGAGCTACGCGGTGCTGGCCGAAGACGAGAAGGAGCTCGGCGTGTGCCTCGTGGACATTGGCGGCGGCACCACCGATATCGCCGTGTTCTCGGGCGGTGCGATCCGCCACACCGCGGTGATTCCGATTGCCGGCGACCAGGTCACCAACGACATTGCCGTGAGCCTGCGCACGCCGACGAACTTCGCCGAAGAAATCAAGATGAAGTATGCGTGCGCGCTGTCGCAGCTCGCGAACTCCGACGAGACGATCGAAGTGCCAAGTGTCGGCGACCGGCCTCCGCGCCGCCTTGCGCGGCAGACCCTCGCCGAGGTTGTCGAACCGCGGTACGAAGAACTTTTCGCGCTGATCCGCGAAGAGTTGCGCCGCTCTGGCTTCGAGGAAGTCATCGCGGCCGGCGTCGTGCTTACGGGCGGCAGCTCGAAGATGGAAGGGGCCGTGGAGCTCGCTGAAGAAGTGTTCCACATGCCCGTGCGTCTCGGCATCCCTCAGCACCTGACCGGCCTGGTCGAGGTCGTCCGCAACCCGATCCATGCGACCGGTGTGGGCCTGCTGTTGTACGGGCGGGAGAACTATCTGCGTGGCCGCCGGCCCTCGCCGTTGTCGGGCAACGTGCGCGGCCTGTTTGATCGCATGAAGGCGTGGTTCCAGGGGAGCTTTTAGACAAGGAGGCGAGGCAAGTGGGCAAGAAGGGGAGCGAGGCGAAGGGCGGTTGGCTGGCGATGCACACGCGGGGCGCTGCACCTCCAGACGGATACCGGTGGGAGCGGACTGTGGAATGGGCCTTTGGTGAAGAGGCGAACTCCACAGTCCGGACCAGCCGGTGGCAGCAGGTCCAGAAGGGAAAGGGTTTCGATTTCACGGTTCAGGTTTTCAGTCTTAAGCAACGAGGGGAACAGCAATGTTTGTACTGGCAGATTCCGAACATCAAGGCGCGGTAATCAAGGTCTTCGGTGTTGGCGGTGGCGGCGGCAACGCCGTTGCCCACATGGTTGCCACCGGCATCGACGGTGTCGACTTCATCTGCGTGAACACCGACGCGCAGGCGATCAAGCACGCCCGGGTAAAGACCGGCCTGCAGATCGGCTGCAACATCACTAAGGGACTCGGCGCCGGCGCCGATCCGGAAGTCGGCCGTCAGGCTGCGATGGAAGATCGGGACCGGATCATCGAACTCATCGAAGGGTCCGACATGCTCTTCATTACGGCCGGCATGGGCGGCGGCACCGGTACGGGTGCAGCGCCTGTCGTTGCGCAGGTGGCCAAGGAGCTCGGCATCCTCACGGTCGCTGTCGTGACCAAGCCCTTCGACATGGAAGGCTCGAAGCGTCGCGCCATTGCCGAGCAGGGCATTGCCGAGCTCGAGAAGCATGTGGACTCGCTGATCACCATCCCGAACCAGAAGTTGCTGACGGTACTGGGCGGCGACTGCACGTTGCTCGATGCGTTCAAGGCTGCAAACCAGGTGCTGCAGGGCGCAGTACAGGGTATCGCCGAACTCATCACGCGTCCCGGCATGATCAACGTCGACTTCGCGGACGTGCGTACCGTGATGGCGGAAACCGGCATGGCCATGATGGGCTCGGGTTCCGCTCGCGGCGAGAACCGCGCGCGTGAAGCGGCCGAAGCTGCCATCTCGAGCCCGCTGCTCGAGGACATCAACCTGCAGGGCGCCCATGGCCTGTTGATCAACGTGACTGCGGGCCTCGACCTTCGGACCAGCGAGTTCAGCATCGTGGGCGACACCATCAAGCAGTACGCATCGGAAGATGCGAATGTCGTTGTCGGTTGCGTGATCGATCCGGACATGACTGACGATATCCGCGTCACCGTGGTAGCGACGGGCATCGGCCGGCCGGTCGCCATGCAAGCGCAACCGCAGCCTGACAGCCGCAAGATGACCGCCATCGCCGGTGGCCGCACCGGTCGTGCGGTGCCGACGCTCGACGACCTGAACGTGCCGACCTATATCCGCAACCAGCGCGAACAGCCGCACGCTGCCCGCCGCGCGGTCGGGGATGGGATTGCAATGAGCGATGACAGCTCGCTGCTCGACATTCCGGCCTTCCTGCGCCGGCAGGCCGATTGAGGACGGGATGACCATGAGCCGGGCTTCAGGCGTCTCCTGAAGCCCGGCAGCCCGGATTCATGGTAGGTTATGCACCCATCTAGTGCGGTGGCCGGAAGTTGGGGGTCGTCCCTGACGCCGCTCAATAGACTGGATTTCCCATGCTGCGACAACGAACGCTGAAGAACACGATACGCGCGAGCGGCGTCGGGCTGCACAGCGGGAAGAAGGTCCTCATGGTCCTGAAGCCCGCGCCAGTCAACACCGGTGTGGTCTTCCGTCGGAGCGACATGGATGGCGTCGCCGAAGTGCGTGCGTATGCCGAGAACGTGGGCGACACCATGCTCGGCACGACGCTGATGAACGGCGACGTAAGAGTTTCCACCGTTGAGCACCTGCTCTCCGCCTTCGCGGGGCTCGGCATCGACAATGCGTACGTCGAGCTGTCCGCGGCGGAAGTGCCGATCATGGACGGCAGCGCGGGTCCCTTCGTGTTCCTCCTGCAGTCCGCTGGCATCGAGGAACAGCCTGCCCCGAAGCACTTCGCGCGCATCCTCAAGACGGTCAGGGTCGCGGAAGGGGACAAGTGGGCGCAGTTCGAGCCCTTCAACGGCTTCAAGGTCAACTTCCAGATCGAGTTCGACCACCCCGTGTTCAAGAAGCGGTCGCAGACCGCGACGATGGATTTCTCGACGACCTCCTTCCTCAAGGAGATCAGCCGCGCCCGCACGTTCGGGTTCACCCGCGATCACGAGTACTTGAGGGCACGCAACCTGGCGTTGGGCGGAACGATGGACAACGCCATCGTGCTCGACGATTACCGAATCCTGAACGAGGACGGCCTGCGCTACGAAGACGAGTTCGTGAAGCACAAGATCCTGGACGCGATCGGCGACCTCTACCTGCTGGGCCGCAGCCTGATCGGCGAGTTCAGCGGCTACAAGTCCGGTCATGCCCTCAATAACCGGCTGCTCCGGGCCATCATTGCGGACGCTTCCTCCTGGGAGCAGGTGACGTTCGACGATGTCCGGGATGCCCCGATTTCCTACGTCGTCGCCGCCGCGACGGCCTAGCGCCGGTCCAGTCTCGCCCGCCGAACCGGGGCGCTTTCCGCGTAAGACGCCCGCTCAGGCGCCCCGGCGGCCCACCCTGACTTTCAACTTGGCGAATTCCGGCCCCCCGCTGGCCTTGAGACTTTCAAGCAGCGTTTCCGCTCCATAGCGGACCTGGGGGCACCAGGCGGCGGAGTCCATCGTGATGGACAAGGTGTCGTCCCTATAACTCGCCGAAAGTAAATGAGTTTTCTGTTCCTCGGGAAGGCTTTCCCGCACCTGGTCGGTGAGGGAAAGAGCCGCTTTGGCTCGCCTTTCGAGGTCCGCCACCTTGCCAGGCAGGGAAAAACCCAAGGGCTGGAAGGCGCTGGACATAAGCCGGTCCGGGCCGCGGCTTCCCCCGGAGTGAGGGGTGGACGCTTGATCTTTTGGCGGCCTCTTCTGCATAGTCCCTGTCACTGTACAGGGCAAACCCATCGAAAGGTGGGGACGCAAAGCCACCGGTCTGCAAGTCCGGCCATTTACCGGACCACGATAGCGGGGTTACCAGGATGAGAAAACCAGAAGCCATGCTGAAGGTTTGGGGTTGGGCCGTTCCAGGCTCTCGCCCCCGTCCCGTGACTGCTCGAGAACACTGCGAGGCCAGGATCGCATGAACGTCATTGTTTACTCGAATCGCGGCGGGCGAGCTCGTCAGTTCCAGATCGACCGGCGGCTCGCGCTGGCCGGCGGCATCAGTGTGTTTCTGTTTGTCGTGGCCGCTGTCTTTTTCGCCGGCATGCGGGTCGGCGGCGGTGGTTTCTTCCTGACGCCTTCCTCCCAGGTCCTGGAGTGGTCCCGCCAGCTCGAGACCCAGCGCGCGCAGGTACAGGAAGTCCGTAGCCAATTGCAGGAGAAGGTCGACGCCCTCGCGAGCCGCGTCGGCCAGATGAATGCCCAGGTGATCCGTCTCGACGCCCTTGGGCGCAGGCTCACCGAAATGGCGGACCTCGACAAGGGTGAATTCAACTTTGAGTCGGTGCCTGCCCAGGGCGGCCCGGAGCGGCTGATTGATGGCGTCGCGGCGGCTGCGCCCGACCTCTCATTCGTGCTCGACGGGCTGGCCAGGCAGCTTCAGGACCGCGAACGCCAGTTGGCGGTCCTCGAGAGCCTGATCTCCACCCGTAACCTGAGCCGGCAGATCGTACCGGGGGGGCGCCCGGTCATGCAGGGCTGGATTTCGTCCTATTTCGGCCAGCGCGCCGATCCCTTCACGGGCCGGACGGCTTTTCATGCGGGCCTGGATTTCGCCGGCAAGGAAGGCTCCGAAGTGGTCGCAGTCGCCTCAGGCGTTGTGACCTGGTCCAAGGAACGCTTCGGTTACGGTCGCTGCGTTGAAATCAATCACGGCAACGGCTACGTCACGCGTTATGCCCACAACTCCAGCAACCTGGTTGCCGTCGGCACGACCGTCCAGAAGGGCGATCCGATTGCCAGGATCGGCTCGAGCGGCCGTTCGACCGGCCCCCATTTGCACTTTGAAGTGCTGAAGAACGGGCGCGCCGTCAATCCGATGACCTTCGTCGGCAAGTAGCCGCATCCGGCTACCCGGGTCAGGGTGGCCTTGCCGTTCGAACCTCCCGAGCCCATGCCGGCGCAAGGCGATATTTCTCGCGGGTGCGCCTTTTTCCCTTTGAAATCCGCTCCCGCAGCCCAACCCTCCGAAGTCACATGCCGGAGTCCCGCCCCGCCGGGAATAGGCCCCCCACCCGTGTACAATACGCGGCCTTGAATAGATGCACTGACGGAGTTTCCGAGTGGCGAACTGGCTTACCAGGCTGTTTGGCAGCCGCAATCAGCGGGTAATCGGCGGGTATTCGAAGCTTGTCAGTCGCATCGGTGCGCTGGAGGGCTCACTGACCTCCTTGAGCGACGATCAGCTCAAGGCCAAGACAGCCGAATTCCGGGAGCGCATCGCCAAAGGCGAGACGCTGGACGACCTGCTCCCCGAGGCGTTTGCAACAGTTCGCGAGGCTGCCAAGCGTGCCCTCGGCATGCGTCATTTCGATGTGCAGCTGATCGGCGGCATGGTGCTGCACCAGGGCAAGATCTCCGAGATGCGAACCGGCGAAGGCAAGACGCTGGTCGCGACGTTGCCCGCTTACCTCAATGCGCTGCCTGCCAAGGGCGTCCACGTGGTGACGGTCAACGAGTACCTCGCCCAGCGCGACGCGGACTGGATGGCGCCCGTCTACCGCTTCCTCGGGCTTGAAGTCGGCGTGATCAAGAGCGGACAGAGCACGGCTGAGAAGCGTGCAGCGTATGCAGCCGACATCACCTACGGCACCAACAACGAATTCGGTTTCGACTACCTGCGCGACAACCTCGCGTTCCGTCTCGAGGATCGCGCCCAGCGTGCACTGACTTTTGCGATCGTCGACGAAGTGGATTCCATCCTCATTGACGAAGCCCGCACGCCGCTGATCATCTCCGGGCCTGCAGAAGAGAGCACTGAACTCTATCTCAAGATCAACCAGCTCGCGCCGCGCCTCAAGCGCCAGGAAGTGGAAGAAGGCGAGGGCGACTTCTGGGCGGACGAGAAGGGCCGGCAGGTGCATCTGTCGGATTCCGGGCACGAGCGCGTCGAGGACCTGTTCCTCGAGGCAGGTTTGCTGCAGCCGGGCCAGAGCCTGTACGACGCCGCCAACATCCGGCTGATGCATCACCTGAATGCCGCCCTGCGGGCGCATGCGCTGTATCACCGCGATGTCGAGTACATCGTGCGCAATGGCGAGGTCATCATCGTCGACGAGTTCACCGGCCGCACCATGCAGGGTCGCCGCTGGTCCGACGGCCTGCACCAGGCCATCGAAGCAAAGGAAGGCGTGCGGGTCCGCGAGGAAAACCAGACCGTCGCATCCATCACCTTCCAGAACTACTTCCGCATGTACGCAAAGCTCGCGGGCATGACCGGCACGGCCGATACCGAGGCATTCGAATTCCAGCAGATCTACGGGCTCGAAGTGGTCGTCGTGCCGACGCACCGCCCCATGGTCCGCAAGGACCATGCGGATTTCGTGTACCTGACGCAGAAGGACAAGTTCGCGGCGATCATCGAGGACATCAAGGATTGCGTGGAGCGCGGCCAGCCGTCGCTGGTCGGCACGACGTCGATCGAGACCTCCGAGTACCTGTCCGAACTCCTGACCAAGCAGGGCATCAAGCACCAGGTGCTGAATGCCAAGCAGCACGACAAGGAAGCGGGAGTCGTCGCGCAAGCAGGCAGTCCGGGCACGGTGACTATCGCAACGAACATGGCCGGACGCGGTACCGACATCGTGCTCGGCGGCAATTTCGAAGTGGAGCTTGCCTCGATGGATCCTCCTCCTGACGAAGGCGCTCGACTGCAAGCCAAGGCAGCCTGGCAGCAGCGTCACGACGCGGTACTCGCGGCAGGTGGCCTGCATATCATCGGCACCGAACGTCATGAGTCACGCCGCATCGACAACCAGCTGCGTGGCCGCTCCGGTCGCCAGGGTGACCAGGGCTCCAGCCGGTTCTACCTTTCGCTCGAAGACAACCTCATGAGGATCTTCGGCGATCCCGAACGCACCAAGCGGTGGCTGCAGACCGCCGGCATGAAGGAAGGCGAAGTCATCGAGAGCCGCATGCTGTCGAAGCAGATCGAACGTGCGCAGCGCAAGGTCGAGGCCCATAACTTCGATGCCCGCAAGAACCTGCTCGAATACGACGATGTGGCCAATGACCAGCGCAGGGTTGTCTACCAGCAGCGTTCCGAGGTAATGGCAGCAGAGGACGTGGCCGATGCCGTGGCCGGCATTCGCCGCGAGGTAGTGGACGCGCTGATCGACCGGTTCGTGCCTCCGGACAGCGTCGAGGAGATGTGGGACATCGATGGCCTGACTCAGACGATCGACCGTGACTTCGCCACCGGCATCGATCTCAAGGGCTGGCTCGAGACCGAGAAGAATGCGGGTGAGCCCGAGCTTCGCGGCCGCGTGCATTCCGCAGTGGACGCCGGGTATGAGGCGAAGGTCCAGCAGTACAGCGTGGCGGTCATGCGCCACCTCGAAAAGGCCATCATGTTGCAGCAGATCGATCTGCACTGGCGTGAACATCTCGCGGCCATGGACTACCTGCGTCAGGGCATCCACCTGCGCAGCTATGCCCAGAAGAACCCGAAGCAGGAATACAAGCGCGAGGCGTTTGAACTGTTCAGCTCGATGCTCGACCGGATCAAGCACGATACCGTTTCGATGTTGTCGCGGCTTCAGGTGCGGAGCGAAGAAGAGATCCAGGCTGAGGAGGCGGAGCGGCAGCGTCGACTCGAGCGGGCAATGCAGCTGCAGCATGCAGCTCCGGAGTCGATTACGGCACCGCCCGTTGCAGAAGAGCTGCCCGCAATGGACCAGTCTGCGGCACCGTTTGTACGGGACACCAAGAAGGTCGGTCGCAACGAGCCCTGTCCCTGCGGGTCAGGCAAGAAGTACAAGCATTGCCACGGCGCGCTTGAAGGCTGAAGCAGGATCGGATGGCTCGCCGGCCATCCATGTGCTGGCCGGTGCCCTGTTCGACGCAGCAGGAAGGGTACTCATCGCGCAGAGGCCTGCTGGCAAACACATGGCCGGCAAGTGGGAATTTCCCGGCGGCAAGCGGGCGGCCGACGAGACGCCGTATGAGGCGCTTCGCCGCGAACTGCAGGAAGAGCTGGGTATCGATGTCGCCCACGCCCGGCCGCTCATTCACTACGAGTACACCTACTCCGATCGGGTCGTCCTGCTTGATCTGTGGTGCGTCACTGCATATTCCGGCGAACCGGAATCCCGGGAGGGCCAGCGTCTCGCGTGGGTGCGCGTTCAAGAGCTGGGAGAAGTCGATCTACTGGAGGCGGACCGCCCCATGGTGCAGGCCCTGTGCAACGATAGCGGTGTCACGCCCTTTCCATAGCCACGGACGCGGCCCAGGGATCGCCCCCTCGAGGCGCAGCATCGTAGGCCCGTCAGGGCAGCTCTTCGCCTTCCCGAGATTCACCCTCGATCAGCTCGGCGGATCCGTCGTCCGGGATCGCGTGCTTTTCAGTGGCCCACGCGCCCAGGTCAATCAGCTTGCAGCGTTCGCTGCAGAAGGGGCGCCAGAGAGACGCTTCCGACCATTCCACAGGCCGGCTGCAAGTGGGGCATGAGACGATCATGGCGTGTCTGATTGCTGCCAGTGGACGGGCCGGCTCAAATGCAGGTAGTCAGGAGAAAGGGAACATTCTCCGAGGTCTGCACCGGGCGGGTCGATGCCACTTTGTCGCCGGCCAGGAAGCGGATCGTGCAGCGATGATGGCTGCCACTGATTTCCGGAAAGTACTCCGTGTCGGCCGGCAGCGTGACGCGAAGTAGCTGGCAAGGCGTCTCGCGTTCGAGCGTCAGCAGGAATACACCGGCGTTGGCCACTTCCCGGCGTGGGCGCGCATTCTGCCGCGTGAGCCACAGTAGCTCCGACACAGCGTCGCAGAGGGGGCGGAGGACAGCCAGCCATTCATCAAAGGCCGCTGACCTGGCCGACTGGGACTGGTTGAGCCAGCAAAAGAAGTCCGGCAAGTCGAATTCGCAAGTACCGCCTGGAATCGCAGTGCGATGCTTGATGGCATTCAGGAATTCCGAATCCCGCAGCTTTTGCATGAAGAGCGCACCTGCGGCGTTCAGCTCGGTCCGGAGCCTCGCAAGATTTTCGAGGACGGCATGCAGCCTGCTCGTATCAACGCCCGGCCGGGACTGGAACTCGTGCATGGCCGCCATCTGGCGTTCCAGCTCCTTCAGGACATCGCTGCGGATGTCCCCGCGTGCCGTGATGGCGAGCATCTCGAGGATGGAGGCGACCGCTGCACGGGCTGCCCAGGTGTCAGGCTGCTGCCGGTGATAAAGCGTCTGGTTGTACAGGAACTCCAGCCGCAGGAACGTCCGCATGCGCTCATTGAGCGGCTGCTCGTAGATGATCGTGGTGGCGCTCGGCTCTGCGCGCTCGCTGGTCTGGCCGGTTTCTGGCATCGGCCTATTCTGCGGCAGCTAGGCGGAGTTGGCTAGACGAGATGAGGGGGCAACCCCGCCATTTCGCAACGGACTGCTCCGCGGGCACGGCGGGATGACGCGTCCAATCTCGCTAGCCCTCCGAATCCTGCAGCTGGCAGGCATTACGGCTTGTTTATCGGCTCGATAGCCCGCAGGCCCAAGTACTTCCGGTGCAAGTGCGCGACCTGCGTTTTGAGGTCCGAAAGGCTGCCCGCATTGGTGATGACGTCGTCCGCCTGAGCCAACCGTGCATTGCGGCTTGTCTGCGCCGCCAGCATGCGACTCGCCTGCTCCGAGCCGATCGAATCACGAGTCTTGAGTCGCTCCATCTGGGTACTTTCCGGGACATCGACCACCAGGATGCGATCCACCAAGTGGTTCAAGCCGTTCTCAACCAGCAACGGCACGACCAGGATCTGGTACGGCCCGGTCGAGTCGCTCGAGCGACGAATGAGTTCCGCGCGGATGGCAGGATGGAGGATGTCCTCAAGGCCCTTCCTCCGCGCCGCGTCTGCAAAGACGAGTTCTCTCAGGTGACGACGGTCGAGATGACCCGAAGCATCAAGAACCCCGGGTCCGAACAATTCAACGATGCGCGCCAGGGCGGGCTGGCCCGGCTCGACCAGTTCGCGGGAAATCAGGTCGGCGTCGATGACTGCAATTCCCAGCGACGCGAATTCGTCCGCCACGGCGGACTTCCCGCTGGCGATCCCTCCGGTCAGCCCGATGCGCAGGATTGGTCGAGTCACGTGGGCAGGTTTCGGTGGGTCATTGGCGCAAGCAAGACCATCGGACTAGTGCAGCCGACTGAGATAGGCATCGACCAACTGCGGTCCCCACATCAGTGCGATCCATCCGGCTGCCGCCAGGTAAGGTCCAAAGGGAATGGGGATCTGCCTATCGCGGCCACGCAACGTGATCATCAGAATGCCTACGACCGCACCCGTGACCGCCGAGAGCAGGATAACGAGCGGCAGCATCTTCCAACCCAACCATGCACCCAGGGCAGCCAGCAGCTTGAAGTCACCAAAGCCCATGCCTTCCTTGCCCGTAGCCAGTTTGAAGAGTTGGTAAACCAGCCAAAGGCTCAGGTATCCAGCCGCGGCGCCAATCACGCCGTTCTCGGTGCTTACGGGCAACGGCGCAGCAGGGCTGTGAGCGAGGCTGGCAAGAAGTCCTAGCCACATCAATGGAATGGTCAGGCTGTCGGGCAGTATCTGGTGGTCGATATCGATGCACGTCATCGCCACAAGCATCCACGTGAGTACCAAGGCCCCCGCGGTAAAGGTGGTGAACCCGAACTTCCATGCGACCACTGCGGACAGCACGGCCGTGGAGAGTTCAACGGTGGGGTAGCGAGCAGAAATCGCTGCGTGGCAGCCGTGGCATCTGCCCTTGAGCAGCACATAGCTGATGACCGGAATATTCTGCAGTGCCGCGATCTCTGCGCCGCAATGCGGGCATGCTGATCGGGGAACCATCAGGTTGTACTTGGCAGGAGCAACCCCGTTTCCGTCGGTGACGGGCGCTGCGCCAGGTACTACGCCGAGGATCTCGACCGCCTGCGCCTTCCATTCGCGATCCATCATGATCGGTAATCTATGGATGACGACGTTGAGAAAGCTGCCGATCAGCAAACTCAGCACGAATACCGTTCCGATGAAAAGGGGCGCCGAGGACGCGAAGAGTTCAATCATGCTGTGGCTCTATGCTGCGAGATGTTGGCGATCTCAACCATGGTCATCGAATCGTGCGGGACTCCCGACAAGAAAACGCCGCGTAGGACGCGGCGTTTCCGGTAAGGTGAGTGGCGCAACGTGCCGTCAGACGACAGCACCCAGCTTGAAGATCGGAAGATACATCGCGATGACCAAGCCGCCGACCAGCACGCCGAGAATCGCCATGATCATCGGTTCAAGCAGGCTGCTCATGCTGTCCACCGCGGCATCGACGTCGGCTTCGTAGAAGTCTGCCACTTTGGACGACATGGCATCCAGCGAGCCTGATTCTTCACCGACGGCGATCATCTGCACGACCATATTCGGGAACAGCCCGGTATTCTCCATGGATCGCTGCAATCGTTGACCGGTGGAAACCTCATCGCGGATTCGCAGTGTTGCTTCTTCGTATACGATGTTGCCGGTCGCGCCGGCGACAGACTGCAATGCTTCCACCAATGGTACGCCGGCCGCAAACATGGTGGACAGAGTCCTGGCATAGCGCGCGATCGCCGCCTTGGTGACGATCGGACCGACGACGGGCGCCTTCAGGATGGCCTTGTCCAGCCACTGCCGCATTGGCCGGGACCGCTTGTAGGTATAGCCGATGAAATAGGCGGCGGCGCCAGCCACGAGCGCCATCCACAAGCCCTGGGCCTGCACAAATCGCGACATGTTCACGACAAACTGCGTGAACGCAGGGAGGTCAGCGCCGAAGCCCTTGAACAGGCTTTCGAATTGCGGAATGACGAAGATCAGCAGGATGATGGTGACGATGACCGCAACAGCCAGCACGGCGATCGGGTAGGTCAGTGCCTTCTTGATCTTCTTCTTCAGTGCTTCCGTCTTTTCCTTGTAAGTGGCGATCTTGTCGAGCAGCGTTTCGAGTGCACCCGCCTGTTCGCCAGCTTCGACCAGGTTGACGAACAAATCGTCGAAATACAGAGGGTGCTTGGCGAGCGACTCGTGAAGCGTGGTGCCTGCCTCCACGTCCGACTTGATCGAAAGGACGAGCTTCTGCACTGAGGGCTTGTCATGGCCATTGCCGATAATGTCAAAGCACTGCACCATCGGAATGCCAGCCTGCAACATGGTGGCCAGCTGCCGAGCGAACAGGGCAATGTCCTCAGGCGTGATCTTCTTGCCGCTCTTCATCAGCTGGGATTCTTTGCTGACTTTTTTCGCGACGACACCTTGCTTGCGAAGGTCGGTGCGGACAGCTGCTTCGCTCGCAGCGAGCATGCGTCCCTTGATGCGCTTGCCGCGCTTGTCCATGCCTTCCCATTTGAAAGGGAACTGCTTCGACGCGATGACTTCTGCCATGTCCGTTATTCTCTATGAGTATGAGAGCGGCGCGATCCGACTCGATGCAATGCCTATTCGACGGTGCATTGGTTGATTTCATCCAGGCTGGTGATGCCGACGCGTGCTTTTTCCAGTCCAGCGCGGCGCAGATCCCAGACGCCTTCCTTTTCCGCCTCGTCCGCGATATCGACGGCGTTGCCGCCCTGCAGGATGATGCGTCCGATGGCATCGGTGACTTCCATGACCTGGTAGATGCCGCATCGACCCTTGTACCCGTCGGTGCATTGGTTGCAGCCGACCGCCTTGTAAAGCGTCATGCCGGAATCGATTTCTGGCTGCGTGAAACCTTCCTTCAGCAGTGCCTCGGCAGGAAGGTCCACGCGAACCTTGCAGGCCATGCACAGCTTGCGCGCCAGGCGCTGGGCGATGATGAGAGACACGGAGGTGGCGATGGCGTAGGGCTTGACGCCCATGTCAATCAAGCGCGTCAGTGTCTTGGGTGCGTCATTGGTATGCAGGGTGGAAAGCACCAAGTGTCCGGTCTGTGCCGCTTTGATCGCGATCTCAGCCGTTTCAAGGTCACGAATTTCGCCGACCATGATCACATCAGGGTCCTGACGCAAGAATGCGCGCAAGGCACCTGCAAAGGTGAGCCCGACTTTCGGGTTCACATTGACCTGATTGACGCCCGGCAAGTTGATTTCCGCCGGGTCCTCGGCCGTCGAGATGTTCGTGTCTTCCTTGTTCAGGATATTCAGGCCGGTGTACAGCGACACCGTCTTGCCGCTACCGGTCGGGCCCGTCACCAGGATCATGCCGTGCGGACGTGCCAGTGCATCCATGTACAGCTTCTTCTGGAAGGGCTCGTAGCCCAGCGCGTCGATGCCAAGCATTGCGCTCGAAGGATCCAGGATACGGGCAACGATCTTCTCGCCAAACAGGGTAGGGCAGGTGCTGACGCGGAAGTCGATCGCCCGATTCTTCGAAATACGCATCTTGATGCGTCCGTCCTGCGGCACGCGGCGTTCTGCGATATCGAGCCGTGACATGACTTTGATGCGGGCCGAGATCTTCACGGCGAGTTGCACAGGCGGACTCGCCAGTTCCTTCAGCATGCCGTCGATGCGCAGGCGGATGCGGTACATCTTCTCGTAAGGTTCGAAATGGATGTCCGACGCGCCCTTCTTGATGGCATCCAGCAGAACCTTGTTGACGAAGCGGACGATCGGCGCGTCCTCGACGTCATCACGTCCTACGTTGTCTTTATCCGCGTCGTCATCGCCGCCCGTGACGTCGAGGTTCTCGAGATCAAGGTCGTCCTCGGCGAGGCCCGGCATCTGGGTATCGACCTGCTCGATGGCGCGAGCGACGATCTGCTGCAATTTGTCGTCTTCAACGACGACGGCTTCAACCGACATGCCCGTCTGGAACTTGATCTCGTCGATCGAGTGGAGACTGGTCGGATCCGAGACCGCGACGAAAAGTCGCTTACCCCGACGGACCAGTGGCATGACGCGGTGCTTCTGCAGCAGTTTGTCGGAGACCAGTTTGACCACGTCCATGTCCGGAACGATGGATTCGAGGTCAAGCAGCGGGACGCCGAACTCCTGAGCGGCCGCGATGGCGATCTCGCGCGCATCGGCGATCCCGTTGGAAACGAGGTGCGAAACGAGGTTGGTGTTGGCTTCCTTGCTGGCTGTAATTGCCTGCAGCATCGTCTGCTCATCCACCAGCCCGTCCTGAATCAGCCGCTGCGGGAGGCCCTGGAGGGCGACCCGGGCAGTGCTGAGGGCTGGAGCGGCATTATCAATCATGGGCTTAGCAAGACGGCTAGGATTGGCGAATGGCGGTAGTGATACCTTAAGCAGCGACAGCAATCAATTGTCAAATCCATGCTCATTGTGGCTGACTGTCCCGCCGTCGTGGCGAGAGCTGCGTCACAGGGAAGGTGGGAACCAATGAGAGCTCTGCTAGAAAAGAAGAAGCCCCTCCAAGGAGGGGCTTCTTACGGAGGACCAGAGCTAGATGATGTTAGCCGCGGCAGTTCGAGGGCAGGTACTTACCCTTGCTATTGGCACCGAAAGTGGTCGTGCTGGCATCCGAGGCGCCAGCGGGGGATTCTGCAGCCGTGCTGGGCGCTAAAGCGTCGCCACAAACCCAGATGACGTCGCCATTCGTGCTAACCATTGGCTTCAGCGAGAGAATCTCACCAGCCAGATTCGCCGCGTTGGCATCAACACCGTAAGTGATGCTGATCGTGCCGTTTCCGATTGTAATGCCAGAAACGTACTTGCCACTAGGGGAGTTCGCCATACCAACTGCCGCGAGGTCAACAGGCCACACACCCTTGTCTGCGTAGCTTTCAGCAACGCCAGCCTTGACGGCAGATGCGAGGTTCAGGCCTTCAGTCACCTGAGCGCGGATCGTGTAGTCCTGATAAGCGGGAATGGCGATGGCCGCCAGAATGCCGATGATCGCGACGACGATCATCAATTCGATGAGGGTGAAACCCTTCTGGACCTGCTTCAGCATTTGAATCTCCTAAGACAACGTAATGGAATCGAAAACCGTGGGCGACTTCCGCCTGAGCTGGACTAAAGCAAGCGTCGTGCCACCACGATGGGCGCGCTTTAAGTCATTGATCAGATTGGAAGTGGCATGGGTGGGCCAGCAGACTTCAGTGGGTCGGGAAAACCCTTAACTGCCGCGAATTGACCGGATGTGACACGAATTGTCACTTTCCGCCGGCAATCCGCGACGTGCGCGTTTGCCGTCAGGGGTTTCGGAAGGCGCCGCTTTGACCCACTAGGTCGGCCGCCGCTGCCTGAAACTTGAACTGGGGCTTACTCCAATCCCAGCTTCTTGATGCGATACCGCAGCGACCGGAAGCTCATGCCGAGCAGGGCGGCAGCTTTGGTTTTGTTGTAGCGAGTCTGTTCGAGGGCGCGAGCGATCGCGTCGCGTTCGATGTCTTCCAGTGCGTCGCCCAGGGGCTCGCCGGCAGCAACGCTTCCGGTCGAAGGCTTTTCCAGCGAGCCGGTTGCGGGTCGCAACTGCAGGTCAGTCACATCGATGTTCGTGCCGGCACACAGCGTTGCTGCCCGCTCCAGCACGTTCTCCAGCTCGCGGACGTTGCCGGGAAAGGGGTAATCGCTCAGCGCCTTCAGCGCGGCGTTCGTCAAGGCCGGCGCCTGCTGTCCCATCTCCTTGCCCAGCTTCTGGAGGATGGAAGTGACAAGCTCCGGGACATCCTCGAGACGTTCGCGAAGTGGCGGCACGCGGATCTCGATGACGTTGACGCGATAGAAGAGGTCCTCGCGAAAACGGCCCGCGGCCACTTCCGCGGCGAGCGGCTTGTGTGTGGCGCTCAGGATTCGGGCATCGACGGGCGACTCCTTCGCTTCACCGACGGGCCTGACCGTCTTCTCCTGGATCACGCGCAGCAACTTGACCTGCATGTGCAGCGGGAGATCCGCGATCTCGTCGAGGAAGAGCGTGCCGCCTTCAGCGCTTTGTATCAGGCCGCGTTTATCGCTGACTGCGCCGGTGAAGCTGCCCTTCTTGTGCCCGAAGAGCTCGCTCTCCATGAGTTCCGTCGGAATGGCTCCGCAGTTCACCGGAACGAACGGCCCTTCGCGACGCGCCCCCGCTGCATGAATCAGTTGCGCAACGAGCTCCTTGCCGGTGCCGGACTCGCCGAAGATATGGACAGGCGCCTGGCTGCGGGCGACCTTTTCGATCATCTCGCGCAGGTGCGACATGGCCCTCGAAGCGCCGAGCAGCCGGATTCCCGGTCGTTCGCCGGTTGGCTCGCTGGAATCGGTGAGTTTGAGCGTCGCCGTGATCAGCTTGCGCAGCGCTGCAAGGTCGAGCGGCTTCGAAATGAAATCGAACGCACCCAACTTGAGTGCTTTGACAGCAGACTCCACGTTGCCGTGAGCCGTGATGACTGCGATCGGCAAGTGAGGCCGGTTGGACTGCACCCACTCAACCAGGCTCAGGCCGTCGCCGTCCGGCAGCTTCATGTCGGTGAGGCAGAGATCGAACTGCCCCGAGCGCAGCGCACTGCGGGCGCTCGTGAGGTCGGGAACCGCGACGACATCGATCTTCATCCGCTCGAGGGTGATGCCGAGCAGCTCGCGGATATCAGGTTCGTCGTCGACGACGAGCGCTCGCGGACTTGTCATCTTTATCTAGGGTTCCCAGCGCTGCGGATCTGCAAACACGATACGGAAAATACTACCACCACCCTGGCGCGGCTCGTAGAAAAGCACGGCGCGGTTGCACTGCGCGAGTTCGCGCGCGATGAAAAGGCCGAGACCCGTTCCGCCCGGGCCTGCAGTGAAGAAAGGCTCGAAGATCTGTTCCGCATGCGCTGCGTCGACGCCTGAACCGCGATCGGCCACCTCAAGATAGGGTCGTTGGTTCGGCTGGATGCGCCCGATGCTGATATCGATGGAAACGTGTCCCTCGGCGGTCCGTCCGTACTTGCAGGCGTTCTCGCACAGGTTCCAGAGCAGCTGGTGCAGGTGGGAGGGATCCACGCGAATCTCGAGGTCCGGCTCTGTCGGCACAAAGCGCAGTTCCGTCGGCGTGATCTGCAGTGTTTGCCGGAACTCCGCGAGAAAGTCGTTCAGCCAGCCGGCAAGTTCGATCCGCTCCTGGCGCGTCGAGTCCCGGCGGGACAGTTGCAGTACGTTCTCCACGATCGTGCTGACGCGCGTCCCGTTCGTGTGAATGATGTCGATCAGGCGTTTATCCTGCGGACTGATCGATTCCGATTCCCTGAGCAGTTGAGCTGCATGGCTCATGGCGCCGACGGGATTGCGGATCTCGTGGGCAATGCTGGCGCTCAGCCGTCCGAGCGCCGCGAGCTTCGTCTGTTGCACGCGCTCGGCGATCAGCGTGGTGTCTTCGAGGAAGATCAAGGTCGGGCCGCGGTTCTCGGCTTCCAGCGACACGAAATGCGGGACGATCAGCGCCGTTCCCTGCGCCGAGAGCATGGAGAGCGTGCTCGACTCCCAGTCATAGGTCTTGCGACGCCAAGTGTCTAGCAAATACAGCAACTTGGGCGCTACTTCGCCCAGTAACGTGCCTGCCTTGACGGGGCTGCCCTTGAGCAGTTGCTCGGCGGAACTGTTGATGAGCCGGATCCTGTCGTTGGCGTCGACCACCATGATGCTTTCCCGCAGGTGCTGGACGATGAACTCATTGAGCTCCGCCAGATCCGCGAGATCCACGTCTTTCTGTCGGATGAGCGCTTCGCTCTCCTTCAGGCGCCTTGCGACGGGATAGGCCCCCAGGGCCAACATGAACGCGATGGCGCCGACGATGCCGGCCGGGGCCAGGTCGCTCCAGTCTCCATGGCCGTCCAGGATCGAGAATCCCTGCTGGGTCAGCAGGCCGAGCG
Organism: Steroidobacteraceae bacterium; assembly: GCA_040080215.1. Classification (GTDB taxonomy): domain Bacteria; phylum Pseudomonadota; class Gammaproteobacteria; order Steroidobacterales; family Steroidobacteraceae; genus CAIUGU01. The sequence continues at coordinate 62,224 of JBEBIT010000012.1, forward strand.
TGGCCAGCGCCGCAAACATCAGGGCCTGGCGGGGGGCAACAATCAGGCTGCCGGCTCCGACGGGGAGGATCAGGAGGACGGCCAGGCCGCTGATCAGGCCGCCGCTCGAGTAGGTCAGCAGGTTGATGGCGAGCAGATCCGCGACCACATGGAGCAGCACCTGGGTCGAGGCATCCGGCCACCGACGACGCAGGCTTGAGATGCACACCACGGCGAACAGGAAGTAGGCAGTCAGCACCCCAATGAATAGTGCGGGGTGGACGTCTCCCACCGGACGGGGCACCACGAGCGCAAACAGTCCGCTCAGGACGATGGGCACCAGCAGGCGAAACAGGTTGAGCAGCGCGAGGATGCGCCACGCGAGGTCGGTCGCTGCGCTTTTCGGCGTGTCAGGTACGGAGGGAGTCATGATTTGCGGCAAACCCTAACACACAGATCGCGCCTATTCGCGCCGCGCTCTTTGCATTTTCGGCCATTTGCTACAGAATACGCGCCCTTGAGCGCGCCAGGCTGCGGCGCAGCACCACAGAATAAATAGTGCCTCTCCACTCTCTACCCAGTACCGGAAAGACCCGCCGATGAACTTGCACGAATATCAATCCAAGCAACTCTTTGCGCGATATGGAATTCCGGTCCCGACCGGTTACGTCGCCTCCACGCCCGCTGAAGCAGCCGATGCCGCTCGCCGGATCGGCGGCGCGAAGTGGGTCGTCAAGGCCCAGGTTCACGCGGGTGGTCGCGGCAAGGCCGGCGGCGTGAAGCTCGTCGACAGCCCCGAAGCGGCTGCAGATGCAGCGGCAAAGATGTTCGGTCGTCGTCTTCACACGCACCAGACGGGTCCGGAAGGCCTGCCCATCCACCAGGTGTTCGTCGAGTCCGGCTCGAAGATCGCGCGCGAACTCTACGTGAGCCTCGTGCTGAACCGGGACAAAGGCCACATCGCCTTCATCGTGTCTCCTGCCGGCGGCATGGACATCGAAGAAGTCGCCGACAAGACGCCCGAGAAGCTGATTCGCGTGAACGTGCATCCGGCCACGGGCCTCGAGCCCTACCAGTGCCGCGTCATGGCCTTCGCCCTTGGCCTCTCTGGCGCCCAGATCGACGAATTCTCGAAGATTGCGCAAGCGCTGTACAAGCTCTACCTCGAACAGGACGCAAGCCTGCTCGAGATCAACCCGCTGATCGTTACGGGCGAAGGCAAGCTGGTTGCGCTCGATGCCAAGATCAACATCGAGGACAACGCGCTGTTCCGCCAGAAGGAACTCGCAGGCTGGCGCGATGAGACGCAGGAAGACGCCACCGAGCGCGCTGCGGCCAAGCACGAGCTCAATTACGTCTCGCTCGATGGCGACATCGCCTGCATGGTGAACGGCGCCGGCCTCGCGATGGCGACGATGGACCTCGTTCAGTTGCACGGCGGCAAGCCCGCCAACTTCCTGGACGTGGGCGGCGGCGCAACGAAGGAGCGCGTCACCGAGGCGTTCAACCTGATCCTGTCGAACCAGAAGGTCCGCGCGATCCTCGTGAACATCTTCGGCGGCATCGTCCGCTGCGACATGATCGCCGAGGGCATCATCGCGGCCGTGAAGGACGTGGGCGTCAACGTTCCCGTGGTCGTGCGCATCGAGGGCACCAATGCCGACGCCGGGCGCAAGATCCTGGCCGATAGCGGCCTTGCGATCATCGCGGCCAAGGACCTGACGGATGCCGCCAAGAAAGTCGTTGCCGCGGCCAAGCCGGTCGGCAAGTGATCACCCTTTAAAGACACAGAGCCTGAATTCCTCCTATGAGCATTCTCGTCAACAAAAACACCCGCGTGATCTGCCAGGGTTTTACCGGCAAGCAGGGCACCTTCCATTCGCAGCAGTGCATTGCCTACGGCACCAAGATGGTGGGCGGCGTCACCCCGGGTCGCGGTGGTGAAAAGCATCTCGGCCTGCCGGTCTACAACACGGCTCGCGAAGCCGTGAAGGCCACCGGCGCCACGGTCAGCATGATCTACGTGCCGGCACCGTATGCAGCCGATGCCATCCTCGAAGCCGCAGACGCAGGCGTCGAGCTCATCGTCGCGATCACCGAAGGCATTCCGGTGAACGACATGGTCAAGGTGAAGGCTTCGCTCGCGAGCTACGGCAGCCTGCTGATCGGCCCGAACTGCCCCGGCATCATCACGCCGGGAGAATGCAAGATCGGCATCATGCCGGGCTTCATCCACAAGCCGGGCAAGATCGGCATCGTGTCGCGCTCTGGCACGCTGACGTATGAAGCCGTGTACCAGACCACCAGCAACGGCCTCGGCCAGACGACCTGCGTCGGCATCGGTGGCGATCCGGTGCGTGGCATGAACTTCATCGACGTGCTCGCGCGCTTCGAGGAAGACCCCAGGACCGAAGGCATCATCATGGTCGGCGAGATCGGCGGCAGCGATGAAGAAGCCGCTGCGGACTTCATTCGTTACAACGTTCGCAAGCCGGTCGTTGCCTACATCGCCGGTGTGACCGCTCCTCCCGGCAAGCGCATGGGCCACGCCGGTGCCATCGTTTCCGGCGGCAAGGGAACCGCGGCTGACAAGTTTGCGGCCCTCGAGGCGGCTCGCGTGCGCACGGTGCGTTCGCCTGCAGAACTTGGCAGCGCGATTGCCGAGCAGATGGAGAAGCGTCGCGTGCTCGTGCAGCGTGCTGCGGCCACCGCGGCGATCAGCGTGAAGCCGAAGGCGAAGAAGGCCAAGAAGGCCGTCAAGGGCAAGAAGGCGGCCGCCAAGCCGAAGGCGAAGGCGAGCCCCAAGGCAAAGGTCGTCAAGGCCAAGGCGAAGTCCAAGGTCAAAGCCAAGGCGGCTCCGAAGAAGGCCGCCCGCAAGGCCAAGAAGCCTGCCAAGGCCCCCGCCAAGGCTAAGTAAGTCCACATGAGGCCGGCGGGATGAACACTCTTCCCGCCGAGCCTGATTCCCCGCAACGATCCCTTTAGCCCACGGCCGTGCCTCCCACTCTCCGCATCGCCGTTGCCCAGCTCGATCTCTTCGTCGGTGATGTCGAGGGGAATACCCAACGTGTCATCGATACCGCGCGCAAGTCGCGCGATGAGCTGGGTGCAGCACTCGTTGTGTTTCCAGAGCTCGCCCTGTCGGGCTATCCCCCTGAAGACCTGCTGTTCCACGCCGGGATGCGTCGCCAGGTCACGCGCGGACTCGACCGCGTGCGTGCCGAGACGCAGGGCATTACGGCGATGGTCGGCTATCCCGAATATGCCGATGGCACGATCTACAACGCCGCTGCGATCGTTCGCGATGGCGCGAGCCTCGCCAACTACCGCAAGCAGTTCCTGCCCAACTACAAGGTGTTCGACGAGAAGCGTTACTTCCGTGCGGGCACCGAGACGTCCATCGTCACGATCAACGGCATCAAGGTCGCCTTCCTGATCTGCGAGGACATCTGGGAGCGTGAACCCGCATTGGCGGCGGCCGCCCACGGCGCGCAAGTCCTGGTGGTCAGCAACGGCTCGCCGTACTCGCTCAACTACCAGCAGCGTCGTGAAAGCGTGGTGCGCGACCGCGTGCGTGACACGGGCCTGCCGGTTGTCTACGTGAACCTGCTCGGGGGACAGGACGAGCTGGTGTTCGACGGTGGCTCCTTCGTGATGAACGGCGCCGGCGACATCGTGCAACGCTTGCCTTCCTACCGCGAGGCGCTGGTGCCGGTGGATCTCGACCTGGTTGATGGAAAAGTGGTGCCGCGCGCCGGTCCTGTCGAGCCGCTGCCGTCGGAGGAAGCGAGCATCTACGGCGCGCTCGTGCTCGGCGTGCGCGATTACGTGAACAAGCATCGCTTTCCCGGCATCGTGCTGGGGCTTTCGGGCGGCATCGATTCGGCGTTGACGCTGGCGATCGCGGTCGACGCGCTGGGCGCGGATCGAGTGCACGCAGTGATGATGCCTTCGCGCTATACGTCGCAGATGAGCCTCGACGACGCCGCTGCGCAGGCGCGCAACCTCGGCGTGCGCTACGACGTCATTTCCATCGAAGGCATGTTTGCATCGGCCCTCGCCGCACTCACCGATGTGTTCGCGGGCCGCAAGCCGGACACGACGGAGGAGAACATCCAGTCGCGCTGCCGTGGGTTGCTGCTGATGGGCATCTCGAACAAGACCGGCCGCATGGTGCTGACCACGGGCAACAAGAGCGAGACGGCTGTCGGCTATGCCACGTTGTACGGCGACATGGCGGGTGGCTTCGCCCCCATCAAGGACCTGAGCAAGATCCTCGTCTATCGCATCGCGCGCTTCCTGAATGCCCGCGCCGGCGTCGAGAAGCCGGTGATCCCCCAGCGCGTGATCGATCGACCGCCAACCGCCGAACTGCGGGAAGACCAGAAGGATTCGGACTCGCTGCCGCCCTACGAGGTCCTCGATCCCATCCTGGAATTGTTCATCGAGGACGACCTGTCAGTGGACGAGATTGCAGCTCGGGGCTTCGACCGCGCGACGGTCGGACGCGTGCTGGATCTGGTGAAGCGGAATGAATACAAGCGTCGCCAGGCGCCGCCCGGCATTCGCATCAGCGATCGTGCCTTCGGGCGGGACTGGCGCTACCCGATCACGTCGGGCTACAAGACCAGCAACTGAGCGGTTGGCGGAAGCAGCGGCCTGACCGCTACCAGAACTTCCACCACGAAGACTTCACCGACGACGGTTCATTCGCGGTTGCCGCGAAGTTCTCGCGCATTACCTTGTCTGCATCAGCAGCCAGATCGGCCATGCCGAGGCCCTTGTACGCCTCCGACATGATGATGAGCGCGTCACGCACGGCCGGTGCGCCGTCGTAATTCTCGATGGCGAACTTGGCGCGGTTGATTGCACCGGCATAGGCGCCACGGGTGAGGTAGTAGTTCGCCACGTAGGTCTCGTAGCTCGCGAGGCGATTGCGCAGGAAGATCATGCGCTGGCGGGAGTCGGCGGCGTACTGGCTGTTCGGAAACCGCTGCACGAGCGTCGCGAAGGCCTGGTATGACTTAGTGGCATCGATGGGCGGCCGCTCCGACAGGTCGGCGCGGAACCAGCGCTCGATGATGTTCGGATTGCGTTCGAACGAGACGAGGCCCTTGATGTAGTACGCGTAGTCGACGCGCGGATGCGTCGGGTTCTCGCGGATGAACTGGTCGGCCTGGTCCGTGGCCGATTCCGGCTCGCGGTTCTTGTAGTACGCGTACATCAGGTCGAGCTGCGATTGCTTGGTGGCGTTCGCGAACGGGAAGCGGGCTTCCATCTGCTCGAAGATGAACACGGCGCGCGCGTAGTTGTTCTTGGACATGTCGTCCTTGGCCATCCGGTACGCGTCGTCGGGA
>JBEBIT010000068.1:0-15778 GCA_040080215.1 Steroidobacteraceae bacterium
CGATTCATCAGTGAGGAGTCGCCGACCAGTTCGGAGTCGAACGCCTGCCCTGCCAGCAATCCGGTCATGAGGCGAATGGCCGTGCCGGCGTTGCCGAGATCGAGCGGTTTGCCCGCAGCGTGCAAGCCGCGCATGCCCACGCCTTGCACCCGCAGCTCTGTCGGGGAGGGCCGTTCAATCTGAACGCCCATGGCCTTCATCGCGGTCATCGTGGCGAGGCAGTCTTCACTCGCCAGGAACCCGGTCACGTGCGTCTGTCCTTCGGCAATGCTCCCGAGCATCAGCGAGCGGTGCGAGATGGACTTGTCGCCGGGAACCGTGAGTTCGCCGCCAACATAGTCAACGGGAGTAACGCTGTAGGAAGCCATCGATGTGAACGAGCCTTTGGTGGTCGACAAGCCGAATCAGGCAGCTGGGTCAGGAACCCTGCAGGATGTCGCGGAACCCGGCAATCATCCGCTCATTCTGCTCGGGTGTCCCGATGGTCACTCGCAGGTGATTCGGCAAGCCATAGCCGCCGACGGGCCGCACGATCACACCGCGACGGAGCAGCGCTTCATACACCGGCCCCGCCGGCTTGCCGCAGTCCACCAGCAGGAAATTGCAGGCCGACGGATACTGCCGCACCTGGAGCCTGGCGAAGGCAGCCTGCAGCTGCGCCATGCCCGCGCGATTGACTTCAACGGTGCGTGCCAGATGCTCCTCGTCGCCGAGTGCAGCTTCGGCCGCCACAAGCGCCAGCGAATTCACGTTGAACGCCTGGCGTACCCGGTTCAACACGTCCGCCACTTCCGGGCTCGACAACGCATAGCCCACCCGCAGGCCCGCGAGACCATAGGCCTTGGAAAAAGTGCGGCTCACGATCAGGTTCGGAAGATCGGCAACCCATTCGGCCACATCCGGATAGTTGGGGACGGCCGCATACTGCCTGTAGGCCTCGTCAACCACGACGATGACGTGCGGCGGCATGGACTCGATGAAACGGCGGAGCGGTTCGGCTTCGAGCCAGGTGCCGGTCGGGTTGTTGGGATTCGCGATGAACACGAGGCGTGTGTCGGCATCGACGAGGTTGCGCATGGCATCGAGGTCATGGCCAAGCGCCATGCGGTGGCCTTCCGGATATGCGGGTGCAACCCGCTTGATCGCCCCGGTTGCGTGCGTCGCGATCGCGTAAATCGCGAAGGCATAGTGGGAGTAGACCGCCGAGACCGCCGGCGACAGGAACGCCTCGGCAATCATCACCAGCAACTCGTTGGATCCGTTGCCGAGCGTGATGTTCTCCATCGCGCACCGATGGTGGCGCATCAGCGCCTGCTTGAGCGCGAAGCCATTGCCGTCCGGGTACAAGCCCAGATCGCCGAGCGCAGACCGGATGGCAGCCACCGCCTTGGGTCCGGCGCCCAGCGGATTCTCGTTGGACGCGAGCTTGATGCTGTCCGTCACGCCATATTCGCGCTCGAGCTCGCTGATCGGCTTGCCCGGCACATAGGGGGACAGCGACCTGACGGCAGGCGCGGCGAGATCGAGGGCTCGAATGGCCATCAGAGAACGGCGCGCGGATAGGACCCCAGTATGCGGAACAGGGACGCCTGCTCCTTGAGGTCGTGCAACGCGGACTTGAGCGGCTCGGACTCGACATGCCCTTCCGCATCGATGAAGAACACGTAGTCCCACTTCTTGCGCTTTGACGGACGTGACTCGATGCGCGTCAGGCTGATGCTGCGCCGGGCGAAAGGTTCGAGCAGGCGATGCAATGCTCCCGGGGAATCCGTATCGCCGGCAGAGACCATCAGCGTCGTGCGGTCGTTGCCGCTCGGGTTGAACAGCTTGCGGCCGACGACGAAGAACCGCGTGGTGTTGTCCGCCTGGTCCTCGATGTTCGGGACGACGATGGACAGCCCATAAACTTCGGCAGCAGCCTGACCCGCAATCGCGGCGGTTCCCGCCTCGTCACGGGCACGGCGCGCGCCTTCTGCATTGCTGCTGACGGCAATGCGCTCGACGCCCGGCAGGTTCTCGTCGAGCCACGAGCGGCATTGCGCGAGCGATTGCTGGTGCGAGCAGATCCGCTTGATCCTCGCGAGATCCTGCACCTTGCCCATGAGGTGTTGCTGGATGCGCAGCTCGATCTCGCCGCAGATCTTGAGCGGCGACGAGATGAACATGTCGAGCGTGTTGTTGACCGTGCCTTCGGTCGAATTCTCGATCGGCACGACGCCGAAGTCAGCGTTGCCTGCCTGGACCTCGTGGAAGACTTCGTTGATCGTGCCAAGCGGCAACGCACGGACAGAGTGACCGAAATGCTTGAACACGGCCTGCTGCGAGAAGGTGCCCTCGGGACCGAGGAAGGCGATCTTGAGCGGCTCCTGCTGTGCGAGGCACGCCGACATGATTTCACGGAACAGCCGCACGACTTCTTCGTTGCGCAGCGGTCCCTTGTTCCGCTCCACCACGGAGCGCAGCACCTGCGCCTCCCGCTCCGGACGGTAGAAGTCGACTGTCTTGCCTTCGGCGTTCTTCGAGAGCCCGACCTTCTTTGCGAGGCCGGCGCGCTCGTTCAACAGCGACTGGATGCGCTCGTCGACCGAGTCGATCTGCTTGCGGATCTCGAGCAACCCGGCTGTCTTTTCCGCCTGCTGCGGCACCACAGGCGCCGGCGACCGGGCCGCCTTGCGGGCCGTGACGGCCTTGCTCTTGGGTGCCTTTTTCTTCATGACGGAATGACCGAAACGGTCAGCACGCCGGGAATGGCGCGAATCGTCGCAACGACGGTAGCAGGCACCTGGCCGTCTACATCGATCAACGTATAGGCGAGCCCGCCCCGCGACTTGTTCAGCAGGTCGGCAATGTTGAGGTTCGCGGCCGCGAGCGCACCCGTGATCTGGCCGACCATGTTGGGCACGTTCTCGTTGGCGATGCCGACCCGCGTTGCGCCGGCCGTACGCGGCAGGATGGCTTCCGGAAAATTGACCGAATTGCGCACGTTGCCGGTCTCGAGGTACTCACGCAGCGTATCGGCCACCATGATCGCACAATTCTCTTCGGCCTCCTCGGTCGAGGCGCCGAGATGCGGCAGGGCGATGACCTTCGGGTGGTCCTTGCAGGCGTTGGTCGGGAAATCGCAGATGTAGCTGCCGACCTTGCCGGCATTGAGCGCCTCGATCATCGCCGCCTCGTCCACGATCCCGCCGCGGGCAAAATTCAGGATGACGCCGCTCGGCTTCATGAGTCGCAGGCGTGCCGCGTTGACCATGCCTTTCGTTCCCTCGACCAGCGGCACATGCACGGTGATCATGTCGGCACGCGAGAACAGGTCATCCAGCGACAGCGCCTGTTCAACGCCGGATGACAACTGCCAGGCCCGCTGCACGGTGATCTGCGGATCGAACCCGAGCACGCGCATGCCGAGACCGTGCGCTGCGTTGGCCACTTCCACGCCGATTGCACCCAGACCCACGACGCCGAGCGTCTTGCCGGGCAGCTCGTAGCCGACGTATTTCTTCTTGCCCTTCTCCACCGCCTCTTCCAGTGCATGGTCGTCGCCCTGCAAGCCGCGCACGTATTGCCATGACTGGCAGATATTGCGGGCCGCGAGGAACATGCCTGCGATCACGAGCTCCTTCACCGCGTTGGCGTTGGCGCCCGGGGCGTTGAAAACCGGGATGCCCTGCTTCGACAGCTTGGCAACCGGGATGTTGTTGGTCCCGGCCCCGGCACGACCGATCGCGCGCACGGAGGCGGGCAGCGCCATCTCGTGCATGTCCGCCGAGCGGACCATGATCGCGTCGGGGTGACCGATGTCCGAGGCCACTTCGAAGCGGTCGCGCGGCAGGCGTTCGAGGCCGCGCACGGAGATGTTGTTCAGCGTCTGGATCTTGAATGGCATGCGATGGATTCTTCGGGCTGTGATGACTTGAATGATCAGGCGCCGGCGTCGGGCGAGGAATCGCCTTCCTCTTCGCCACCCTCGGCAACGATGCGCTCGAGGCCCACGAGGCGCTCGCCTTCATCCAGCCTGATGAGCCGCACGCCTTGCGTGTTACGACCCTGCAAGGAAATTTCCTTGACCGGCGTGCGCACCAGCGTGCCACCCGAGCTGATCAGCATGATCTCGTCGTCCAGCGACACACGCAGCGCACCGACCAGCTGGCCGTTGCGCTCGGTGGTCTGCAAGGCGATGACGCCCTGGCCGCCGCGACCGTGCAACGGGAATTCTTCTTCGCTCGTGAGCTTGCCGTAACCATGCGTCGAGGCGGTCAGGATGAGCCCCGGCTCACCCATGACGATCAGGGAGATGACTTCGTGTCCAGGCGCGAGCCGGATACCGCGAACGCCGGCGGCGTTCCGGCCCATCGGCCGTACGTCGTCTTCCGCGAAGCGAATAGCCTTGCCTTCGCTTGAGCTCAGCATGATCTGCTTGGTGCCGTCGGTGATGTCGACGCCGACCAGCCGGTCGCCGTCATCCAGCTCCAGCGCGATGATGCCGGCCTGGCGCGGCCGCGAGAACGCGTCGAGCGATGTCTTCTTGACCGTGCCCTGTGCCGTCGCCATGAACACGAACTTGTCCGGCTCGAACTCGTGGATGGGCACGACTGCCGTGATGCGCTCCCCCTCCTGCAAGGGCAGCAGATTGACCATCGGCTTGCCACGGGAACCGCGGCTGGCCATGGGCAATTGATAGACCTTGAGCCAGTACAGCTTGCCGGCACTCGAGAAGCACAGCAGCGTGTCGTGGGTATTGGCGACGAACAGCTTGTCGATGAAGTCCTCGTCCTTCATCGTGGTCGCTGCCTTGCCGCGACCGCCGCGGCGCTGCGCCTGGTAGTCGGTGACCGGCTGCGACTTCGCGTAACCGCCGTGCGACAGCGTGACGACCATGTCCTGCTGCTCGATCAGGTCTTCCATCGTCAGGTTCGAGTGGTCCTGCACGATCTCGGTCCGGCGGGCGTCGCCGTAGGCTTCCTTGATCGACAGCAGTTCGGCACGGATGACTTCCAGCAGCCGCTCGGGGCGGGCCAGGATGTCACCCAGATCCTGGATCACGAGCAGCAGCTCGCGGTACTCGGATCCGATCTTGTCCTGCTCGAGCCCCGTGAGGCGATGCAGCCGCAGGTCGAGGATCGCCTGTGCCTGGACGTCGGAGAGCTTGTAGCCGCCACCGGACTCGACCAGGCCGAACTCGGGCGCCAGGTCGTCCGGACGCGTGCCGATTTCGCCGGCGCGGGCCAGCATCTCGGGCACGGCGCCGGGTGGCCATACCTTCGCCATCAGGCCCACTTTCGCCTCGGCAGGCGACGGCGCCGCCTTGATCACGGCGATGACGTCGTCGATGTTGGCGAGCGCTACGGTCTGGCCTTCGAGGATGTGGGCCCGGTCGCGCGCCTTGCGCAGGTCGAAAATGGTCCGGCGGGTCACGATCTCGCGGCGATGGCGCAGGAAGGCTTCGAGCATTTCCTTGAGGCTCAGCAGCTTCGGCTGGCCGTCCTGGAGGGCGACCATGTTGATGCCGAACACCGATTCCATCGGCGTCTGCTTGAACAGGTTGTTGAGCACGACCTCGGCTACTTCGCCGCGCTTGAGCTCGATGACGACGCGCATGCCGTCCTTGTCGGACTCGTCGCGCAGTTCGGAAATGCCGTCGATGTCCTTGTTGCGGACGAGGTCCGCGATGCGCTCGAGCAGTCGCGCCTTGTTCACCTGGTACGGGAGTTCGGTGATGATGATGGCCTGCCGGCCCTTGTCGTCTTCCTCGATCTCGGTGCGCGCGCGCATGTACACCCGGCCGCGGCCGGTGTGGTACGCCATCGCGATTTCCTGCGTGCCGTTGATGATGCCGGCCGTCGGGAAGTCCGGACCGGGCACGAACTGCATCAGCGCAGTGACGTTCAGCGTCGGGTCGTCGATCAGTGCGACGCAGGCATCGATGATCTCGCGCAGGTTGTGCGGGGGAATGTTGGTCGCCATGCCAACTGCAATACCCGAGGAGCCGTTGACCAGCAGGTTCGGGACGCGCGTGGGCAGGACGGAGGGTTCGGATTCCGACTCGTCGTAGTTGGGCTTGAAGTCGACCGTTTCCTTGTCGATGTCTGCGAGCAGCTCATGGGCCAGCCGCGACATCCGGACTTCCGTGTACCGCATGGCCGCCGGCATGTCGCCGTCGACCGACCCGAAGTTGCCCTGGCCGTCGACGAGCAGGTAGCGCAACGAGAACGGCTGCGCCATGCGCACCATGGTGTCGTACACGGCGGAGTCACCGTGGGGATGGTACTTGCCGATGACGTCGCCGACGATACGGGCCGACTTCTTGTAGGACTTGTTCCAGTCGTTGCCGAGCTCGCGCATGGCGAACAGCACGCGGCGATGCACGGGTTTGAGCCCGTCACGCACGTCCGGAAGCGCACGGCCCACGATCACGCTCATCGCGTAATCGAGATACGATTGCTTCATCTCGTCTTCGAGATTGACGTGCAGTAATTCTCTGGCGAATCCGCCTGTCTCTTCTGCCATATTCTCGACTGCCAGACCGCAGGGTCAGGAATGCAACAGCCCACCCGAAGCCGTTGTCACGGCCCGCTGTTTTTATGCTGTAGGGTGCAAGCCCAAAGACCTGAATTGGGCCCGCGCATTTAAGTGAGGAATGGTACCACAGGAAGCGCGTTCGCCGAACTTCCATGAGGCCCTCGCGGTATACTCCCGCAAGCCCCAATCCGAACTCCCGATGGAACCCGTCGACACACTCATCAGCGCTCGCTGGGTGATCCCGATCGAGCCCGCGACCCGCGTGCTGGAGGGGCATTCCGTTGCCATCCGACAGGGCCGGATCGTCGCCATTCTGCCGTCCGATGAGGCTGCAGGCCGGTATTCCGCGAACGAAGTGCTGGATCGGCCGACCCATGTCTTGCTCCCCGGCTTCGTCAATGCATGCGCGGACGTCGGCATGCCGGCCTCCTCGAGCGGTGGCGGCTCCCGTACCGTACCCGGCGTCGACCCGGAGCAGGTCAGCGATACCGTGGCGCTGGCGATGCTCAGGATGCTGGCCAGTGGCACCACTTCCTTTGCCGGCGGCAGCCTTTCTCCGCAGGTCGTTGCCCGTACCGCCGCCGACATGCACCTTCGCGCCTGCATCGGATTGCCTGTGCTCCAGCAATCGACAGACTGGGCAAGCACCGTCGACGAATACCTGGAAAAGGCAGCGGCCCTGCACGACGACTACAGCGAGGATCCGCTGATTTCCACTGCCTTCGCGACCGGCGAGGTTGCCCGGCTTGACGACTCGACCCTGCAACGGTTGCGACGGGCCGCCGATGAAATCGAGCTGCCCGTCCTCGTGCCACTCCATGCAAACGCGAATTCAGTGGACCTGTCGATGGAGCGATTCGGCTGTCGCCCGCTCGAGCGTCTCGAGCAGCTTGGCCTGACCACGCCGCAACTGGTCGGCCTCCATGGCCCGCACCTCACGGCGACGGATATCGACATTCTTGCCCGTTCGGGCATGCATGTGGTCGCCTGCCCCCGGACGAGCCTGCGCGGCGGAGGCGATCCTTGCCCCGTCGTCGGCCTCGATCACCGGCACGTCAACGTCGGTTTCGGCACCGGTGATCAGCCCGGTCTCGACCTGCAGGGCGAACTGCAGCTCGCAAGCCTGCTGGGAGATCTCGATGCGTCCACTCGGCCCGTACTTTCGCCGCATCACGCGTTGGCGATCGCGACGCTGGGCGGCGCCAAGGCACTGGGCCTGGCCGACACCACGGGATCATTGCTGCCCGGCAAGTGGGCGGACCTCTGCTGCATCGATCTTTCCCGGCTGCGCACCCAGCCGGTTCGCGACGTCGCCACCCAGATCGTGCGGCTGGCCGGCGCCGACCAGGTCACTGATGTCTGGGTCGCCGGACGCGCGTTGCTGGCCTCCGGGAGTTTTGTCCGTCTCGATCCCGCCGCCACCCTCGCGCGCGCCGCCCGCTGGCTTTCATGAATACCACCGCCATGACCCACGACCCTGCCGAGATCGCCCGCTTCGAGTCCACCGCAGCCCGCTGGTGGGACCCGGAAGGCGAATTCCGCCCGCTCCATGACCTCAATCCCGTGCGGCTCGCCTTCATCGAGCAACGCGCCCCGCTCACGGGACTCAAGGTGCTCGACGTCGGCTGCGGCGGCGGCCTGCTGAGCGAGGCCATGGCTCGTCGTGGCGCGAACGTCACCGGGATCGATCTTGGGCACACTGCCATTGAAGTCGCCTCGCTGCATGCGCTCGAGGCAGGCGTGAAGGTGCGCTATTTCGTCGAGGCCGCAGACACCCACGCCCTTGCGCATGCCGGCGGCTACGATGTCGTCACGTGCCTTGAGATGCTCGAGCACGTACCCGAACCCAAACAGATCATCGCCACGCTGGGCAAGCTGGTGAGGCCAGGCGGTCATGTTTTCGTATCCACGCTGAACCGGACACTGAAGGCTTACCTGCTGGCCGTCGTCGGCGCCGAATACATTGCAAGGCTGCTGCCGAAGGGCACGCACACGTACGAACGCTTCATTCGTCCGGCAGAGCTCGCAGGCTGGTGCAGGTCCGCCGGCATCGACGTGCGCGACCTGGCCGGCATCGAGTACCACCCGCTCGCGCGCACCGCGCGACTCGTGACTGCGGTCGACACCAACTACATCCTGCACGGCATTCGCGTCGAGGCCGATCAGGCATGACCCTGCCGACCGCCCTGCTGCTCGACCTCGACGGCACGCTGCTCGATACGGCCCCGGAAATGGCAGGAGCCCTGGAAGCGCTGCATCGGGAAGAAGGGGTGGAACCCCTGCCTTTCAACCAGGTCCGCCCCACGGTCTCCCACGGATCGACAGGCATGCTCAACCTCGCTTTCAGCCGCGTGGCACCGACCGAGTTCGAACGCTTGCGGGCCCGCTTCCTCGACATCTATCGGACGATGCTCGGCAGTAATACGCGACTCTTCGCCGGCTTCGATGCCGTGCTGGACCACGTGTACCGCCATTCGCTTGCGTGGGGCGTCGTGACCAACAAGCCGGGCTGGCTGACCGATCCCTTGCTGCAGTTACTCGACATCAATCCGACCAACGGCTGCATCGTCAGCGGCGACACGGTCGGCGCACGCAAGCCCCATCCCCTGCCCCTGCTGCACGCCGCGGGGTTGATCGCGAAGGCGCCTGCGCACTGCCTATACGTCGGTGACGCGGAGCGCGACATCGCCGCAGGCCGGGCAGCGGGCATGATGACAGTCGTGGCGCGCTGGGGTTACCTCGGCAACACTGACGATCCGTCGAGCTGGCAGGCAGACGGCATCGTTGCGGTGCCGGCCGATCTCATGTCCTGGCTCCATCCCGGCCCTGCTCCCGGAGTTGCCTCATGACGACGGATCAATGGATCCTCGCGCTTGGAACGCTGCTCGTAGGCATCGTCATTGGCGGCCTCGCCGGGCTGTGGTGGGGCCATCGCCGCTCGCGCGAACTCGACATCAAGGCGGCGCTGCTCGAAGCCGAAGTCAAATCGCAGGAGCAGATCGAGAAGGAGCGCGACGAAGCGCAGGAACGCGCCATCGAGAAGATCCGTGCCAGTTTCGACACGCTGGCCGGCGCGTCCCTGCGCTCCAACAGCGAAGTGTTCCTGCAGCTCGCGCGTGAGCACCTCGGCCAACACCAGCAGGCCGCCAGCAGCGCGCTGGTGGAACGCGAGAAGGCCATCGAGGCCATGCTGCAACCGATCAAGGAAGCGTTGGCCAAGACCGAGCTCCAGATCGGTTCCATAGAGAAGGAGCGCGCGGAAACGTTCGGGTCGCTCAAGGCCTCGCTCGAATCGGTGACGCTGGGACAGCAGGCACTCCAGAAGGAAACGCGCACGCTCGTCAACTCGCTACGCCGCCCGGAAGTCCGCGGCCAATGGGGCGAGCTGACGCTGAAGCGCCTTGCAGAGCTCGCCGGCATGATCCAGCACTGCGACTTCACCGAACAGCTGAATGTCCGCGCCGACGACGGGAACCTGCGTCCCGACATGGTCATCCACATGCCCGACGGACGGGACCTCGTCGTGGACGTCAAGACGCCGCTCGACGCCTATCTCGAAGCCGTGGAAGCCTCGACGGACGAGGCCCGTGACATCGCCTTGCGGCGTCACGCGCAAGCCATTGGCGAACGCGTCAGGGAGCTCGGCGCCAAGAGTTACTGGTCGCAATTCGAGAAGAGCCCCGACTTCGTCATCCTCTTCATCCCGGGCGATCAGTTCCTGAGCGCCGCGCTGGCGGAGAACCCGTCCCTGCTTGAAGACGCGATCCGGCAGGACGTGATCATCGCGACGCCCACCAGCTTCATTGCACTGCTGAAGGCCGTGGCCTACGGGTGGCGACAGACGGCGCTCGCCGAAAATGCCGAATTGATTCGCACGCTGGCGGAAGACTTGTACAAGCGGCTCGCGGTATTTGCCGGGCACCTCGGCAAGCTCGGACGCAACCTGAGCGGCAGCGTCGAAGCGTTCAACAGCGCCGTGGGCTCGCTCGAGAGGCAGGTGCTGCCCGGCGCACGCAAGTTCACGGAACTGGGCGTGCGGCCCGAGAAGACCCTTGAGCCCGTAGAAGCCATCGACAAACTGACACGCACTGTCGAGGGCGCTGCACGGGATCCCGACGAAACACCCGCGCCTCCATCGCAATCCTGAGTGTCGACGCTCGGCAGGTCATGACTTCCGCTCTTCCCGAACAGAACGCAGCCGGACTCGACGCGGCGCTCGTCAACCAGACCGTGCCGCCGGGATCGATGCGTTACTACGCCCTGCTCTTCGCGCCGCCAGGGAAGCGCGATCTTCTCGTGGCCCTGCATCTGCTTGAAGACGAACTCGCTACGACGGGCCGCAGCGTCCATCACGATGTGGCGCATACGCGCCTCAAGTGGTGGCACGACGAACTGGAGCGACTGGTCAAAGGGAACCCCGCCCATCCCGCGACGCGCGCATTGTCGGCGGCACGCCCTGCCCTCGGCACGGAATTCACGAAGCTCAAAGGCCTGATCGACGCCGCCGCCATCGATCTTGCGCGCGTGACGTTTGCGGATGAGGCTGAACTTGCAGGCTACTTCGATCGTGCGGGTGGGGTAGTCGCGGAGTTTGCGGCACGCTGGCTCCTGACACCGGGCAACGTATCGCCCGCGACCTCGCAGGCCGCCGCCCGACTCGGCGCGCTGATTCGCAGGGTGGATGCCTTGCGCAACCTGCGTTCCAATGCGCTCGCCGGTCGCGTCCAGCTTCCGCTCGCCACGCTCGATGCCATGAGCATCGATGTCAGCGAGCTCGGCAAGACCCCCTGGTCGCCGGCCCTGCAGACACTGCTGCAGTCCATGCGCGCTTCGTTGCTTGCGGACATCGAGGAAGCGGTAGCCTCCATCGAACGGAAAGACCGGCCCGCCGTCCGTCCGCTCCTGGTGATGGCGGGACTGCACGCCAGACTGCTGGAACGGATCGACAGCCAGATCAGGGCCACGACTCCGGTGTGGCCGGAGCTCGGCCCGTTCGACAAGCTCATCACTTCCTGGCGGGCTGCGCGCTCGGCTCGCTGAAGGCGATTAGAACCGCCGCGCCGGCCCCTCTATACTTCGTGCCCCCACTGTCTGCCCACACCTTGCCAGCATGACCGACCCACGCACGTACGTTCCGGCTCCGCAAGCCCTTGCCGGGCGAGTCATCATGATCACAGGTGCGGGTGACGGGATCGGCAAGGCGCTCGCACTCGCCAGTGCCGCCCTGGGCGCGACGGTGATCCTGCATGGACGCAGCGTCCGCAAGCTCGAAAAAGTATATGACGAGATCGTGGCCGCAGGCGGCGCGCGTCCGTCCCTGGTACCGCTTGATTTCGAAAAGGCCGGGCCGGCGGAATACGAAGCGCTGGCAGCAGCGATCACCAAGGAGTTCGGCCGCCTCGACGGCCTCGTCCACAATGCGGGCATGCTGGGCGACCGTTCCCCCATCGAGCATCACGACGTACCGAAATGGATGAGGACGCTGCACGTGAACGTGAACGCGCCGTTCCTGCTCACGCGCTACTGCTTTCCGCTTCTGAAGTCGTCCGCCGACGCGTCGTTGATCTTCACTTCGAGTGGCGTCGTGCGCAGGCCCAAGGCCTACTGGGGCGCGTACCTCGTGTCGAAGTGGGCGACCGAAGGGCTCATGCACATGCTGGCGGACGAAGTGGAATCCCTGCCGCAGCTGCGCGTCAACAGCGTCAATCCGGGCAAGGTCCGCACGAACATGCGTTTGCAGGCCTATCCGGGCGAAGACCGCAACACGCTGCCCGAGGCCTCGACAATCATGCCGACGTATCTTTATCTGTTGGGCCCGGAGAGCCGCGGTATCACCGGCCAGAGCCTGGACTGCCAGCCGGCCTGACGAGATCAGCCCTTGCGGCCGCGGGGTCCGCCGCGACGATCCGGCGGTGGTTTGGAACGCGACGCCTTCCTCGACACAGGCTTCGGCGTGACATCCGCGAGGCCAACCAGCGTGTAGAGCGTGCCGACCTGATCGTTGGTCAGCTCCCGATGCCGGCCGCGCGGCAGGTCTTCAGGCAGTTCAATGTTCCCGTAGCTCACCTGGATCAGGCGGCTGACCTTGAAGCCCTGGGCCTCGAACAAGCTGCGCACCGCGATACGACGATCGGCATGCGCGGCGTCGACTCGATACCAGAGGTTGGCGCCTTCGCCGCCCGTGAGGACCACCGCCGTAAACTCAACCTCGCGATCATCGTGCGTCACGTGCGATGCGATCTCCGGCACTTCGCCTTCCTCGCGCCCCGGCACGTGTACGCGCACCATGTAGGAGGCGGGAATGGCAGGCGAACGTCGCTTGAGCGCGTTGACCAGCCGGCCGTCGTTCGACAGCAGCAGCAGCCCCGTATCAGCCGCGTTCATCGGATTGATGGCAAGCCAGCGGGAACCGCGCACGGCGGGCAGCTTGTCGACCAGGCTCGTGGCGTCGTCACCTTCGGTCGTGGCCACGACTTCGCCGACCGTCTTGTGGTACGCAATCACGCGGCCCGTCGATTCCACCGCCAGCTTGCCGGTAAGGTCTCGACCGTCCACGACCAGGCGGTCGCCCGGCGTAAAGCGGTCTCCGAGTTGTGCGGGAGCGCCGTTCAGGAGGACTCGACCGGCTGCGATCCAGTCTTCAATCTGGCGGCGGGACCCGAGGCCGTGGCGCGCCAACAGCTTTTGCAGGCGCTCACTCATCGATGCAGTCCTATTCCCACGAGTCTCCACGCGAATCGTTGGCCGGCGCTTCGAGCGTCGGCGGATCAGTCAGGTTGTCCCCGGAGTCCGCGACCATCGATGACGCCTGCTGCTCCGGCCCAGGGGCTTCCTGATCGGCAGCAGCACTGACGTCAGCGGGCTCGTCCTGCGGCTCGCTCTCTTCGGATACGGCGGACGCCTCCGGCGCAAGATCACCGGAAGGCAACTCAAGCTGGACGCCAATCGTCTCGACGTCCTTGAGTTCGGCGAGCGACGGCAGCTGATCAAGCCCCTTGAGGCCGAAGTAGTCGAGGAACTCACGAGTCGTCCCGAGCAGCTCGGGATGCCCCGGCACTTCGCGGTGACCGACGACGCGTATCCAGTTCCGCTCCTGCAGCGTGCGCATGATCGTCGAACTGACGGTGACGCCCCGGATCTCTTCAATCTCGCCGCGCGTGATCGGCTGGCGATACGCAATCAATGCCAGTGTTTCGAGCAACGCGCGGGAGTAACGCGACGGACGCTCCTGCCAGAGGCGGGAGACGAGATCGACATACTTGGTGCGCACCTGGATTCGCCAGCCGCTCGCCACTTCCTGCAGCTCGATCCCGCGGTTCTCGTACTCGGCCGCGAGCTGCACCAGTGCCTCGCGCATCTGGTCGAGGCTCGGGCGCTCGCGCTCGTCGAACAGATCGACCAGCTGCTGCGTGGTAACGGGACGGCCCGCCGCCAGAAGCGTTGCCTCGATCAGTGAAGTCAGTTGCAGATCGTTCATTGCAGGATTCCGTTGCGGTCAGTCGTCGCAATCAGGCTTGGGGTTCATCCGCCGGCGGCGCGCTCGTTTCGCTGCCCGCCTCGGCTTGCGGCGTTTTGGCCGGGGGCGCTTCGGCTGGCTCATCGTCCGGTTCGTCGTTCTCGCCCGGAAGCACCGGCTGCGCCAGCGCGGCTTCATTCTCGGCGTCGCCATCAGCGTCCACCACGGCCGCGCCCTTGCGGGCGCCCGACGCAGGACGGACATGGATCGGCTGGTACACCTCGGCCTGGACGATCTCGATCAGGCCTTCCTTCATGAGTTCGAGGATCGCGCTGAAGGTAACAGTCACCCCCATGCGTCCCTCTTCCGGCGTGAAGAGCCCGACGAAATCGATGAAGGCATTGCCGTTCAGTCGGCTCAGGATGTCCGACATCCTCTGCCTGACGGACAGCCGCTCGCGCTGCACGTGGTGGTGCGCGAACATGTTCACGCGCGCCATCACGTCCTTGAGCGCGTACAGCATCTCCTGCAAGGAGACCTGCGGCGCCATCCGCACGACCTTGCGATCGACCAGCTCCGCCGTCGTCGACAGCAGGTCGCGCTCCAGCCGCGGCAGGCGATCGATGTCTTCTGCAGCCTTCTTGAACCGCTCGTATTCCTGCAGGCGCCGGACCAGCTCTGCGCGCGGATCGTCTTCCTCGTTGCCATCCTCGGACTTGATGCGAGGCAGCAGCATGCGCGACTTGATCTCGGCCAGCATCGCCGCCATCAGCAGATACTCGCCGGCGAGTTCGAGCTGCAGGTTGTCCATCACGTCGATGTACTGCAGGTACTGCCGCGTCACTTCCGCGATGGGGATATCGAGGATGTCGAGGTTCTGCTTGCGGATGAGGTAGAGCAGCAGGTCGAGCGGGCCTTCGAAGGCCTCGAGGAACACCTGCAGCGCATCCGGAGGGATATACAGGTCCTTCGGCATCTCGGTGACGGCTTCGCCATCCACCATGGCGAAAGGCATTTCCGACTGTTGCGGCGGGGGCACGCGCACGACTTCCGCGACGGCGAATTCGCTGCCGGTGTCTTCGACCAGGGTGAGTTCGGGTTTCATGGGCGGCCGCTCAACGGTAGTTCATGCCCATGGCCTGGTGGACTTCCTCGAGCGTCTTGCGCGCAAGGTCCCGCGCCTTTTCGCAGCCTTCCGCCACGACGTTGCGGACGAGGTCCGGATTCTCTTCGTATTCCTGCGCCCGCTGCCGGATCACGGTGACCTCTGCCACCACGCGATCGACCAGCTTCTTCTTGCAATCGAGGCAACCGATGCCCGCCGAGCGGCAGCCCTCCTGCACCCAGGCCTGGGTCTGCGCATCGGAATAGATCTTGTGCAGGTCCCACACCGGGCACTTGTCGGGATCGCCTGCGTCGGTTCGGCGGATCCGCGCCGGGTCGGTCTGCATGGTCCTCAGCTTCTTGCCGACCGAGTCGGGGTCTTCGCGCAGGCCGATGGTGTTCCCGTACGATTTGGACATCTTGCGGCCGTCGAGGCCCGGCACCTTCGGGGTAGCCGTGAGCAGCACATCCGGCTCGATGAGGATGCTGCGGCCCGTCCCTTCAAGGTAGCCCTGCAGCCGCTCGCGATCGGCGAGCGTCAATCTGGCATTGGCTTCCAGCATTGCGCGGGCCTTGTCGAGCGCCGAGCCATCGCCCTGCTCCTGGTACAGGCGACGCAGTTCGTTGTACTGCGCGGCATTGCGGCTGCCGAGGTTCTTGATGGCCTTCTCGACGCGCACTTCGAAATCCGCCTCGCGC
>JBEBIT010000069.1:0-15696 GCA_040080215.1 Steroidobacteraceae bacterium
CCTTGCGGATCTCGTCGCGGTGGGCCGTGATGGGTAACGCTTCATCGTAGTGGAAGCGCAGGGCGGGTTCGGTCACGGCGCGGGCAACTGCACTTCAACTCGGGCACCGCCGAGCGGCGAGTCGCCGATGGCAACGCTGCCGCCGCTCACCTCGGCCAGCTCGCGGACCACCGACAGCCCGATGCCCTGCCCGCTCACGCGCTCGTCGAGTCGCGCGCCTCGTTCGAGTACGCGCGCCCGGGCGTCGGCTGCAATGCCCGGACCATCGTCCTCGATCACGAGCAACAATCCGGCATGCCGCGCACCGGGCCGCAGCAGGGGTGCTGCAGAAAGACTGACGGTGCGGCGCGCCCACTTGCACGCGTTGTCGAGCAGGTTGCCGGCGATTTCGGTCAAGTCGCCCTGGTCGCCGATGAAACGGCATCCCGGCTCGACGCGCAGCTGCAAGTCGAGGCCACGGTCGACATACACCTTGGCCAGTGCACCGCGCAGCGACTCCAGCGTCTGCCCGACGTCAACGGGCGCCTGACCCAGGCCGGTGCCGCCGGAGGCCGCGGCGCGCTTGAGCTGGTACCGCACGATGTCGTCCATGCGGCTCACCTGTTCGTCAAGCTGCCGTGCGGCCGGCGCTTCACGCAGCCCTTCGCTCCCCAGCAGGTTGCGCATCACGGCGAGCGGGGTCTTGAGGCTGTGCGCGAGATTGCCGAGCGTGTTGCGATAGCGAGAAAGCCGCTCGCGCTCGCTGCGCAACAGCGCGTTCATGTTGGTCGTGACACCGACGAGCTCGCGGGGGTAGCCGGTCCCGAGCTCGGACAACTGGCCGAGTTCGATGTCCTCGATCTCGCGGGCCACGCGCCTGACAGGCGTCAGCACCCAACGGAAGACGAGCGCGAGCGCCGCGAGCAATAGCAACATCAGGCCGGTGAACCAGCCGAACATCTGGCCGCGCAGGCGATTGAGCTGCGCGTAATAGGGATCGAGGTTCTCGGCCACGCTATAGACGAAATTGCGCGTGGAGCCGTTCGGGAATTCCCACGCGATGCCGAGGCTGAGCGCGAGCACTTCCGAGCCGTTCGCAAGCGGCAGGACACCAAAGCGCCGTTGGCCGGGGGCCAGCACGGCTCCGAAGTCGAGACCGGTGCCCACCATCGAATTCGACCGCCACGTAGCCGCGTCGTCGGTGCGGCGGATTTCGCCGTACAGGCCGGAACCCGGGCTGTTGTAGCGGGACTCGGCCAGCTGCGGCGCGGGCTCGAGGCCGCCGCGCATGCTCTCTTCAGAGACCGACAGCAGGGCAAGCACCTGCACTTCGATCCGGTCCAGGATCGCGCGCTCGGAAATATCGCGGAACACGAGGTCGAGGGCGACGATCGTGAGGCCGAAGAAGATGACGAGCAGCACGCTGACGGAAGCCAGCAGGCGGGTGCTGAGCGAACGGACCTGCATGGTCGCGGAGACTGAACGGACTCAGCTTTCGGCTGAGCGTTCGAGCTGGAAGCGATAGCCCCGGCCGCGGAGCGTCTCGATGGGCTTCAAGGTGTTGTCGGGGTCCAGCTTGCGGCGCAAGCGCCCGATGAAGACCTCGATCGTGTTGCTGTCGCGATCGAAGTCCTGCGCATAGATGCGCTCGGTCAGTTCGGTCTTCGAGATCACCTCGCCAGCCCGCATCATCAGGTGCTCGAGGATGCGGTATTCGAAACTGGTGAGCTCGACGGGCTGGTCGTTGACGGTCACGGCCTGGGTACGGGGATCGAGCGCGACCGCCCCGCAGCGAAGCACCGGCTGCGCCCAGCCGCCCGAGCGCCTGAGCAGTGCCTGCACGCGGGCCAGCAACTCCTCGAAATGGAACGGCTTGGCGACGTAGTCATCGGCACCGGCCTGCAGACCTTCCACCTTGTCCTGCCAGCGATCGCGCGCCGTGAGGATCAGGATCGGGAACTTCTTGCCCAGCGCACGGAACTGCCGGATGACCTCGAGTCCCGACACCTTGGGCAAGCCGAGATCGACAATGGCGACGTCGATGGCGTACTCGGAACCGCAGTACAGGCCTTCCTGCCCGTCCGCTGCGGCATCGACGGTAAAGCCGGCCGAGCCGAGCGCCTTGACGAGGGATTCCCTGAGCGGCGTCTCGTCCTCGACGACCAGCACGCGCATGGGGTTATTGCATCCTTCCGGTGGCGGCGTCGACGCGGACGGTCCACACGCGCCCTTCGGCACTCAGCAAGCGGATGTAGTGGATACGACGGCCCTGCTCTTCAACCGTCTCGGCCTTGACGGCCTTGGCGCGATAGCGGCTCTGCGCGAGCTCGACGGCGTCGTCCAGCGAGTACCCGCCGGGTTCAATGGTGTTCTCGTCGCGGGGCCGACGGTCCGCCAGCCCCTGCGCGTCAGCCGGCGCGATCGCTGGCACGCCCGCGAGACCGATTGCGGTCACGGCGAGCAGGGCGAGGAAGAGGCGTTTCTGAACCATTGCATCCACTGTCTTGAGGCAAGCCACGTTTCCGTCGAAGGTGCGTCACCCGCTGTCCCGGCCCCAAGTCTACGTCCATTGGCGCCCGAGCGGAATCAATACTCCGCGGGAGACACCGCCACCTGGACCCGGATCCGGTCGCCCGGGTCGTAAGGCATCTGGGTGGTGTACTCGCGGCCCTGGTACTCGTAGGTGACGCGATAACCGTCGACCCGCTCCCGGTAGGTGGAGTCGTAGCGAGTCTGGCAGCGCTCCACCACCCGCTCCTCGGGGACCGAGTCACGGCTGGAGCGGCTGGCCGAATCGTGCCCGATGGATGCGCCGATCAGCGTGCCCGCAATGGTCGCGATATCACGGCCATGGCCGCGGCCGACCTGGCTGCCGATCGCGCCACCGATGATGCCGCCGATGATCGTCGGGGCCGCAGTGCCGCTGTGCACGGTGCGCTCGGGATACTCCGTGCGGACTTCGTCCCAGCACTCCCGCCGCGGCGACTCGACCCTGACCCGCCTCAGGATGGGTTCCACCGCGACCACGCGGGCATCGTCGTACTCGCGGGTGACTGGCCGGCTGTACTGACGGTCGACATGGCCACGGTTGTTCGCCCATGGCGGCGGGGCGGCGACGGCCGTAACGCACCCGGACAGGCCCGTGAGGCCCAATGCGATCAGGCTGGTCCTGGCGATGCGGGATAAGCTGTTAGTCATGGTGGGTGTCCTCGAAGCCCTCGGGACCCTTTCCCTTGAGCGTGAGGCCAAGGTAGTCCGGAGGCCATGAATCCCGGCTGAACACCCTTCAGGTCAAACCGGGACCTGATCCACGTTCCATTTGCTTGGCCTCGTCCCACAACGCATCCATCTCCTCGAGGCTGGCTTCGCTAAGGGTCCGGCCCGCTTGCCGCAACCGTTCCTCGACAAATCCGAAGCGACGCTCGAACCTGGCGTTCGTCCCGCGCAGCGCGGTTTCCGGGTCCTGCCGGGTATGACGACAGAGGTTCGCCACGCTGAACAGCAGATCCCCCAGCTCCTCGCCGACCCTGGCCGGGTCCGCGCCGGACTCCACTTCGACGCGCAGCTCATCCAGTTCCTCCTGGACCTTGTCGAGTACACCCGCGACGCCCGGCCAGTCGAAGCCCGCCTGGCTTGCGCGCTTGCCGAGCTTCACCGCCCGGGTCATCGCCGGCAGCGAGGTCGGCACGTCAGCCAGCACGCCCGACCCCGCGTTGCGCGCCGAGCGTTCCTTGCGCTTGATGTCTTCCCATGCCTCGGTCTGTGCTTCCGCGGAGTCCACTCGTGCCGACCCGAACACATGGGGATGGCGTCGTTCCATCTTGCTGCAGATCCCGGCCGCCACGTCATCGAACGTGAATGCGCCCTGCTCTGCCGCCATCTGGGCGTGGAACACCACCTGGAACAGCAGGTCGCCGAGCTCGTCGCGCAAGGCGCCGAGATCCTGCCTCTCGATGGCATCGGCGACTTCGTACGCCTCTTCAATGGTATAGGGCGCGATGGACGCGAAGTCCTGCTCGCGGTCCCACGGACAGCCCCTCTGCGGGTCTCGCAGCAAAGCCATGATGCCGAGCAGTCGGTGCAGTGAGTCGCTCATCGGGAGTTACGCTTCATTGAGCAGACGGGACAGGGCCAAGAGCATGGCAGCCGTAGCGCCCCAGATCACATGGTCGCCGTACGGAATTTCCGTCGTCTTGATTGCAAGGGGGCCGATCTGCCGCTCGCGCCGCACATGATTGGCACGATCCAGCACGTATGCGAGCGGGACTTCGAACGCTTCTTCCACCTCGGCCGCGTCGAGTCGCAATGCGAAACCCGGCTTTACGAAGCCGACCACCGGCACCACCCAATAGCCGGTGATGATGACGTGCGGACGCAGGTAGCCCGCCACCGTGACGAAGTCGCGCATGAGGCCGATTTCCTCCTCGGTCTCACGCAGTGCGGCCCCTAGCGGGCCTGCATCGGCCGCCTCCAGGCGCCCGCCCGGAAAGCTGATCTGCCCGGCATGTCGCCTGAGGGCGGAGGCACGGCGAGTCAACAACAGCGACAGGCCTTCCGGACGCTCGACAATCGGCATCAGCACGGCGGCGGGCGACAGCGACGGCGGCAACAGCTTCCGCAGCGCGGGCAGGTCGTCATCGGCGATACCGGGAAAGCGCGCGTCGTCGGGACTCGCAGCGGGCTCGCTCCCCTTGAGGCAGCGCTCGAGGGCGAGTTTCAGTTCGCGATCGCCCTGGCTAATGATCGTGGCTCCCGGTCAGGGAGGCCGGATCCAGCAACCGATCCAGTTCGTCGCGCGACAGCTGCGTCATCTCGAGGGCGACGTCCTTGATCGGCCTGCCCTCGCGATACGCCCGTTTGACGATCGCCGCGCCCTGCTCGTAGCCGATGAGGCGGTTCAACGCAGTGGCGAGGATGGGATTGCGCTCGAGCACCGAGCCCAGCCGCGCGGTATTCACCGTGAAGCCGGCAATGGCGTTGTCCGCGAGCGCCCGAGCACCATTGCCGAGCAGCTCGATGCTCTGGAGCAGGTTGTACGCAATCACGGGCAGCATCACGTTCAGCTGGAAATTGCCCGACTGCCCCGCGACCGTCACCGTGGCGTCGTTGCCGATCACCTGCGCGGCGATCATCGCGACGGCCTCGGGAATCACGGGATTGACCTTGCCCGGCATGATGCTGCTGCCGGGCTGCAACGAGGTCAGCGTGATCTCGCCGAGCCCGGCAAGCGGCCCGCTGTTCATCCACCTCAAGTCGTTCGCGATCTTCATCAGGCCGACGGCAAGCACCTTGAGTTGCCCGGACAGTTCCACGGCGGCGTCCTGCGTGGCCAGCGACTCGAAGTAGTTGGGACTCGTCAGCAGCCCGAGTCCCGTACGTTCGCCGAGGAGCTGCACGGCACGACCCGCGAAGGCAGGGGGCGCATTGAGGCCGGTGCCGACTGCAGTGCCACCGAGGGCGAGTCGATGCAACCGGGGTTCGCACGCCAGGAGCCGCTCAATGCCGTTGTCCACTTGCTGCCGCCAGCCGCTCATCTCCTGGCCGAGCGTCAGTGGCACGGCATCCATCAAGTGCGTCCGTCCGGTCTTGACGGTGTCGCCGACTTCCGCGATGCGTTGGTCAAGCGCATCGCGCAATGCTTGCAGCGCCGGCACGAGATGCTCGGCAACACCAAGGGCGGCGGCAAGGTGGATTGCCGTGGGAATGACGTCGTTGGAGCTCTGGCTCATGTTGACGTGGTCGTTCGGGTGAACCGCCCGTCCGCAGCGCCGCGTGGCGAGCGTGGCGATCACCTCGTTGGCATTCATGTTCGTGCTGGTGCCGGATCCGGTCTGGAACACGTCGACCGGAAACTCGCCATCATGGTGCCCCGCTGCCACGTCGAGCGCTGCCACGCCGATCGCTGCCGCAAGCTCCGCATCAAGGCCGGCGACCTCGCCGTTCGCCTGCGCGGCGGCCCACTTGATGAGGCCGAGCGCGCGAAGAAAACGCCGTGGCATCGTCAGTCCGCTCAAACGGAAATTGTTGACTGCACGCTGCGTCTGCGCGCCCCAGAGGGCCGCTTCGGGCACCTCGAGTGCGCCCATGCTGTCGTGTTCCGTCCGAAGCTTCGAATCCGGCATCGGGCTCTCCTTATCCTGCGGCGGAGACCTGCTGTATCATTCCGCATCCTAACACCGCTTCCCGCCCGCAGAATCCCAATGAATCCAAGCAGCCTCACTGCCATTTCGCCGATCGACGGACGCTACGCGGGGAAGTGCGCGGACCTGCGGCCGATCTTCAGCGAGTACGGACTGATCCGCCAGCGCGTCCGCGTCGAAGCGCTGTGGCTCAAGGCCCTCGCCAGGGAACCCGGCATCGTCGAGCTCAAGGGACTCCCCGCCGAAGCGCTCGCGGCGCTCGACGTGATTGCCGATACGTTCACGGAGACCGACGCCGCGCGCATCAAAGACATCGAGCGCACCACGAACCACGACGTGAAGGCAGTGGAGTACTTCGTGAAGTCGCGTCTCGAGGGCCATCCCGCGTGGCAACCGCATCGCGAGTTCGTGCACTTCGCCTGCACGTCGGAAGACATCAACAACCTGAGCTATGCGCTGATGCTGGACGAAGCGCGCCGGCTCGTGCTGCTGCCGGAACTCGACCAGCTGATCGACAGCCTGCGCACGCTCGCGCATGTCCAGGCCGCGACGCCGATGATGTCGCGCACGCACGGTCAACCGGCCACGCCGACGACGCTCGGCAAGGAACTCGCCAACGTCGTCCATCGCCTGGAGCGCCAACGGGCGCTGCTCGCCGCCGTTGCCATCGACGGCAAGATCAACGGCGCGGTCGGCAACTTCAACGCGCACGTCTCGGCTTACCCGGACGTCGACTGGCTGTCGCTGTCGCGGCGCTTCGTCGAATCACTCGGGCTTTCCTGGAATGCGTACACGACGCAGATCGAGCCACACGACTGGATCGCGGAGTACTGCGATGCCCTCGCCCGCATCGACACGATCCTGATCGACCTGTGTCGCGACGTGTGGGGTTACATCTCGATCGGCTACTTCAAGCAACGGGCCGTGGCCGGCGAAGTGGGCTCGTCGACGATGCCGCACAAGATCAATCCGATCGACTTCGAGAATGCGGAAGGCAACCTTGGCCTCGCGAATTCGCTGCTGCGCTTCTTCGCGGAGAAGTTGCCGATCTCGCGCTGGCAACGCGACCTCACCGACTCGACGGTTTTACGTAATATCGGTGTCGCTGTCAGCCACGCAGTCGTCGGCTGGCGGGCGATCGCCAAGGGCCTCACGCGCGTCGACGTCGATGCGGCCCGCCTGGCACAGGATCTCGCGCAGAACCTCGAACTGCTGGCCGAGCCGATCCAGACGGTCATGCGCCGCTACGGCGTTGAAAACGCCTATGAACAGCTCAAGACCCTGACCCGCGGGCAACGCCTGGATGCCGCTACGCTCAAGACGTTCATCGCAGGGCTGGCGCTGCCGGACGAGGCACGCAACGCGCTGCTGGCGCTGACACCGGCCACCTACACCGGACTCGCAGAGCAGCTGGCCCGCGACATCTGACCGAACGGTTTGACATTCCGCCCCCCGGAACGTGACGGAGTCGGCAACGACGCCTCCCGCGCCACGGCTAACATCGCTCGCCTGTTCCACAAGGCAACGCGATGCACGCGGCATACCCCCTTCCGGTTACTGGCGGCCCTTTGAACTCCCTCGCTGAAGTCCGCGCCCACGTGACTGCCGCAACCGCAGGCGCACGCCGCACCCTTGCCATCTACACGCAGGACCTGGAGCCGCTGCTCTACGATCACGAACCCTTCCTCGAAGCCATCAAGCACCTGGTGCTGGCACGCAGCCACGCACGTGTGCGCGTGCTGATCGCGGACCCGATGCGCGCCATCCGCGACGGCAACCGGTTCGTGGCGATGGCTCGTCGCCTCTCCAGCTATATCGACTTGCGCAACGTGCCCAAGGACATGCGCAACAATCCGGCTGCCTTCCTGGTTGCAGACAACAATGCCTCCGTCTTCCGCCCCGATGCCTCAACCTGGGACGGCACTGCGGCGATGAGCGACCTCGCATCCGCCGCAAAGCATCTCGCCTATTTCGACAGCATCTGGAGGGCCGCGGACTCGGACCTCGAGTACCAGGCGCATCTCCGTGGCTGATCAACCTATAATCACTCCCATGATCTGGAAACCCGATGTGACCGTCGCGGCCGTCGTGGAACGTGAAGGGCGTTTTCTCGTCGTCGAAGAGCGTGTGCGCTCGCGCCTCGTCGTCAACCAGCCTGCAGGCCATCTCGAAAAGGGCGAAAGCCTGGTCGAGGCGGTCATCCGCGAAGCGCTCGAGGAAACGGCCTGGCATTTCGTGCCCCAGACGGTCGTCGGCGTCTATCTCTGGAACCAGGCTGCGCGATCAGGCGAAGGCCCCGCCCGCACGTTCCTTCGGGTAGCCTTCCACGGGACGGTGACCCACCACGAGGGCGGTCGAACCCTGGATACGGGGATCGAGCGCGCCCTGTGGCTGAGCCGCGAGCAGCTGGCAGCCCAGCCAGCGCGACTGCGCAGCCCCTTGGTTCTGCGCTGCGTCGACGACTACCTTGCCGGCCGGCGCTTCCCGCTCGAAGTCCTCACCGACCTGTCATCCGAAGCCGGATTCGCCGCAGGCACGCCGCAGAGCAGCCAGACCGGCTAGTTTGGCAGGGGCACGGCCTATAATGGCCGGCATGTCCTCGCCGCTTCCCCACCCGGATTCCTCGAAGCTCGTCATCGTCAGCATGTCGGGCGGCGTCGACTCATCCGTTGCCGCGGCCAGGCTCCTCGAGCAGGGCTACCGCGTCGAAGGGCTGTACATGAGCAACTGGGAGGAAGACGAGGACGGCTATTGCACCAGCGCAGCCGACTACCAGGATGCGCTCAAGGTGTCCCGTCAACTGGGCATTCCGCTGCACAAGACCAGCTTTGCCGCCGAGTACCGGCAACGGGTCTTCCAGCATTTCCTCGACGAGTACGCGGCCGGACGCACGCCCAACCCCGACGTGCTCTGCAATCGCGAGATCAAGTTCGGCGCCTGCTTCGAGCATGCGATGCGCCTCGGCGCGGACTGCGTCGCGACCGGCCACTACGCGCGCGTCGCCCACGACGAGCACGGCCCAAGGCTCCTGAAGAGCCTCGACCTGGCCAAGGACCAGAGCTACTTCCTGCATGCGGTGCCGGCAAGCGCGCTTGCGAAGACGCTGTTCCCGGTCGGCGACCTCAACAAGGATGAAGTCAGGCGGATTGCCCAGTCGCTGGCCTTGCCCGTCCACGACAAGAAGGACAGCACGGGCATCTGCTTCATCGGCGAGCGACCTTTCGCCGAGTTCCTCGCGGGCTACCTGCCCGGCCAGCCTGGCGACATCGAGACGGTGGACGGCAAGCGGCTCGGCACGCACCGCGGCCTGATGTTCTACACGCTCGGGCAAAGGCAGGGCCTGCTGATCGGCGGCCAGCGAGGCGCCA
The DNA here is from genome assembly GCA_040080215.1 of Steroidobacteraceae bacterium. Lineage (GTDB taxonomy): Bacteria > Pseudomonadota > Gammaproteobacteria > Steroidobacterales > Steroidobacteraceae > CAIUGU01. Next base: position 9,488 of record JBEBIT010000069.1, read on the forward strand.
CCACCGACCCCTGGTATGTCGCGGCAAAGGACCTCAAGCGGAACGTCCTGGTCGTCACGCAGGGTCGCGACCACCCGGCATTGCTCAGCCAGAGCCTCGCGGCAGCCGAGATGAGCTGGATCGGGGGCCATCCGCCAGCTGCCCGCTTCAGGTCACAGGCCAAGACCCGTTACCGGCAACCGGACCAGGGCGCCGTGGTCGAGATGACCGGAACTGACACCTGTGCGGTGACCTTTGACATGCCGCAGCGCGCCGTCACCCCCGGACAGTACGTAGTCCTGTATTCGGGCGATACCTGCTTGGGGGGTGGCGTCATTGACAGCACGAGGCCCGCCGAGCCCATGGCCCACAGCGCCTGACGAAAACTGCCCCCTCCGTCCCGTTTTTACCTTAACCGCCCCGCCGGTTACCGGTATAATTCCGCCGCTTTTTTTGCTTCTAAAGTTTGGAGGACGCATGAAGGATACGTTCAAGGCGCGCACGACTCTCAAGAGCGGCGGCAAGAATTACGAAGTTTTCAGCCTCGCCGCACTCAAGGACTACGACCTCGGCCGCCTGCCGTACTCTCTCAAGATCCTGCTCGAGAACCTGCTGCGCTACGAGGACGGCGTGAACGTCACCCGTGCCGACGTCGAGGCCCTGCTGAAGTGGGACCCGAAGGCAGCCCCCTCCCACGAGATTTCGTTCACCCCGAGCCGCGTGATCATGCAGGACTTCACCGGCGTGCCGGTGGTGGTCGACCTCGCCGCGATGCGCGAGGCCATGACGAAGCTCGGCGGCAACGCCGATGAGATCAACCCGCTGTCCCCCGCCGAACTGGTCATCGACCACTCGGTGCAGGTAGACAACTACGGCACGGCCCAGTCACTCGCGCAGAACACCGAGATCGAGTTCAGCCGCAACATGGAGCGCTATGCGTTCCTGCGCTGGGGCCAGACGGCCTTCCGCAACTTCAAGGTGGTGCCGCCCAACACCGGCATCGTGCACCAGGTCAACATCGAGCACCTCGCCCGCGTCGTGTTCGACGTCGAGCGCGACGGCGTTCATCACGCGTATCCCGACACCGTTGTCGGCACCGACTCGCACACGACCATGGTCAACGGCCTTGGCGTGCTCGGCTGGGGCGTCGGCGGCATCGAGGCGGAGGCGGCCATGCTCGGCCAGCCCGTCACCATGCTCATCCCGCACGTCATCGGCTTCAAGCTCACGGGCACGATGACGCCCGGCACCACCGCGACCGACCTCGTGCTCACCGTCACCGAGATGCTCCGCAAGAAGGGTGTCGTCGACAAGTTCGTCGAATTCTTCGGCGACGGCCTCGCGAACCTGCCACTGGCGGACCGCGCGACGCTCGCCAACATGGCGCCCGAGTTCGGCAGCACCTGCGGCATCTTCCCCATCGACGGCGAGACGCTGAAGTACCTCGAACTCACTGGCCGCGACGCGGCGCAGATCAAGCTGGTCGAGGACTACGCGAAGCACCAGGGCCTCTGGCGTGACAACGGCATGCGTCAGGCCGATTACACCGACATCCTCGAACTCGACATGGGCACGGTGGAATCGTCGCTGGCCGGCCCGAAGCGCCCGCAGGACCGCGTGCCGTTGCGCGTTGCCAAGCAGGTGTTCCGCGATGCCATGAAGAAAGCCGCCGAGGAGCGCAGCAAGAAGAACCCGAGCGCCACGGGCGCCGGTACCGCCGTGCTCGACGGCAAGGCCGAGGAAGTGAAGGACGGCGCCGTTCTGATCGCCGCCATCACGAGCTGCACGAACACGTCGAACCCGAGCGTGCTGATCGCCGCCGGCCTCGTGGCCCGCAATGCCCGGCGTCGCGGCCTCAAGTCGAAGCCGTGGGTCAAAACCAGCCTGGCACCCGGCTCGCGCGTCGTCACTGACTACCTCACCAAGGCCGGCCTGCTCGACGACCTCGATGCGATGGGTTTCTACACCGTGGGCTTCGGTTGCACGACCTGCATCGGCAACTCGGGCCCCTTGAAGCCCGAGATTTCGGAGGCCGTGAAGGCCGGTGACGTCGTCGGCTGCTCCGTGCTGTCCGGCAACCGCAACTTCGAAGGCCGCGTGCATCCGGAAGTGAAGATGAACTTCCTCGCCTCACCGCCGCTCGTCGTCGCATACGCCATCGCGGGCACGCTGGACCTCGACCTCACGACCGAGCCGCTCGGCACTGGCAGCGACGGCAAGCCCGTGCTCCTTGCCGACATCTGGCCGAGCCCGGCGGAATTGCAGGCTGCGCTGATGTCGTCCGTCACGTCCGACATGTTCAAGAAGAGCTACTCGAGCGTGTACTCGGGCGATGCGAACTGGAACTCGGTCAAGATCCCGACCGGCAAGATCTACACGTGGGACAAGGATTCGACCTACGTCAAGAACCCGCCCTACTTCGACGGCATGACCATGCAGCCGAACGCAGTGACGGACATTCGCGGCGCCCGCGCGCTGGCCCTGCTCGGCGACTCGGTCACGACCGACCACATCTCGCCGGCCGGCGACATCGCGAAGACGGGTCCGGCTGCCAAGTACCTGATGTCGCTCGGCGTGAAGCCTGCGGACTTCAACTCGTACGGCGCCCGCCGCGGCAACCACGAGGTGATGATGCGCGGCACGTTTGCCAACATCCGGTTGCGCAACCTGCTGTTGCCCGGTACCGAAGGCGGCCTGTCGCTGCACATTCCAAGCGGCGAACAGGGCAGCATCTTCGACGTGTCCATGCGCTACCAGCAGGAAGGCACGCCGCTGATCGTCATCGCCGGCAAGGAATACGGCACGGGTTCGTCGCGCGACTGGGCGGCCAAGGGCACGATGCTGCTCGGCGTCAAGGCTGCCATTGCCGAAAGCTTCGAGCGCATCCACCGCTCCAACCTGATCGGCATGGGCGTGCTGCCCCTGCAGTTCAAGGACGGCCAGAACGCCCAGTCGATCGGCCTCACGGGTCACGAGACCTTCGAGATCATCGGCCTGAACGGCGGTGCCGCGAAGGTGGTGACGGTCGTGGCCAAGCCCGCAAACGGCGCCGAGATCCGCTTCGAGGCCCGCGTCCGCATCGACACGCCGAAGGAGCGGGATTACTTCCGCCACGGCGGCATCCTGCAGTACGTGCTGCGCCAGCTCGCCGCGGGCGGCAAGGCAGCCTGACCGCGACCGGCCCCGTTACGAACTAACGGGGCCGGATGCGATCATAATGAGGGCAGGCATGGACTGGCCCGAAGTCGGCTATGCTCCGCAGGCTGGAATTGCGGTTCTCCCTTACCGATCGAGTGCGAGGCTGTCATGTTGATCAAACGACCCGAGTACCTTGGCGGCGTCAAGCCTTCGGACATCCTCTCCGAATCGGTCTACGAGAATCGCCGCACCTTCCTCAAGGCAGCCGTGGCCGCCGGACTGATCGGCACCGTCCTCTCCACCGAAGCCGCAGAGTCTGCGCAGGCAGACCTCAAGTACACGAAGAACAAGGCGTTCGGCGCCGACCTCAAGCCCAACCGCTATGAGGAAGTCACTTCGTACAACAACTACTACGAGTTCGGCACGGACAAGTCGGACCCCGCGCAGAACTCGGGCAAGTTCAAGCCACAGCCCTGGAAGATCAAGGTCTCGGGCGAAGCGGAAGTCACCGGCGACTTCAGCTACGAGGACATCGTGAAGCCCCACGCCCTCGAAGAGCGCATCTACCGCATGCGCTGCGTGGAGGCCTGGTCGATGGTCATTCCGTGGGTCGGCTTCCCTTTGGGCGACCTGCTGAAGCGTTTCAAGCCGACGTCGAAGGCCAAGTACGTCGCTTTCACGACGGTCAACCGCCCGAGCGAAATGCCCGGCCTGCGCTACCCGGTGCTCGAGTGGCCGTATGTCGAAGGGCTGCGCATCGACGAAGCCATGAACCCGCTCGCGATCATGGCCGTCGGCGTCTTCGGCAAGACGCTGCCGAACCAGAACGGCGCACCGATCCGCCTCGTCACGCCGTGGAAGTACGGATTCAAGGGCATCAAGTCGATCGTCGAGATCCGCTTCACCGAGAAGCAGCCGACGACCTCGTGGAACCGCTCCGCCGCACGCGAATACGGGTTCTATGCGAACGTGAACCCGGAAGTCGATCACCCGCGCTGGAGCCAGGCTCGCGAGCAGGTAATCGGCAATGGCCTGTTTGCCGCCCGGCAGCCGACGCTGATGTTCAACGGCTATGCCGACCAGGTGGCGAGCCTGTACGCCGGCATGGACCTGCGCAAGAACTACTGACCACGTCCGCTTCGTGACCCGGCAGCAGCAAATCGATCGGATCTACAAGCCGATCCTGTTCGTCTTCTGCCTCGTCCCCTTCCTGCTAACCGCGGCAGGTGCCTTTGGCATCGCGGGGCAGTCGCTCGGCGTCAATCCTGTCGAGGACATCCTGCACTCCTTCGGCTTGTGGGCGCTCCGGTTTCTGGGGCTGACGCTGCTCGTGACCCCGCTGCGCGATGTGGCCGGCAAACCCTGGCTACTCAGCTTCCGGCGCATGATCGGGCTGTACGCGTTCTTCTACACGCTGATGCACTTCATGGTCTGGTTTGCGCTCGACCGCGAGTTCAACCTGGCAGGCGTCGTGGAGGACGTGCTCAAGCGACCCTTCATCACGATCGGCTTCGCTGCGTTCCTGATGCTGATCCCACTCGCGGTGACCTCCACCAACGGCATGATGCGCAGGCTCGGTCGCCGCTGGAAGAAACTGCATCGGCTCGTCTACCCGATCGCCATTCTCGGCGTCTGGCATTTCTACTGGCTGGTCAAGGCAGATGTGCGCGAGCCGCTCATGTATGCCGGAATTTTCGCGCTGCTGCTCGGGTGGCGAGTCTGGAAGGCCAGGCAACGTCGCGCCCGCGCCGCCACGGCCTGACGGGCTTTACATCGCCGTCCGGATCGACCAGAACTCCGGGAAGAACTGCAGCTCGAGCAGCTTCGTGAGATACGAGACACCGCCGGTGCCACCGGTGCCCCGCTTGTAGCCGATGATCCGCTCCACCGTCTTCATGTGACTGTAGCGCCACAGCCGGAACTTGTGGTCGAGGTCGAGCAGCCGTTCGGCCAGGTCATACAGGTCCCAGTGATCGTCGACGCTGTGATAGACCGCAAGCCACGCGGCGGCCACCTGCTTGCTGGGCACGTACTGCTCGGTCCAGTCGCGGTCGAGGTACTCCGATGGCACTTCGAATCCGCGGCGGGTGAGCAACCGTAACGCTTCGTCATAGAGGCTGGGGCTGGCACGATTGCACAGAGGCACCAACGGCGCCGATTCGTCGATTTGTAGTTGCTCAGGCAGGCATGGGTCACTCAGTAGCGCACGGAGCAATCAAGGTGAGCAGTCGCTTCAGATCTCCGAATCTCCGGCACCGCGGTTTGCACTACGAACTGACGGCTTCAAGTACCGCGTTAGCCCCGCCCATCAGACCGCAGCACTTTCGCGCTGAATGATGAGCCTCACCTTGCCGCGGAACTTCTTCTTGGCCTGCCACAGGTCATAGTTGACCTGCATGCCGTACCAGAACTCCGGTGACGTGCCGAGCGCCTTGGACAGGCGCACAGCCATCTCCGGGCTGATGCCGGTAGCGCCATTCAGCAGGCGCGAGAGCGCCACGCGGCCTACGCCCAAGCGCTTGGCAGCATCGGTCACGCTGATATCGCTCAAGGCTTCCTTGAGCACCTCACCGGGGTGGCAGGGGTTGTGCATCTGACTCATGTCGCCTCTCCTAGTGATAGTCCTCGTAGTCGAGCAGCACAGCGTCTGTGCCCTCGAAGATGAAAGTCAGTCGCCAGTTGCCGTTGACCGTGATTGACCAGCGGCCAGCCTGATTGCCCTTCAGCTCATGCAGGCGCCAGCTCGGGACCGCCGCGAGGTCCTGCGGTTGTGTCGCAGCATCCAGGGCGGTCAGTTGTGAGCGCAGCTTCTTGTCGTGCTTGGGCTGAATGCCAGCCTTTGAGCCTGTGCGGTAGAAGCGTTCAAGCCCATTATGACGGAATGACTTGATCACGATGTGTTGTATCCTGATAGGATACAGGTTGCAAGGTCGATGTTGCGGTTTAAAAGCCTGCCCACGTGGCCCGAGCGGCAGTTCGAGTCGGTATTGCCTTGGAGCCGTACGCTCCAGATGCGAGAGGATGCGCGCAATGACAGCGGGTTCTTCGATACTGGCAAGGATGCCCAGCTTGCCGCCGCAGCGGGTGCAGGT
>JBEBIT010000070.1:0-15342 GCA_040080215.1 Steroidobacteraceae bacterium
GGGTGAGGTCTCGCCTTACTTCCACGATATTGCAAAGGTGGGGGATGAAGTGGAGATCCGCGGCCCGGTCGGCGGTCACTTCGTCTGGTCCGTGGAAGATGGCGGACCGCTGTTGCTCGTTGCGGGTGGATCCGGCATCGCGCCCCTGATGAGCATGATCCGGCACTGGGCAGCCCGACGCTCAACGGTTCGCGCTGCCGTGCTGTACTCTGCCCGGACGTGGGAAGAGCTGCTCTTCCGGGATGAGTTGCTGGCACTCGCGGCGGATGGACTGGGCGTCACCCTTACGCTGACGCGGGAACCGACGCCGCCGGGCAATGTGTTGTCGCGACGTATCGATGTGGAGATGATGTCGGACGTGCTGGCCAGAGTGACAGTGCCTCCTGCGAACGTGTTTGTATGCGGCGGGACTGCTTTTGTAGAAACGGCTTCGCGATGCCTGATCCAGTGTGGAGTGCCGGCAGGCGTGATTCGTACTGAACGCTTCGGCAAGTAAGCAGCGTCGCACTGGCTGCTTGCAGGTTGCCCGGAGGGTCTCTCGTGCCTGAGTGGTCGCTGTACCCTGAAGAATCGGCCGAGGCACAGCCTCCTGTCGTCGTGCCTCTTGCGGAACTGTCGCCGGACACTTTGCGCCGCGTGGTTGAAGCATTCGTGCTTCGCGAGGGCACGGAGTACGGTGAGCGGGACTACACGCTCGACCAGAAAGTGGCCCATGTGATGCGCCAACTCGAACGCGGCGAGGCGGATGTCCTCTTCGATCCGAACACGGAGTCGGTGGATATCGTCGTCAGGAAGCCCTAAGGAGTCTATCTGGCGCTGGTGCGACCCGCCCGCGGTTGCAGTCGCCGCCAGACTAGAGGACCGACCAGGACCAGCACTGCAACTGCAAACAGCGTGGCCGAGATCGGTTCGGTGACAAAGATCGAGAAATGTCCCTGGCTGATCGACAGCGCCCTGCGCATCTGTTGTTCGGCCATGGGACCGAGAATCAGGCCGATCACGGCCGGCGCTACCGGGATGTCGAATTGTCTCATCAGGAATCCGACGATGCCGACGAGATAGAGCGTCACGAGATCCGCGACCGAGTTGTTCAGGCTGTAGGTGCCGAGCGTCGCGAAGGTGAGGATGCCGGCGTAGAGATACGGACGCGGAATCGACAACATCCTGACCCAGAGCCCCACCATGGGCAGATTGAGCGCCAGCAACATCACGTTGCCGATGTAGAGGCTGGCGATCAGGCCCCAGACCAGCTCACCGGAGTTTTCGAACAGCAAGGGGCCGGGCTGCAGGCCATATTGCTGGAACGCCGCGAGCATCACTGCCGCCGTAGCCGATGTCGGCAACCCAAGCGTGAGAAGCGGGACCAGGACACCTGCGGCTGCGGCATTGTTGGCGGCTTCGGGACCCGCAACCCCTTCTATCGCTCCCTTGCCGAACTCCTCCGGTTTGACAGTCAGTCGCTTTTCGATCGCGTATGACAGGAATGTGGGAATCTCGCCACCGCCCGCCGGCATCGCACCGAATGGAAAGCCAAGCGCCGTCCCGCGCAGCCATGGCTTCCACGAACGGGCCCAGTCGCTCTTCGACATCCATAGCGAGCCACGCACCGGAGCCACCGATTGCGGATCCGCAGGTCGTGCGGCGACATGGAGCGTTTCACCCACCGCGAACAGGCCGATCACGACGACGATGACGTCGATGCCCACGAGGCCAAGCGCCATGCCGAACAGCAGGCTGGCGAGGCCCCATGCCAGCGAGCGGCCTAGTACCGCAGAGACCGTGGTGAATGACAGCACCATCAGCGCGAAGTAGTCAGCCGGCCCGAAGCGCAGGCCGAGATCGGCAACGAGCGGCGCCAGGAAAGTCAGCAGGATAGTGGCCAGCGTACCCGCCACGAACGAACCGATCGCGGCTGTTGCAAGCGCTGGCCCCGCACGGCCGTTTCGAGCCATGAGGTTGCCCTCCAGCGCCGTGATGATCGACGCGCTCTCGCCCGGCGTATTGAGCAGGATCGATGCCGTTGACCCACCGTACATGCCGCCGTAGTAGATGCCCGCGAACATGATGAAGGCGCTGGTCGGATTCAGGCCGAAGGTCACCGGCAGCAGCAGCGACACAGTGAGTGCAGGCCCGATGCCCGGCAGTACACCGACGGCTGTGCCGAGCGTCACTCCGAGAAGCGCCCATCCCAGGTTGTGCAGCGTGAGGGCAACGGAGAAGCCGTTCAGCAGCGCGTCGAGCGTCGAGCAGGACAAGCCTGCGACGCCGCGGCACCTGGCGATGAGCTGGGCGCGGCGGCTCAAGCGGGTGTTCGGCATCGAGATCGAGACCTGCGCCCGCTGCGGCGGGAAGCTGCGCATCCTTGCCAGCATCGAGGAGCCAGCCGTCATTGCGCGCATCCTCTCGCATCTGGAGCGGACGGCTCCAGAGCAATACCGACTCGAACTGCCGTGCGGGCCGAGAGCACCGCCGGTACAGACCCAGCTGCTGTGATCTTGATGATCATGTCCCTGTCCGCTGGTCAAGGCGGAGGCGGGGAGGGCAGTGTTGCGTCGACTTCGGGAGAGAGGGGTTTCGGCGAGGTCCACGGGCCGGATCGTAGCGGAAAACGGGGGTGGCAGTCGCTCGAAGGCCCTTCATCGGGCAAGGCTGCGATGTTTCATCCTGCCTGCAACGTGTTGCCAATGGACATAAGGCCGTTTATACGTCCTATACGCGCGACATCGACTATTTCAAGGTGTACCTCGATGGCTATGAAGTCGATACCACGATTCCCGACCTGGCCGCACCGCAGGCAGTGCGCGCAGCGCCAGAGCCTGCAGAGGTCCTGCCGCCTGTCGCGGCAACGCTGATCGCAAAGGGTATCTGGTACCTGAAGGCCAAAACCCAGGGCACAGTGGTGTTTGAATTTGACGATCACCTGACGCTGTTCGAGATCAACAGCAAGGCCATGGCCCAGGCCATCATCGACAAGGCGAAGACGCTGGTGCCCGGCAAGCTGCCAACGCAGCTGATCACCTCGCACGCCCATCCCGACCATGTCGAGGGTATCCGGGTGGCGGTCGCGAATGGACTCACCATCATTTCCCGCCGCGGCAATGAGGGCGTGATCCGCGACATGGTCACGCACCCGTCGCCCGACTACCCGGATGCCCTGTCGCGGAATCCGCAGCCGTTCAAGTTCCTGCCGGTCGATGAACACCTGCGGCTGGCCGACAAGCTGATGACCGTGGATGTCTACTGGTCGCGCACCAATTCGCACATGGCCGATGGGTTGTTTGCCTACGCGCCGGCCGCGCGGGTGATGGCCGAGGCCGACATGGCCACGGCGGCGCAGGAGTATCAGTACTGGGCCGACAATTACATGGACGTGCTCGAGTACTACAAACTCGGCGTGGATACGTTACTGCCCGTCCATGAGCCGCCGATGAAGCAGGCTGAGGTCATCGAGTACATCAAGGCCGGGGTAAAGCGCGCGCGTGAGCGCTGCGTCGAGGAGCAGGCCAGGGACATACCCCATGTCGGTTGCCCGGTGTTGTCGCGTCGCTATTGACGACAACCGGTTGGGGAACCTCTGATGCCGGCACCGAAAGATGATCGAGAGAGCTAGACGGGGTACTAGAGAACGGGTTACCTTCGACCTGTATCGGCAACCGCATGACAATGTTGCCGCAGCGCAATACACCAATCATTACGCGCTTCGATACGGGGGGGATCAGGCAAATGACGGGAAGTGCTACACGCACCGGCAGCGACCTTGTGTCTACGAGACTTGCAGCCTCGCTGCTGGTCCTGGGGTTGTTGCCATTTCTTCCGGTGGACGAAGCCACCGCACAAGCCCCCTGCGCGCAGGGTGACGTCGGCTGCCGGCTGCCGCGCCCCGGTCAGGTGCCACCTGCACCTGCCACCGGTAAACAGGCCGCGCTGCTCGATCTGGAAGGGCAGTGGGTTGCGGTCGTCACCGAAGACTGGCGCTCGTACATGATAACCGCGCCCAAGGGCGACTATGAGTCCATGCCCTTGAACGGCATCGGGCGGCAAGTTGCCGACACCTGGAATCCCGATGCGACGGATACCGATGCCTGCATGGCCTACGGCGCGGCCGCGATCATGCGCATGCCGAGCCGCTTCCGTATTTCATGGGAGTCGGATGACGTCCTCAAGATCGAGACCGACGCCGGCATGCAGGTGAGGAAGCTGAACTTCAAGAAGTCCGCCGAGCAGCAGGCCGCCCCATCGCGCCAAGGCTATTCCTTCGCGAAGTGGGTGCAGGAAGGCGAACCCGTCGGCAAGAAGACGTTCGGCACGCTCGAGGTCCAGACATCAAACTTGCTCGCAGGCTACCTGCGCAAGAACGGCGTGCCGTTCAGCGACAAGGCCGTGGTCACCGAATACTATGACCGCTTCAAGGCCGGCACCGGCGAAGACTGGCTGGTGGTCACGACCCTCGTCGACGATCCGCAGTATCTGTACGAACCGTTCACGACCAGCACGCATCTGATGAAGGATCCGCGCCCGTCCTCGTGGAAACCCGAGCCTTGCCTGCGCGGCAAGCCCGGCTTGAAGAAGTGAGCAAGCCATGAAGCATTTCATATCTGTGCCGGGCTGTGGGGAACGCGCGATGAAGGCCTTCGGTGTGCTGGTGTCGCTGCTGTTTGCGTCTGCATCGTTTGCCTCCGTGGACATCGCCGGACACTGGCGGTCGTTTCGCCATGAGGAGCGCCTGGTCCGCGGCGACGGACCGGACCTCGGCGACTACACCGGATTGCCGATCAACGCCGCCGCCAGGCAGAAGGCAGAGGCGTGGGATGCGACGATCCTGTCGGTTCCCGAACGACAGACCACTCCGCATCCCGTCACGTACGCGATGAATGGCCCACGGCCCGATTTCCGCATCGAGGAGCTCATCGACCCGGAAACGCAGATCCTGAAGGCGTACCGGATCTCCGGGCTCTACCAGCGCGCGGATGAAAGAATGATCTGGATGGACGGCCGTCCGCACCCTTCAGACCTCGCCGAGCATACGTGGACAGGATTCTCGACCGGTCATTGGGAAGGCAACGTGCTGATCGTGAATACCACGCACATCAAGATGGGATTCATCCAGCGGAACGGCGTGCCGAGCAGTCCCTATGCAACGCTGGAAGAGCACTTCGTCCGTCATGGGGACCAGCTTATGGCGCTCTTCATCGTGAATGATCCGATTTATCTCGATGAGCCTCTGGTCCGCTCGGCCAACTGGAAGTGGGCGCCTACCATCAGGATTGCAGCACGTACCCGCGCCGAACCCGCAGAGGAGTTCGGCGTCATGGAGCGTGGACGCATTCCGAGCTGGCCGCTCGGCACGGTGCATGACGAGTTCGGCAAGCGGTTCGGCATCCCGCTCGAGGCGACGTTCGGCGGCGCGAAGACGATGTACCCGGAGTACGCGAGTTCGCCCGCCACCAGCACGAGCCCGGTTCCTCCGAAGCCAAAGGCACCGAATCCCGTTGCGACCCCGCAGGGCCTGGAAGCCATGCACGTGCAAGGCAACGTTTACGTCCTGGCCGGGGCCGGCGCGCTGATCACCGTGCAGGTCGGAGAGGATGGCCTGTTGCTGGTCGATTCAGGCGACGGAACGAAGAACGATGCCGTCCTCAAGGAGCTGCAGAAGCTCTCGAAGGAAAAGATCAACCACATCATCAACACCAGCTCGAACCTCGCGCACATCGGCGGCAATGCCGCGCTCGCGGTCGACGAGCCGGCGAAGAACCTGTTGCCCGACGGTTCCACGGGCGGCAGCCTGCCGCAGCAAAAGGCATTCATCATGCGTGGAGAGGGCGCGGTGATCCGCTCGCACGAGAACGCGGCAACGGAGATGGGGCGGGTGACGCCAGGGGTGCCGCCCACCGATCGGGCGTTGGTGCCCAACCGGACCTTCTTCACCGAGCGCCAGCTGTTCGCCTACAACAACGAACCCATCGAGATGATCCACGTGCCGAATGCCACGTCGACGGGCGATGTCATCGTGCTGTTCAGGAAATCCGATGTGATCAGCACGGGCGAACTCTTCAGTACGGTGTCCTATCCCGTCATTGATCCCAAGAAGGGAGGCAGCCTGAAGGGCGTGATGGAGGGATTGAACATGCTGATCGACATCGCCGTGCCGCTCATCAACCAGGAGGGCGGCACCCGGATCATTCCCGCACGCGGCAGGATCTGCAACGAGATGGATGTGGTCGAGTACCGCGACATGGTGACTATCGTCCACGACCGCATCCAGAAGATGGTCAAGGACGGCATGACCCTGCAGCAGGTCAAGAACGCCAAGCCGACGCTGGATTACGATGGCATTTACGATCATCCCATCCCGGGCTCAACCTGGAACGCGGAGAAGTTCATCGAGGCGGCTTACCTCGAGTTGAAGGCTGACGCGGGCAAGTGATGCACTAGCGAACCTTGCCCGGTACGGGCCTCCTTGAATGGAGGCGAATCAGGTGAAGATCCTTCGAAGCGGATTACTGATCGCCGCGTCCATCCTGGCTTCGTGGCTCGCAAATGCGCAGTCGCCGGCCCCGTTTTTCACGGGCTCCGATCGCGCCGCGATCCCGGCCATCATCCATAGTTACTTCGCTGCGTTCACCGCGAAGGACTATGGTGCTTTCGACAAGCATTTCCAGTCGCCGTTCGTTAGCTATGGCCGCGAGCCGGTCATCATCGCCACGTTCGAAGAGGTCCTCGTGCGCTAGCAGGGGATCCGCAATCCGCTCGATGCGGTCGACTACTCCGCCAGCAAGGCAACCGAAATTCGCCTGACTCCGATGACGCCGGTGCTGTCCATGGCCAACGTCCATTGGCAGCGGCTGAAGAAGGATGGGACCCTTCTGAACGAGGGCTCCGAGTTCATGCTGATGAGCAAGTCCACCGGAACCTGGAAGATCTCCGGCGTGCTGCCCCAGCAGTTCCAGCTTACGGGCAGTGAACAACTGATCCCGCTGCCGATCGCCTATCGCGGCACCCCCGCCCGACACGGCGTGGGATCCCATCCTTTGTCGTCAGGGATCTTCAGGAAGTGGGCGCTCGTCACGAACGGCTCGGTCAGGTTGTCGGGGTCCTGCACGACGTTGGTGACGACGAGGTACACCGCGCCGGTCGCCTCGGTGACCGTGTCGAAGTATTCGAGCAGCTGTGTGTTGGCGCTGTAAGGCGCGCCGTTCGTACGCAGGTAACCAGGGCGCAAGCCGGTGGTGACCACTTTCAGGAAGCCTTCCTTGACCTTGGGCGGCGGCGCATTCCTGACGGGCGGCTTCAGGCCATCCCACATTGCCGTCGAATAGCCCTGCCACGAGGGAGCGCTGTTGGCGGGAGCGGTGCCACCGAAATGGAACACCCGTTCCTGCGTGCCGGAATCCGTTTGCAGCTTGAGCGTCGAGCCGTCTTGCCAGCTGATATGCACGCGTCCCGGAATGCGCAGTAACCCCGGCGCGCCAAAGGCTTTGCAAGCCGCTTCCGGGTCTGCCTTGTCCTTCGCGACATTCCATGCTTTCGCAGCTGCTACGCCTGCCGGATTGAGAGGAATGCTGTCGGTGTCGCCTGCATCCGCGACGATCATCCGGAAGCGCCAGTCCTCGGTCACGAGCGACACCCAGTAGCCCGTCAGGTCGATTGGCGCCGCTGTCTTTGCGTCCGGCGGCGTTGCGTCCGCGGCATGAACGGAATTGACTGCAGTCGTCGCGAGTGCCGCGAGCAACGTCACCGTGAGTCGCGCAGGGGTGCGTCGGTTGGCACGGGTGATCATGGGGTGCTCCCTTTGCGGCCGCGGGCCGGGGCCTTCTTGCTCAAGCTCTTGTACGCGGCGGTCACGAAGTCGGTGGTGGTCCAGTTGCCTGTGGTCGCGCCGAAGCGGGGATCGAATTCCAGGGTCGGATTGGCCGCCAGCACCTGCTGCAGCGACTTCTTCTGATCGATCATGTGCTGGATGCGGTCACGGATGATGATCAGCATCTCCTGGTAGAACACGACATCCGAATAGCCGCCGACGCGTCCGTAGTTCGGAATGACGACGGTGCCGCCATCATTCTGCGGGCCCGGGATCATCACGTCGTAGATGAGGTGATTCAACGCGTCGATGACGCCCTGAAAGCTTCCCCCCCTTTCGAGATCGAAGCTGGGGTAACGGGCTGACGAATAGGTGTCGCCCACGCTCACCACATCCGAATACCGGAAGTACACCATGCTGTCGCCATCGGTATGCGCGGCCGGTGGGTGATAGAGCCGGATGGATTCCCCGTTGAACCAGAGGTCTTTCGTGCTGTTTGTATACGTGGACGACGGCCAGGCGCCGTCCGGCGTCGCGTCGCGGCTGCCGCGAGCACTCATCCGATCCATCACTGCTTCAGTTGCCAGGATCGCGGTGATCCCTGAGCTTGCGCCGATGAGGTTCGTGACGTCGCCTCCCGTCACGGACTGCCCGGTTGCGCCGAGCTTGATGTTGCCGCCCGTCACCTCCGGACTCGCGTCGGTCGCAACGATGGTGCGCAGCGGTGCGGTGGTGATCGACTTCAAGGCCGCGAGCACCTGATCGCTCATGGCTTCCTTGCCGCTATTGACCAGCAGCATCCCGTTGGTGCCGATATGCACGGTGATGTTGGCGCCTGCGCCGACCAGTACGTAGACACTGGCTGCGGTGGGCCCACCCTGGCGCACCTGCCAGACATGCACAGTGCCATCACCCCGCAGCAGAAAGTCATTCTGCTGCTGCGGTGTCTGCGTGCCCGGGTAAAGGCTTGTGCCGGCGCTTTCCATCGCCTGCGCGTTGCTCATCTGGGTCGCGCCCAGCACAGCGGCCGCTGCGATCAGCGTTCGCAGGCCGGCGCCTGTTCTCTTGCAAGATGGTTGCATTGTGTTACCGCTCTTCATGTTCATTGTTGCGGTGCCCACTATTGCGCGTCCGGCCGGCGCCCGGAACGCGGCAGCTTCTGCATCTTCTCCATGGCCTTGATGTACTCCGGGTACATCGTCTCGGGCCCGCCGCGAGTGGCCTCTGGCGGGATGCCCTTCGCCTCGGCCCACTCATTCAGGAAAGGATTGGTGCCCGGCAGATAGTGAGGCACGGTGCCTGGCTTGTGGTCTGTCTCCACCTGCGACTCGCAGGGGTACGACAGGATGCGTTGCAGTGGATCAAGCGCGAAGTCGGTGGACCTGATGAACGGTTCAGTCAGGTACACGGGGTCGTAGTCGATGACCACGACCGTCACGTAGTCCCCGTGGCGCATGATGTGCGTGCTGACCGTTGTGTAGTCGCTGCGATTCAGGCCGTTGCGGCGAATCCAGCCCTCGGTGAGGTGATCGGTGACGATGTGCAGCTTGTCGCCTACCCATTGACCGGTGGAGAAGCCTTGCCAGGTGTGGGTGGCCTCGGCTGGGGGATGCGGCCGACCATCCATCCAGATCGTCTGCTCAGGCTGCTGCCATTGCCCATGCGTATGGACCGCAACCAGGCTCTGGGTGTAGCGGTCGTACTCATTCCAGATGCGCATGTTGAACGGACCGCGCCATGCGTAGTCCGACGGGTGCGGCCGGCACTGGTTTTCCTGCAGCTCGTGCAGCGACGCCATCCACGAGTCGGCCTTGGCGCGCCCCTGCGCGTTGATCGGGACGCCGAGGTAGTCGGCAACGTCGGGGCCCGGCATCCGCTCACCGCGGTCTTCGTGATAGAGCGCTCGCCATTCCCCTGACAGGTCGCGTTGTGCCGCGGCGGGCCCCGGCAACGCCATCAATGCCGGCAGCAGCAGGCCAGCGCACAGTGCCAGCTGCCGGTTCGGCTTGCCCAAGACACGATTGGTTTGACTCATAGGATCCTCGCCCCCGTTGGCGCATCTTCAAGAGCGCCTGCTTCTAACCGGCGGTGCACGCCACCGGCACACCGGGGCTGCGCGCCCGGGCACGCATCGAAAGGGATTCGTGGCTGAAAAATGATCACGTTTGGCTCTGTTGAGCCCGTGATTTGGGATCGCCCCCTTTGTGCCCCTACTCTGCTTGAACGCCTGCAATTCCGCAAGGCCTCTTGCGTCAAGCAACGTCAAGACCGCAGCGCCGCACAGTAGCTTGCTAGAGGCCTTTTATCCGCCTGCGCAAGCTCGGCAGCGCAAAGTCGAGGAAGGCGCGTCCTCTAGTGTCAGCTTTGCCTTATTCGCCATCGGCGCGAGTGCTTCGGGCGAGGCCAGGGACCCCGGTCTGCTCACGCGATACGAGGCTCCTACCCCATGACGATCATCGCCGTCACCGTCGTGCGATACGCGACGGCGTCGTACGCATCCATGACGTTGTCGAGCGAGTACTTGTCCGTGATCAGCGACTTGGCATCGAACAGTCCTTGCTCGATGAGCCGGATGTAGCGCGGCATGTCACGCATGGAGTTCGTTCCGCCGAACTGGCTGGAGTGGTGGGTCTTGCTCCCGTTGGTCCACTGTCCGACCGGGAACGCCACCTTGGCTTGCGTGGGGAAGCCGACGCCACAGGTACAGAGATGGCCACCCATCGGCGTCGTCTGCCACACCTGTGCCAGCGGCTCCATTCCTGTCGGGTCCGGACCCGCTTCGACCTTCGGCACGAACCGGTCATACCCGACGGCTTCGATGACGAAGTCAGGTCCGATGTTCGCCGCTACGCCTGCACGGTTGGCGCCCTGGTAGCTGCCGCCCGCATAGATGCGATCGGTCGGCTTGCACAGGTTCTTGATCCTGGCGACGAGGTCCCAGCCCTTGTCGACATTCGGATCGAGCGCCGCGGTCGCGCCGAGCTTGAGCGCGAGGTCGCGGCGCACTTTGATCGGGTCGACCGCAATGACCTGCGCTGCGCCCATGATGCGGGCGCCCTGCACGGCACTCAGCCCAACCGGACCCATGCCAAAGACCGCCACATGCGATCCCGGCTCGACGGGCGCGAGGGTCATGACCATCCCCAGGCCCGTGCCGGAGACGCAGTGCAGCATGGCGAGCTCCTCTGAGGACGCGTTGGTGAAGACGGGGACGACCGCTTCCTCGAACGCCACCATGTAGTCGGCGAGGCCGCCGATGTTTCCCGCCTGCACCACCTTCGTGCCATTGGACATCGTGGCAATGGGCACGGTCTTTCCGCCGACACCGAACTGGCATCGATCCGCGCGGCCGCGCAGGCACTGATAGCACTGTCCGCACTGCGCCGTAACCGGGACGATGACGCGATCGCCAACCGCCACGCGCTTGACCTCGGGGCCGATGGCGAGCACGCGCCCGACGCCGCCGTGTCCTTGTATGGTGGGCTCGTTGGGATCGTTGACGATCACCGGAGCCTGCGGCCCGAGCGGATCGGGCGGATCCTGCGTGCCGAGCACGCGCGCGCACATGGTGTAGCAACACTGTGACGCTTCGGTCTTGATGACCACCTGACGCCCGCTGATCGGCAGCAACGTGAGATCCACCAGCTTGGTCGTGCCTGGTCCGAATCCGGTCGACACCACACCGCGGAACTTGCGCCCAGCGACGTTGGGACCCCGATCGCCCGTCGGCTGCGCAGCGGTCTGCGCCGTGGCGGGCGAACCGCTGCCCATGAGCGCCGCGCCAGTGGCAACGGCCGCCGCTGTGCCCTGCTTGAGCAGCGTGCGACGAGAAACTGATCGAGTCGTCATGTGAAGCCTCCTCGAAACAAACGAAGACATGTCCGGCAGATGGTAATCCTAAGTGCGCTGGCAACCAAGGGAACCGGGCGGAGTGTCCAGGAATTGATAGACAGGCGACAATACTGCCGGTGGGTAACTTAGGGGCGACGTCTTGCCATCCAGGAGCAGCACGAGAAAGGCCCGACAGACTTACGAATTCATCAAGGCAAACACTAACGTCTACAACGTTACGACCATGTGTCAGAGCAAGACCAGGGCAAGCGAGCTGGCCTGAGCACGGTCGAGCGGGATCGGTTGAAGGATCTGGAGCGGGAGAACCGCGAGATCAAGCGAGCCAACGAGATTCTCAGAACGGCCTCGGCATATTCGGCTACAACAGAATCAGTCCTTGGCGGGATGACTCTCAATCAACGGTCTTCGGGAAACCCGGGGCGGTTCACTACTCGGTCGCGAAGTTGTTCCTCTGACTCCTCCGAGGGACGCTTTCCGATGCTATGGATGCTCAGTCTATCTTTCATACGTTTGCAGCTCCGGCGTTAGGCCGCAGAAGATTGCCGGGTCTCGCAATCACGGGCGTCGGCGTCGGGGAAAGTCGCGAGCGCACTCAGTGTGCGGGTCACAAGACCATTAGTTCCTGCTCGCACTCTACGTTCTCCCTCAAGTGTTTCTCCCTGCCTCTGTAAGCTTCCCCGTCAAGGCGACAGTTATAAACTAAAGTTTCTGGCGACTATGGCGAACTCGACCGGGCGGTCGACGGACCGAGTCCTGTCTCCAGGGCGAACCCGAATACACAAGCCTGCAAGACCGTGGCAACCGCATTGATTCCCCCGCCGGCTCTGCCGGTGACTTTGGTGCACCGAGTGGTCATAGCCCCGGCGCACCGCCAGTTCACTGAATCGCTGGCACCTGAAGGTCAAAGCTCCCTTGGCCGTTCTGAAGGCGATAAAGGAACAAGCTTGTACCCTGCGCCATAAATCGACTGAATAAGCTTCTGGTCGGGAAGGGCAACTTCAAGCTTGCGGCGCAGGTTCCTGATATGCGTGTCGATCGTGCGATCTGCCACCACGCGGTGATCCGAGTACAGATCATTCAGAAGTCTTTGACGCGAAAACACCCTGCCCGGCACTGAAGCGAGCGTCCGCAGCAAGCGAAACTCGATGGCCGTGAAATCGAGAGGGACGCCGTGGACCTCAATAGCCATCCGTGTTTCGTCGATCCGCAAGCCGGGCACGGGAGCGAGGATGCTCTCCTTGCTGGACCGCCTGAGAATGGCGCGCGCGCGGGCCACGACTTCACGAGGGCTGAAGGGCTTGCAGATATAGTCATCAGCGCCGAGGTCCAGACCAAGCAGACGGTCCGCCTCCTCGACCAGGGCCGTGATCATGATGATCGGAACATCCGAGCAGGCGCGAAGCTCGCGACACACCTCCAGCCCGCTGCGGCCTGGCAACATGAGGTCAAGCAAGACAAGGTCGTGTGGACGATGGCGGAAGCGGACGATGGCATCGTTGCCGTCGGCGGAGATTTCCACATCGTATCCAGCGCCCTTCAGATACTCCGTCAGCAAGGTGGCCAACTTGACCTCGTCTTCCACGACGAGCACGCGGAACGCTTCGGACAAGGAGCGGGCTGTCCTTAGGCGCTGGTTGGTAGCGAGATTTGTATGCATAGTCCCCCCTGCACTGATCGTCGCGCTCCGATAGTTCCCGCATGGGCCTGCACAATGCTCTTACAGATGGCAAGACCCAACCCGGTGCCGCCGCCGGAACGGTTCCGAGAGCCTTCGACGCGGTAGAAGCGCTCGAAGATCCGCGGGAGCAGTTCCTCGGGAACGCCGGGGCCTGCGTCCTCGAATGTCAGCAGGGCATGTCGCTCCTTCCGCGAGCACTCGACGCGAAGATAACCGCCGCTTGACGCGTAACGCAGGACGTTCTCGAGGATGTTCGAGAAGAGCTGGCCAAGCCTGTCAGAGTCGGCGAAAACGGGGGACTCGTTCGCATCGAGCGTGGCCTCCAGTCGGACGCCTCGATCTGCCAGGCGTTCGCGAAAAGTCGCCAGAGTCAGGTTCAGGGGCTCTCGAATATCCGTGCGCTCCATGCGAAATGCCTGCACGCCGTTGTCTGCTACGAACAGGCTGTGCAGGTCGTTGACCAGCTTGCTGAGAGTCGCGACTTCCGCCTGGAGGGAGTGAATCGAGCTGACGGTTGGCGCGCGGACGCCATCTTCAAGCGCTTCCAGTTCACCGCGCAGCACGGCGAGGGGTGTGCGCAGCTCATGGGAAACATCAGCCATGAACCGGCGCCGCATGTCTTCGGTCATCTGCAACGTGCCTGCAAGGTAGTTGCAGTTCTCGGCCAGAACACCGATCTCGTCTCGGGAAGCCGTGGGTGCCCGAACCGAGTAGTCGCCATCGGCGAGACGCTGCACAGAACGGGTAACCTCTTGAAGGTCGTTCAGCAGTCGCCTCGCCATCCAGAAGGCAAGAGCGCCGACAAGCATCACCGTAGCAATTGCAATCAGCCATGTCGTGTAAAGGTGGCGCTTGAGGAAGCGGGAATAAGCTGCACCCGCCGTCCTGCTGCCCATCTGGACGGGCACCGCTCCGAGCCAACCGACTACACGACCATCCACAACGACATCTCGCCCCGAAAATTCGCGCTTGATGTTTGGAGTGCCCGCGATCAAGCGACCTTCCGTATCGAGTAGTGCAATCCTCGTCGTGGCAGTCGGCGATTGGGAAACTTGCGAATTAGGGGGCAACACGAGGTCGGCCCCCGACGCGTCGGTCAATTCGAGCGCGTTGGCCCACGCCTGCGAATCGTTACGCAGGTAATCCCAATTGCCGTGGATCTGATAGCCCTGCCGCAACTTCGGCACCAGGAGATCGACGCGTGCCATTTCCGCTTCGTTCAGGTAGCCAATGAAGCCATGCGTAAAGGTAATGCGGGATCCGACGCTCATGGCAATAACCGCAAGGACGCTGACGGCGACGATCGCCAGTGTCAGCTTGGACGTTATTCCAAGGCGGATTCGCGAATTTGCCCTTGTCATCTCACCCTCGTCAAAGCCAGCTGCGTCGCGGCTGTTGTTTGCACGGGTTCCTGAATCCGCATGCCGCAGAGGGTCCCCGCAATGATGTGCCGAGTGCGCACCAAGCTTGGGGACAGTTCGAGCGCCTGTCCAGCCCCTTCCTTAGCGTAACACCAGGACCCCAAGTGGGCCGGAGTGCCAGAGCGAAGTGCGATCGTTCGCTTTCACATTTACTTCACATTTGCCCAATTGTCATTCATCGCCACGCCCGCCAATGTATGCTGCGGCGATTGAAGTGATCGCCTCAATACAAGAGCCGACGTGGACGATTTAATGGGGTCGCTCCCACGCCGCGCGAGAATCGAGAGCGAGGGGACCTGCTGTCGAGTCTTTCTGGATACAGCACTGCGTTGAACAGTGTTCGGGCATCACGCGCGAGTGGGTGCTGCAGCGCACACCGCAACCGGCTTTTCCAACTTGAGCGATTTGATCGGAGATTTCCTTGATGAGAATGCCTGGAAGAGTCTTGCAACTCGCGGGCATCGGGCTGGCTGCCGCGTGGGGGCAGGGCGCAACGGCGGGTGCGCCAAACCGGTGACCCGCGGGCGTGTCGCCTGCGTCAGTCGGATTTCATTTGTTCGGCAGATAACCAATGCGCCAAAACCATCCGGCGC